>JAMPED010000001.1:106694-151034 GCA_023665325.1 Acetobacter sp.
AAGATATTTTGCCAATTAAACGGTGTAAAGCGTTATGGCGTAAAACTTCAAATTCACCGAGCCAGTAAAGGATTATCATTTTATATTTACCACCGATGATTGACATTGTATAGCCGAAACCGGTGTTTTCTATGCGGGTGTCTGGTTTGATGCAAGTTTCCATTTTACACTATCCTTAAGGTAAGTATTAAACAAAAATGTAAGTATTGTTTTTTTGTAGTATATGCGCATATATTTTATATGCAATAGAAATTTATGATGAGGAATTGTTGTAATGAAAAGATTATTATTTTTGTTTTTAGCGCTTTTTATGATTAATTCTGCTAATGCGGCTAAGAATGAAACAGGTTTAAATTTGAGTGAAGGGAATAAAACAATGAATGAAGTATCTGTTAAGGACTATGAAGCTGTTAAACAGGCATTAAACAATTATCTTGAAGCTGGCAGAAAAGGTGATAGTAAAATTTTACGTTCATCAGCGTATAAAGATGCGATTATGTATAGTGCGGCAGATGGGAAAGTTGAGGGCGGCTCAATAAACGCTTTGTTTGAATATATTGACGGCAATCCTGCTGCGCCCGATATTGAAGCAGATATAACCTCTGTTGATATTGCAGGAAATATTGCATATGCAAAAGTTGAGTCTAATAATTGGCACGGTGCAAGATATACGGATATGTTTTTGCTGGTTAAAGAAGGGAATGATTGGAAGATTTTAACTAAGGTTTTTCATACGCATAAGTAAGATATTTTGCGATTGTGAAATTATTGAGAAAAACGGCAGAGTTTTATCTGCCGTTTGTTGTTTTTATAATTAGTTTTTAGGTCTTAATTTTTTTAATAAAAATTTTTCTTGCATTTTTATTTGTTTTATGTTTCTATATTACTAGAAATGTAGAATCGTTATGAGGTAAAAATGAAGAAAATTGTTTTTTTATCATTGGGAATGTGTTTGCTAAGTTTTGTGGTGCAGGCGGAAGTGGTTGTTTCTTATTATCATAATTCTGTGCGTTGCTCAACTTGTCGTAAGATGGAAACTTGGTCATCAGAGGCAGTGAAAGATTTGGAAGTAAGATTTGAGAGTGTTAATACTGATGAGCCGGAAAACAAGCATTTTTTGTCTGACTATGGACTTTATACAAAATCTGTTGTGGTGCAAGATACAGATACAGGGAAATGGAAGAATTTAGATAAGTTGTGGAATAATATTGGTAATGAGCAAGCATTTAAAGATTATGTTCGTCAAGAAGTTCAAGATTTTATAGAGGCCTCTAAATGATACAGATGTTATTGATGGCTGTTTGGTTTGGAATTTTGACCTCGGTTAGCCCTTGTCCGCTGGCTACAAATATTGCGGCGGTGTCGTTTTTGGGTAAAAAAATTTCGAAGTCTTATATTGTTTTACTTAATGGTGTCTTTTATACTATCGGGCGTGCGATTTTTTATACGGCTGTCGGAAGTTTTTTAGCTTATTTTTTAAATGTTATCCCGAAAGTTTCCGACTTTTTACAAACAAAAGCGGCGTATATTGTCGGACCGATTATGGTAATTTTGGGGATTGTGTTACTTGATGTCGTCAAAATAAAGCTGCCATCCTTTCAGATGAATGTGGAAACTCAAAATAAGTTTGATAAAATCGGATTCTTGGGTGCGTTTTTACTCGGGTTTTTATTTGCTTCAATGTTATGTCCGGTCAGTGCGGCGTTTTTCTTTTCTAACTTGATACAAAGCGGCGGAAATTTTTGGGTTTTATTTTTATACGGTATCGGAACGGGACTGCCTGTCTTGTTTTTTGCTGTTATATTAGCTTTTTGCGCAGAAAGAATCAGTAGATTGTATCAGGCAACGACAATTTTTGAGAAATATGCCAGACGCTTAACGGCTGTGATTTTTATAAGTGTAGGAATTTATTATATTTTAAGGAGTTTATTATGACAAATAATTTAACAAAGATTGCAACTGTTTTTGACGCGTTAAGCAATGAAACGCGGTTACAGATTTTTCGGATTTTGGTGAAAAACAGCGCCACAGGCATTACGCCGACGGATATTTCAAAACAAATGAATGATTTTCCGCGTAATACTTTGTCTTTTCATTTAAGTTTGATGTCTAATGCGGATTTGTGTTTTTCCGAGCGGCAAGGCAAACAGATTTTCTATAAGCCGAATTGCAAAATGATAAAGGAGATTACAAAGTTCCTACTGACGGATTGTTGCGAGGGAGGCTGCGGATGTTAGGTGTTTTTACAAAATTGGCTGATTGGGCAACTGCTCAAATGGGATTGGATGTCAATACGCATTTAGGAGAGGCAATACATTTTTTTATTGAAGATTCAACTAAAATCTTTGTCTTGCTGTATGTATTGATTTTTATTATATCTTTGTTTCGCTCTCAACTCTCTCCGGAAAAAGTGCGTGATTATTTATCGCATAAATCTCGCTGGAGCGGCTATTTTTTAGCGGTCTTTCTCGGTGTGGTTACCCCCTTTTGTTCTTGCTCGACGCTGCCTTTATTTATGGGCTTTTTGGCAGCGGGGGTTCCGTTTGGGGTGAGTGTGGCTTTTTTGGTTAGCTCGCCGCTGATTAGTGAGATTGCGGCTTTTATGTTGTTGTCTATGGGCGGATACGGCGTTTATATTGTAACGATTTATATTATCTCAGGGACGATTATCTCTGTTTTGGCTGGGTATTTGGCTGATAAATTTAATATGGAACGTTATTTGGCAACGAGTATTCCAAATACACTGCCACCGGCAGATTGCGGTGCGACAATTAAAGAGAAAATTAAAACATTGGTTCTTTATGCACATAACTTTGCTAAAGATATCATTAAATCGTTGGCAGTTTATATTGTAATCGGATTAGCCATCGGCGCCTTTATGCACGGTTATATTCCAAAAGAGTTTTTTATAAAGTATCTTGGGGCAGAAAACCCGTGGGCAGTACCGATGGCGGCTGTTGTAGGGATTCCGATTTATGCTTCACAAGCCGGAATTGTGCCGATTATGCAAGTGTTACTAATGAAAGGTGTTCCGCTTGGAACGGCTTTGGTGATGTTTATGAGTATCGCAACTATTTCGCTTCCAGAGATGATGTTGCTCAAAAAAGTGTTTAGTTATAGGCTGTTGGGGATTTTTATCGGTTATCTTTTGGTGGCGTTTATTTTGACGGGTTATTTGTTAAATATGTTATAAGGAATTGAAGATGGATTTTAGTTATGAAATGTTAAAAAATGCGTTTGGAATGTTTTTATTTTTAGGGGCGGAGCTGTCTATTTTATTTTTAGCAATAAGCTGGCTTGTCAGCCTTATTCAGCAATATATTCCGCCTGAAAAAATTGAACGGATTTTGAGCGGTAAAAAGGGAAGCGGCTATTTATTTGCGGTTTTGCTTGGTGCTATTACACCGTTTTGCAGTTGTTCAACAATTCCAATGCTTAGGGGGCTGTTAAAAGCCAAAGCCGGATTTGGACCAGTTATGACATTCTTGTTTGTCTCACCGTTGTTAAATCCGATTATTGTTGGTTTGTTTTTTGCAACATTTGGCGGAAAAATTACAGTGATTTATGCGTTGATTGCCTTGGTGGTATCTGTGGTTGCTGGTGTCATTCTTACAATTTTAAGATTTGAGCGTTTTATTGTTCCTGAAAAATCAGAGGTTAAGGTTTGTTGCTGTTGTTCTGCTTCTCAACCAGAACCTAAGGTTTCTTCCAGCGGATGCGGTTGCTCAAAGCCGGCTCCAAAAGTTTCTACTTGCGGATGTGGGTGTGCAGGTGAAGATAAAAAATTGGAGCCGTCGCAATTCTCTTTACGGATCAATCAAGCCAATAGAGAAGCCGTAGTGCAATTTAAGGGTGTGTTTTGGTATTTATTGTTTGGTGTTTCGTTGGGGGCATTTGTTTATGGCTTTGTGCCAAGTGAGTTTATTGCAACATATGCCAGTGGGGAAAGTTTATGGTCTGTACCTCTTGCTGCTGTTATCGGTATTCCTCTTTATGTCCGTATGGAGGTGTTAATACCATTAAGTGCTATGCTGATAGAAAAAGGAATGAATCTTGGGGCTGTTATGGCTTTATTGATTGGCGGGAGTGGGGCAAGTATTACAGAATTGATATTGCTTAAATCAATGTTTAGGTTACCGATGTTGTTGGCCTTTCTTTTCGTGATATTAGGAATGGCGATATTTTGCGGTTATTTCTTTCAATTTATTTTTTAAGGAGAACAAAATATGGAAAATATTAAAATTTTAGGAACGGGTTGTCCAAAATGCAAAGAGACAATGAAAATTGTTGAAAAAGCAGCAAAAGCAAATGGGTTTAGTGGGAAAATCGAGAAAGTGGAAGATATAGCGGCAATTATTTCATACGGTGTTATGTCTACACCGGCGGTTGTTATTGACGGCAAGGTGGCTTTTGCCGGTGGGATTCCTTCTGAGGAGCAAGCTAATAGTTGGTTTCAAAAAAACGGTTGTTCTTGTGGGTGTTGTCAATAAATTGTAGGTTAAAGTTAAATGCAAACGGTGGATGTTAAGTCTACCGTTTGTTTTTTATAAGTTGATGATATCAAGAAGTTTGAAGTTTTCATCGTAGATGTATTGTCTTTTAACGTATTTTCCGGCAAGAATGTCTGGGATGAAATCTTTGTCGGCTTCTCGCATTTGGTCGTAAGGGATGTTGTTCATATCTTGCCAAAAGGTTTCAACCTCTTCTTGGTTATTTATGATATTCCCTGTAAATTGTGTGCTTTTAAAGATGTGAACGTAAAAATCAAAACGAGGAAATTCAACATAGCCGACGAGAACAGGGTTTGTGATGGTTAAGCCGGTTTCTTCTAATGTTTCACGTTTGACGCATTCTTCAATGGTTTCATCTGCTTCTTTCTTTCCACCTGGGAAATTAATGCAGCCTTTGTTAATTCCTCGATGATGGCGAATCATTAAAACTTTTTGTTGAGTTTTATCTTCAATAATTGAGAGTGAGGCTTCTTTTCTCATAGTGTTTCCTTTTTTGTGTGGTAGATTATTTGTATGATAGTTAATTTTTGCTTGAAAGCAAGCATTAAGATTTTTAACGATATGTTAAATGAGAGGGTATAATATAAGTTTGGGTAAATTTTTAATAAGGTTGAAAAAATGACTAAGTATCGGATTATCGGGAATATGACAGGCAACTCTATGGATGCGGTTGATTTGGTATTGACAGAGTTTGATGGTGATAAAATGACGGATATTTGCAGTTATACAAAGCCTTATACGAAAGATATGCAAGAAAAAATAGAGGTATTGCGCGAGTTAGTATTTGATAAAACACGAGCGGAGATTGAAGCACTACCTGAGTTTGTTACAATTCATAATGAATATATTCGACAGATTGCGGATTGTGTTGATGAGATGTGTGAGCAAAATGGGATTGATAAAAAGACTATTGATGCGATAGGGTTTCACGGGAAGACTTTAGACCATAATCCTCCATCAAAGGCAAAAATTGATGGTTCACAACCATATACCTTACAAATTGGTTCGGGGCAGAGGTTAGCAGATTTAACAGAGATTCTGGTAGTGTATGACTTTCGCTCTGATCCACTTATGAGTGGGTTTGATGGTGCTCCACTTGTTCCACCACACAATGCGCATATTTCAGCATCGGAAGGAAATGGCTGTTATTATAATGGTGGAAATACATCTAATTTTGCATTGATAGTTGATGGTGTGGCGCAGATAGGAGCGGATGCTGGTCCGTTTAATGAATATACAGATAGTTATATTCGTCAGCATACAAATGATGCGTTTGATAAAGATGGAAAGTATGGTAAAAAGGGGCTGCTCAATAAAGAACTTTTACAAGAATTGTTTAATTTTGGACGTCAATATTATGAAATGCCGTTGCCTAAATCGGGAGATCCCGCATATTATTATAAAGGAAAAATTTTTCAATATGTAGAGAAGCAGCGACTTGCGTTTGAAGACGTTGTGCATACATTTGAATATTTTGCAGCGTATATTGCAGTGCAAGCGTTGACATTGGTTCCTGATAATATTTCTATGCCGGCCGATATGGTATTGTTTGGTGGGGGATGGAAGAATCCGGTGGTGAAAGAGAGTTTTGAAAAGTTGCTTAATGGTGAGGGATATGTGTTATCTGAACATAGGGCGCAGTTTGCTAATTTGTGTAAGAGGTTTGCAAAAAAGCCACTGGTTCGCAACTCTACATTAGGAGATTATATGGAGGCACGATTGTTTGCAGATTTGGCTCGGTATAAATTAGAAAATCGTGCTTGGGAGATACCAGAGATTGTACAAGCGGGAAAAACTATTGTTTGCGGTAGGGTGGCGATACCGAAACAAGGTAAAGGTAAATATTATGATTGTGTTAATCGTGCAGCCAAAGGGTGGCAGTGTGAAAAAACTAACTATTTAAAGAAGCAACAAGTGAGATATTAAAAGAAATATGTTTGAGAGTGTTTTGGATGGATATAGCTTTGATATTGAAAAGCTTTTGCAATTTGGTTTTGTGAAAGTTGGTGAGCAATATTGTTATTCTCGGCAGATTTTAGATGGTTTGTTTGAATTAAAAATTTTTGCTGATGAAAAAGGGCGAATTTTTTGGGATGTCTGGGATGTGGAGGTAGAAGAGATTTATCCACTTGTAAAAATTTCAACGGTTTCTGGTGCGTTTGTTGGTAAAGTGCGGATAGCTTGCGAGAAAGTGTTTAGCGAGATTATTGAAAAATGTGGCAATGTAGAAGTGTTTAAAAGTCGATATGCAAAATTGATTCGGTTGTATGTGCAAGAGAAATATGGTGATGTGTTTGAGTATTTATGGGAAAAGTTTCCTGATAATGCAGTTTTTCGCCGCCAAGATAATAAAAAATGGTATGGTGCAATATTGACAGTAGCAAGAGATAAACTTGGTTTAGGCGGTGATGGTAAAATTGAAGTTTTGGATTTGCGAGGCGAAGTGGAAGAGATACAACGTCTAGTGGATGGAGAGAAATATTTTCCGGCTTATCATATGAATAAAAAACATTGGTTTACCGTTTGCTTGGATGGGACTGTTGATATTGATGAAATTTACAAAAGAATCGATATGAGTTATTTATTGGCCAAGAAGTAGTTTCTTGATATAATGTGGAATTTTTAAGTTATACTCTGAATAAGATTTTATATAATTTTTTTTTGACTTTTGTAGTTACTGGTATAATCTAAAGGTGTTTTATTAGTAATATACTTTTAGAAAGGACTTTAAAATGAAAAAATTAGCTGTTCTCGTTGTTTTGTTGGCTTTGTCTGCTTGCACAGGTACTCGTGGTACTATCGGTAGCCAGAAAGTTTGCACAAATGACTATTTGTTGGGTGTATTGTCACTTTCTGAAATTGTTGCTCCTTGCAGCAAATAAGCTTTTAGCTAATGTTTTTATTAAAGCGCTCTCTGAGTTTAGGAGAGCGTTTTTGTTTATCGCTACTAATTTTCTTTGACTTTAATGAAGAGGACGTTAGACTATTGATAATAATTTGTGAGGAACAAAATGTCTGAAGAAAATAACGAAGCGCAATTTTCACCGATTTTAATTATGGAGTTTATTCGACAGGTTACTGTTGCGCACTATTTGAATGGAAAACCAATGGAAGAACCTGTGCGGTTTAAGCTTGTAAAATCTTATTATGATGAGATTAAGGCTTATGAGCTACAGGTGCAGTTTATTCGGCTTTATGATGAATATAATGTAGCAACGGAGGTTTTGAGTGTTAAAACAGATGATGTTTTGATAAATCGGTTTAAGGAGCAAAAATCTTTGGTCGAGATTGCTGGTAAATATGAGGCGCAATATGCTGAGCGGTATAAGAAATTTATTGAGGTGATGGCGGAATGATTAGCAAGTATGAA
This sequence comes from Acetobacter sp., assembly GCA_023665325.1. The sequence goes on from JAMPED010000001.1 coordinate 114,576, forward strand.
TTTGACTCTGGAAGTAAAGGAACGAAACTTTTGGTGTTGGCTGCAGTTCACGGTAATGAAACGGCTGGAACAAATGCGCTTAAGCGGGTATTAAACGAAATTGAAGATAAAAAAATAGTGCTGAAAAATGGCAAATTGGTTGTTGTTCCGATTTGTAATCCAGAAGCGTATCAACGGGATGTGCGGCAGATTGATGAAAATTTGAACAGAGTGATGATTGAGCATAAAGAGCCACAAACTTACGAACAACGGCTAGCCAATGAGATATGTCCGCTAATTAAGGATTGTGATGTGCTGCTTGATTTACACTCAACGCATTGTGAAGGTGATGTTCCATTTGCTTTTTGTGATTATCTTAGCGAAACGACGAAGAAGTTAATTGATGCTTTGGCGGTTGATTATGTGCTTGAAGGGTGGCCCGATATATATGCAGAGCAAGGGGAAATACAAGATTTTTCTACAGAGCGTTGTGCGTATGATTATGGAAAAGCTGGCACAACAGTTGAATGTGGTTATCATAAATCTGCAGAAGCAGTGGATTTGGCATATTTGGCGATTATGAGTACTTTAGCTGCTTTTCAGATGATTGAAATAGAAAAGCCTTTGGAACACAAGAAGACACATATTTTATTGAAAAGCTATGTAGTTAAAAAGCGTGAAGGGCAGATGTGTAAAAATTATAAACATCTAGATTTGATTACCAAAGGTGAGGAAATAGCCCGTTATGATGATGGTGAAATTTTAACAGCGCCAGCAGATGGATATATTTTATTGCCCAATCTTAAAGCAGAGATTGGTGCGGAATGGTACTATTTCGGAGTGGCGAAATTATAAAATTGCTTGAGTACTAGCGTGTTTTTGATATAGTGCATAATTAAATTCAAGCAGATTTGCATCTTTTTGCCAGATTAAGCTTTTAGTTTCTTTATTTAAACTAACGCCTTGGTAGCCTTTGTTGATGAGGTGCTGCATTTTCATAAACAAACTGGGAATTTTAGCGTGGATGTTTTCACCGAGATACATACTGTATGTTTCTTTATTATCTTGAAATAATGGTTCTTGAGTTTCGTTATGTTTGATTGCTTTTTCCAAGTAAATTACTTTAACACCATCTGTAGGGTCTAAATCTACTTTAGTTATTGACATTCCGTGATGCAGCGCGTTAATCCAACTTGCAGGGTTATCAACGGCAATTTGGATGATGGAGTGTTTTCTGCCCTCATCAATGGCATTGGTTTCGATGTATTCTAACATCCGTTTCATCAAACTCGAACCTCTATATGCTGGATCAACCAAAATTGCTTCATAAATAACTAAATCTTCATTTGGTGTGTCAGGTTTGAACTCAGGCATATCCCGTGCTTCACCATTTTGGGGCATTCCGTAAACAACTTGGGCAATGAGTTTATCTCCGTCAAACACACCAAGCATATTGGAGCTAGAACCGTTGAGAGATTTTATGTAGTCAGCTTCTGTCCGGTGAAGGATGAAATGTTGCTCATCAGGATGGAGTCCAGAAATAATCCGTTCTTGTAATTCCATAACGTTTGAGAGGTTGGTTTCGTTTAACTTTTGAACTTTTAAATGTTTTTTACTCATTGGTATTTTTCCGAGAAAATGGTTATAAAAAAAGATTTGAGCGTATCTCAAACCTTGCGACTGCTTATCTGGTGGGTATCAGATAAATCATCGTCGCATTTTCCATCTACGGCAGCGAAGAGCTGTATGTTTTATTTCAAAAATCATCTTCCTAACTTTGAGTTGTTAAAACTTGACAATATAAATATCATAAATGACGGTTTTTGTCAATAAGTTTTTTTGTTTTCTTTTTTATATAAAAAAAGCCCCTGTAAAATCAGGGGCTTTTTCTATTTGCTATAGAGGGGTTGATAAGTAGTGTATTCCTCAAAATGAAAATCAGGTGCTGTTTTAACTGTTTCGTATGAGTTATTTTGTACGTTGTGGTACGTTATTTTCTCATATTCATTAGCAATGAGTCTTTTACCTGTGGTTTTAAGAACTTTTTCACCGACCATCGTTCCCATCCATTCTGGATTTATCTGGGGAGAGCTTTTGATGATTTGTCCATCGCTTAGATAAAAAACGATAAAATCTTCATTTTCAGCACCGTGTCCTTTTTCTGTGATGCTATTTTCAGAATAGTTTTTGGTGTAAAATGATGGAGAATTTATTACTGAAGAAGAAGCCATTCGTAAGATGCGAACAATTTGTTTTTTTTCAACAATATTACGTGTGGTATCTTTATAGATCTTCCAGTTATTTGCAGTTTTTTTACGCAAGAAATTGGCTTTTTGGAGTTCTTCTAAATTTGTTTTTTCAAATCTGTAATTCAAAGTCCATTTGTAGTGGTCATTGTTGAACTCTATAATTTCTTGCGCAGTTGGTTTTTCTTCAGAGCAGGAATTAAGAAGAAATGAAAATACTGCAGCACTTGTTAAGATGGCAATAATTATTAAAATAGTATATCTTAATTTCATAATGTCTTTTATTTAAATAATGGAGTATATTCAATGTGAATGACAAGGTCAAAAACATCTTTTTCTAGAATTCTACCAACGTCTGAACCGACTTTATAGCCAGTATCGACGTAGCGTAACTCAACTTGCTCACCTTCGTTTGCCAACAGCCATTCAGGATTGTCTTTTATTAGAAAACGTTTGTAACTGTTGTCTGAAAAGACGATGTTTGCGTAATCGAGTCTGTTATCACCAATGTACTTGGCTTTGCCTGACATATTGGGTGTTAGCGTTCCTGATGTGGAGTTAGTATATCTACCACGATGGTATGAACCAATAGATGAACTCTTGAAGCTATATGATATATATCGCCAAGCATCATATGTCCACGGAAGAACATCGCTATTGAACCATAAACGTTTAATACGTAAAATTTGGGTTTTGCCAGCGTATTGTTTGCGTATGGCTTCTACTTCAGGCTCTTTAATGCGTTGTAGCTCATTCCATATGCTATCACCGAGTTGTTGTTCTTTAATGCGTTGTGCATTTTCCTTGGCAATTTCTTTTTTTATAGGATTTTGCTTAATGAATGTGTTAAACGGCATCTTTGCGATTTCAGCTTTTATGCTGTCTGGTAAGCAGGAGGTTGCAACATCTTCTTTTAGTCGTTCGAATATGTATTCTTCCGCAGATGGGTAGCAGGAAGTCATCTCACAAAAAAGAAAAATCATACAGATTACAAGACAAAGTTTGGTAAGTCGTTTTTTTATTTTTTCCATAATTTAAGAATTTAAATAATTTGATAATAATTTTTGATTTAATTTAAGTTAGGGGTATTTTATTTTTTTGTCAATACTGAATGTGATATGCAAAAACCGCTCCTCGGGTGAGGGGCGGTTTTTGAGTTAGGACTTGTCGTGTAAACCTCTGATTTCAGCGGTAATATTCTTACGGGCTTGCTCTTCAAATCTTTCTTTAAAGAAATGGGTGTGGAACAAAGGCTTCTTTTTGAGGAGCTTAAAGAGGAACGCTAGACGACCCTTCTTATATTCTTTATCAGTGTATGCGGCGTATTCTTTGCGGATACCGTCGGCGTAAGCTTTGTAGGTGGCGGAATCTGCAGTGCCGAGGATGCTTAAATCAAGGTCTGCTATCAACTTTTGTTGATTTGTTAATGTCCCTTGATTATGGGTAGTTGCCATAATCAACCGATATACTGTTAGCGCATTAATGTGCGGGATAAAGATTTGCTGTTTATACCAGTTGTGTAAGGTATTTGCAGAATCCTGTTTATTACATTGCAAATGAGCCTCTGGTTGCACGTTGTGAATATAATCGTGCAAGAAGATTGCCAGATAGAGGTTTTCATCGATAGGGATGTTTTCTCTGTTGTTACATTGTTTGTAGATGTGGAGCTGGTTGAACATATATGCTAGATGTATCAGATTGTGATACGAACGAGCCGTGTATGTTTTTTTAATCAGCTCCCAGTAGTGATTGGAAACAATGCATTCCTTGAACAAAGTGTAGAACAATGGTTTGAGTGTTTGAGCAATAATCTCTTCACTAATGCACTTTGGTAGGCAGCGGGTCATTGCAATATACTCTTTCATTTGGAGTAATGAACGAGCAAGGCTTGATGATACGATCTGCAAGAATGGATCATCTTGAATGATGAAATCTGTGTTAAGCTCAAAACCACGAGCAGCCGCTAAAAGTCGGTTAGCTTCAGCCATCTGCTTTTCACTGTGCAAATCAGTCGAATCGGCACGAATGCCGCGAACGAGAGTATTGATATCGTTTAGGCAAGCTGTATTTACAGTTAAATCGTTGCTGGTTATGATGGAGATATCTTGTGCACGAGGGAGATTAGTGATGGTAAGCTGAATGAATTTTTTGCGTTTTTCTGTGGAGAAAAACGGTGTTTTTGCCTCATTCTTACTGATGCAGATGATGAGCTTATCATATTTTTCGAGCGCTTTTTCGACAATGCTCAAATGTCCTAATGTAAATGGGTCAAATGACCCTGCGTACATTGCTTTCATACTAATAGGGATTTTAATTGTGAATAATAATTTTATTTATAGATGTTTTATAGAGAGATTCAGTGTTTTTGTCAAGTTTTTTGTATTAAAAAAGGCAGACATTGTGTCTGCCTTTGGAGTGGAGATATTTAGTTTAATCTATTTCATCAACTTCCATTACAAAGCCACCAGCTTGCGGTGCTGTGTAAGCTCTGTTGGCACGACGTGCAGGAGTATTTGGTGTAATCTGCTGCATTCCACGGTGGAAACGTCTGGGATTATTTAAAGCTTCACGTTGAGCGTATGTCATACCATCATAATAGTTATCAGCATAACGACCGTGTGCGCAGCTGCCAACCATAATGCCGGCGATGAATGCTAAAATTAGCAGAACCAACATCATAAAGATTTTTTTACAATGGCAGCATTCGCAGTCGTAATGTCCGTTATTATAAGTGGTGCTATAGTCATCGCGCACATCACCAGTGGTGAGAGTGTCGCGTTCATTTCTGTAATCAACCATTTGTTTGCCTTTCCATATTATTAACATTAAAAAACTCTCCTCTTTGGGGGTAGGTTTTATATAAGCTTTAAAAAAATGTTTTTAAGAGGGGCGATTTTTTCATTTGAAAAAATAAATATAGACTTTAATATAGTTTTATGAGGTAAAAATGGCTCGATTATTAGATTTAGTACTGGGAATTTTGAAATGGCCGGTGGCATTATTTGCGATATTGTCATTACCGGCATTAGTGCAAGCGTTGCATTATTTTCAATTTAATAATGTGAAGTTTTTTGCGTTTTTGGGTGGGGTATTTGCTTATTTGGCAATTAAAATTATGGCTTCTGCTCGCTCAAATGTTTCGATGCAGATTTTGGCACACGAGTTTACACATATCTTTTTTGCGTTACTTACGTTTCATAAAGTAGTCCATATTCATTTGAATATGGATGAATCTGGGGGCGCGATGGGGTTTAAAGGTAAAGGGAATTGGTTAATTGTTATCGGACCATATTTTTTTCCATTATTTTTATTTTTTTTAATGTTATTTGCAACTTTTTTTGCAGCAAAAATTCCCGATAGTTTATGGGTGAATGGAGTGTTTGGGTATTTTTTTGCTTATCATCTTGAAAGTATTGTAGTGCAAATACACGGTCAGCAACCAGATTTTAAGGAAGTGGGTTTTCTATTTTGTTGGTTATTTTTGCCTGGGGCTAATTTATTTGTTTGCTCTATGATTGTAGCGTTTAATAATGGTGGATGGCTTGCAGTACAAAAATATATGACTGCAGTTTATAAACTTGATATATATAATGTGATGCATTTTTTGAGTTATTTTACCAGCTAAGTGTACAAGTATTTTTTTCTGCAGTTATATTAACAGAAATGCCTAGCGGTAAGACGTATCGAGAAGGGATGTGCCCATAATTAAAATCTGTGATAATCGGGATATTTAACCCTGTGGTGAAGTCTTTGATACAATCTTCAATGCTGCCATCTTCTGGAGAGGAAATGGTGCAATCAGTAAATTTTCCTAAAACTATGCCTTTGAGTTTATTGAAATTTTTTTGCTGTTTGAGTTGGTTTAACATTAGGTCGATTTTGTAGGTTTTTTCGCCGATATCTTCTAAAAGAAGGATTTTATCGTTTAAATCAGGAAAATACTGGGTTCCGCAAAGATAGCACAAGACACTTAAGCATCCACCAACAAGTATTCCATTTGTTGAGCCGTTAATGAGGTAATTTCCAGAGATTATCTGATGAGAGTTTGAGAATAAAGCTGTTTTTAGTGAATTGTCAACAAGGTTATCAATATCTTTATTATTAAAGTCATAAAGCGGTAAAAATCCTGTGAGAGAAGGGATATTTGCTTTTGCGAAAAGTGCATTTTGTAAAGCGGTTGAATCGCTTAAACCGATAATGGGTTTGGGGTTATTCTGGATGATGTTATAATCCAGCATATTTAATAGACGTGTAGAACCAGCACCACCACGGATGCAAAATAGGGCTCTTATTTCCTTATCTGCAAACATTTTATTTATGTTTTTAGCTCGTTCGTTGTCTGTTCCTGCCATATAGCGGTATTCGCTAGTAAGGTTGTCTGCAAGTTTGACTTTTAGTTCTAATTTTTTGAAATAGTCTAATGCGGGTTTTAAATCTTTATCTTGCAGTCCGGATGAAGGGGCGATGATGCCGATGGTATCTCCTTTGTTTAAGAAACTCATTTTAATTTCTCCAGCAGTTCAAAACCCATATCTGTAATGGAGTTATCTCTTGCTCCCATTAAAATTATTCGGTCGTTTGGTTGAGCAATTTCTAAGATATGTTGTTTTAATTCATTACGTGTGATGAAAAAACGGGCATCAATATTATGTCGACGAGCATAGTTTGCTAAATCTTTTGAGGAAATATCACGCGTGACAGATCCGCCACTGAAATATATTTCTGGCAACATTAGGATATCTTTGGAATCCATATATTTAATAAAACTGTCTATAATTTCTTTTCCCATTAGGCGCATTGGAGCAAAGCCGTGGGGTTGAAACATTACTAGTAAACGTCCGTTATAACTTTTAAGAGCGGACATTGATGCGGCAACTTTGTCTGGGTTATGGGCAAAATCATCAATAATGGTTATATTGTTTTTGCTACCTAATACTTCAAGGCGACGCTTTGTACCAAGGAATGATTGGAGGATTTCACAAGAAGTTTCTGGTTTAACACCAAGTAAAGAACAGCAAGCAGCAGCGCACATTGCATTTAATACATTGAATTTGCCGATGAGCTTGAGTTTGTAGGTTTTTTCTTGGAAAGTATAGCTGGTGCCATTAGAAACAGCTGTAATATTTTCGGCAAAAAAATCTGCACTATTGTCTTTTATGCTAAAGGTTACTGTTTGAGGATTGATAGACTGCAGATCGTAGCTGTGTAAGCAGTCTTTGTTTACTACGGCTCCGCCTTTGGCGCGTTTAATGAAATCTCCAAATAAAATTTTTAATTCGTCAATAGATTTATGATCTAGGGTGATATTGTTTACAACAGAGATGTAAGGTGTATATTTTTCAATGGAGCCGTCGCTTTCGTCTGCTTCAATCACGCAATATTCATCATCGTTAAAAATGATATTAGGAATTCCTGCTGTTTCTTCATAGTTTTTAAGCAAGGCGCCATTTATGACGAGTGGTTTTAAGTTTGCTTTGTCTAAAATGTAACCAATCATTGCGGTAACAGTGGATTTGCCGCTAGTTCCACCGACAGCAACGTTGTATTTATAAGAGCTGAAAATTTCTGCCAATAAATCCGAGCGACGTTTAACTGGAATTCCTAGTTCTTTTGCGCGTTTGATATCTGGAACAGTATCTTCTACGGCAGTAGATGCATATAGAGCTGAGAAATCTTTATCTAGCATAGAGCCATCTTGTGGAAAAATTTTGATGCCGATATTTTCTAAGGCGTATTTGTTTTTTTGCTCTTTACCTTGGTCAAAGCTGCGGTCTGAGCCATATATATCGTTGTTTTTATATTTTAATATTTGTGCAAGAGCACTCATTCCACTACCAGCAATTGCGCAAAAACCTATTTTAGCCATTTTTTATTCCTTAAAAATTAGTCTGTTGTCTTTTACAATATGATAAAATAGTTAAATTTTGTATAAAAAATACTTGAACAGTGTTCATTAGTACTGTATTCTAAAAATAATTTAAAAATAATGGCAGGCGAAAATGGCAAAAACTAAAGAAGAAATTCGAGTCGATTTGATTATTAAGGCGCGTGAGCTCATTCGTGATAAAGGATTTGAGTTTTTAACAGCGCGAAAATTAGCAGAGTATTCTGGCTATTCAGTTGGAACAATATATAATCAATTCAAAAGTATGGATGTTTTGGTGATGTGGGAAAATTGCCAAACACTTGATGAGTTGTATGAAAAACTTAAGACAGCAGAGTTTGGTTCAGATGCGTTTGTTAACCTTAATCATTTGCTTGAAAAATATGTGGATTTTGTTTTAGATAACAAAAATTTATGGTTTACACTTTATAATTTCCATTTTGCCAAAGTGATGGCAGATTTTGAATTATTTTATCTCCGGCGGATTATCAAAATTGTTCAACTTTTAGAGCATAATTTACAAAAATTATTTATTAAGGTTTCGGGAAGTGAACGTAGAGTTTCTACAGAAGTATTGTTTATTGCTGTATTTGCATTGAGTTCACTGTTGACGACCGAGAAGGAATTTGCTCGTTTAGAGAAACGGTATGTGGTCAGAGTATTATTTAATACATATTTGGCAGGAATGTCTTATCTGGCAAAGAAATAAATTACTATTCTTCTAAATTTGCAACTATTTGTTTGGTAACTTCTTTGGCATCTCCAAGTAGCATAAGAGTATTATCTGCGTAAAAGAGAGGATTGTCTATACCAGAATAACCGGCAGCAAGTGAACGTTTAACAAATAATATTTTTTTGGCTTGTTCAACTTCTAATATTGGCATTTGATAAATTGGGCTGTCGATTTTGGTTTTGGCAAGTGGATTGGTGGTATCATTTGCTCCGATAACATACGCTACATCTGCAGTTTGGAATTCCTGATTGATATCTTTGAGCTCAAAAACATCGTCAGGAGTGATGTCTGCTTCTGCTAAAAGGACATTCATATGACCAGGCATTCTGCCGGCAACTGGATGGATGGCAAATTTAACTTCAACATTATATTTTGTTTTGAGGACTTTTGACATATTGGCTAATTCGTGTTGAGCGCCTGCTGCTGCCATTCCATAGCCAGGAACGATGATAACTTTGTTAGCGTTTTCCATTAAGAATGCTGCATCTTGAGGACTTCCTTGATGGATGGTCTTGTTTTCATTGGATATATCATCGCTTGTTGTTTGTGGTGGAGAAAAGATAACTTTGGCTAAACTACGATTCATTGCTTTGGTCATAATGTAAGATAAAATAGTACCGCTAGCACCAATGAGCGTGCCAACAATAATAAGTAAAGTGTTATTTAGGCTAAAACCGACTAGAACAGTACTCCATCCTGAAAAAGAATTGAGTACTGAGATAATAATTGGCATATCAGCACCACCAATAGGTAAAATAAAAAGTAATCCCCATAAGCAGAGTAATGCAATGAAACTCCATAAATATTCACCACTGTTATTATATGCATAAAAACCACTAATTACGGTTGTGATGAGGATTATTAAACTGATAGCACGGAGTGTATCATTATCAATAAATAAACGTTTGCCTGAAAGTTTTAAAAATGCAGCAATAGAACCTGTGAATGTGATGAAGCCGATACTGATAATGACAAGGATGAGTAATGGATGGTATTCAATATTGGTAATTTCTGTTATACCAATTAAACCGGCGGCGAGTCCTCCGAGACCATTTAGCAGAGCAATCATTTGTGGAAGATTAGGCATACTAATTTTATGAGCGGAGATGATGCCTATTAGTGCTCCGCCAAACAGGGCAAGGGTTGTGGGTAATAAATATTGGTAAGAGAGATTGTATAATCCCCAGACTATAGCTAATCCCATTGCGAGCATTGCTAAGATATTGCCACGATAGGCTTTTTGTGGTGTCGAAAGTCCGTTAATGGCAAGTATGAACATAGAATATATAAGGGCAATCAAAGTGTTAATCATTTTTTTTATCCTTGGGTTTAAACATACTTAACATTCGTGCGGAAACGTAAAAACCACCAAAAATATTTATGGAGGCAAAAAATATGGCGCCATATAGGATATAAGCCTGATATTCTGAATGAATATTATTTAAGGCTTGAAATGCGCCAATAATGACGATTCCAGAGATGGCATTGGTTACACTCATCAATGGGGAGTGTAAGACTGGTGTGACACTCCAGATTGCAAAATAGCCGATGAAACACGAAAGTATGAAAATATCCAATAAATACATAGGGTAAATCCTTTATTGTTGAGTAGAAGAAGGGTGTATGTAGAAAGGAGCTGGTGGGCGAGGTGTGTGTGATGGGCGGGGAGTGTAAACCATTGGAGCAATATAATTCAAACTTAAGTCTATATTATTATTTTCTGTTGTTATCAATGATATTAAATTATACATATTATTAGCCCAAAGTGTGGATGCACTTTCTGGTGCAAGGCGTTCTAAATATAAATTACGATAAAAATGATAGTGTAAATCTTTATTTTGGTTTTCACTCAGACCAATGTTTTGGGTTGTACTATCAACAATAACAGCGCCATTTGCGGTATATTCAAGTTGCTCTGCAGTGATAACTTGTGGCGAATTTCCATTTGGTGTGGCGGCTGCGGCAAGAATGAAATTTTTATTGGTTAGTAATTTATTTAATTCTTCTTTGTTTGGTGCCATTGCAAATTCTGCACCGACTGATTGAGCGAGTTCTTTGCTTTTTTCGTTTATGTCAACGATGGTGACGCGACAGCCTTGGCGTTTGAAAACGGATGCAGCTTGCAAACCAGTAACACTTGTGCCGATGATTAAGGCTGTGGCGGCTTTAATGGATGCGGCTGCGGTCATCAATTGGGGAGCAATTCTTGGCGAGTGATAAAGGGCATATAAGGCGCCCATATAGCCACGAATCGTATTTTGTGCGCTTAAAATATCAATACTTTGGGCGATTGATGTGCGTGGAACAAGTTCTAATCGGATGATATTTAAATCTTTAGGAATGTAGGTGAAAATAAAATTGCGAAAATCTGCGGCAACAGTTTGTTGATTAGTTAGAAGTGCTAACATCTCTTGTGTGGGGGGGAGAATTTGTAAAATTATTTGAGATTTGGAATAAATATTTGTGGTGTTGCTTGTGATGTATGCCCCGACATCTTGATAATCTTTGTCTGTAAAACCAGCTTTTATACCATATTCTTGTTCAAGTAATACAGAATGTCCGTTGTCTATGAGTTTTTGGACAACAGTTGGCGTAAGAGCAACGCGAGTTTCCGCATCATTATGTTCTTTTATTGAACCTATAAGCATAAAAAAACCTTTTTTTAAGTTTTATATTGTAGTAATAGACTGAATATAGGCAACAACAGAAGAATATCAATGTTAGAATATACGAAAATTTTTGTTTCATTTTTTAAAATAGGGCTATTTACGTTTGGTGGTGGATATGCGATGATGCCATTATTTCGTCAAGAGTTGATTGAAAAACATAAATACATTACAGAAAATGAGTTGATTGATTACTATTCTATTGGGCAGTGTACACCGGGAGTTATTGCGGTGAATGTTGCAACGTTTACAGGATATAAAATTAAAGGAACTAAAGGTGCTGTGACAGCAACATTTGCAATTGTATTGCCATCGTTGATAATTATTATGGCGTTAGCAGGGATATTAAATGTATTATCTGATAATCCTATGGTTGCACACGCTTTTGCGGGGATCCGTATGGGTGTGATTGCATTGATTTTGAATGAAGTTCTTCATTTATTTAAAAAAGCGGTGACGTCACGATTACAATTTGGTGTGTTTGTGGCTATTTTGGTGGCTTTATTATTTGGTGATGTTTCGGCAATTATGGCAGTATTGCTGGCTGCCATTGTGGGTGCGATTCGATATATGAGGTTGAAATGATATATGGAATATTATTTTATGAATTTTTCAGAATTGGTCTTTTTGCAATTGGTGGCGGAATGGTGACTATTCCTTTTTTGTTTGATTTAACAAAAAAGTTTGATTGGTTTACAGCTGAAGAGTTGACGAATATGATTGCGGTTTCGCAATCTACCCCAGGACCAGTAGGTGTTAATATGGCAACATATGCCGGTTTTCAAGCAGCAGGCATTGGTGGTGGACTGATGGCAACATTTGGGTTGGTATTGCCTTCTGTTATCATTGTGATTATGGTATCAAAACTTTTGCGGAGTTGTGCTGACAATAAATTGTTATGTGAGGTAATGGCGACAATTCGTCCAGCAGTGGCTGCACTTATATTACAAGCGGGTTTTGAGTTGTTTAAGTTGAGTGTACAGGATTATTTTGCTGGTATATTTGCTGTGATATTTTTTGCATTAGTGTATTTTTATAAAAAGAGCCCAATATTTTATATTATTTTAGCGGCAGTTTGCGGAGTTGTTCTGGAGTTATAGGTTAAAATGAAATATTTTGAACGTATTTGCTGGGTTTTTAATGTATTGATACTGTTTTTGCTATTTGTTGTTTGCTTTGGAACATATTTTATAAATAAAACGTGGGGGATGGTTGATTTAACTCAGTTGCTATTTTTTATTCGTGTAAGTTGTAATGAGTCGGTAATTAGTGTTATTGAGAGTGAATTGTTACTTTATTGTGTGATTGTTCCTTTGGTTATGACGGTGTGGAGAGTTTGGATTAATTGTAGCGTTTTTTTGTCATAAATACTTGCTATTTAAAATTTTTTTGCTATAAAAGGGTAAATTTTAATATCAGGTTATGCCTTTAAGTTAGCTTAAAAGGCATTTTTTAAGGAACAAACAGAATATGAGTATCAGAAATATTGCCATTATTGCCCACGTTGACCACGGCAAAACGACTTTGGTGGATGGATTGTTGCGCCAGAGCGGAACATTTAGGGATAACCAAAAGGTTGAAACCTGTGTGATGGATAGTAACGATTTGGAACGAGAGCGTGGAATTACCATTCTTTCTAAGTGTACATCTGTTGAGTGGAATGGCACGAATATTAACATTGTAGATACGCCAGGACACGCTGATTTTGGTGGTGAAGTTGAGCGTATTTTATCTATGGTGGATGGTGTGGTTTTATTGGTTGACTCTTCGGAAGGTCCGATGCCGCAGACTAAATTTGTGCTTGGCAAGGCTTTGAAGATTGGGTTGAAGCCGATTGTGGTTATCAATAAAGCTGATAAGCCAGATGCAAGACCAGATGAGGTATTGGATGAGATTTTTGATTTGTTTGTTAGCCTTGATGCTAATGATGAGCAACTTGATTTTCCGGTGTTATATGCTTCGGGGCGCAATGGTTGGGCGGTTAAAGAACTAGAAGATGAGAAAAAAGATTTGCGTCCGCTTTTTGAGCTGATTTTGTCTTATGTTCCAGAACCACAATGTGAAAAAGATAAACCATTTTCAATGCTTGCAACAACATTAGAGGCAGATAAGTTTGTTGGGCGTATTTTGACTGGTAAAATTCATAGTGGTAGCCTAAAGGTTAATGACGCAGTTAAAGTTATCAATAAAGATGGTGAGATTGAGCGCACACGTATTACTAAGATTATGGCTTATAAAGGGTTGGAACGTGTGGCATTGAATGAAGCAAAAGCGGGTGACATTGTCGCTGTTGCTGGTGTGGTTAAAGGAACGGTGGCTGATACGATTTGTGCGATGGATGTTACAGATGCGATTGAGGCTCAACCAATTGACCCACCAACACTTTCTATGACCTTCTCGGTTAATGATTCGCCTTTGGCTGGGCGTGAGGGGGATAAAGTTACCTCACGTATGATTTGGGATAGATTGTTGAAAGAGGCAGAGTGCAATATTGCATTAAAGATTTCTCGTTCTGAAACTTCTGAATCTTTTGAAGTTGCTGGTCGTGGTGAATTACAGCTTGGTGTGTTGATTGAAACTATGCGCCGTGAAGGGTTTGAACTTTCTATTTCTCGACCGAAAGTGTTGTTGCATAAAGATGAAAATGGCAATACCTTGGAGCCTGTTGAAGAAGTTGTTGTGGATGTGGATGATGAATTTTCGGGAACCGTTGTTGAGAAATTGAGTCAACGTAAGGCTGAGCTTTTAGAGATGATTCCGTCGCAAATCGGTAATAAAACGCGTTTGATTTTCCACGCACCGGCAAGAGGCTTGATTGGGTATCATTCAGACTTTTTGACTGATACACGTGGAACGGGTATTATGAACCGTGTGTTTTATGGGTATGAGCCGTATAAAGGTGAGATTGAAAGCCATCGTAATGGCGTATTGATTTCAAGTGAAGCCGGCACAGCGATTGCTTACTCTTTATGGAAATTGCAAGATCGTGGTCCGATGTTTATTGAACATAATAGTCCGGTTTATGTGGGAATGATTATTGGTGAGCATACGAAGTCTAACGATTTGGAAGTGAACCCGACAAAATCTAAACAGCTAACCAATATTCGTGCAGCTGGTAAAGATGATGCGATTGATTTGATTCCGCCACGGAAACTTTCTTTGGAGCAAGCGTTGTCTTACATTCAGCAAGATGAATTGTTAGAGGTTACGCCGAAATCGCTTCGTTTACGTAAGAAGATTTTAGATCCGATATTACGTAAACGCTCTAAAAATGAAGCAGTATAATTAAAAGAAAAACGCCCAAGTGATTGGGCGTTTTTTGTATTAGTTCTTTGAGAGAGATTTTTTGGTTATAGGCTTTAAATGTGTTGTAATGTAGCTATATTTTTATGGATTAAATAGGAGGAAATATGTTTGATATTGTTGAAGAAAAAAAAGAGCCAAGTTTTTTAAGTCGTTCTCTAAAAGATTTTTGGGCGTTTTGGACGAGTCCAACAGGGGCGTTTATTTTAGCGGTATCGGCGATTGCGCTCGGATATTATCAATTTTATATTAGTCGTCCAATTTTGCGGTATGAAACAAATACTGTTAAGCTCATTTCATCAAGTAATAACAATGAATATGCGGTGGATGTGCGTGGTAAAAAGTATAGAGATTTGTATTTAACAAAAGTTTATCTGTATAATCAGGGGGAGCAAGCGCTTTCAGGGGCGGATGTATCGCATATTGGACACGACCCTATTCGGATAGAAATTCCTCAAGATGCAAAAATGCAACATTTTAATTTAGATAAAGATGAAACAACTGGTGCAATTACAGCTAAAATTGTGCCATATGGTGAAGATTTGGTGCTTAATTTTGATTTTCTTAATCCGGATTATCAGTATGTGGTGAATATTTTGCACGAGCAACCAGTTGAAGGAATTAAAGTGACAGGAAGTGCATTAAATGTTAATAAAATTACAAAGGCTATTAGTAATCGAGAACTTAAAACTTGGTTGATATGGGGATTGGGAGCGCTGTATTTATTGTTAATTATTCGGTATGTGGTGAAAAAGTTGATTAAGCGTTAAAGTAATTTTAAGCTGTTTTATTTATAAATATGGCGAGTAGTTTAATTTTTAGAAGGGGTAAATTTATGAAAAAATCATTTATTTGCGGTTTATTAGCAATTTCAATGTTGTCGGCTTGTGCAACTGATCCATACACTGGTGAGAGTAAGGTTTCTAAAACAGCTTGGGGAACAGGAATTGGTGCGGCGGCTGGTGCTGGTATTGGTGCGCTTGCTGGAGGGAAGAAAGGTGCTTTGATTGGCGCAGGAATTGGTGCAGCAACGGGTGCAGGAACTGGCGCATATATGGATATTCAAGCACGTAAATTACGTCAAGAATTGTTAAATACTGGGGTTCAAGTGCAAGAAGTTAATGGACAGATTTATTTGATTATGCCAGGGAATATTACTTTCGCAAGCAATGATGCTAGCATTAAACCTGGATTTCAGCCAGTATTGAACTCTATTGCAAAGGTCATTAAAGAATATAATAAGACTATGGTTCAAATCAATGGATATACAGACAGCACTGGTAGTGCGGCGACAAATAACTCACTATCTATGATGAGAGCTAATTCTATTTCTAATTACTTGCGCTTGCAGGGTGTGGATGGAAATAGAATCGTTGCTAATGGGTATGGATCTTCTAATCCGATTGCATCAAACGCAACAGCTGCTGGACGCGAACAGAATCGTCGTGTTGAGATTGTGTTGGTTAATAAGCAATAATTGAATTTGATATCAAACTTAAAAAAGATCGCTATTTGAGCGGTCTTTTTTGGTATATGTTCAATTTAAATAATCTTTTTTCATAGTAGTTTTTGTTTAGAAAAATGTGTAAAAACAATGTTGAAGAATTGCGTAAATACAAAAAAAATTGTAACAAAAAAGGGAACCTTTTTCTATATAGTTAATTAAATATGATTGATTTATTGAAATCTTGGAAGAATGCGCTTTTTTGTAGCGTTGCAGCTGGTTGTTTGGTATGGGGATTTATGATTCTCCAATTTTGGTGGGGGAATCACGATTGGCGCTATTTACAATATGGTGTTGCTGTTTCGGATGGTTTATTTGAAGCGCGTTACAGTCAACATTTGTTTACGGCTTTTCTTTTTAATGGACAAGTTTTGCCGATTTTTACTTGTATTATATCTTTGTTTGCGTTGTCTTTTATGGGGTGTTTGGCTGCAATTTATTTGGGATTTTCAGCAGATAAGAAAAGTTCAATATTGTTTTTATGTTTACTGTTATCATTGCCTTATACGGCAATTGTTTTTTATTATTTGTTTATTGCATTGCCTTTGACGTTTTATGCGGCCTTTGGCGTAGGGATTTTGTTTTTTGCACAATCTCCGTTTCGGTGGTGGAAATTTATATGTGGTTTTACTGGTGTAGTGTTACTATTAGGGAGTTATCCGCCGATTTTAGCGTTGGTTGTAACAATTTTTGTGGGACAAAAGTTAATTTGTTATATTAAGCAAAAGATGGAACTTAAAGATATTTTTAAGGCTTGTTTGTTTTTAGGTGGGCAATTTTTATTGGCTTATGCTGTTACTCGGGGTATTTGGAAATATTTAACAGATCAGGGAGTTTTAAATACTCAGATGTATAATTTGCAAATGCGTCATTTTAATGAATTGCCGGAGCAAATTTTAAAGGAATTGGTTGCTCCACTAAAAAATATTGGTTTCTTTTATCAGACATTAGGGATACAATATGCTATGTTTTATGCAGGAATTTTGGGAACTGCAGTTTTTAAAATGTTTTACCTTTCTAAAAATAAAATGATAGTTTTGTTGGGAATTGGCGGATTATTTTTGGCTTCACGGTTATCATTTTTACTTTCTGCGAGTGCTTATTTAGCAGAATTTAGAGTGGCTTATTGGGGGCAACTGGGGATATTGATTGTTGCGATGTGTTTTTTGTTTGATACGGAACGACAGTGGCAGCGTAATTTATTGTTTGCGAGCGGATTTTTCTTTTTATTTTTGTTTGTGCGTACAGATTATGATATTCAGAAGGTACAGTATTTGAAGTTTCGAGCCGAGCGGTTATATCATACTCGATTGTTAGAACGGATATTTTTTCATCCTAATTTTGATGTAACACGTTCGTATGTATCATTGAGTGTGGGGTATCCGAATTTTAAGGAGCATATTTGTGGAGAGAGGTGTTCACAATTTGATAATGAGGTTTTAAGTTATACAGTGATGCCTGCAGATTTGATTAGTGCATTATTTTGGGATGATATGCATAATCCGGTTAGTGATAGTCGGATGGGGGTATGGGGAAAAAGGTTGTGGTTTGTGGGAGCTTTTGTTTTAAAACCCGAAGATATTGCTACAAAGGTTAGAGATATTCGGTGGTGGATGTATCGGGAGGCTGAGGCATATCCTAGTCTTAATAGTTTATATATTGATGATGCTTATTTGATTATGAATTTGGATGAACTCTTTTTTAATCAATCTAAAGAAATTATTAGTAAAGGATTATTAACACAATAAAGGCTGCTAAGAGCAGCCTTTATTGTGTTGTTAATTGGTTGTTATGCACTGAAAACAATTTGCATTGTATCTTTGGCAATCATATATTCCTCATCAGTAGGAATAACAAAAACACGAACTTTAGAATCAGCCGTTGAAATTTCTTCAATATTTCCACGTCTGTTGTTTGCTTCTTCATCAAGGGTTATCCCTAAGTATTGTAAACGTTCAATAACGAGTTTTCTTACCAATGAACCATTTTCACCGATGCCAGCAGTGAAAACAATAGCATCTACGCCACCTAATACGGCAATGTATGAACCAATAAAACGAATGATGCTGTGAATGTAAGCGTTCATAGCGTCAGTTGCTTTTTCTTCAACACCGAAAAGTGTTTCAACATCACGGTTATCAGAGTAGCCGCATAACCCAAACATACCGCTTTTTTTATTTAAAATCTCATTAACTTCGTCAGGTGTTTTGTTTTGAGATTTGCATATATAAAGAGGGATATAAGGGTCAATGTCACCACAACGTGTTCCCATTACGAGACCAGCCAGTGGAGTGAAACCCATAGATGTGTCTAAACATTTGCCATTATCAATTGCAGAAATAGAGGCACCATTGCCGAGGTGGCAGGTGATGATTTTTCCTTTTTTGCCAATAAGCTCTGCTGCTTTTGCAGAAACATAAGCGTGTGATGTACCGTGGAAACCATAACGGCGGATTTTATATTTTGTGTATTGTTCTAATGGTAGTGCATACAAGAATGCTTCTTTAGGCATTGTTTGGTGAAATGCCGTATCAAATACAACAGTTTGCGGGATATCTGGCAAAAGTTTTTGTACAGCTTTAATGCCTAATACGTGAGCGTGGTTGTGTAATGGTGCAAGTTCTGCTAAGCTTTCAATTTGGTCGACAACGCTGTCTGTGACTAAAACAGAGTTTTTGAATATGTCGCCACCTTGAACAACACGATGTCCAACAGCATCAATTTCTGCCATAGAAGTTAAAGCTCCATTTAATAACTCTGAGATAACTTCGTTGATGGCTTCATTATGTGTTGGAAGGGCAATTTCACGTTTGCGTTTTTCTCCGTTTGGGAATTTAATTTCTACAAAAGAACCGTTAATACCAATACGATCAGCTACGCCTTTGGCTACAACATCATATTTATCACCATCGACATTAAATAACTGATATTTTAATGAAGATGAACCAGAATTTAGTACAAGAATTTTTTTCATTTGGATACGTTCCTTAATTAAATTTATTTAACAGCCTGAATGGCAGTGATAGCAATCATTCCAACAATGTCTTCAGTTAGAGCTCCGCGAGAGAGGTCGTTTACTGGTGCGTTTAATCCTTGGAGCATTGGACCATAAGCCTCGCATCCGCATAAACGCTGCAAAAGTTTATAACTGATGTTACCAACTTCAAGACAAGGGAAAATTAAAACATTTGCATTACCTGCAACTTGCGAATCGGGAGCTTTCTTTTTAGCCACAACACAATCTAAAGCAGCATCGGCTTGCATTTCACCATCAATTAAGGCTTTGCCATTCAATTCGCTTTTTATCAACATTTCTTGAGCAATTTTGGTGGCATTGCGAACTTTATCAACCATTCCACCAGAACCTGAGCCACGGGTAGAATATGAGAGCATAGCTACTTTGGGATCTAAACCAAATTTGAGAGCTGTTTCAGCGCTAGCAAGAGCCATATCTGCTAGTTCTTGCTCTGTTGGATTGATAATGATGGCGCAGTCTGAGAAAACATAAGGTTTGTTGTTTGCGACCAAAATGAGGGCAGATGAAACACTACGGTCTTTGTGAGCAGACTTAATAATTTGCAAGGCTGGTCGAACAGTATCTGCGGTTGAGTGATTTGCACCGGAAACCATACCGTCAGCATCACCAGCTTTAATCATCAATGTGCCGAAATAGTTATAATTGAGAGCCATTTTACGTGCATCGTCAATGCTCATACCTTTGGATTTGCGTAGTTCATATAAAAGGTTTGCATATTCTTCTAGTTTAGGAGAGTTTTCTGGAGTGATAATATTGATATCGTCCATACTCCAATTATTTTTGGCGAAATAAGTTTTAATTTCTGTTTCATTGCCGAGAATGATGATGTTTGCTGCTTTGCGTTCGGTAATGATATGGGCTGCTTGTAAAATGCGTTCATCTTCACCTTCAGGCAGAACAATGGTTTTTTTATCTTTAGATGCTCTATCTAAGAGAGAGTTCAAAAATTTGCTGATTTCCATTTCAGATTCCTTATTATATGAATAAAATAGATTAAAAAATTTTCTTTAGTTAATATCATACATATTTAAAAGGCAATAAAAAAGTTTGATTTTTGTGCTTTTTAAGTGTATGAAAAGAGTATTATGGATAGAAACGGAGATAAAAGTGAAAAAAATTATTTGGACTTTAGCTGTGTTGATAGGATTTGTTCGGGGAACTATAGCTGCACCACTTTATGAAGCGGATGTGCGGGTGGATGTGACTGCTGAAACGGTTACTGATGCCAAAGCGCAAGCAATGGCTCAAGCGACGCGTGAAGCACTTAATGAAGTTGTGCAAAGTGTGAGCACTGAGAAAAGTCTTTTACAGTTAGCAGAACTGAATGATAACCAATTGCAGCATTTTATTTCTGGTGTAATGGTGTTAATGGAGAAGTCTTCGGATGTGCGCTATATTGCTGAATTACGAATCAGCATAAATGAAGAAGTATTAAAGGCTTATATGGCAGAAAATGATATGCCGTTTATTGTAGGCGAAGAGCAAGAGGTATTGGTTATTCCGTTATTGGAAAAAGAGGATGGAACGCTTGATTTGTGGAGTGATGAAAATTTTTGGAGGAATGCTTTTTTAACTCGTGGGCGTATTGAACGGGGAAATTTAGATGTACGTTTGATTGATAAAAATTTGGGAAATATTACTGCTGTAGAAACGAATCGGTTGTATAATATGTCAGATGGGGAGTATAGTGAACTAGCGGAGTTTAATAAAATAAATAGTATTTATGTTTTAAAATATGTACCGAAAAATGAAGTGGTGTTTATTAAATCTTTTCCAGAAAGAAATGTTGATGAGGTGAAAGTTACTGCAGAGACTCCACAAAAAATAATTGATATGGTTTTACCGTTTTTGAAAGGTCGTTCAAAAATAGAAATGCCGGAGCAAGAAATGTCTGAAATAGTAAAAACATATGATGTGGTTTATGCGTATCCGCAATTAGCGAAATGGACCGCATTAAAGAAAACGTTGGAAGCGAATCCGCAAATCAATGAGGTTTCGATTGTTTCGATGGGAAATGGAAAAGTACGATTTCGTTTTGAATTTAGCGGAGTGATTGAAAAATTACAAGCTAACTTGGGGACAGATGGCTATCAAATGAAAAATGAGGGAGGATATTATGTCATCTACTAAAACAGTTAAACAGCAGATGTTAAAGCCTTTACAATCGCATAGTCGATTTTATGTTAGTCCCTATATGTGGTTTGTTATCTTTTTTCTTTTTTTCTATTTGCTTTATGTGTTACGGTCAGTATTGATGCCGTTTGTGGCAGGAATTTTGTTGGCGTATTTATTAGATCCGATGGTTGATAAATTGCAAAAGCTCAAATTATCACGATTATGGGCAACATTATTAGTTTGTTTTGTTGTTGTATTGATTGTTTTGCCTGCTGTGGGATTGTTTTTAGGGATGCTTGAAAATCAGCTTTCATTATTGTTGCAGGCGACTCCAAAGTATTTGGGCTTAATTATGGAAAAAGTTCATCCCATATTACAGAATTTAGCAGAAAAAATTCCAGATTTAAAGGGCGGAAATATTGAGGAAATGATACGGGGTAATATTGGGAATAGTTTAAGAGTGTTTGGTAAGGTATTGAGTGGCTTACTTTCAAATGGTTTTGCGCTGATTAACCTTATTTCGCTTATTTTAATTACGCCAGTAGTAACATTTTATATGCTTCGCGATTGGGATATTTTTGTGGCAAAATTTGAAGGGCTACTTCCTAAGAAATCTAAAAAATCTATTATGGAAATCTTAAGTGAAATCAATGTGATTATTGCAGGGTTTATTCGTGGGCAGTTAAGTGTTTGCCTTATTTTAGGTTTGTTTTATTCTATTGGGCTTAAATTGGTCGGTTTGGAATTAGGTTTACTGGTTGGTTTTATTGCAGGTATTATTTCCTTTATTCCATATGTTGGTTCAATAACCGGTTTTGTGCTTGGTTGTGTGTTGGCTTTTGCGCAGTATGGTGATATTGAGCACGTTATGTATGTCGTTGGCGTGTTTTTGGTAGGGCAGTTTTTAGAAGGAAATTTTCTGACTCCGAAATTGGTGGGGGAAAGTGTCGGATTGCATCCGGTTTGGGTTATGTTTGCCTTACTTGCCGGCGGAGTGTTGCTGGGCTTTTTAGGCTTGATGCTGGCAGTGCCGTTAGCAGCGATTATCGGCGTTTTGGTACGCAATGGCATTAAAAGATATAAACTAAGCTCACTTTATTTGGATTAGGAGCTAGTATGCAAAAGCAAAGAGTTGGAGATATTGAACCGAGAGATGTCTGGGCGTTTGTGTTTAGGTGTGTAGGTATTATATTATTTCCTATTCTTTTGTTTATGCCGGTTATTGTTATTTGGCGAGTATTCTTTTATGAACCTGAAGATTTTTGGTGTGTTGTTTGGGGATTGGCTTTATATATTTTTGTGGTTGTTGACGGTGTGTTGCTTTGCTCTGTTAAAACGATTATAGAATGTGATGAAGAGTGTTTGCATATTTTTAAAAAGTGGTGCTTCTTGTTTGAATTTGAACAGAAACGAATTTGTTTTAAGGATATTCAACAAATAACTTTTGCTGAGGTGGTTTCGGAGGATACAAAATTAAAGAGCACCTTAAAGAAAGTTTTTCGGTTGAAGCTTTTGTATGAGCTGATTTATAAATTGGGTAGTTTTTTGATGAGAAAAGGGCGGATGCTTGTGTGTATTACATATGGTAAGTCGTCAGCAGTAGTAGAGATTACGGATATCAAAAAAAATGATGAGCGGTATTTGTATCTACAAAGGTTAAAGGAGCAGTCTGTTAAGGAGTAAAACGGTGGAACGGCAGAGATTTGGCAAAGTAAGTATATGGGCTGATTTATGGCGGTTGATTGTTTTGTGTGGAGCTGTCTTTTCCATAGTTATTGCAGGCGATGCCCCCGATGGTGATATATTCTATTTTTTGGCTAAAAGGTTGTTCGTCGGAATCGGAATTATTCTTTTTTTGCTGTTTTTGTTGTTTAGTATATTTGTGCGGGAGGGAACAGTTTTAGAAACCGACGGTACATTTTTGTATGTTGTGGGAGTATATTGTTTCAAGGAGCAGCCTCTCTTAAAAATAAAAATTGAAGATATTACAAAAATAACGTTTGTCGGAGACAGGACGATATCCGTTATAATTCAATATGGAGATGGCAAATATTGTTTAAAAGTAAAAAAAGATGACAAAGCATATAAATATTTACTTGATCTTGCAAATATGAGAGGGATAAATCAGCAAAATGATAAGCTTGTTGAAGAAACTAAACAGAGCCAGTCATTCTGTCGTATAGGAAAAATAATTCTAATTTTAATCATTGTAGCGTTGTTATGGTTTTATCGTTCAGAAATTACTTGGTATATATTGGCACTAGGAATTTTAGTACTGTGATTATAACTCTTTGACCATTCTGACGAAGTTAATGCCTTTTTCTTCAAACATATCGCCTTCTTGGGTGAAACCTAATTTTTCATAAAATCCAACAACCGAGAGCATTGCGTGCATTACGATATGGTTATAGCCAATTTCTTTAGCGACTGTTTCTGCGTGTTCAATGAGTTTACGTCCAATGCCTTCTCCTTGGTGGACGACATCTACGGCAACTTGCATTACGCGGATTTCTTCATTATCTACTGGAACGAGGATTAAGCCACCGATAAGTTCATCGGTGCTATTTTCAATGCAACCAATGTGGAGAAAAGTTGCTTCCTGCCCACGGTACGAATCGAGAAATTTTAACCCTAACGGTTGGAGTAAGATTTTATAACGCAAGTCCAGAAGTTCCTGATAGCGGCTTGAACCGAACTCAATATCAATAAATCTAATCATAACAGCCTCCGTTAGCTTTTCTCAATAATTTTATTTTCCTATTTAAGCATATTTTTATCTGACTTGCAACAGGAAAGTATAAAATTTGTTGCGGTTTCGAAAAATATGCTTTATCTATAAAGTAAGTTTATTAAAGAAAAGGAAAAAAGAAAAATGCAGGATTTGGCAAAAATCAGAAATTTTGCAATTATTGCCCATATTGATCACGGGAAATCAACAATAGCTGATAGAATTATTGAAACTTGCGGTGGGTTGGAACGGCGCGAAATGACCGAACAAGTCCTCGACTCGATGGATATTGAGAAAGAACGTGGGATTACTATTAAAGCGCAAACAGTTCGGCTTAAATATAAGGCAAAAGATGGTGAAGAATATTTGCTTAATCTGATTGATACCCCTGGACACGTGGATTTTTCGTATGAAGTATCTCGCTCTTTGGCAGCGTGTGAAGGCTCTGTTCTCGTGGTAGATGCAACGCAAGGAGTGGAAGCACAGACTCTGGCTAATGTGTATTTGGCAATTGATAATGACCACGAAATTGTACCAGCGCTAAATAAGGTTGATTTGCCATCTGCAGATGTTGAAAAGGTTAAAAGCCAAATTGAAGATGTTATCGGGATTGATGCGAGTGGGGCGGTGGAAACTTCTGGTAAGACCGGTTTGGGTGTAGATGAGTTGTTGGAAGCTATTGTTCAACAATTGCCTGCACCTAAAGGAGATGTTAACGCACCACTTAAAGCGCTTTTGATTGATAGTTGGTACGACTCTTATTTGGGTGTGATTATTTTGGTGCGCGTTAAAGATGGCGTGCTTAAGAAAAAACAAATTATTCGAATGATGAGCAATAATGCTGTTTATACGGTTGATCGAATCGGCGTGTTTACACCGAAAATGCAAGATGTTGATGAATTAACTGCTGGAGAAGTGGGATTTATTACCGCAAGTATTAAAAGTGTGGGGGATTGCAGTGTTGGTGATACGATTACGGATAATAAACGCCCTTGTGAACAGGCTTTGTCGGGGTTTAAGCCGTCTATTCCAGTTGTTTTCTGTTCTATCTTTCCAGTAGATAGCAGTCAGTATGAAGCATTAAAAGACGCTTTAGCAAAATTAAAACTGAATGATGCGAGTATAGATTATCAAAATGAAAACTCTGCTGCTTTGGGGCTTGGTTTTCGTTGTGGTTTCTTAGGCTTGCTACATATGGAGATTATTCAAGAGCGAATCGGGCGCGAATTTGATTTGGATATTATCACAACCGCTCCTTCTGTGGCTTATAAGATAAATCTGACTAAAGGTGAAACGGTTATGTTGCATAACCCTGCTGATATGCCGGATTTATCTACGGTTTCCTCTATTGAAGAGCCAATGGTACGGGCGACAATTCTGGTACCAGATACTTATCTTGGGGCGGTGTTGAAATTATGTACTGAACGTCGTGGGGTCCAACAAGAGTTGACATATGTTGGGACTCGGGCAATGGTGGTTTATCAAATTCCGTTAAATGAGATTGTGTTTGATTTTTATGATAGATTGAAATCCATTACCAGTGGATATGCGAGTTTTGACTATGAATTGACGGGGTATGAACAGTCTGATTTGGTTAAAGTGCAGATTTTAATTAACGAAGAGCCTGTGGATGCGTTAGCGTTTTTGTGCCATAGAAGCGAGGCAGAATCTCGTGGGCGGCAAATTTGCGAGCGATTAAAAGATTTAATTCCTAGACATTTATTTAAAATTCCGATTCAAGCGGCGATTGGTGGAAGAGTTGTGGCGCGTGAAACAATTTCTGCAATGCGTAAAGATGTAACGGCGAAGTGTTATGGTGGTGATGTAACACGTAAGCGTAAACTTTTAGATAAGCAAAAGAAAGGTAAGCAACGGATGCGCCAGTTTGGCAAGGTGGAGGTTCCACAGTCAGCATTTATTGAAGCGCTTCGAATCGGGGATGATTAGAGCACTATTTGACCTCAAACCGACGAATGGAATTTGCTTTTGATAAGGCTTTTTCCTGTTCATAATTGGAAGGAAGTTTTCCCTGGCGATAGGTGGTACGCAAATCTAAGCCATAAAGTGCATACAGTTGTTTATATTTGGGTTGTTTGAAATCTGGATAAGGTAATGTTTCAAGCATTTCGCTCATAGTGTTTTGCTTAAATTGTGCAGTAGATATAGCAGGAGTTTGTGTTGTTGATGTATCTTTTTTATTTTCTATAATGGTATCCTCTAACTGATATTTAACTTGTTTCTTGGGAGCATCAGGAATTTTTTTTGTTATTTTTTTGGGTAATTGAGTAGCAGCTTTTGGGGTAGACGCTGTGGTTTTTGCTGTAGTATTTTGAGGTGTTATTGTTTGTTGTTGTTTTTTGGGTTGTGATTTTGATGATGTTGTGATGTTTACCGTTTTTTGAGGTTTCTTAATTTGTGAAGTGTTCGTTGTTTTAGGAAAACGTTGTTGAGTGGTGGAATTGTTTATATATGTGTTTTGTTGGAACGCTCCATTAGGAATAAAAAATGCGTTGTAATGTGTTTTTATGTTCGCAGATAATGGTTTATATGTAAAAATGCTGGACAATAGTAGGCATATTATATATATATATTTCATTATTTCTCCGTATAATGGGGTTCCTTTATGAGGTATTTTAAATGAAAAAGGTTTTTTTTAGCTTAATTTTTAGTTGTTTGTTGGTAAATTTTGTAGAGGCAGCAGAGAATCTTACTAAATATGAAAGCGAGTGCTTGAGTTTTGTTAAGCCACCGAAAATTGAACTTTCTTCGACATACGGAAAGTTAAAATATAATTTTGAAAAAGATGGAAAGTTTTTGAGACAGGAAACAGTAAAGCGTTTGCAGAAATTACAAATTGAAAATAGTACTAATTTTGAGCCAGTAGGGTTGACGAAAGTACGTGATGCATTTGATTTTGCATTAACGGTGGGACAAATTGATGTTAGTAATGGTTATACGTGTTTATATCCAGAAACAATTACGATACATTTAGGCTATTATGTGCCGACAATTTATATTTTGAATAGCTTAAGGAAAGATTCGTGCTTGTATAATATAGCATTGCGACACGAGAAAACGCATATGCAGATATATATTGAAGCACTGGATTATTTTTTGCCGCGATTGAAAGAGTATGCTGGTAGTTTGTTTGAACAATTGGGGGTTAAGATTGTTAAGAAAGCGCAGGTAAGAAGAGAAACAGCTCAGGAGCTTAATGACTTATATTTAGATGCGGTTAGAACAAAAGTTGATGCGTGGCGGAAAGATGTTGAAACTGAGCAGCTTAAGTTGGATACACCAGAGCATTATATTATTGAAAATAAGCTTTGTCAGGAGATAGAAAGACAAGATGATATGTTTTAAATAAAATAAAAGCCGGAATTTCCGGCTTTTATTTTTAGCATTTATAATCTTGTTTTAGCCCATCTATACACTCATAAATTCCTTTATATGCCGAATCGATAAATTCCATATCTTTGGCGGAATTGTTTTTGTAGAAAATGCGAACAGTTGTCATTCCGATTTGTTTGGCAAAATCAAGATTAGAATAACTATCGTCTACAAAAATGCAGGTTTTGGGGTTAACGCCAATTTTTTCGCATAATTTTTGATAAACTTCAGAACTTTCGTTTTTCTTGTACATATTAAAGTCTTCAACTGAATAAAAGCGATCTTTGAAAAAGTCATAAAGCCCAATGTGTTTTAAAATTTTTTCGCAAATATCACGTGAAGAGGTTGAAAAGATATATTGTGGGCAGTTTAACGTTTGTAATCTTTCAAGCAGTCCTTCATAAGGTTTAATTGTAGGGACTAACTCGCTTTTATAGTTATGGTATGATATATATAAATCTTTGTGGGCAATACCATATTCACGTGAAAATATTTCTAGTCCATCGCGATATGTAGCGTATGATTCTTTTACCTTTTCTGTGGCTGTGACAAAATCAAGCGGAATGTTGAATTCTGCGATGGCTGCTTTAGCAGTTGCCTCGTTTAGTTTGTTTTTATATTCGTCGGTTTCAAAATATAAGGTATTATCTAAATCCCAAATAATGTTATGCACCTTAATATCTCCATAAAATTAAATCCATCTGTTATAATATAGGCAGATAATTTGGAGGTCAACCCTTTATATGTATAAATATTGCAAAATAGAAGGTAATTTTTTTAAAAAGCTGTTAGTAACTCCTTTTTAAAGTTGGGCGGGTGTTTATGGACGCCTTTAAAAAAAAAAATCGTTTTAATTTTAATATGATATATGAAAATTTAAAAAATAGAGAGGGGAAAAGCTTGTAAAAAAATGAGTTTTTTTTCATTATTAAATCAGCCAAGATATAGCGTCTTTAAAAAGTATTTTTACTATATGTTGTATATCTTTACCGTTTGTTAATACTATATGTAGTAGGGTGCGTTTAAGGTGCAAGAAACAAAACGTATTGAAATAATGAGAAGGGAAAAGTAAGAAATGGCTAGTAATGAGTTGCAAATGCCGACGGCAAAAAAATATAAGATGCCGTTTAAAAGTATAACAAAAAGAGACGGGACACTTGCGGATTTTGATGGAGAAAAGATTTATAATGCCATTTTACGCGCTGGTGAGATTACATCTGAGTTTGATGCAGATGATGCTTGGTTGTTGACTGCGCAAGTGATGAAAATTTTATCACATAAATTTGATGAGTCCCTTCCTTCAGTTGAAGATATTCAAGATGTTGTTGAGCAAGTTTTAATTTCAGCAAACTTCTTTAAAACTGCAAAATCTTATATTTTGTATCGTGATAAGAGAAGCAGACTCCGTGGTGATGGAAAAACTGTTATTGATGTAGAAAGTTCTATTAACGAGTATTTAGAGAATCTGGATTGGAGAATTAAAGAAAATGCTAATCAGGGGTATTCTAACGGCGGATTGATTCTTAATGTTTCAGGAAAAGTGACAGCAAATTATTGGCTTTCTCACGTTTATCCAGCAGAAGTTGGCGAGGCTCATAGAAATGGTGATATTCATATTCACGATTTGAGTATGCTTGCAGCATATTGTGCTGGATGGTCTTTAAAGAATTTATTGCGCGAAGGATTTAATGGTGTTCCAGGAAAGGTTGAAGCTGGTGCGCCGAAACACTTAAGTTCAGCTGTAGGGCAGATGGTTAACTTTATGGGAACATTGCAAAATGAATGGGCGGGGGCTCAAGCTTTCTCTTCTGTTGATACTTATTTGGCTCCATACGTTCGTAAAGATAAATTAACATACGAACAAGTTGAGCAGAGTATGCAGGAGCTTATTTATAATTTGAATGTTCCATCTCGCTGGGGATCTCAAACACCTTTTACGAATTTTACGTTTGACTGGGTATGTCCGGAAGATTTGCGTGAGCAACGTCCAATTATTGGTGGTGTAGAGCAGGACTTCACGTATGGTGACTTAGGTGAAGAGATGGCGATGATTAACAAAGCCTACATCAATGTTATGATGGGCGGTGATATTATGGGGCGTCCGTTTACTTTCCCAATTCCAACATATAATATGACGTGGGATTTTCCTTGGGAAGATGAAAACACGGAATTGTTGTTTGAAATGACAGCTAAGTATGGATTGCCTTATTTTCAAAACTTTCTTAACTCTTCATTGAAACCAGGGCAAATTCGTTCAATGTGTTGTAGATTGCAGTTGGATTTAAGAGAGTTGTTGGCTCGTGGTAATGGTTTGTTTGGTTCGGCAGAGCAAACAGGTTCTGTGGGCGTTGTTACGATTAATTGCGCGAGACTCGGGTATGTTTATAAAGGAAATGAAGCCGGTTTATTTGCCAGAGTTGATGAGTTAATGAATATTGCTAGAACATCGTTGGAAATTAAGAGAAAGGTTATTCAACGTTTGATTGATAATGGTTTATTCCCGTTTACAAAGAGATATTTGGGAACATTGAGAAACCATTTTTCGACCATTGGTGTTAATGGTATGAATGAAATGATTAGAAACTTTACTAATGATGAACATCATATTGCTGATACTTGGGGGCAGGCATTTGCTGAGAAGTTCTTAGATTTTGTTCGTGATAGATTAGTTAAGTTTCAAGAGGAAACGGGGCATATGTATAATTTGGAAGCAACACCGGCGGAAGGTGCGACGACCAGATTTGCTAGAGAAGATAAAAAGCGTTATGTA
The DNA here is from genome assembly GCA_023665325.1 of Acetobacter sp. The sequence goes on from JAMPED010000001.1 coordinate 144,931, forward strand.
GGGATCATTCAGGCTGGAACACCTGAGGCTCCGTTCTATACTAATTCTTCTCAATTACCAGTGGGTTATACGGATGATCCGTTTGAAGCTTTGGATTTGCAGGCAAGACTGCAATCTAAGTATACAGGTGGTACAGTGTTGCATCTTTATATGAACCAACGTATTTCATCTGCAAAAGTTTGTCGTGATTTTGTTAAGAAGGTTTTGGCTAATTACCGTCTGCCATATATCACGATTACGCCGACATTTTCGGTTTGTCCGAAACACGGATATATTGCCGGCGAACACGAATTCTGTCCGATTTGTGATAAAGAAAAAAAGGCAGAAAAGCTGAAAAAGCTTGCAAAATTGCAAGAAGTAGTGTAGAATATTGTATTAGTGAAAGGGAGAATTATGAGCAATATTATCAATATTGAAGATGTTAAATTAGACGATAGCGAAAGACAACGTTGTGAGATTTATACACGTGTTATGGGATATATTCGTCCGACAACAGAATTTAACGTTGGTAAAAAAGGTGAGTTTAATTCCAGACTTTGTTTCTGTGAAGATAAGGCTATTACCGGCTGCGAGACTCGTGAGTGTGTTTGCAGAGATAACACAATGTCTTTAGCAGCTGAATAAGCTTTAATCAGAACGATTAAGTGAGCAATTAAATGAGCTCTATTAGAATCGGCGGTATTGAGAAATTCAGTATCGTCGATTTTCCGAATCGGATGGCTGCTGTTGTTTTTATGCAGGGGTGTCCGTGGCGTTGTCCTTTTTGTCATAATTCGCATTTGCAGGATGTTCATACAGAAACAAATATTGTGTGGCATAAGTTTATGGATTTTCTTGAACAGAGAAAAGGTGTGCTTGATGCTGTTGTGTTTTCTGGTGGAGAACCTTTGGTGCAAGCGGAGCTGGTTGATGCTATCAATGAAGTTAAGGTCTTGGGCTATCAGATAGGGGTTCATACAGGTGGATATTTTCCTGCGCGATTTAAAGAAATTTTGCCATTGATTGATTGGGTTGGTTTTGATATTAAAGCCCCGTTGGATGTGGATGCTTACAAAAGAGTGACTGGGGGAATTGCAGATGTGGAAAAAGTCTGTGAGAGTTTACAAGCCTTATGCGAATCGGGGAAAAAGTTTGAGTGTAGAACAACTTGCGATCCTAGATTTTTGAATATCGATGATATTTATACAATAGCAGATTCGTTAAAAAATATGGGGGTTAAGGAATATTATCTGCAAAAATATCGAAAAGTCCCAAATGATGTAAATACGACAGAGGAGCAGTGTTTGGCGCTTGTAGAAGATGAAAAATTGCTGGACTATTTGCGTGGTATTTTCGAAACGTTTGATGTGCGTATGTAATAGGATTTGATAAAGTTTGGAGAGTGCGTTTTGTCATATGTTAAAATTAGTGATGAGCGATTTATTGTAGATTTAATGTACGCACGGTTAGATAATATGTGTGGACGCGCCATTTATCAGGAAATTGGATGGGGTAATGTTGCTGTTGTTCATCAAGATTTATGGGAACGGTTACGATTGCTTATTCCGGTATTGAAGCGAAATGATATGAAAATGAAGATTTTTGACGCTTATCGTCCACCAGTGGCACATAGGAAAATGAGGGAAATTATTTCGATAGATGGCTTTTTTGCTGAAACACCAGAGCGTTCTCAACATTGTTCTGGAACTGCGGTTGATGTTTGTTTGTGTGATGAAAATGGGAGAGAGTTTTCCTATCCGACTAAGGTAGATGCGTTTGATTGCAGATTACGAGCGCAGGTGCTGGCAGGTGATGTTGCTGCTTTTCGGGAACATTTAAAAAAGGCTAGACAGGATTTTGTTTCGGGAATGTATGAAAAAGAAATTAAAAATAGAGATTTTTTGAGACAAGTTATGGCGGAAATAGGTTTAGAGCCAATTTGCTCGGAATGGTGGCATTATAACTTGCCTAAAAATGGAATTAGCGAGTATTTACCAATAGATTTACAGGTGGAAATGTTTATCTAGTTTTTTATGTTTATTTTATTTCTTTAATAAGGGTGAGTTTTTCTGTTGATAACCTTGCTTTTTTTGCAGATTTTACTTGGTAAAATCAGAGCTTGTGCTATATTGAGAAGAGCTTAAATTATGATAACAGAGGTTTTAGAATGGCTGATTTAACAGAAGAAGAAATGATTAAAGGTGAACAGGAATATAATGCTGATTCCATTAAGGTTTTGAAAGGCTTGGATGCGGTAAGAAAGCGTCCGGGAATGTATATCGGCGATACAGATGATGGTTCTGGTTTACATCATATGATTTATGAGGTACTGGATAATGCGATTGATGAGGCATTAGCTGGCTATTGCGATAAAACTGAAGTTATTTTGAATCCGGATGGTTCTGCGACAATTCGTGATAATGGTCGTGGTATGCCGGTAGATATGCATAAAGAAGAAGGAGTTTCAGCTGCGGAAGTTATTATGACCGAATTGCATTCTGGTGGTAAATTTGATAATAATTCTTATAAAGTTTCCGGTGGTTTGCACGGTGTTGGTGTTTCTGTGGTTAATGCACTTTCTACTTGGTTAAGGTTGAAAATTTGGCGGAATGACCAGCAGTATGAGGCCGAGTTTGCCAATGGTAATGTTGTTGAACATATTCACGTGACAGCATCAACTCCAGAAAAACACGGTACAGAGGTTTCATTTTTGCCATCACCAGAAACATTTACTCAAGTTGAATTTAACTATGATGTGCTGGAAAGAGCTATTCGTGAAAAAGCTTTTTTAAACTCTGGTGTTTATTTGAAGTTAATTGATAATCGTGGTGCAGAACCTAAAGAAACAGTGTTCCATTATGAGGGGGGCTTAAAAGCGTTTGTTACGCATTTGAACAAGGCTAAAGCACCATTGCACGAGAATATTATTAGCTTTTCTGGTGAGGAAAATGATATTCAAGTTGATGTTTCTATGCAGTGGACAGAAGCTTATAATGAAAGTATGCTGTGCTTTACAAACAATATTCCGCAAAAAGATGGTGGAACGCATTTGGCAGGTTTTAGAGGGGCGCTTACTCGCACAATTAACAACTATATTCAAGAAAATGGATTGTTGAAAAAAGATAAAACGGTTATTACTGGTGATGATATGCGTGAGGGATTGACCTGTGTATTGTCTGTTAAAGTACCAGATCCTAAATTTTCATCTCAAACTAAAGATAAATTGGTTTCGTCTGAAGTTCGTCCGGTGGTTGAGGGGGTTATGGGAGATAAACTTAAAGAATGGTTAGATGAACATCCTCAAGAGGCTAAGGTTATTGTTGGGAAAATTGTTGAGGCAGCAACTGCACGTGAGGCAGCTCGTAAGGCGCGCGAATTGACACGTCGCAAAGGTGTTTTGGATATTTCATCCCTTCCAGGGAAATTAGCGGATTGTCAAGAAAAAGACCCAGCACTTTCTGAAGTGTTTATTGTAGAGGGAGACTCCGCGGGTGGGTCTGCAAAACAAGGGCGTGATCGTAAGAATCAGGCGATTATGCCATTGCGTGGTAAAATTCTTAATGTTGAACGTGCTCGTTTTGACAAGATGTTAAACTCTGCAGAAATTGGCACAATTATTACGGCTCTTGGAACGGGAATCGGGCGTGATGATTTTAATGCAGATAAATGTCGTTATCATAAGATTGTGATTATGACCGATGCCGATGTTGATGGTGCGCATATTAGAACACTGTTATTAACATTCTTCTATCGTCAGATGCCAGAGTTGATTGAGCGTGGTTATGTGTATATTGCTCAGCCACCACTTTATAAGGCAAAGCGTGGGAACTCTATTATCTATCTGAAAGATGATCGTGAGATGGAAGATTATCTAATTAACGGTGGATGCGATGATGCTTATCTGCAAACAGCGGATGGCGAGCGAATTATGGGACAAGATTTAGTTGCATATGTTGAAAGCACAAAGAAGGCTCGTAATCTTGTTTCGTTGTTAAGTATTAAAGCGCCTGAGCATATTGTTGAACAGATGGCCATTTGCGGGTTGTTTGATAAGGAGTTGTTGTCAGATAAAGTTCGACTCCAGCCTGAGTTAGATAAATTGGCAGCTCGTTTGGATAATCTGGAAGCTGAATATGACCGTGGATGGAAAGCAGAAGTTTTAGAGAATGGCAATATTTCTTTCTTCCGTACCTTGCGTGGTGTGAAAGAGGAACATATTGTAGGGGCTTCAGTTTTAGAGAGTGCTGAGGCAAAAATGCTTAATGGGATGAAAGAATTTTTGGCTGAGAACTTTTCTAAATCATTGAAATTGGTTGTGAAGAGTGGTGGAGAAACTGTTGTTGCTGGACCTGTTACTCTGGTTGATGCTGTTATGGCGGCAGGGAAGAAAGGCATTACTCTTCAGCGCTATAAAGGGTTGGGTGAAATGAACCCAGAGCAGCTATGGGAAACTACATTAGATCCGGAGGCTCGCTCTCTCTTGCAAGTTAAGATTGACCAGATGGAAGAGGCTGATGAGGTATTTTCGACCTTGATGGGTGATGTTGTTGAGCCTCGTAAAGACTTTATTCAGGAAAATGCACTTAATGTGGTGAACTTGGATATTTAGTTTTTTAGTAATTTTAGAGAAAAAGGAGAGTTTTTGCTCTCCTTTTCTATTTGTGACTTGACATAATTTTAAACATTCAATAGTCTACAGGTAGATATAAAGAATACTTTATATTTAGCACTTTATGGTGCGGAGCTTTCATCGGCTCTTATTCTCTTCGGTGTTAGGATATAACATCGTCATATTGTCAGCTACTCATCATAGCTGGTAGTAAATATATCCCCGATTGAAATTGTGAAAACTTTTTTGGTCGGGGAGCTTTTAGCGTATGTCCAAAGTTTTCTGCTTAAAGGCTAAAGGAATCATTTAAGAGAATATGATTGATGAACTCTCCGACCACCTTTATTTGGTGGTTTTATTTTAATAACTAAAATTTAAAGGAAGTTCATATGAAAAATAAACTTTTAATTACAACAGCATTAGTGGCAGTTGCTTTTTCAACACCAACTATGGCAGAAGAACAAAAAATTGTAGTGTCTGGTGGGACATTAACGATTTCTGAGAATATTAAAAATGTTGATACAACAGAAAAAGGAAAAGCAGCAGGGGCTGTCTTTAATGAGGGGACCTTGCAAATAGAAGACAGCGTGGAATTTTCAGAAAATAAAGGACAGCAAAGCGCCGCAATTTACAACTATAATGGTGGTAAATTATCAGCAGGGAATAATGTTAAATTTACAAAAAACACTGCGACAAAATCAGCTGGTGGGGCTGTACAAAATTTCGGTAACGCCGTGTTTGGTGATGACGTAGAATTTAACAATAATACTGCCGGTTGGGGTGGCGCTGCGATATATGCTGGTGGAAATACCACAGATGGACATTCTACTATTATCGGAAATAATGCTAAATTTATCAACAATGCACTAACCGCAGATGATAGTTTTGGTGGCGCCATTTTTATTGAAAATGATAATAAAGCAGAAAACGTAACATTAGAGATTGGTAACAATGCTACTTTTGAAAATAATACTGCAAAAACAGAAGGCGGTGCTATTTATATTAAAGATGAAGTAACGGCAACGTTAGGCGAAGGTGCGACGTTTAAGAAAAATTCTGCAGGTCAAGGTGGTGCTATATACACTTTAAGTGATTTGGCTATTAACAATGCAACATTTGAAGAAAATGAAGCAACACAATCTTGGGGTGGAGCTATATTTAACGGCAGTTTCGCAGAAATTAATAATTCAAAATTTAGTAAAAATAAAGCCGCATATGGGGCTGCTGTCGTATCAGCATTAGGTAGTGAACTCATTCTCAACAATTCAGAATTTACAGAAAACGAAGCCGAAGAACAAGGAACTGTTGCTGTTTTTGGAAAAGCTACATTGTCAAATGTTGACTTTATCCAAAATAATACAACGCTTGCTAGTGGTGATGGTGCCGGTGCATTATTCTTAGGTGCTAAGTCACAAACAACTGTTAGTGGGGGCTTATTTAAGGGTAATACTTCTGAGGCAGAAGGTGGAGCTATTGCAATGCGTAAAGCTTCAATGGCAAATAATAGTGCTGCTAA
>JAMPED010000001.1:151134-184682 GCA_023665325.1 Acetobacter sp.
AAAACAAAATTTCCTCTCAACCTCAAAAAATCCCCGTCTTTATGGCGGGGATTTTTAGGGTTTAGTAAATTGAAGATTTTATAGCAAAATAGATTATTCCCCAAACAATTGCCATACAGATAAAAGCAAGGATTTTACTTTTTTCATACTCTTTATATGTACGCCACATACCGGTGATGCATATACAAGAATATCCCAGTAATGCTAAAAAAGCAGCAGTGTAAAAACAAAGCCACGCAAATGCCCACGGGTTCATACTAAGGATAGATAAGTTGTTCCATACAGCATTTAGGTAACGAGTTTGATAGCCGACAGTTTGTTTTAAGAGTATCATCAAAACACGGGTGATAAAAGCAGCAATAGTCATTCCTAAAACAGAAAATTTCCAAAAAGCTTCTGAGAGGGAGCATTGACCATAAATAAAACGTCCGAGCATTTTTTAGTTCTCCTTAAAAGTTTATGATTTTTATATAATGAATATATGGCGTTTGTGCAACTGCTTTTTAAAAGTAGCTTACAATATTTCTATATTTTTTCAAGCCGAGCTTTTTATGTATTGCTGCGATGTGTTCGTGTAGCTCATTCCACTCAGTGTTTTCCTTAATATATTGATGGGCTTTTTCGGGAGATTTTGAGAGTTGAATATCAATGACTTTGGTCAAAAGCTCATACATTGCAGGGCTTATCTTATCAAAATCTATATGAAGTAACTTATCATCATCAAACCAAATTGCACCGTGTTTCAAGAGTGTGTTAAATTCTATTAAATCAATGATTTTGTAAGTTTCTGTGGGGAAAATAGGTTTGGCGCGCAATAATAGGCGGAAAATCCACGTAGTATAAATCTGTTTTAAGCGTTCTTCAGTGATGATTCCTTGTTTGACATATTCTGGCATAAAAGAAATAGAAATGGTGTCTGCTTTATTTTCTTCAATAATAGACTTACAAATTCCTGGAGAATTTTGGTATTCGCTTGATGGACCTAGGGAGTGCCCGTTTTCGTGTCCGATGACAAAAATGTGGTCAGCTTCAACGTCATAATATTTATGAAAATCGGGGTGTAAGAAAGCATCTAACATTTTTTTAGTGCGTGCGGCGTCGTTGCTTTGTCTTACTTGGCGATGATATACATTACGTCTGCCCCCACCAGTTTTGATGGCGAGTTTGTCATTGTTGGGTAAGTTTTGTGCCAGAGTCATTCCGCCACGGCATTGTGCATAATCACCAGTTAGGCTGACCAAATCAACGTCTACCATTGTTTGTTTAACGTCTGTATCACTGCTGATGTTTTGTTCATATTTATCTGCGAAAGGCATCATTTTGCAGAGTTTGGGCATTGTGTCTTTAAATTCTAAAAGAAGTTTTGTCCCTTCAAGATTTACAATTCCAACTCGAGCGCCTAGCATATCTTTGTCAATGACCTCAATATTGTGTTCTTTTATCAGTTTGGCAAGTTTGGGATTTTCAAGAACTGTAGACGTCATTTCATCGTCGTAGTTTTCACGGCTTAAAGTAAATTCTAAGGGGGTTGCTTGCATCATTGCCCAGTGTTTGTCTGCGAGCATATCCATATCTTCATTATTTTGCAATAAGGCCTGTGCTTGCCAAGATAAAAATTCTTTGAATAGATTGTTAGTACAATAATGAGCGGCGACTTCTAGTTCGTTTGCCATCTCTGAGAATTCATTTTTAAAATATTCGGTGTAGTCAATTGCTTTTAGCTTATCTTCGTCACGAACAACCATTGTACGAGCAGAAAGAATCCGACGAATCGCATTGATTTCTCCTTTTTGAAACATTTTAAGTAAAATATTGTGAAATTCTTCTTCACTTAAATCTGCAGGGTAGAAGTTTTTGCCTTTAGGTGTTGTTAGCCCTTTAAAGATATTGATGGGGTCAGCGTCAATGCCATTTAAACCGGAGACACCATTTAAAGAATTGAATAATTTTAAGGCTAATGTTGCGTGTTCATCACCTGTTGTTGCGGCATTTTCCAATGCTTTTTTTTGTGCGATATTGTGTGGATTATCTTGTGTTAGACTTACATTATTTAAAATCTTTGCAGCAGCAACTAAGTGTTTGAGGGCTTTTTTATCTCCTTCAGCTAAAGATTCATATGCTTGAGATGTTTCAGAAAGTAATACCACATCGGTCATTTCTTCGGTGGTCATTTTTTTTAATTCGTCAACTGTATAGTTTAATTCGTAACCGTTATATGTTGTCATTGATATCAATCTCCGTGGTTTTAAATTTATAGAATTTCATTTCTTCTGAGTAGTATTCAGGATTTAATCCTGCTTGTTGTTTTAAGTAAGCATAAATATTAAAATTGTTAGTCTGTTGTTTTTGAGATGGTAAAATAATACTTTCTTGATTGCCATAACAAAAACGGATACCCTCATCGGCTTCTAGTTGGGTTGAGGGGGAAATTTCTTCTTGCGACGTTAGCAAAATTAGTTGAAGAGGTGTTTCAGTAAATTGTGTTAACGCGGCTTGTATGTTGGCTCGTAGAGATTTTTTAGTATCTGTGCTACAATAGGTGTTTTGTGCTGTATTTAGGCAGACTCCAGCATTTTGTAATAATAAATTTTCAGAGGTGAAAGGAATTGTTTGAGCTTTGGTAAAAATGCTTTGCAATTCTTTGTGGTGTGTTTGGGTAAAGTTGATTAAGGCCTCTTTTTCTTGTTCAAGTTTATTCTTTGGGGCTTTTTTTGGGGGGAAATGTTGGTTTATGAATTGTTGTAGATGGCTCTTTTGCTGTATTTTTCTAGTTTGTTGGTAGTTCAAAACTGTAGGGACGAGATGGTATTTTTTAATTTGGGGGAGAATAGTGTTAATATCTGTAGTAATAATAATGTCTTTTGGGTGGGATGTGGTTGCTGTTGATATGCTTAGATTGATTATTTTTTGTAGATATTCTTTATTTTTAATATCTTCAGAGAAAATGAAATGATCGTTTGCCGAAGCTATTTTGGTAATTGCGAGGGCAAATGTATAACTGTTTTCTTTATTTATATTTTGTGGAATGGTAATGACTTGCACTTGGTCATTAGCCTTAGAGGTGAAAATATAGACAAGATTAGCGTGGATGTACCAACTGTGTATTTTTTGTAAACTTTGGTAGTCTGATAGATGTTGTGTTGTGTGGTGTATTGCATTTTTGAAACATAGGATATTAGCTAGGAGAATTAAGATGCTGGTGATGGTGATAGTAATAATTTTTATCCGATGGCGTTTTTGCTTTTTTTTATCAACATATAATAGCATTTGGGGTTATTCTTTCGTTTCAAAGCCACATTTTTGCATATTGTTACGTGCAAGTGCGATTATAGCATTTTCAAGTTCGCTGAGAATCGGCTCGCTAATTTCTGCAACTAATTCTTTTTTGCGTAGTGATAGTTTGTAGTATTCTTCACCGTTTTCGCAGTCCTTCCAGTAATGAACATCACCATTTTTGTATTGGTTAGCTTGTAAGTTTGCCTCTAATTTATCGAGAGCTGAAACAATTTTGGCTTCAAGCGTTTCTTTTTTTTCATACTCTTGGTAAAGTGTATAAATTTTTTTATTGAGTGGGATTGGGAGCAAATTTTTGATTTCTCTTATTGCCACACTTTCACGCTTTTGCTTTTCTTCTTTTAGTTCTGGATGGGCTATTTGGTTTGCCGCGGTATAATCTCCAGTTTTACTTTCAGCAATATCGTGTACTAACGCCAATTCCAACATTTTGGTATAATTAACATTACTTTTTAAATATGGTGTAATGAGCATAACCAGAAAAGAAAGTTTGAAAATATGCATTGCATCGTTTTCCGTTGTGCCGTCAAAAAGGAGTAAATCCCTTTTGACAACACAAACTTCTTCAAGTACTCGCATAAAATTGATGATTTTATCAATTTTTTTCATTTCTTTCCTTTTTATTTATGCTTTATTATTTTGCGTTTTTACCAATAAATTTCTTGCCATTCATATATGGCTGTAATTTTTCGGGAATCCGCACGGTATAATCAGCCTGTTGATGATTTTCCATAAATGGGGCTAAGATGCGCGGGGTAGCAATACCTGTATTGTTTAAGGTGTGAACAAATTTTACTTTACCATCTTTGTTATCACGATATCTTAAGTTGGTGCGACGAGCTTGCCATTCAGTGATGTTTGAGCAAGAGTGTGTTTCACGATAGCAATTTTGAGAGGGTGTCCAAGCTTCCAAATCATATTGGCGATATTTTGGGGCTCCCATATCTCCGGTACAGATTTCTAAAACTTGGTAAGGTAATTCTAAATCTTGTAATACTTCTTCAGATATTGCTAATAACGTTTTGTGCCATTTTTCACTTTCAGCAATGTCATTTTTACAGATAACGAATTGCTCGGTTTTTAAGAATTGGTGAACACGAACGAGCCCTCGTGTATCTTTGCCAGCGGCGCCAGCTTCACGACGGAAACAAGGTGAGAATCCGGCATATAGTACTGGTAAATCATTTTCGGATAAAATTTCATCTGCACGCAAAGAATTTAAAACTAGCTCAGCTGTTCCAGATAAATAGATATCATCGGCCGGCATATAATAAATTTCATCTTGGGCAAATGGTAGATATCCCATTCCATATAAAGGTTTTTGCTTGGATATTGATGGAACGGTAATCGTTGTGAAACCGTGTGCAGCAAGTTTATCTAATACGAGCATATGCATTGCAAGTTCTAAACGAGATAGTTCATTTTTTATGGCATATGTTCGAGCTCCTGAAACCTTGGTAATACGTTCCATTTCGGACCAGTCATTTAATTCCATTAACTCAACGTGATCTTTAGGAGTAAAGTCAAATTTTGTAGGTTCACCTACTTTTTTGATAACGACATTGCCACTTTCATCTTCAGCTACAGGAGACTCTGGACTCGGGAGGTTTGGCATACGCCACATAATGTTGTCAAATTTTTGCTGTTCTTCTGCAAGTTGCTCTTGTTCTTTTTTTAATTGTTCGCCAAGTTCTTTACTTTTAGCAATAATTGCAGGGCGTTCTTCAGCTGAGGCAGATTTGATGGAGTTGCTCAAACGGTTTTTTTCCTCTGCTAATGACTGTGTTGATGTTTTGAGTTTGTTAACGTCTTTGTGTAAAGCGATTAGCGCATCTACGTTAATCTGTTTGGTTGTGTAACCTTTTTTAGCAAGTCCTTCTTTAACAAGTTCTGCGTTTTCCGCGATGAATTTAATATCCAACATTGTTGTTATCCTTTTTGATATAAAATATTTGCAAAAATCTAAAAACAAGATTATCAATAATAAAAATTAAAAACAACAGAAATTTGAAAGGCAAGCACAAATGATTGAGGGAAAAACAGTTCTGACTGGTGTTAAGCCAACAGGAAAACCACATTTAGGGAATTATCTGGGCGCAATTAAGCCAGCGATAGAATTAGGAGCGGCGGCTAAAAGACATATTATGTTTGTTGCAGATTATCACGCTATCAATGCGGAAAAAAATGCAGAAATTTTAAATAAAGAAATTAAGGAGATTTCTTGTATTTATTTAGCGGCAGGTTTGGACCCGAAGAAGAGTATTTTTTATCGTCAATCCGATGTGCCTGAAATATTTGAAATTACTACAATTTTAATGGCTTTTACTCCGAAAGGCTTTATGAACAAGGCACACGCATATAAGGCAGCAGTTGATAAGAATCTAGCCGCGAATAGACCTAATGATGATGGAATCAATATGGGATTATATACATATCCAGTTTTGATGGCTGCTGATATTTTGAGTTTTGATACGGATATTGTACCAGTTGGTAAAGACCAAGTGCAGCACGTTGAGATTGCGCGGGATATTGCTGGTGCAATTAACGCATATTATAATAAAGATATTTTAGTGCAGCCGAAAGCTGTGTTTGATGATAATATTGCGGTTATCCCAGGTGTTGATGGACGGAAAATGAGCAAATCATATGGTAATGTTATTCCGTTGTTTGAAGATGATAAAGTCTTAAAAAAAGCTGTTTTTTCAGTTAAGACTGATTCGAAACCGATAGAAGAACCGAAGAATCCGGAAGAAGTGTTAGTCTATGAAATTTATAAAACGATTGCTCCAGCTGATAAAGTTGCAGAAATGGCTGATGGGTTAAGGAATGGAAAACTTGGGTATGGTCACGTTAAAAATATGTTATTAGATGCAATTATTGAAAAGACTGCCAAGGAACGTGAAATTTATAACTATTATATGGCGCATTTTGATGAGGTTGAGCAAATTTTAGCAGAGGGTGCAGAAAAGGCTCGAGCTATTGCTAAGCAGACTCTTGATCGTCTCAAAAATGCAGTTTTTGGTTTTTAATTGAAAAATAAAGCCCCGTTTTAAACGGGGCTTTATTTATGCTTTTTTGAGAACTTTTTCTCTTGCGAGTTTAACTTTTTCTGAAAGAGATGGCGTGTTAGGGATAGGTGTTTTTTCTTGAGTGTTTTCTGATTTTGGAGAGGTTTCATATGCGTATAAAATCTCGTTTCCTTCATCAGTTGTTTCGTTGTATTTCATTTCACAAACGTAGAGAATGTTAATCTTTTTTAATTTAGTAAGGCTTTCTGTTTCTAACCCTTCAATAACAACAACATCTTTACTGTTGCGATGTAGTTCTAAGCAGTTACGTTCGGGATTAAGGTGAAAAAATGCATTTTGTGGAGCGCTTTCTCCTGCATAGAGCAAGAGCATAATTTCTCCTTGGTCATTTTCCATCAATTCGTATACATCTTTGGGGCTTGAAGGTTTTTTTGCCATCTTCTGTTTCCTTGTTTTAAATTATTTGAGTGCATTGTATATAAAAGTTCTTAAAATTTTGTTACAAATCTTTGATGTGAAGATTTTTTTATTGCAATCTAAAAAATATATGTTATAAGGTCTTCCAATATTAACAATTTAGAGAATAGAAAAGAGGTGATTTAAGTGGTTCAAGTTACTGTTATTGGCAATGACGTTGCGCAATCTTTGAAAATTTTGAAGAAGAAAATGCAACGCGAGGGTGTTTTTCGCGAGATGAAGTTGAGACGTTGTCACGAGAAGAATTCTGAAAAGAAAGCTCGCCGTCAGGCTGAAGCAATCAGACGCTCTAGAAAGCAGTTGCGTAAGCGCTTAGATACTGAAGGTTTCTAATATTCAGTTTGTTTTGAAGAGGGGCTCTTAATGAGCTCCTCTTTACTTTTATCCATTTGTTGGGTAGAGGCTAGATGTCTAAAATTTGAAATTTATTGATGGAAAGCGCTTTAATAAGCGATATAAGGGGAATTTTAACCCTATTTTAAAAAAACTCTTTTAAAGTTAATGCAAATTATATTCTAGAAGAGGTTAGCAATGTTTTTTCGTTATGTGTTACTGTTATCCGTTGGATTAGTTGCGTTGGATGCAAGAGCTGATTTCAATGTGGCTGAAAATTCGGCATATAAAGTGGAAACGATTTCTAAAGATGTGTATGATTCTGATACTAGTGGGCGGGTTTTTAAAGATTATACAGTAGATGCTAATGGTGCTTTAGAACCGCATTATTATCGGTATGAGTTTAATACAGATAAAGTATATGAAAAAGAGTTAACACTGAGTGGTGAAGGACGTGGCGATGGACAGGTCGGCGAAGATGGAAAAACTGCAATGGTTGCTCCTGGGTTAGGGATAAAAAATCCAGCCGGTTTGACGATGTATTTGATTGGTCCTGTTTTGTATAAAGATAGTAAATATGAATATGATTATACAGGTGATGGGGCGAGTGTTATTGTTCAAGGGGGCGTCCTTTATAATGAGGGTGTTATTACGGTAAAAGATGGAGATACTTCTAAAGTAGCTTTGGATGCGGATTTTATCGGAAATATGATGAGTACAAATAGTACGGATTCTAGTGCGGTCCATATTGATGGTACAGTTATGGCAAATAAAGGGCAGATTGGCTTAGTTAAAGGTGATTTTATACAAAATAAAGCTGTTGGTAATAATATTGATGGTGGGGTGGTGTATAATGCTACTGGTGGGTATATTCAAGGATTTCAAGGTGATTTTATTAGTAATGAGGGGATTGCAACGAATACTCACGGTGGAGCTATTTATAATGCTGGTACAATTGATGATATTTCAGGAAACTTTATAGCTAATAAAGTAACTGCAGTTACACAGGCGAATGGTGGTGCGATACAGAATAATGGTGATACAGCTCATATTCAGTCTATTGCTGGAAATTTTGTTGATAATAAAGTAATTAGTGAGTTAGAAGCTTGGGGCGGTGCGATTGATAATGCAGCAGGTGTTATTGATGAAATTTCGGGTGACTTTAATAATAATGTTGCGGAGGCTCACGGTGAAGGGGCTTGGGCAATTGGTGGAGCTATTTCAAACCAAGGACAAATTAAAGGGATAAGTGCTGATTTTGTTGGTAATAGTGCTCAAGCGGATAGTATTGCATATGGCGGAGCTATTTATCACGATAGTAGTTCTGGGCTTGAAGATGCGTTACAGATTGTTAATTCAAACTTTTATAATAATAGTGTTACCGCAGCAGATGAGGCTGTGGGGGGAGCTATTTGGGGAAATTATGTAAAAGTTATTGCTGATGGTCAGAATAGTGAATTTCGTGGTAATACTGCAAATGGTGAAAGTAATGCTGTTTATATGGAGGGAGATTCGCGGAAGAACGGTGTGCTGGCACTCTCTGCAAAGAATGGCGGAGCTGTCATTTTTGATGATAATGTTGATGGCTGGCGGTATGATATTGATATTTTAGGTGATGGCAAGGATGGTAGTGAGGTTGTCCTTAATTCGCGAGTTGATAATGTTAGTAATTTGAGTCTTAAGAACGATTCTGTTATGCATTTAGGAACTGCTGCTGAGGTTAATACAATGAATTATTCCGCAGCAGATGGGGGTGTTTTAAAGTTAGATGTGCGTGTTGACCGAGAAAATAATAATGTTAATAATGGTGTTATACGTGTTGCGGGTGATATTCAAGGGGAAACAACAGTTATTGTTAATTCTTTGAATAGAGAGGAGTTGGATAATCGTAATGATGCATATACAATGTTTATTGAAGCCGCGAATGATAATCCAGAAACGTATTCAAACTTTAAAATTGGGCGCGTTACTGGTAGTCCGTATATGTGGAAGTCTGTTAAAAATTATAAAGGGGAAGAAGGAGATACTGTTAGTAATTGGTATTTGGCTCTTAAAGACAGATATGACGCTGATGATTCAAGCGGTAGCACTGGTGGTGATAATACGGGCGGCGATGATGATGCGAACAAAGAATATGCTCCGGAAGTCGCGGCTTATGTTGCTATGCAGTCTGCTGCAGTGGAGCAGAATCGGGGTATAAATCGGCAAATTAGTGATGCTCTAAGAGCGAATCGTAATAAAGGGTGCTGCGATAAAAAGTTTTCGCCAAAACGTCAGGTGTGGTTTGATGCAGATTATACATACGCAGAGATAGATGCTCCAAGTGAAATGGATGCTAAGATTAAAGGTGTGACTGCAGGGTTTGATTTGGCCGCAGATACACGGCATCGTTTAGGATTGTTTGGTTCATATCGTCAAGGGGATTATGATTTGACTGGTAAGGGAGATTATCGCTCTACTTTGGGATCAAAAATGGATATTGATAGCTATTTGGGAGGCTTGTATTATTCATATGGCGGAAGAAATTGGGCAGCGTTGGCAACAGTTTTTGCTGGTAAGCAGGATATTAATGTTAATACAGATGATCGGTTGGCAAAAGCTGATACCTCAGCTTTGCAATATGGTGCAGGTTTGGAAGTGGCACGTAAATTTTATTTACCATACGCGTGGATTATTGAGCCAAGTTTAGGTTTGTATTATACGGCGTTGGATATGGATGGTTTTTCTGATAATGTGGGTAAAACGGTTGATTTTGATTTGATGCATTATGTGGAAGCAGAGTTAGGGTTACGTTTTGAACATTTGTTTTGTTGGGATGGTTGGACCAGTAAGGTTTATGCAAAACCGTCAGTTATTCAAACATACGCAAATGGTGGAAAAACAAAAATTACAGGTTTGAAACAGGCAGATACATATAAAAATCAGACTTTGGGTAAGATGGAGATTGGTGCGAAGTTTGGTTTGACGCCGGCTCTTTCAGCATATACTTCGGCAAATTATACCTTTGGAACTGAATATCAGGCATATGGAGTGGATGCAGGGCTTACATACGCTTGGTAGGATTGTTGAGTACGAAAAAAACCTCCGATGAAAATCGGAGGTTTTTAATTGTATTATAACTAAGCTATTTTTTCAACTTGGTTAAATTCTAATTCTACAGGTGTATAACGCCCAAAGATGGAAACAGATACTTTCAAACGTGTTTTTTCATTATCTACTTCTTCGACGATTCCAACGAAAGAAGCGAAAGGACCATCGGTTACACGAATTTGTTCACCTACCTCAAAGTAAATTTGAGTTTGTGGACGTTCAATTCCTTCTTCAATTTGTGCCATAATGCGCTTAACTTCTCTTTCACTAATGGCTTGAGGTTTGTTATGGCTGCCAAGGAAACCACTTACGCGAGGTGTATCTTTAACGATGTGCCAAGTATCATCGCTCATTTCCATTTTAACTAAGATGTATCCAGGGAAAAACTTATGTTCTGCGTTTACTTTAGCGCCTTTTCTTACTTCAACAACTTGTTCAGTTGGAACGAGAACTTCTAAAATACGGTCATCCATTTTTTTCAAAACGGCTTGTTCACGAATGGACTCGGCAACTTTTTTTTCCGAACCGGAATATACATTAACGACATACCAACGCGCTGTCATCGGTTAACTCCTAATATTGAAAGATTAAACGGACAATATATGCAAAAAACATATCTACTAAAAAGAAAAACGTTGAAGCGATTGCAACAATAACCAACACCATAATTGTTGCGCGCATTACTTCCTTTTTAGAAGGCCACGTAACTTTTTTTACTTCTTGTTTTACTTGTCTTAAAAACTGTATCGGACTTGTTTTTCCCATAGCTGTACCATTCAAAATATTGATAAACTTGCAGAATACACCTAGCAATGCGCAAAATGCTATAAAGAGCTTAGTGTATTCTAATCTATTATCGCCAACATATTAAATAATTTTTTAGATGTCAATAATATATTTCTGCTTTGCTCAAATAATGTGAAAGAGGGAGATTATGGGATAAGTTGGCGGATAACTTTACAAGGGTTGCCGACTGCCAGAGTGTTAGGTGGAATGTCTTTTACAACAACGCTTCCGGCTCCGATTGTACAGTTATCCCCGATTGTGACGCCGGGTAAAACGATTACATTTGCACCAAACCAAACGTTATTGCCGACTTTAATTGGTTTAGCGTATTCTAACCCTTGGTTTCGTTGGGTAATATCTAAAGGATGACCGGCAGTATAAAATCCACAGTTTGGTGCAATAAACACATTATCGCCAAAAGTTACTTTTGCGCCATCTAAAATGACAAGATTGTGGTTAGAGTAAAAGTTTTCTCCCAGTTCAATATTGTAACCATAATCACACCAGAAGGAGGGTTCAATTGTAAAGTTTTTCTTTGTTGAACCTATAATTTTTTTTAGAATTTCACGACGCTTTTTGAATTCATCATAAGGTGTGTTATTAAATTGGAAGCAAAGATTTTTGCAGCGATTTCTTTCTGTAATTAAGTTTTTATCGTAGTTTGCATCGTATAGCTCACCTTTTAGCATTTTTTCTTTTTCGGTCATTGTTGTCTCTCTCGTTGTTGTGTGCTTCAGTCTAATTGTATCTTATTAAAATTTTGTAAAATGTTTTTTTTATATTGAATTTTGTTTTATAAAAAAAAGTCCGTATTGAACGGACTTTGGAATGGCAGGGGATATAGGATAGTATGCGAGCGAATTGCTGTTACCTCAACATCCAAATCAAAACGAAATACCAAACGAATAGGTGCGAAAAATATTTATTTTTGCATCCTTAAACGTTATACAATAAAATACAACACAATAGCTAAAATAATCGCCAGCCATATCCAACTTTGAAACATCCTGTATAGTCCTTGCGTTGGATATCCTGTTTCCCATTCATCACAAACGAACTCTTGGCAACCGTTCTCATAGAATATATCATTCCAAAGAAGAACGCCTAAAGCACAAAGGGAATACTTCCAGTGAACGAGCAGCAACAAAGCAGCTATGGCAAAAACGAACCAAAAAATAAGCTTGTAAATCAGTTTCGCAGATTTTTTTTCCATAAAATACATTTTATCAGTTACACAATAATTTTATTTGATGATTTATACATAACACTTTTCTATTAAATTGCAAATAAATTATTCTTAATGATTTTGCTGCTTATTCTAAACTTCTAAAACTGTCCCCAAAACAAAATATGATTTTAGTGGCTTAACTATTTGTAAAACAAAAATTTTATTTTGTGTGGTCCGTGTAACTAGCGGGAAATGGTGTGATGGCGGCATCTTACACGGACTCGGTTAAGTTGTTGATTTATAAAGAAAAAGATGTTTTTGAACGTTTTTGTCTTGATTGGTCGGGGCGGTAAGATTGACCTTCGGCGTATACGCCTCGGTCGCACCTCGCAGTTTCTTATAAGCAATAAAAAAACCACCATAAAGGTGGCTTTTTTATTACTGGCAGGGGCAGTAAGATTCGAACTCACGACACTCGGTTTTGGAGACCGATGCTCTACCAACTGAGCTATACCCCTATTTGCTTTTAACTTGATACACTTTCAAAAATAATAAATCAAGCTTTTTTTGTAGTTGTTGAAAATAAACTTTGCATTAATTTTTTCTGAGTTCTGCGGCTGTATTCCACATCTTTTCTAAATTATAAAAGTCGCGTACTTCTGGGCAGAAAATATGTACGATAACATCAAAGGCATCAATTAGAACCCAGTTGGCTTTTTCCTCACCCTCAGAGGTTGTATTGTAACCATTTTGTTTGAGGGTGTATTTGAGCTTATCAGCTAAAGCTGCAACGTGGCGATTGGAGGTACCACTTGCGATGACCATAAAATTGGCGATTGAGGTTTTGCCTTTAAGGTCAATCGTTACAATATTATCGGCTTTGTTGTCATCAAGCGTTTTTTCAATCAGTTTAAGTAATGTATTATCTGTTGTACTCATTATATACTCCTCAAATTAGTCTAATGGTGACCAAGTTTTCTTGACTTCAGGTTCTTTTTCTTCATAATCGATAATTATATCTGGATCCACTTTTTTTCTTTTAGCAGGAACAAAGTAAGCGATTTCGCGTAAGCAGTCAATAGTATTGGTGCCCGCGATGGCTGAAATTGCGAAAATTGGTGATTTGGTGACTTTTGATAAAGCTTTTATTTTCTTTTTTATGTCAGCTTCTGTTAGCGAATCGGTTTTGTTTAATGCAACAACCTCCGGTTTGTCGGCTAATTTCCGTTCGTAAAGTTCTAGTTCTTTGCGGATAGTCTTATAGTCTTTGGCAACATTTTCTGCAGTGGCATCAATTAAATGAAGAAAGACTGAACAGCGTTCTACGTGTTTTAAAAATCTATCACCTAAACCAACTCCTTCGTGTGCGCCTTCAATAAGTCCAGGAATGTCTGCCAAAACTAACTCCTTACCATCTACCCAAGCAACTCCGAGGTTGGGGTGTAGCGTTGTGAATGGGTAATCTGCAATTTTGGGACGTGCTTTGGTGACTGCGGTTAAAAAGGTGGATTTTCCAGCATTTGGTAAACCGATCAATCCGACGTCTGCAATAATCTTCAAACGTAACCATACCCACATTTCAATTCCGGGCCACCCTGGTTCTGCATAGCGAGGTGCTTGGTTTGTTGATGATTTAAAGCGAGTGTTACCACGTCCACCGTCGCCGCCTTTGGCAATCATAAATGTTTGCCCAGCTTCAACCATATCTGCAATAACAGTTTCACCATCATCGGCTATGATTTCTGTGCCAACAGGGACTTTGATAATAATGTCTTCCCCTTTTGCACCACTCATTTCTGATCCCATTCCGTGTTGTCCGTTTTGGGCTTTGAAGTGCTGTTGATAGCGAAAGTCAATGAGTGTGTTTAGGTTTTCGACTGCGACAAACCATACGCTGCCGCCTTTGCCACCGTCGCCGCCGTTAGGGCCGCCAAATTCAATATACTTTTCACGGCGAAAGGAAACGCATCCGCGTCCACCATCGCCAGATTTTAAGTATATTTTTGCTTGGTCTAAAAACTTCATTGTTATTCTCTTGCTTCAAATTAGTTGAGTAGGGGATATGTATCCTGTTTTTTTGAAAAATAAAGGGGATGTCTGGCACCCCCTTTTTATTTTTTGCGTGAGTGGAATTATTCTGCAGGAACAACAGAAACGTATGTTCTGTCATTAGCTTTAGTTTTAAATTCTACTTTACCTTCTGCGGTTGCAAAAATAGTGTGATCTTTACCCATACCAACATTCTCACCTGGATGGAATTTTGTTCCACGTTGGCGAATAATGATGTTTCCGGAAATTACAGATTCACCGCCGAATTTTTTAACACCTAAACGACGTCCGATAGAATCACGTCCGTTTGATGAGCTACCGCCTGATTTCTTATGTGCCATTTCAAAAAACTCCTAGTTAATTATTTACACAAATCGGTAATTTTTACGATTGTGATGTTTTGTCTGTGACCGTTTTTGCGACGGTAGTTTTGTCTTCTTTTCTTTTTGAAAACGATAACTTTTGCGTCTTTAGCTTGTTTAACAATAGTTGCTTTTACGCTAGCGCCGGCAACAAAAGGAGTGCCAACGGTTTCATCCATTGCTAAAACTTCATTAAAAATTACTTCACTTCCGGCGTCTCCTGCAATCTTTTCGATTTTGATAACGTCATTGGACGCTACTTTGTATTGCTTACCGCCTGTTTTAATTACTGCATACATTTTAATTCACCTGTTTTGTAGATTTAAACATAACTTTTTTGTGCACTATACATAACTTTTTTAATGAGTCAATAAGAATCTGATGTAAATTTAAATTTATTTGCGTTTTTGTTCTTCTTGTAGGCGCCGAAATAGACGCGGATGCATAAATTTTCCATTCCATATCCCGCGTTTTTGAACTTTTGCTTCTTGTTGTTCGTTTGTATAACTGTTGTCAAGGTAAGTAATGGCGTGACCAGAGCGTACCATTTCAGCATTGATATTTGTATTATTGCTGTAACAGGTGCATAAATCTCGATTGTATTTATCTTTTTGATGAATTTTGCATCTTACAATGTTATTTGCTATTAAATTTTGTAGATAATGGAGGGATTCTTTGCCGCAAGGATATGTTTTCTGTTGTTTGTTTTTGCATTTTTGGTGATATTCTGGTGCATCTATTCCGATTAGGCGAATGCGGTGGGGACCGATTTCCAGACTGTCACCATCAACGACTTTCAGTGGTGTTATCGGAGAGGAGACGATTTCATTTGCTGTATTTGTTTCTTCAGAACAAAATGATGGTAAAGCTAAGATTGTAAAAAATATTATGCTGTATGGTGTGTATATGTGCGACAATTTTCTTCCCATTGGCAGACTTTCAATATATTTTTATTTTAATAGTATATACTTACAATTTTATTAAGGGTTGGTTAGCGTGCAGAAAAAAATATTTTTTAGGTTATGCCTGGCAGCTGCAGCAATAGGGATGGCGTCCTGCTCAAGTTCTTCTTGGGAGGAACAGAGTACTTATGAATATATGAATGAAGTTTCCAGTGAGAATGGGGCGGCGGTTAGTTCATCTTTTATGATGAGTCAGCCTGAAGAGGCAGCTAAGGTGTTTAATAAAAGGGTTCCTCCTCTAGATTCTCTGATTATTTGTCGTGATAAACAATGTGCGCCAGCTGAGCTTTCAAAGTCACGTGAATATATTTTTAATGCATTAACACAATTGGTTGATAATAATTTGGATCATACAGCGTTATTGTGTGAGGCGAATCCTCAGGCTCACGTTTGTACAAATCCGTATTTAACTGTTCCAGCTAAAATTGGGGTAACGCCTGCGTATGTTTATTTTGATGGGGTAAAACTTGTAGATGCCTCTATTAAAAATGGGCAGAGCGCATTAGATTTGGTATTAGGATACAATTTAAGCTATAATGGACAGACGCCTACGGTTTGTAAACCTGATAAGGCAATGTTGTATGTTAAAAATAATAATAAAGTTGTGTTAAATGGCAATGGTTTTAAATGTGATATGACCAGTGTAGGAACCACAACAATTCGTGTGATGTTTAGCGTTGATTATATTGATTTGGATTATGGTTACATTGGTGGATATTATTCTATCGGATTATCTGGACCGGCATATGGCGGGGGCTCGGGGTATGGACTGATTCGACTTTTGAAAGATGCTCATCCGTTAAGCCCTTCTTTGATGGCACTGAAGCCGGAAGAAATTGTGGTTATTGAAGAAACGGCGACTGTTGTTAAACCACAAGTTAATGCTGAGGCATTACGTTTGAACGATGAGGATGCAGAGAAAGCTCTTGCACCAGTTGAAATTAAAGAAATGACGGAAGAGGAACCAATAGAGTCTTATTCAGGACGAAAACCGTTGAATACGGAAACTTCTTTTGATAATGAGGGGATGTCCTTTAGTGATTCTAGTGAACGTATTTATCTTGATCCAGCATATCCTGCGGAGTTGACGCCTGATTCTATCGTTCGTTCTGATAGGGTTATTTTACGTCCGGATGCAAATGCTTCAAAACCGTATGAGGTTAAGGATGTGGGGTTTGAACCGACATTTGAAGAGGTTTATGTTGATGATTTAGATGAATATATAAAATAAAAATTAACGATTTTGTTTTATGGTATAAGAGCTTCAAATAGGTATTTGGAGCTTTTTTGCGGGTATAGAGGTAATAAAATAGGAAAAACTATGAGTAAAAAATTTGTTATTTCATTGATTGGAGCGCCGGCATCCGGCAAGGGATATATAGCATCTTCTTTGGTTAAGGAGCTAAAAGAAGTTTATGGTTTTAAAGATGAAGATATTGCGGATATTTCTGTTGGAGAAATGATCCGTCGCGAAAAAAAAGCAAAAACCCCTTTGGGTTTGGCGCTAGAAGCTAATATGAAAGAAGGTGGATTGGCACCTGATGATATGATTAACGAAATGTTGGTGGACGAGTTAAAGAAAATTGATGCTAAGGTATTGATTATGGATGGATACCCACGCACTGTTGGGCAAGTGAAAGTTTTTGATAAGTTGATGAAACATTTTAGTAGTGCGGTTATTTTTCGTGATACACCAAAAGATTTGATTTTGGAGCGTGTAAAGAATCGGCGAATTTGTGAAAAATGTGGTATGGCGCATAATGCAGGCGATGGTGTATGTGAATGTGGTGGGCGTTTGATTAAACGTAAAGATGATCAAGTATTGCCTGAGCGCTTAGCTGAGTACGAAGAGATGACGAAACCTGCTGTTATTGAACTTCAAAAAAAAGGAAAAAATTTCTTTTGGTATGAAGGAACCGCTGAAGGTGAAGATATTGCAAGAGAGTTTTTAGCTGCTAATAAGCAATATTTACAGTAGGTTACGATGAGTGTAGAGGCTGTTCAAAATTATTTGGAACGATTTGGTGTTTCGAATCGGATTTTGAAATTTGATGTTTCCAGTGCAACGGTTGATTTAGCTGCTGCTGCACTGGGATGCGAACCTTGTCGAATCGCTAAAACGTTGTCGTTTGATTGTGATGGAAAGACGATTCTTATCATTATCGCAGGTGATTATAAGATTGATAATGTCAAATATAGGAAACAATTTTATTGTAAAGCGAAAATGCTATGCGCTGATGAAGTTTCTGAGCGAACTGGGCACGCGGTGGGTGGTGTTTGTCCGTTTGCTAATCCTGAAGATGTAAAAATTTATTTTGATGTTTCTTTAAAAAGATTTCAAACAGTTTTTCCTGCGTGTGGTAGTGCTAACAGTGCAATTGAGCTTACACTTGAGGAATTAGAACGGTATGTTCCTAAGGCTATTTGGGTGGATGTTTGTAAGTTTAAAGAAAACAAATGATTGTATTTGTTATTTTTAAGTTGTAATATTTAAAAAAGGAGGATGATTTGAGAGAGTTTATTTTAAAGTTTGTTTCATCAAGCATTGATGGGATTATTGGATTACTTTTTTTTGTTTTAATTTTTGCAGCTGTTTCAAGTGATGATTTTGTGACAGGTTGTTGTATATTATTGATTGGTTTTTCAACAATTTCTTTTATTTTTTGGATATTCCTTTGTATTATAGATATTAGGGAGACTTTGCATAAAATTGCCGAAAATACATCTAAGATAATTGTAGCTCAAGAAACGTTAGTTCAGACAAAGAAAAATATCTTTATAGATGATGAAATAAAAGAGTAAGAAAAAAATATTAAATTAACCAAACTTACTGTTGTTAATTCACCTTAAACTTAAACGTTTGAGGTTTTTTTATGTTTTTGATTGATAAAATAAAAAAGTCGGAGGCGACTCCGACTTTTTTTAATACAGTGTATTTAAATTTTAGCTTTAGGCATCTTCACCTGTTTCTTGGTTAACACGTTTTGCGGAAAGTCTAATTTTGCCGCGATTGTCTGTGCCCATACATTTAACCCAGATCGAGTCACCTTCTTTGTAGAAATCGGTTACAGAAGCTATACGCTCATTTTTGATTTCTGAAATGTGAACTAAACCTTCGGTTGAACCCAAGAAACGTACGAATGCACCAAAGTCCATAATTTTGGTAATAACACCGTGATAGTTTTTACCTTCTTCTGGAACAGCAACAATTCCATTGATAATTTCAAGAGCTGCTTCGGCGTCTTTCTTATCAACAGCTGCAACATTAACTGTTCCATCATCTTCAATATCAATTTTGGTATTGGTTTTTTCGATAATTTCACGGATAACTTTACCACCTGTACCGATAACTTCACGGATTTTATCTACTGGAATTTTGATAGAAATAATACGTGGAGCATTCGGAGAAACTTCTGGACGAGGTTCCGCCAGAGCTTTTGCCATTTCACCTAAGATGTGAATACGTCCTTCGTGTGCTTGAGATAAAGCGTTTTGCATAATTTCTTTAGTTATGGATGTGATTTTAATATCCATTTGTAATGCAGTTACGCCATCTTTGGTTCCTGCTACTTTAAAGTCCATATCACCAAGGTGATCTTCATCGCCTAAAATATCAGTTAAAATAGCTACACGACCGTCATCTTCTTTAATTAGACCCATTGCAATACCGGCAACTGGTTTCTTTAGTGGTACACCTGCATCCATCAAAGATAAAACAGAGCCGCATACTGTTGCCATTGAAGAAGAACCATTTGATTCCATAATGTCTGATACAACGCGAATTGTATAAGGGAATGTAGCTTTATCTTTAGGTAACATTGGGTGGATAGCACGCCAAGCGAGTTTTCCGTGACCGATTTCGCGACGTCCTGGGGAGCCCATTCTTCCACATTCGCCAACTGAGAATGGTGGGAAGTTATAATTTAACATAAATTCTTGACGTGTTTCATCCATTAACCCGTCAATAATTTGTGAATCTTCACCAGTACCTAATGTTGTTACGACCAGTGCTTGTGTTTCACCACGGGTGAATAAAGCAGAACCGTGTGTGGTTGGTAGAAGATTTACTTCACAAGTAATTGGGCGAACGGTTTTGGTGTCACGACCGTCGATACGAGAACCAGTTGTTAAAACTTTTTCGCGCATTACAGAGTGCATTAATTTTTCAACGGCGTCGAGAGCATAACGTGTTTCAAATTCGTTTTCTGGATCAATTGTCGCATTTACTTCAGCGTTTAATTCTCCCAAACGAGTGGAACGTTTTTGTTTATCAACTTCTTTAAAGGCTTCTTCATATTTTGCGCGAAATCCTTTTTCGATACGGCTGTAGAGTTCGTCAAACTCCGGAGGAAATGCTGGTGCTTCCCAAGGTTCTTTACCTGCTTCAGCTTTTAACTCGTTAATTAAATTGATAACACCTTGGAAGTTGTCAAAACCAAACATTACTGCGTTTAGCATTGTTTCTTCTGAGAGTTCATTTGCTTCAGATTCAACCATCAAAACGCCTTCTTTTGTTCCAGCAACGGTTAATTCCAACTCGGAAGTTTTTAACTCTTCAACTGTTGGGTTCAAAACATATTGTCCGTCGATGTAGCCGACTTTTGCAGCACCGATAGGACCTAAAAACGGAATACCTGAGATGGCTAATGCTGCAGAAGCTGCAATCATAGCTAAAATATCTGAATCAGTTTTTTTATCGTGTGCAATTGTGGTACAGATAATTTGAACTTCATTTTTGAATGCATCAGGAAATAGCGGGCGAATCGGGCGATCGATTAAGCGAGAAACCAAAACTTCACGTTCAGAAGGTTTGCCTTCGCGTTTCATAAAACCACCGGGGATTTTGCCAGTTGCATAATATTTTTCCTGATAGTTAACAGTTAAAGGGAAAAAATCTTGATCTGCTTTTGCTTCTTTTGCGGCAACCACAGTTGCGACAACGACCGTATTTCCATAACTTGCATAAACGGCACCTGTTGCCTGCTTTGCGATTTTACCTGTTTCTAAAACTAATTTGCGGCCACCCCATTCCATTTCTTTGCGGCACACATTCCAATTGACCATATTTTTTACCTTTCCTTCTAAAATACCTCACCTGATGTTATATCAGGATTTTACAAATAGCGGAGCCCCATTGCTCCGCTATTTGTTTTCAAACATTACTTACGTAAGTCTAACTTTTTAATCAATGTTTGATATCTTTCTTCGCTTGTTGCCTTTAAGTGGTCTAATAAGTGACGACGGCGGCTAACCATTTTCATCAAACCCAAACGAGAGTGTAAATCTTTTTTGTGGGTATTGAAGTGCTCAATCAATGAGTTGATACGATATGTCCAAATGGCAATTTGAACTTCTGGTGAACCTGTATCACCTTCTTTTGTACCATATTGAGCAATAATTTCTTGTTTTTTTTCATTAGTAATCGACATCTTTTATTCCTTTTTATCAAATTTAATGTTTATAAATTAAAAACCCGAATCGGAAAAAGCTTATTTTCTTTAACTCCGACTAAGGCGATAAGCTTATTTTCAAAGCAAGCAGCTGCGATATTTTCAAAAGAAATATATTCTTTAGAATCAATCTGTTGTCCGCTTTTAAGCTTAAGCATATCTTCTTTAGTTAAAGCGATAACCGTGATGTCGCACAGAAATGTTTCAACTGGCTTGAGAGGAGATACGCTGTTGCCCTTATACAATATATTTTTTAAATTATCCAGTAAAATCGTATCAGAAAGGTTAAAAAAGCCGTTTTGAGTACGGCGGAGAGTAGTTAAGTGTCCACAAGTTCCTAGTGCAGTGGCGATGTCAGCGCCTAATGTACGAACGTATGTTCCTTTGGAGCAGGTGACGCGAAAATTTGCAATTTTTTGTTCCAAACACGTGTTTATCAGAGATAATTCTTTGATATTTATTTGGCGAGCAGGAATTTCAAATTCTGTTCCTTTGCGTGCTAGCTCATACGCTCTTTCGCCGTTGATGTGAATGGCTGAATATTTAGGAGGAATCTGACTTATTTTACCAATAAAACGTGGTAGAATATTTTTAATTTCTTCTATGGTCGGGATTTTGCTTGATGTGTTACTTATTTCTCCTTCAGTATCAGCCGTGGAAGTAGCTACGCCAAATTTGAGGGTAAATTCATAAGTTTTTTCTGTTCCTTCTAAATATGGAATAAGTTTTGTGGCTTCTCCGAATGCTAGAGGGAGAACACCGGTTGCGAATGGATCTAATGTGCCGATATGTCCAGCTTTTTTGGCACAAAGTAGATATTGGATTTTGCGTAATGCTTGGTTGGAACTAATACCTTGTGGTTTATCAAGGATTATCCAGCCGTTAATATCTTTGTTATAGTGTGAGCTCATATAAAAAGTTCCAATTGTTGGTTTTTGGTTAAGTTATTTAGTGCATCGCGTACAATGGGAATTGAGACAGCGCGTCCGTTAGTCCACGATATTCCATCAATTTCTTCGATAAGTCGGGCAACAAAATTAAACGAGCGTTCAGTATGTTTGAGAATGTAATCTAAGATGTCTTGAGAGATGATTATTTGGCGATCATTAAAAAGTTTCGCTATCAATGCGGTTAACATTGCATCGTCCGGTTGAAGAATTTCTACAGTTGGGATGATGTTTAATCGTGATTTTAAATCTGGTAATTTTAATAGGAGTTTGGATGGCGGGAGCTCTGAAGTGAATAAAATAAATTTTTCTGGAACGTTGTAGTGATTATAAAGGTGAAAAAAAGCTTCTTCGTTAATATTGCTGTCTAAGTTTTCGATAACTAAAAATGGATATTCATTAGCAAATTTATTGATATTTTTTAGGTTAATATTTTGTGCTGCTATGAAAGGAATTTGGATTGGTCGAGGCAGACTTTTTTGAATACGGTTTACCCATATTTGCGCTAGATGTGATTTTCCTGAGCTTTTAGGACCGAAGATGTTTAGAGCAAAGTGCTGCCAATAAGGCCATATTTTGATGGCTTTGTAGGCTGTTTCATTGCAAGAAGTGACTAAAAAATCTTCTTCCCCCATATAAGTATTAGGGGCAAATTTTAATAAGTATTGTCCAGATTTGTTTTGGAGGTGCTTTTCCATTATGACGTCATTACCTCGTAAACTTTTTGGGTTAAATCACTTAAACTGAATGGTTTAGGGATAAATGACATATTGTCAATATCCGCATATTCGCCTTTTAAAATATCTTCAGAATAACCGGATGCCAAAATGATTTTGATATCAGGTAACATTTCAAGGACTTGTTTAGCAAGCTCTATGCCGTTTTGTCCTGGCATTACCATATCGGTGATGAGGAGCTGAAAGTTTTTATCAGTTTCAAGTGTTTCTAGCGCATTTTCTGCTGAGTTGCAGCCAACGACATTGTATCCCTTTTTGCGTAAAGCTCGAACAGCAAAAGTACGTACAGAATTTTCGTCATCAACTAATAAAATACGCGTATTTTCGATATTTTCAGGTGTTTTGGTTAGATCATCTGTAGCGGATAAACTTAACCCAAGAATAACTTTATCTTTATCGGGTGTTGATGCTGGAACTGATGCAGGGGTTAAAACAGCGCGTCCCCGCTTGTCGTTAAGGATGCGGTGTCTAAAAGTATCTGTTGTTTCTTTTTTGATTTCAGCTTTGTATGCTGGTAAATATATGGAGAAAGTTGTTCCGACGTTTACGGTGCTTTTAACTTTAATAAATCCTTCCATTTGGCGGACAATACCGTAAACGGTTGCTAATCCTAGTCCAGTTCCAGATCCGACAACGTTTTGTTTGGTTGAGAAAAAAGGTTCAAAAATACGTGACATATTTTCAAGCGGAATCCCACATCCCGAATCGGTTACATCTAAACGAACAAAAGTACCACTTTCGATTGTTTCTGCTCCGAAATGGTATGGTTCGAGTAAAGTTTCCATTTGTGTGGAAAGAGTAAGCGAACCTTTTTTGTTCATTGCGTCTTTTGCATTAACACAAAGATTTAGGACTACTTGTAGGAATTGTACACGGTCAACTTTGATGCAATCTAGATTTTCTCCGTGGCGAAATTTTAATTCAACTTGTTCGCCAACTGTTCGTTTAAGGAGAGGGGTATAGTTTATTAAGATATCTGTTATATTGTTTAATTCAGGTTGTAGAGGTTGTTTTCTAGAGAATTGTAAGAGTTGGCGTACTAGCTCTGCTGCACAGTTGGCATTTTGTTTAATTTGGATAATATCAGCATAAGATGAATCTCCCAAGCGGTGACGTTGAAGCAATAAGTCACAAAAGCCAATCATTGCAGTTAGCAAGTTGTTAAAGTCGTGTGCTATTCCACCGGCAAGTTGTCCCATAGCTTGCATTTTTTGAGCTTGAGCGAATTGGGTTTCAAGATTTTTTTGTTCTGTTGTGTCCAGACAAAAAAGAACAATTCCTTTAATGTTTTCTCTGATTTGGATTGTTGATGTAAACAATGGGCAAATGTAAAGACGTAGAATCTGACTTTTCTTTTTATTTTTAAGATTTAGGTCAAAATATGCGGGTTGAAGTTTGCCTGTTTCTGCGGTGAAGGTTTGGAGCTGTTTTTTGATTTTTCCGATGCTGTCTTCATCAAGATAATTTGAAAGGTAATTATCTAATAATTGTGAAGAAGATGGAACTCCCAAGATATCTAAAAAGCGCTGATTTGTGCGTTTGATAACTAAATCTAAATCAAGTAACATCATTCCGAAAGGTGATAAATTGAAGATGCTATTTGCCTCAGAAACAGCTTCTTCGTAGGCTTGTTTCAAGTTTGTATCTGTTGGGATGTTGCCAATGACTGCACCGCGTGTTTGTAGCTCAGCTCCTTCTTTAAATTGATCTATTTTTACTAGATATTCAGTGGTTTCGTCGTTTTTGTTTTTAACGTATGCCATATATTGGCTACGCGCATTACTGAAACGTTGTGTGCTGTCTGCGGTGCTGGGGAGAAAGTCTGCAATGTCTTTACCTAAAATTTCTTCTTTTGGGGTGTTTAGCATTGAACTTAAAGTTTTATTGATATATTCGACTTTGCCCTTGGCGTTTTGCAAATAGATGCCAATAGGCATAAAATTGAGGAAATTATAAAATGAACGACGCTCCTCTTGAAAAATAGTATCCATTGTTTTTTCGGAGGTAATATTTTCTAAACTCCAAAGTAGATAAATGTTATATTTTTTATCAAAATTCGAAGTTTTATCAATTTCATCAAGATTGCTTTGTGTTAATTTTATGGGGCGAATGGTAATGCGATACCATTCAGCGCCAGTAAAAATGGTTGCTGTGTCGAATTTTAAAGCAATATCTAATGACGTCTCTTTAAAATGAGCAGCGCTTTGTTGTAATTGTTTTAATTTTTGTTGATTGGTTTCGTTTTCAACTAAATGTTTTTGCAAAAAATCTAAAATGGAGTGATTTTGCAGGAAGTCTTTAGCCAGTTCATTTTGTAGTACAATTTTACCGTTTGAGTTGATAATGGTGTAACAAATTTTACGGTTTTTAAGAATTTCGTTTGCAAGTCCACCGTAAAGAATTGCCGTTTCTCCAGATTGTAAAATTGTGATGGTTAAATAAATGCTTAATATAATAAAAATAAAGACAGCGAGAATAATGGGTCTTAAATACATTGGGTAGGCAAATAGAAAGCCAATGCTAACGATGGTTGCTGTTAACATTAAAACGAGTAGTAATAATCGCTTTTCTAAAATCTTATCTGGACGTATGTTAAGTTCATCATTAAACATTGGCTGTTTTACCTTTGGTTAGGTGATAATATCTGGCTTTCTTTTGCCGGTACGCGCCGTGATGTCGGAAATTGTATGGGCGACAGCAGAGAGTTCTTTAAGCATTAGCTCTGGATCTTCTAAAAGATTATCAGTTACATAACGCTCAATATATGTGCGAAGCGTTGCTCCGTTTGTACCTGTTCCAGATAAGCGGTAGACTATTCGTGAGCCATCTGTGAAATGTACTACAAGCCCATTTTTATTGGAGGAATGGTCAACTGGATCATTATAAATAAATGGTTCAGCTGCAGATACTGTAAATCCATTAAATTCTTTACCAACTAATGAGGGAAGCTTATTTTCCAAGTCCAACATCAATTTATCGGCTACTTCTTGGGGTATTCCTTCAAAGTCGTTTCGTAGGTAGTAGCTTCTGCCATATTTTTTCCAGTGATCAATGGTAATTTCTTTGATTGATTTATGGGTTTCAGCGATGATACTTAGCCAAAAGAGAACAGCCCATATGCCATCTTTTTCACGGATGTGAGCAGCTCCAGTACCAAAACTTTCTTCTCCGCAGAAAGTTATTCTTTTGCTATCCATTAAGTTAATAAAGTATTTCCAGCCGGTTGGTACTTCATAAAAACCAATGTTTAGGTTATCCGCAACACGCTTAACAGCCATTGAAGTGGCTGCAGATTTGGCAACACCGTAGATACCATTTTTATATGCTGGAATAAGTTTATAATTATCTGTTAAAATTGCTAGGCAATCGCTTGGACTAACGAAAAAACTTTGTCCTAAAATCATATTTCTATCGCCATCGCCATCGTTAGCGGCGGCAAAATCTGGAGCTGCTTCGGAGTACATTATGTCAACTAAGTGTTTGGCATATATGAGATTGGGGTCAGGATGAAGTCCTCCGAAATCTTCAAGAGGAATAGCATTGATGACTGTGCCTTTGGGGGCGCCAAGTTCATCTTCGAATATTCTTATGCCATAAGGACCAGTGACTCCGTTCATTGCATCGAAAATGAAACGGAAGTTAGATGTTGTTAATTTTCTTAATTTCGGAAAATCAAAAATCCCTTTCATCATTTCAATATAATCAATATATGGATCAATGATTTCAATTTCAGTATTTTCGCAATACAGTTTTGCTAGTTTTGATAAATCTATATCCGGACACGTAGCAATTTTGTATTCTGAAATGGTTAATGTTTGTTCATAAATTGCCTGACTTTCTGCGGGTTGGCATTGTCCTCCTGAAGCAGTGGCATATTTAATACCGATGTCTCCGTCTATTCCGCCTGGGTTATGTGAAGCAGAAAGAACAAAGCCGCCATCAAGTTTGTTTTTAAGGATAATATGTGAGCCTGCAGGAGTGGAAACAAGTCCGTCTTGTCCAATATAGAGCTTTTTGACATTGTTAGCTGCAGCAATTTTAATGATTTTTTGAATGGCTATGTTGTTGTAATATCTGCCGTCACCGCCGACGAGAAATGATTTTTGGTTTAAATCTGGAATAGTATTGAAAATACTTTGTAAGAAATTTTCTAAATAATTTTCCTGAGTGGCAGTTTTGGTTTTTTTTCGTAAACCAGCTGTTCCCATTTTTTGGTCTGTGTAAGGTTTTGTTTTAATGATTTCAATCATTTATTTTCCTCTAATCAAAAAAATACAAACATATTTGTCGCTAACTTAAAACAAAAAGAGCGGCTTGTAAAGACTATTTATTAGCTAAAAATAAATTCTGCAAGTTTTATAATCTCTCGTTTAGCACAAATATCTTCATACGTAAGTTGGTTGTTTAATTCTGTGATGACTTTATCTTGAGCAGAGATGCCATTTACATTTGCTTGGTAAGTAGAGCGGTTGTTTAGCGGTGGGCAAAGACGAAAGCCATACATTTTGGCGATTTTGGTTAGTTCAATACTGGGCTCTGTGTTATTTTTGTTTTTTAAATTATTTTCGCAGATAACCCAATCTAAACTACGTCTGTAACTGGCGGCTCTTTTTTTCTTTAGTTCCCATAATGTATTGATATAGGTTTTGTTTTTTTGAAAGTTGATGATACTTTTTTTATTTTTAGGTAATAGGGTGATAAATGTTTCTGCTGTAATGGCTAATTCATCTGTTGCAGTTGTGGGGATGATGATGGCGTCATAATTATTTATAGCAGTATGAAATTCTTCTCTGCTGATGAGGTTGGGATGAGGGAGCTGTGGGAAATTTTGTTTTCTTAGGTCTAAGGTTTTTTTTAAGGGCGAATCGGGGGAAAGT
This sequence comes from Acetobacter sp., assembly GCA_023665325.1. The sequence continues at coordinate 178,696 of JAMPED010000001.1, forward strand.
AGTAAAGCTGTTTTTTGTTGGTTATATAATAAAGTTAAAGCTAATTCAAAACCGAGCATTTTTTTGCCAACACCGGATTCTCCATCAATGATGATTACGTGAGCTTTGATTTCTGGCATTGCAAAATGACCTAACGGTGATATTTACCAGAAGTTTGGTTATATGCAGTCTTAGTTTTGGTGCTTCTAATTGAATTATTTATCGCACTCTTGAGGGCTGTTGTGTTTACTTTAGGATTGGATTGGATATGATTTAATGAAATTTCCATCATCTTTGATACATTATCATCACGATCTTTTACTTTTTTATGTCCAAGTGTAACGGCAATAACGCGATAGTTTCCTTGCTGTGCTGAAGTTAAGATATTAAATCCTGAGGCAGCCGTATATCCTGTTTTCATACCATCCGTTCCGAGCGAATCGTTTAAGAGATAATTATGTGTTTTGTAAGTCATTCCGTTATATTGGAATTCAGTCATTGCAAAAAGATGATAGTATTGCGGGAAATGATGATAAATTGCGGCACCTAATATAGCAAGATCTTTAGCTGTTGTCTTTTGTGCAGAGTTAGGTAAACCTGAAGCATTTTTGAATGTAGTACGATGCATTCCAAGTTTGTGTGCTGTTTTGGTCATCAATTGGGCAAATTCAGCTTCGCTTGGGCTAAGAGCTTCAGCCAAAACTGTGGCACAATCGTTAGCGGATTTTACAATAAGAGCTTGAATAAGTGTTTTGACATCAATATATGAACCAGCGGGCATTCCTAGTTTGGATGGGGAGCGGGATGCTGCAGTGCGGGATACTTTTAGTTTATCGGTGAATTTTAATTTTCCGGTTTCAAGTGCATTGAATGTAATGTATAGCGTCATTAGTTTAGTTAAAGATGCTGGATAGCGTAGTTTTTCTGCATTGTCTGCGTATAAAATGTTACCGCTTTGGGCGTCAATAACAATAGAAGAAGTGTCTGAAGCGTGTGCAGAAACAGCGGTAAGAGTTAAACTAAGAATGGCTAAACAAAGCTTTTTGGTAAAATACATTTGAAAACGAATCCTTTTTTATTCATAAACTAGCTTATAATAGACACGAAAAAGAAAATAAATTGTTAATTTAAACTTGTAAAGATAAAAAAAGTTTATTTTTTTTCGCTTGACTTTATAAAATATTATCTGTAAAAGTGGTGGAGCGATGGCGAACGTAGCTCAGTTGGTAGAGCCCCGGTTTGTGGTACCGGTTGTCGTCGGTTCGAGCCCGATCGTTCGCCCCAGTTGATAAAGTCTTGCATTTGCAAGACTTTTTTTATGTTTTGAAATTATATATTTTTAATCTGTTTTTTATGAAATGAATATTTTAGGGCTGTTTTTGCAAAAAACGACCGTTTGATTCTATCTAATCTTGATAAAACTAAATATCTATAAAGGAACATTATTTATACACAATTAGTGTTTGCATTAAACGGTCGTTTTTTGCAAATAGTGAGGTTTATATGATTAAAGTGTCAATTGTTGTTCCAGTTTATAATGTTGAGAGGTATTTGAAAGAGTGTTTAGATAGTCTCGTTGGGCAGACTTTGCGAGATATTGAGATTATTGCTGTTAATGATGGTTCACAAGATGGTAGTTTGCAGATTTTAGAAGAATATGCAGCAAAAGATAAACGCTTCAAAATTATCAATCAAGAAAATGCAGGGCTATCTGCAGCGAGGAATCGGGGTGTTGAACAGGCTATTGGGGAGTTTGTGGCTTTTGTTGATTCAGATGACTGGATTGATTTGGATTTTTGCGAAAAATTATATTTGGCAGCGAAAGAGAATAATGCAGATATTGCAGCTGGAGAGATGATTTCTTGCTATGGTTATGAGGGTGTTTGTTCAAAAGGTAAGTATGGTAAATTACAAGTGGTTAGGGGCTTAAAGGATAAATTTGAACTATTGTTAGAAAGCGGAATACATTGCCAAGTTTGTAATAAAATTTATCGGCGTGAAAAGATTATGCAAAGTGGTATTTGTTTTTTGGAGGGTTTTACGTTTGAGGATATGTATTGGTCGCCTCAAATTATAAGAGCATTGGGTAGTGCTGTTATTGTTTCAGATGTTTTTTATTATTATCGGCAGAATTTGATGTCTATAACTCATAGTACGGTTTATGACGAACGAAAAGTTGCTGATTATTTACGAGCGAGGGCGTCAGTTGTCAGATTTGCGGATTATAATAAGTTATCTGTAATGTTTACCGCACGGGATAAGGTTGATTTTAAGTTGTTCGGGCTACCGATTGTTAAAATAGAAATTGGAGATATCGGGTTCCGATTTTATCTGTTTGGGTTGCGTTGCTTGGAAATGCGTGTGCGTCGGCGTATGTAATTAAAACGATGGGAAATCACTAATTGTTGGCTGAATATTAGGCTCGGTAGCTTCTTTGATATATTTTAATGGGATTGATTGAATGAAAATAAGGCGGTCTCCAGATTGGTATACGGTATTTTCAATTTTATCTGTGTAGTCTAGCGGATTCATATCTGTTGGGTTTACTGTGGATGACTGCGTGGTTAATAGTTTCGCTACGGGTTGATTTTGTGAAGCGGCTACAGCAGTTTGCGGTGGTGTTTGTGTTGGTTGTTGTGTTGAGGTGATGCTTTCTGGAGCAATGTACCCAAATGGATTTTGCATATTTTCAGGTTGCGTTACACTAACGGTATTTTGCTCTCCGGTTTGTGTGGCTGCTGAACCATATACTTTGGTGGGTTGGTTTGCCTCGGTGTTAATAATTAATGATGATAAAAGTATTGCAAGCATATTTTTTCTCCTTAAATTTTAATATAATAATTATTTGAGCTTTTTGTAGATGGGTAATCGTTGTTTTTTTGTCTAAATGCCTTAACCTGAATCGCAGCAAGGCATTTAAAAGATAAAAAAGTTTATTTTTTTTGATTTTTTGTGCATTTTTTTGTTGCAATTATAAAATTTAAATGTTACAAAGGCAACGCAGCAAAAGTTAAGGAAGTATTAACTTTCTTGCGAATCAAATATAACCCATAATGCGGGCAGGTTGCTGTGAATGTCTGCAGAAATTTTTAGATGGCAGGGTTCCATTGCGGAATTTTTTGCCATTTAGTTATAGGAAAAGTGTTAAAATGATGGATACACAAAACATAAGAATTCGCCTCAAGGCTTTTGATCATCGTTTGTTGGATTTGTCTACAAAAGAGATTGTTCATACAGCTAAAAGAACTGGGGCAAATGTTAGAGGACCAATTCCTCTTCCAACTAAAATTGAGAAGTTTACGGTAAACCGTTCTCCTCACGTTGATAAGAAATCTCGCGAGCAGTTTGAAATCCGTACACATAAAAGACTTCTTGATATTGTAGATCCTACACCGCAAACTGTTGATGCTCTGATGAAATTAGACTTGGCAGCTGGCGTTAATGTAGAAATTAAGTTATAATTTTAATGTTGGTTTTTGAAAGATAAAATCAACCTATTGAAAAGGAAAAAATAATAATGCGTACTGGTCTTATCGCAAAAAAACTTGGAATGACAAGAATTTTTGAAGCAGACGGCACTCACGTTCCAGTAACGGTTTTAGCTGTTGATGGTCTTCAAGTTGTTAATGTCAGAACAAATGAAAAAGACGGTTACAGTGCTGTTCAGCTTGGAACAGGTGCTGTGAAGGCTAAGAATGTTTCTAAGCCGATGAAGGGATATTTCACCAAGGCTAAAGTTGAGCCGAAAAAGAAAATGGCTGAATTCAGAGTTTCTGAAGATTGTCTTCTTTCTGTTGGTGATGAATTGTCTGCAGAACACTTTGTTGCTGGTCAATATGTTGATGTTTGCGCAACATCTATCGGTAAAGGTTTTGCCGGTGTTATGAAGCGTCATAACTTTGCAGGTTTGGAAGCAACACACGGTGTGTCGGTTTCTCACCGTTCACACGGTTCTACCGGACAAAGACAAGACCCAGGTAAGGTATTCAAAGGTAAGAAAATGGCAGGACATATGGGTGATGAGCGTGTAACTGTTCAAAACTTGAAAGTTGTTTCTGTTGATGCAAGCCGTGGTTTGATTATGGTTAAAGGTGGTGTTCCTGGTGCTGAAAATGCTTGGGTTCGTGTTACTGATGCTATTAAAAAAACTGCTGATGTTAAATTGCCGATGCCTGCTGGTTTGAAAAAGGTTGATGAACCTGTTGCAGTTAAAGCTGATGAAGCAGCTGATAATGCATAAGAGATTAAGGAATTTTGAATATGAAACAGGACATCTTAAATTTAAATAATGAAAACGTTGGAAGTATTGAACTCAACGATGCTATTTTTGGCGTTGAAGTTCGTGCAGACGTTTTGCACCGCGTTGTTAATTGGCAGCTTGCTATGCGCCAATGCGGTAACCACCAAACAAAGGGACGCTCTGATGTTGCTTTGACACCTGCAAAACCATTTAAGCAAAAAGGTAGTGGTAATGCTCGTCAAGGTAGCCGCAAGGGTACTCAATTTAGAAAAGGTGGTATTGTATTTGGTCCAGTTGTTCGTGATCACTCACACGACTTGACTAAGAAATTCAGAAAATTGGGTCTGAAAACAGCTCTTTCAGCTAAGGCGAAAGAGGGGAACCTTGTTATTATTGACGAGGCAAAGCTTTCAAATGCTAAAACAAAAGATTTACTCGCTAAATTGAATGTTTGTGGTTTGAATAACTGCCTGTTCATTGATGGTAAGGAAGTTGATGTTAATTTCGCATTAGCTAGCCGTAATATTGCTGGTGTTGATGTATTGCCAACAATTGGTGCTAATGTGTACGATATTTTGAAAAAAGAGAAGTTGGTATTGACGAAAGATGCCGTTGCTTGCTTGGAGGATAGATTACAATGAAAAAATCAGAAAATGCAAACAATGTAACTGCAGCTATGTATGATACATTACTTCGTCCGGTAATTACTGAGAAGTCTATGATGTCTTCCGAAAACGGCAAAGTTGTCTTTATGGTACCTGTGTCCGCTACGAAAGATGAAGTTAAAGCTGCTGTTGAAGCTATCTTTAACGTTAAGGTAAATAAAGTAAATACCGTTAAACAAGCTGGTAAGGTTAAACGCTTTAGAGGTTATGAGGGCGTTCGCTCTGATTACAAAAAAGCTGTTATTACGCTTGCCGAAGGTCAAAATATTGATGTTACAGCAGGAATTTAGTTATGGCTTTGAAAACATTTAAGCCCGCCACTCCAGGTCTTCGTCAGCTGATTATTGTTGACAGAAGTGAGCTTTATAAAGGCAAACCTGAAAAAAGTCTGACCGTTGGTCTGACAAAAACCGGTGGGCGTGATAATTTTGGACACGTTACAAGTCGTCGAATCGGTGGTGGTCACAAACGCAAATATCGTGTAATCGACTTCAAACGTAATAAATTTGATTGTGAAGCAACTGTGGAGAGAATCGAATATGATCCTAACCGTACATCTTTTATTGCTTTAATCAATTATGAAGATGGCGAAAAGGCTTATATTTTGGCTCCGCAAAGATTGAAAGCTGGTGATAAAGTTATCTCTTCTGAGAAAGCTGATATTAAGCCAGGTAATGCAATGCCATTGAGAAGTATGCCGGTTGGTACAATCGTTCATAACGTTGAACTCAAAGTGGGCAAAGGTGGTCAGTTGGTTCGTTCAGCTGGTTGTTATGCTCAAGTTGTTGGTAAAGATGGTGGTTATGCACAATTGAAGCTTTCTTCTGGCGAATTGAGAATCGTTCGTGAAGAATGTTTAGCTACTGTTGGTGCGGTTTCTAACCCAGATAACCAAAACGTTTCTTTGGGTAAGGCTGGTCGTGCAAGATGGCTGGGCGCTCGTCCGGTTGCACGCGGTGTTGCAATGAACCCAGTTGATCACCCACACGGTGGTGGTGAAGGTCGCACATCTGGCGGTCGTCATCCAGTTACACCTTGGGGTAAACCAACTAAGGGTGCTAAAACTCGTTCTAACAAGAAGACAGATCGCTTTATTATGAGAT
>JAMPED010000001.1:184782-213317 GCA_023665325.1 Acetobacter sp.
GCAGTGTTTTTAACCAGTCTGGCGTTGGCGATACTATCGGTCAAAATGCCGGTGATTTTGCTTTGTTCCTTTGCTTTGGCTTTAATATATGGTTGAAGTTTTTTGTATTGACGAGCTATTATCAATGGTTCAATGACATTTAAGATGAGGAGAATTGCGCCAAGATAGATATTAACATTAAAGAGCAAAACTGCTGTGGTGAGAAAAAAGGCAATATGTGGGAGAAACTTTTCTCTGAGGTTACCAAAAATTTGGAACATTCCGAAAACAATATCTCCGGTTTTAGCAAGGATTTTACCGCTTTGTTCGGTGTTAAAGAAATTGGCGGAGTGTTTGTGGTTATGTTTTAACAAAGTATTATGCATTGTGCGTTGATAACGAATCTTCATTCGGGCATCAACATAGAGGCGAATACCTTGGAAAATATCTTCACCGATATATATGGCGGCTAAGATGATGAGGCAATTTATAACAGCAGCAGATAAGGCATTATGTGGGTTTTCACCGATGATAGAGATAATTTTGGCATAATAAAGCTGTCCGTATGCTGAAAGGGTTGATGGCAGCATTGCTAATATACAAGAGGCAATAAACCAAAATTTGTTTTTTCTGATAATCAGCAAAAGGAATTTCCATACGTTCATTAGTTTTTCTCCTTATCAGCAACAAGGTAGCCGTCTGTTTGCAGACTGTAAAGGTGTTTAAAGATTCCATCTTTCTTTTTGAGCAATGCTTCGGGCGAATCGTCTTCTTTAATTTCTCCGTTTTCCAAAACGAGAATCCTATCCATCGCGCGCAAGGTTGAGAGGCGGTGGGCTATGGCAATTACGGTTTTGTTTTGCATAAGGTTTTCTATCGCGTTTTGAACCATAAGCTCTGACTCGCTGTCTAGTGCCGAAGTTGCTTCATCTAGAATAAGAATCGGTGCATTTTGCAATATAGCGCGAGCAATGGCAATGCGTTGGCGTTCACCGCCCGAGAGGAGAATTCCGCGTTCGCCGACAATGCTATTGTAGCCTTGTGGGAGGTTTAGGATGGTGTCGTGGATATTGGCAAGTTTTGCGGCGTTATAAATATCTTCTTTACTAGCCTCTGGATTTGCTAATTGCAAATTTTCCATCAAGGAGCGGTTAAAAAGCGTTACATCTTGCGGAACATAGGCGATATTTTTATGGAGTGAGTGTTGGGTGATATCGGCAATATTTTGTGTGCCGATAAGGATTTCTCCGGATTGGGGATTATATGAGCGCAAAATGAGGTTGATAAGGGTTGATTTGCCGGCACCGGAAAAGCCGACAAGTCCTACTTTTTGATTAGCGGGGATGGTGAGATTTAAGTTTGTGAAAACAGGTTTGTTGTTTGCATAAGCAAAGTGTAAATTTTTGATAGTTATCGTGTTATCAGTAACTTTTAATGCGTGAGCGTTGTCTTTATCTTTGACCTCAATTGGTTTATAAATTATCTCTAGATTGCTTTTAAGTTCGCCATAGGATGACGCCATATCCAAAGCAAAGCGATTTAGTTCCTCAACACTTTTTGCTAGTGTGTGAATTGTTTGAAAAGCGAAAAATGCATCGGCTAGCGATAAGCTATCAAGAGCGGTGAAGTATAAAATTGCCGCATAGCAAGAAATTGTAAATATGCTTTGAGATATTCCTACACAAAAGGTGCTTACGCCGCGTTCGGTTTCGCATTTGTAGGTGGTGCGCAGATATTTTTTGAGTAATTTATAGGCATTTAGGCGTTCGGTAAAAATAGAGCCAGTGTAACGAACAAGCTTATAGTTTGTGAGGCTGTCAGTGGTGTAGCCGATGTAGTGTTGTTCTTCTTTGCCACGTTGTCTAAAAAGGTTTATAATGTTTGTGTGAAATTTTTTATGAATAAAATAATACGGAATGCAGAAGATGGAGAGGGTTATAGCAAGTTTTGGGCTGGCGTAAGCGATAATCCCAAATGCAAAAAAGAAATTTATAAGCGGGCGAAAAAGTGTAAAGAGCAAATTGATAATTATACTTCCGAGAGTACCTGAAACTTTATTGACAGCAGAGGAGACACGTCCTGTCATCTCATCATCAAAATATGAAACGGAATGAGCGTGTACGGTTTTGAACAAATCAAGAATAATGTTTGCGTTTAGGACGGCGCGCGACATATTCATTGTTATACGCACAAAATATTGATTGATGGCTTGGAGTGATTTGGCAATAACGAAAATAACCAGCCAAAAAGTAATATTAGTTAAAAGAGTGTCTTTGGAACTTTCGCTGAAACAACCGATAAGACGGGAAGAAACATATGGAGTGATTGATAAGGCAACCGAAGAGAGAATAAAAGTAACGGCGAAGCTTATATACAAAAGTTTGTGTTTTTTGATTGTGGAGAGAATAATGTTTTTTAAGTTCATAATGATTGTCCGGTTTTGTTAAAACGAGAGGAGTATATCATAAAATTTGGGTGTGTGCAAGAATAAATGTGGGCGGAATATTTTTTTAAGTTGCGATTTTGTGTGGGGGGTGTATGGTTTTGATATGATGAAAAAAGTTATAGCGATATTGTTTCTTTTGGCAGTGGCGGGGGCTTATTGGTTTTTTGCCTTGCGGTTGGATTATTCTAAGATTGTTTTTGTTTTGCCTTCTTCGGAAAGGACTTCTTCACCATATTATTATGGTAAAGATGGAGATTTCTTTTTAGCGGCTGATTTGAAACAGGGGTTTGAGAAACTGGGGTATAAAGTTGAATATCGTTTTCGGGAAGATTATGACAATTTGAAATTAGGTAATGCTGGAAATGTGCTTTATTTTAAAGGGTATTATAATTTTGAGCATTTGCCGGCAGCCAAGGATGATGGGCGTAAACGAGTTCTTTATATTTATTACGTCGAAGGATTGAACTCAGAAATTTTAGATGAGGTTGATGTGGTGGCAAGTGCTTCAAAGCGGTTTGCTAATGAAGTTATTTCAGCACAAGGAATAGCAGCAATTTATGTACCACAATTTACTAATCCGGAACGGTTCAAACTTGCAGAGGTTGAAACAGATAAGACTTATCCGGTTTTATTTGTCGGATCTAATCATAGTGGATATGGGCGTGAGGTGGTTGATTTTGCACTTTTGGTTAAGACGCAACTTAGTGTATTTGGTAAATTTTGGGAAAAGAATTTAACTCCGGAGACTTTAAAAGGACAATATATTGATAATGATGAGCTGTATCGCTATTATGCTAATGCAGGGGTTGTATTAAATGATCATCGAGCAGATATGCGTTTTTATGGTTTTGTTTCTAATCGAATTTATGATGTTACGGCATCAGGCGGGTTCGTTTTGACGGATTATTTGCCTGAAATTGAGGAAATTTATGGAGATAGTGTAGCAACATATAAAGATTTTTATGAATTCAAGGCTAAATTAGATTATTATTTGGCGCATCCGGAGGAGCGAAAAATAATGGCTGAAAAAGCTCGGGAGATTACGTTAAAGCAATTTACTAACCAAAAAGCAGCAGCAATTTTGGACAGTGTTTTTAAAAATATTAAAAAGTAGTACTTTTTTTTGAGGAATGCTTGATTTTCAAAAAATGAAACACTAACTAAAGTATTAGTTAAAATTTATATATATGAAGGAGAGATGTAAATGCAAGTTAAGCCTTTACGTGAAAATGTTTTGATTAAACGTGTTGAAGAAGAAAATAAAACCGCTGGTGGTATTATTTTGCCGGATACTGCGAAAGAAAAGCCTAGCGAGGGTGTTGTTATTGCTGCAGGTGAGGGGGCTAGAACAACAGATGGTAAAACTTTGCCGATGAGTGTTAAGGCTGGTGACCATATTTTGTTTTCTAAATGGTCTGGTACAGAGGTTAAAGTTAATGGTGAGCCCCATTTGATTATCAAAGAAGGCGATATTTTGGCAATTATAGAAAGATAATTGAGGAAAGGATTTTAGATTATGGCTGCAAAGGATATTAAATTCGGAACAGATGCCAGAGCAAAAATGCTCAAAGGCGTAGAAGTATTGGCTAAAACAGTTAAGGTGACATTAGGACCGAAAGGACGTAATGTTATGCTTGATAAATCTTATGGCGCACCTAAGATTACTAAAGATGGTGTATCTGTTGCTAAAGAGGTAGTGTTAGCTGATAAATTTGAAAATATGGGCGCTCAGCTCGTTAAAGAAGTTGCTCAGAAAACAGCTGATAAAGCAGGTGATGGAACAACAACAGCTACTGTATTGGCTGAAGCTATTATCAAAGAAGGTTGCAAGGCGGTTGCTGCTGGGATGAACCCGATGGATTTGAAACGTGGTATTGATATGGCGGTTGAGGCTGTTGTTGAAGATGTAAAATCTCGTTCAAAAGAAATTAAGACATCTGAAGAAATTGCACAAGTTGGTACAATTTCTGCTAATGGTGATAAGAGTATTGGTGAGTATTTGGCTCGTGCAATGGAAAAAGTTGGCAACGATGGTGTGATTACCGTTGAAGACGCAAAAGGTTTGGATACTGAGCTTGATGTTGTGGAAGGTATGCAGTTTGATAGAGGTTATCTCTCTCCTTACTTTGTAACTGACGCAGATAAGATGACCGCTGAATATGAAAGTCCGTTTGTATTGCTTTATGACCAAAAAATTTCTAACTTACAGGCTATTTTGCCAGTGTTAGAAGCTGTTTTACAGTCTGGTCGAGCTTTGCTTATTGTTGCAGAAGATATTGATGGAGAAGCTTTGGCAACTTTGGTTGTTAACCGTATCAGAAGTGGTTTGAAAGTTTGTGCAGTTAAAGCTCCTGGATTTGGTGATAGAAGAAAAGCTATTCTGCAAGATTTAGCTGTGTTGACCGGTGGTCAGGTTATTTCTGAAGAACTCGGAATGAAACTTGAAAACACAACAGTTGAAATGTTAGGAACAGCTAAACGTGTTATTGTTTCCAAAGATGATACAACAATTATTGACGGCAATGGCGATAAAGAATTGATTGAAGCTCGTAAGACTCAGATTAAGAAAGAGATTGAGAAAACAACCTCTGATTATGATCGTGAAAAACTTCAAGAACGTTTGGGTAAACTTTCTGGTGGTGTGGCTGTTTTACGTGTTGGCGGTTCTTCTGAAGTTGAAGTTAAAGAAAAGAAAGATCGTATTGACGATGCTTTGAATGCAACACGGGCTGCAGTTAAAGAAGGTGTTGTTGCTGGTGGTGGTACGGCTCTTCTTTATGCAACGAAAGCTTTGGAAAAAGTTAATCCAGTTAATCAAGATCAGAAAGTTGGCGTTGATATAATTCGTCGTTCTTTGCAAGCACCTATTCGTCAGATTGCAGAAAATGCAGGAGTTGATGGTGCTGTTGTTGCTGGTAAACTTTTAGAAGGTACTGATTATAACTATGGTTATAATGCAGCCTTAGATGAATATACCGATATGATTAAAGCTGGTATTGTTGACCCGACTAAAGTTGTTCGTACAGCTTTGCAGGACGCTGCTTCTGTTGCTAGTTTGTTGATTACAACTGAAGCGATGGTTACAGAAATTCCTGAAACTAAGGAATGCAACTGTGGTGGCCATAGTGCTGCTGGTGGTATGGGTGCAGGAATGGGCTTCTAATTTAGGCTATAGTCTGAGAAGCAGTCAGAGTTTTGCTCTGGCTGCTTTTTTATTTGTGATAAACTGAATATTAAGAAATTTAGTATATTATTAGGTATAAAATGTATATATAAGGATTTTAAAATGACGATTAGAAAATCTATATTTCGTTTAGGCTTAACTTTATTTCTGTTTATTTTAAGCACTCAAAGTGTTTGTGCTAAGGTCAGTTTTGCTGATTTTGCATTTGAAAAAGTGAAGAATAATCGTGTGGAGTTAGTTAAATCTCTTATTGATAAGGGGTATTCGATTGATGCAGTTAATTCTGAGGGATTGACTGCGTTATGTCAGTCTGTTCAAGCGAAGGATTATGAAACTTATCGTCGTTTGCGTCGGTTGGGGGCTAGTGCAGAGCATAAATGTATGCAAAAACAAGATACGAAAATCGTGAACAAATTTGCATTGCAGTATTCTCCGGAAATAACAGTTTCTAAAGCTAGTGTTTTGCAAGAAAAAAGTCAAAATTTAGAGAAGTATGAAAAACTTATTCTTGGGACGGTTCTGGCTGCAGCGGCAGTAGGAACAGGGGTTGTAGCGATTGAACAAAATGATGACGATGATACTCAGATTAAGGCGTGTGATGAGGGGTTTCTGCTTGTTGGCAATGAATGTATTCCTAATACAGCTCCACCTTGTAGGGAAGGTTTTGAGTTGGTTGATGGTAAATGTCAGTTCATAAGTTGTCCTGATGGGTATATATTAGAAGGGAATGATTGTGTATCGATATGTTCGGATGATCAGGTTTGGAATGGAAATGCGTGTGTTTCTCCACAACAATGCCCTGCAGGACAAAGATGGGATGGAACACAATGTGTAGTGATTGTTTGTCCAGAAAATACGCATTTAGTCGGAGATACTTGTGTTGCAGATGGTAATCTTAACTTTACATACGTGGGCGATGATAATCTTTATGGTGTTAACTCTGAAGATGAAGACGTTTATAATTTATATTCCGTCCCAAGTAAACCTAAAGATGAAGCAACAATTACTTTGAGTAATAAGGGAAATGGTAACGCATACGGCGTGTATGGTATTAGCAATGTTACAAACTCGTTTGCTGTAGGTGAAGTCGATGATGTTGTTAATACAGGCAAAAATATTGGCAATATTTCTATTACGAGTGAGGGGCGTGGAAGTACATATGGTTTATATTCGAAGATTGAAGATATTAAACAATATAAAGAAGCTATCAATGCTCGGAGTATAAATAGTGGTATAGCATTAGGTAATATTAACATTACGCATCGGGGTGGTGGAGATGCATATGGTGTATTTGGCGATGTACGTGCGTATAATGCGTTTGCGGCGTATGGTGGCAAATCATTTGGTAATATAACTATTCGTGGTGATGGTGATATTTATGGCATTAGCGGATATGTTGCAGCAACGAACGCTGTTTCTCCTTTCTTTGGAAGTAGAGTTTTGGGTAATATTGATTTGTACCAGTATGGCAATAGAGATGTTTATGGAATGATGGTTAACAAAGCTGATATTCCAGGAGCTGGAGCTGGCGATGGTAATACAGCTAGTTGGTTTGCATTTAATGCATATGCTTCTGGGGGAGATATTGTTGAGGGTAATCTAAATATTCGTAATATGGGAGATGGTAATGCTTATGGTATGTATGGCGGAAGAGAATTATATAATGCGATGTCATACGGTGGGAGAGATGAAACAACGGGTGAACCTAATGGAATTGCGCGTGGTCAAATCAATATTTTAAATGTAGGAAATGGTAACAGTTATGGTATGTATTTGCCGGAGGCTGATGCAAAAGGGTTGATTGCGAATATTAACTCTAATGGTTCAGAGTCGGTTATCAATATGGTTAATGTTGGAAGTGGAACGGCAACAGGTATGCGTGGTGGTGCTGAAACCACGATTTTGAATTCTGGCAAGATTGATATCAATAATCTTGGTTCTGGTACTGCTATTGGTATTTATGGAGAGAAAAATTCTAGAATTGAAAATAGCGGAAGTATCAATATTCATCGTGATACTTATACAGATACAGAAAGCAATGAGGTATATAGTCCAACATCTGTTTCTGGTGGAACGGCATACGGTATTTATGCAGAAAGTGGTGCGAATGTTATTAACAGAGGGGAAATTACTATTACAGGCGCTAAGGCTGGAGAAGGAATTCATTTGGAAGATGGCGCAACTCTTGTTAATAGAGGTACTGTTAGATTTAATGGTGTGCTGCAAAATGGAAATGATGGTATTGAAAATGCTGTGAACTTTAACGAGATGGGTGGTGAAGTTCTTTTAGGTCAAGGTGGTCGTTTTTTTGCAAAAGAGCTATCTGGAAAATTAGGTGTTTCTAAAACAACGGTGATGGATAGTTTTGAAAATGAATATGTTGTCAGTGGGGCATTGCAAGCTAAGGATGTCAGTAAGTTAGATGTATATTCTAAGTCTGCAATGTTTACAGCAGCTAAAAAAGATGATTCGGATGTTGTTTTATCTCGTAAAGAATTGAAAAATGTTCTTGAAAATGATGCTTTGGGAAAATTCTTTGATGATAACTATAATCAGAAGAATGGCGTTGAAGTATTTAATGTTTTAAAACAAGCAGAAACAGAGGCAGAGCTTAATACTGCGTCTGCTAATATGACGGGAGTGGATGTGTTACCTAACTTTAGAAAGGAAAATGCATTGGTATATCGTCATTTAAGCCGACAGTTTAATGATAATTTGTTTAATAGGCCTGATGAGAATTATATTGGTGGTTACAAATATATTGATGTATCAATGGATAAAGATGGGGTATTAACAGGCAGTGATGGTAAAGTTAATGCTGCATATGGGATGCTTAAAGGAAAAACTGATAATGGTATTGTCTATGGTCTTGGTGCAACGGTGGCTCATTTGGAAAGTGATTATGATAATGGGGCAAATCGGAAGAGTAATATTTTTGGTTTGTGGGCGCCAATTGGATATGATTTTAAAAATGGTACACAGTTATATTCTAAATTTTATGCTGGATATGCAGATGGTTCATATGATCGTAAGACCCAATTAGGTAAATATTCTGCGGATACAAAAGAATATCAATATGGAATGAGTAATGAATTACGCCATAAATTGTCATTGGGTAAAGGTTTTACTTTTGAACCTTTAGCAGAACTTAATTTGTTGGGAATTTATCAGGATAAATTTAATGAAGGGACTGCTGCAGGTGCTTTGCACATTGATAGTGGTAATAGCATATCTGTAGAAGGTGGGTTAGGTGCATATTTATCCAAAGAAATGATTTTTAATGATGATAATAAATTAGGTATTCAAATTGGTGGTGTTTATTATGTAGAATTTTTAGATTCTGAGGATGGTGTTGATGCTGCGATGTCTGGTATGAGTGGAAAGTATCGGATTAAACATAAAGCCCAAGATGACTATGCTGTTTTCTCTTTAAGAGCAAATTATACATATAAAAACCTTATGCTTTATGCGGTAATTGAACAAGAAACAGGTGGAAATAAAGCATTTTCTATTGATACAGGCGTTCAATATAAATTTTAACTTGTTTCTTATAAAAAAATGATATATTGCATTGGGAAATGATATTTAATATTTGGGGGTCTTATGGAAAAGATTGTTAATTATGTTCGAAATGGTAAAGGTGCAGGGTTGTTGTTTATCTTAGCTGCGTCAATATTGGTTACCATAATTATGTTACTTGTCGCAAAGAGTTTTTATGGCGATATGCGTCCACAGGCAATAACAGTTGCAAAAGATTTTTTGCCGATTACGGTTCAGGGAAAACAAATTGTAGATCCTGTAGATACTTATAAACGGGTTAATCTAGATTTTGGGCATACGGGTGGTAAGAGTGGTATTTTTACAGTTGTGTTGAATACTAGAAATGATGCACCAAGGTTAAAAAAAGGCGAGCAGGGCTTGTTTATTTATAAAGATAGTATTCAGATGGTTACTTCCAGGGAAGTTCGCAGTTATGATTTACAGGATGGTGTCTGGAATTTGGAAAATTTTGAACAATTGTTGGATACTGTAGCTGGAGCAATGTTTGCTGTTGTTGGTGTGGTTTTAATCGGCATTTTGTTTGTGATTTGTTTATTTAAGGTTGCTGTTGCTGCATTTTTAGGTGTCTTAGGACAAAAAATAATGGGGAAATCAGGGACCTTGGATATGTCTCAGTTGATGCGTTTGTGTGCTATTTTAGTTGCAGGATTAGAGGTCTTACGCTGGGGGATTACTCTTCTTGGGGGGACATTTACTGGTTTTCAAGCTTTTATTGTGGTCGTAGCGATGGAGCTCTTCTTTGTATATAGAGAAAAAGCTGACAATGAATAAAAAAATCCCCCTAAATTGGGGGATTTTTTATGATGTGGTCAAAATATCTTTTTGCTTGAATATATTACATCTGATCTTTAAAATTCTAAAAAAAGTAATTTGAGGATTATCCGATGAAATATTTACCGCTTTATATTTTGGCAAGTGCAGTGTTTTGTGTTAATGTGTCGTTTGCGGAATATACATATAAGGAAGATGATACCCGATTTATGAATGGGGTACTCTATGATGTAAACGGAGATCCTGTGACTGGTATATATGAAGAGTTTTATGAAAATAATATAAAAAAAAGCCTTATGCCTTATGTTAATGGGATTTTAAATGGTTTGGGAGTTCTTTATGATGAGCAGGGGAAGAAGTCTGCAGATATGCCCTTTATTGATGGAAAAGCAGAAGGTGATGCGTTAGTTTATTATGCTAATGGGGCACTTAAAGAGAAAATACCTTATAAAAATGGTAAAGTTCAGGGGGTAATGCGGTCTTATTTTCCAAATGGTAATTTAAAAAATAAAATAACATATGATAATGGTATCCAGAATGGTCTTGCAAAAGAATATTATGATGATGGTAAGGTTAAAGAGGTTTTTAATTATGTTGAGGGTAAAAGAAACGGTGACGCTACTGTTTATTTTTATGATGGAAGCGTTGCTGAAGGATTAAAATATAGTGATGATGAGATTGTTGGGGAACGTGTAATTTATTATAAGAGTGGACGTCCAAAATCTCGTATTCAATATATTGATGGAAAAAAGAATGGTAATGTGCAGAATTATTATGAAGATGGAACGATAGAGTCGGTTATTCCGTATAAAGATGATGTTATTGAGGGTGAAGGAAGTTTTTATCACGAAAATGGCGATTTGAAATTAACAGTTATGTATAAAAATAATATGCGTAATGGTTTGGCTAAGGCCTATTATCCAGATGGAAAAATCAAAGTTGCGGTTAATTATCAAAATGATGTTAAAAATGGGGTTGAAACTGATTATTATGAGAGTGGTGCAATTAAAACGGAAATGCCCTATGTTGATGGTGTGATTAACGGTATTGGGCGCGAATATGATGAAAATGCGGGGTTATTGACCGAAATGACATACGTGAATGCCGTTGCTAATGGTGTGGCAAAGTTTTATGAGGATGGTAAAGTTAAAACTGAGGCAATGTATAAAAAAGGTAAAAAAAGCGGAATACAGAAAGATTTTGATAAATCTGGTAATTTATTTTCAGAGAGTATGTTTAAAAATGATATTCTTAATGGTGAATATAAAGAATTTTATAGTAATGGTAAAATTAAGTCTACAGCCTTATATGTTGCAGGTGTGCTCAATGGATTGTCGCTGATTTATGATGAAGATGGTAATTTATCATATGAGGTTCCTTATTCGGATAATCGTAAAAATGGAAAAGTTAAGCGTTATTATCCATCAGGAGAATTGATGGGAGAAGTGACATATGAAAAAGGGCTTAAACACGGTATGTTGGATGCTTATAATTTGGATGGTACACTGATGGCTAAAGTTTTGTTTAATAAGGATGTTGCTATTAAAGGGTATAGTCTTGATCACGGTAAGCGTCCGCTTTTGATGACACCTGAAGAATTGACATTGATTAACGGGGCGTATTAAACTTACATTAAAAATGACATAAAGAGGTATTGACATTATATAAATTGGGTGTTAGCGTGCACCGCGATTTTATATTACTATAACTAAATTTGTTATTATGTCGAACAGAATCTTTAGGGATGACCCCTATTATGCAGGTACCTCTAAACATTCATCTGATGTTTGTACTACTGAGTTTGATCGTAGTACATTGTCGATGTCGCAGTTGTCTACATTGTGGGCAAATGGTGATAGAGAGATAGTCAGAACTTACGTTGAGAAGCATTTTCTTGGTTCAGCATTACAGATATGGCTGATGCGCACAGGTGATGTTGAGTTGATTAAGGCATATCTTAAGCGACATCCGCACTCAGGGCTGTTTGAAGATGCTGAAGAGCTACTGATGGCTTTGAATAGCTATGAGCTTCGAAAAGTTTACTTGGATCAATGGCATCTTCGCCGGAGTAGCATTCTTCTGCTCTTTGCAGAAAAAGAGTTTGCTCTTTTACGCAGATATGTTGTTAAACATCCAGAAGAATGCTTTTCTCGTACAATGCTCTCACTGATGTTTGAAACAGGTGATAAAAAACTTATCCGCCAATATACAAAAGTTCATCCTTCTCTTTTGGACGATGAACGCTATGCAGACAGATTGCAAAAGTTTGGCTTGGTAAGTACTGCTTCAATTTAGCTTTAAAGAAAAGCACGCTGTTAAAGGCGTGCTTTTTTGTTTTATTTACGACCGAGACTTTTTATCTCAAAGCCTAATTCTTTGGCTTGTTTGATATCAAAAATATTGCGGTAGTCTGCAATTTGTGGACGTTTCATTAGTGTTTTTATTTTTGCTAAATCTAGAGATTTGAACTCTTGCCAGTCAGTTAAAACGGCTAAAACATCTGCTCCACCGATGGCATCGTAGGCAGAGGAACAATAGGTTATAGAGTTGCCTAAAATGGTTTTGGTGTTTGGCATTGCTTCAGGATCATATAGTTTGATATTTGTGTCGTGTGCCAGCATAATTTCTATAATTTGTAAAGCTGGAGATTCACGACAGTCATCTGTTCCGCCTTTAAAAGCGCTGCCTAAAACAGCAATTGTCGGATTTTTAATTTCTGCGACCATATCTAAGATACGTTTTGCCATATTGATTTTACGACGTTCATTACTTTTAATGGTTGTTTCAATTAGTGATAAATCTACACCATTAAATTTTCCCATATATGCCATTGCGTTAGTATCTTTGGGGAAGCAAAAGCCGCCATAACCTGGACCGGGTGTGAGGAATTTTGCTCCAATACGACTATCTAGTCCCATTCCTTTAGCGACTTCGTAGATATCGGCACCCGAGGTTTCACAAAAATCAGCCATTTCGTTGATGTATTGGATTTTCATTGCTAAGAAAGCATTAGATGCATATTTAATGGTTTCTGAAGATTGACGGGAAACATAAAGAATTGTACTTCTGTTTTCAAATGGTTTATATAGTTTACCAATAAGATTACGAGCACGTTCAGAGTTGGCACCAACAATAATTCTATCTGGATTAAAAAAGTCGTGTACAGCAAAACCTTCACGGAGGAATTCAGGAAGGGAGATGACATCAAAATCTGCTTTAGGGTTGGTGCGACGGATAATGTTTTCTACGGCATCACCAGTGTTTACTGGAACGGTAGATTTGATAGCAATAACAGTATATCCGTTCAGATATTTGGCTAATTCTTCAGCTGCGGCTTTGATATATTTCATATCAGCTTCTTTGGTGATGGGATTTGGTGGGGTGCCGACAGCTATTAAAATCAGATCTGCATCGGGAATGCTTTCTGCGAAAGATGTAGAAAATGCTAATTTTTTGTTAGCTGTGTTTCGTGAGAACAGTTCTTCAAGCCCTTCTTCAAAGATGGTTATTTGACCTGATTTTAAGGCGTTTATTTTTTTTTCATCAATATCTAAGCAAATGACATTATTTCCCAGTTCAGCAAAACCTACACCTGTTGGTAACCCTACATATCCGGTACCGATAACGGTTATTTTCATCATACAATCTCCTAGTTCATTTATGGAGATATGCTAAGAGATTTGCTGAGAATTTGCAAGGTTTATTATGGGTTGTTTACAATTCTATTGCTGTATAGAATGAAATAGTCATTGAAGTTTTTTACTAGTGTGTTAAATTATAATACATTAGATATTTAACGGTTTAGCTAAGGAGAGCGGATTTGAAAAAGGTTTTAAGTTTATTGATATTATGTATGTGGGGGATTGTAGCTCAGGCAGCAGAGATTAAGTCAGATAGTTTAGGATTAACAAAAGAACAAAGTCAAAAGCTGACTGAAATGCAAGAGCAATTAAAGGCTGAAATTCAACCGATTTGGGATGAGGTAGAAAGTGGGCGTAACCGCATTATTGAGATTGAAAAGAAATATTTTCAAGAGTTTTGGAATATGCTTACAGAGGAACAGAAACAGAAGTTTGCTGATTTGCAGAGATAATTGTTTTATGATATGTTATTAAAAAAAGAACCCGTCAGAAAACTGGCGGGTTCTTGGGGTTTAAGAAGGATTATTTTACCTCTTCAAAGTCAGCGTCTACGACGTTGTCGTCTTTTTTGGCTTCAGCCTCAGGAGCGCCTTGTTCAGCACCCTGTGCAGTTGCACCAGCTTGTTCTCCTTGCGCTTTATACATTGCTTCACCGAGTTTTAAGGAAGCTTGCATTAAAGCGTCAGTTTTTTCTTTGATTGCGGCAGCGTCTTCGCCATCCATTACGCCTTTAAGAGCTGTGATAGCAGCCTCAATGGCGTCTTTATCTGCAGAAGAAATCTTATCAGAATTTTCTTTCAAAGTTTTTTCTGTGGTGTGGATTAAGCCTTCAGCTTGGTTTTTAGCCTCAACCAATTCTTTCTTTTTCTTATCTGCTTCAGCGTTAGCTTCTGCATCTTTAACCATTTTTTCGATGTCTGCATCAGACAAACCGCCAGAAGCCTGAATGCGGATAGCTTGTTCTTTGTTAGTTGCTTTATCTTTTGCTGAAACGTTTACAATACCGTTGGCATCAATATCAAAAGTAACTTCAATTTGTGGCATACCACGTGGTGCAGGTGGAATACCTACCAAGTCAAATTGTCCGAGCAATTTATTGTGTGCGGCAATTTCACGTTCACCTTGGAACACACGAATTGTTACAGCGGTTTGACCATCTTCTGCGGTTGAGAATACCTGAGATTTGCGTGTTGGGATGGTTGTGTTACGATCAATCAAACGTGTGAATACGCCACCCAAGGTTTCGATACCTAAAGAAAGCGGGGTTACATCAAGCAACAGAACGTCTTTAACATCACCCATTAAAACGCCACCCTGAATTGCTGCACCAACAGCAACAACTTCATCAGGGTTAACGCCTTTGTGTGGTTCTTTGCCAAAGATTTCTTTAACTTTTTCTTGAACTTTTGGCATACGGGTCATACCACCAACAAGAATAACCTCGCTGATGTCTGATGGGTTAACGCCGGCGTCTGCCATAGCTTTTTTGCAAGGTTCAACTGTACGTTCAATCAAATCCTCAACGATTGATTCCAATTTAGCACGAGTTAATTTAATGTTTAAGTGCTTTGGAATTGGTGTGCCAGTACTCATATCTGCCGTGATAAATGGTAGGTTGATCTCGGTTTGAGTTGCAGAAGAAAGTTCGATTTTAGCTTTTTCTGCGGCTTCTTTTAAACGTTGCAATGCTAAACGATCTTGCTTCAAATCAATATTGTTTTCTTTTTTGAATTCATCAGCCAGATAATTTACTAAGCGTTGGTCAAAGTCTTCACCACCGAGGAATGTATCACCGTTGGTTGATTTAACTTCAAATACGCCATCGCCGATTTCAAGAATGGAAATATCAAATGTACCACCACCGAGGTCATATACGGCGATTGTGCCGGTGGCTTTTTTATCCATACCATAAGCAAGGGCTGCTGCTGTTGGCTCGTTGATGATACGCAATACTTCAAGACCAGCAATTTTACCTGCGTCTTTGGTAGCTTGACGTTGTGAGTCATTAAAGTATGCAGGAACGGTGATAACTGCTTTTTCGATTTTTTCGCCAAGATAACTTTCAGCAAACTCCTTAATCTTCTGTAAAACGATAGCAGAAATTTGAGAAGGCGCATATTTTGTGCCTTTAACTTCTACCCAAGCGTCGCCATTATCACCCGCGGTGATTTTGAAAGGAACAAGATTTTTATCTTTTTCCACTTCTGGAGAGTCAAAACGACGACCAATCAAACGTTTGATAGCAAACAATGTGTTTTCAGGGTTGGTAACAGCTTGGCGTTTTGCCGGATAGCCAACTAGACGGTCAGTATCTGTGAACGCAACCATAGACGGAGTTGTTCTTGCTCCTTCAGAGTTTTCAAGCACTTTTGCTTCGCCGCCTTCCATAATTGCAAAGCAAGAGTTGGTTGTACCCAAGTCGATACCTAATACTTTATTGCTCATATTTAATATCCTTTTTCAGTGTTATAAAATCTTTCTGTTACCTTATATAGGGAGCAATTTTTATTGCGGCAATAGTTTGGTGTCGAAAAAATGATTTTTTTCATAAAAATATTTTGACAAATTGCTTGACAAAACTAAAAGGTTGTTTATAGTGAAACTGATATTTTATTTTTATTAACTTAAATTTTTCTGTTTATGGAACAAGTTTTGAATTATTTGCCGTGGGTAGGTATTGCTATTGCGGTGATTGTGGTAGTTGCTACCATCCGGTGGGTGCTTTCGTTGCGCCGTGTGGTTAAACCCTCTGAGGTTCACGTTGTCCGCCGTGGCAAAATAACACAGATTTACGGCAATGTGAAGGCTGTAACAGATTCAGCTGGGAATGTTCAGCAACCCGATGAATCGGCGGGAAATGTGTATTATCACGTTCCGGTGTGGATTCCTATCTGGGGTGTGGAGGTGCAAGTGCTTCCTTTGCACAACTTTTCAATCGATTTGGACAGTTATGAAGCGTACGATAAGGACAAGCTCCCATTTATTGTGGATGTTACAGCGTTCTTCCGTATTGCAGACTATCGTCAGGCCGCCTCGCGTATTGAAGATAATGATACGCTTGAAGAGCATCTGATGAAAATTGTACAAGGTGCGGTTCGTACTATTTTGGCTCAAGACCTGTTGGAAGAGATTATGACATCTCGTTCTAAGTATGGCGAGCAATTTACAAGCGAAGTTTCGGCAAACCTTAGAGAATGGGGTATCGTTCCCGTGAAGAGCGTGGAGCTGATGGACATTCGTGATAAGGAAGGTGAGAAAGTTATCGCCAATATTATGGAGAAGAAAAAATCTGCCATCGATATGGAAAGCCGTAAGGAAGTTGCCAAGAACAAACAGGAAGCTGAAACGGCTGAGGTTGAAGCGCTACAGGCTGTAGAACTCCGCAAGGAGGAAAAAGAAGAAGCGGTCGGTAAGCGTAAGGCAGAACGCCAAAAAGCTGTCGGCATTGCAGAAGAGCAATCTAAGCAGGAAGTGCAGGAACAGGCCAAGATGACCAAAGAAAAAGAAATGGAGGTTGTTAAGGTCGGGACCATTCGTCAGGCGGAGATTGACAAAGAAAAGAAAGTCATCGATGCCGATGCTAAAAAAGAAAGCGATAGAATTGCTGCAGAAGCCAAGGTGGTTGTGGCTGAAAACAACAAGCAAGAGGCTGAGCATATGGCTCAAGCCGAATTTGTGAAGAAAACCAAAGAGGCGGAAGCCGGTTTGGTTGCTGCCGAAAATGAAGCCAAAGGTATTCAGGCAAGAGGTGAGGCTGAGGCTATAGCCAAGGAAAAGGCCGGCCTTGCTGAAGTTCAGCCGCAGATTACCCTTGCCAAGGAAATCGGCGAAAATGATGGGTATCAGACCTACTTGATTGAAATCAAGAAGGTTGAAGCTTCTCAAGCTGTTGGTGTTGAACAGGCTAAGAACCTTGGCAATGCTGACATTAAGATTATTGCCAATGCTGGTGGTAATGTGTCTGAGGGCGTTAGCTCGGTTATGGATTTGTTTACGGCTAAAGGCGGGCAGGCGCTGGGCTCAATGCTTGAAGCCCTTGCTGGTACAGAAGCAGGTAAACAGCTTCTTGACAAGGTTGCTAAACCTTCTGAAACTAAGAAATGATAATGTTCCAATCTTAAAAAAAGAGCGCTCCGTTTGGGGCGCTTTTTCTTTTTAGTAGGTTGGGTTGCCTTTTGAGTTGAAATACCTCATTAAACCATTTTGACAAAGCTTTTTGTATATTGGGCGATTTAGTTTTAATGTTTTAATCAATTCTTTTGGGGAACAATCTGGACAGATGTTTATACTGGTTTCTTTTCCGTTTTTGATTGTTTTGACAACGGCGCTTGGGAGTTCTGATTTGCCGATGCAGGAAGAAAGGTAAACATAACATTTGTCATTATTTTTAAGATATTGAATTGCTAATTTGCGGGCAAAAAGATTTAATGTTAAATCGGCTTTGCTAGGGTCTTTAGTCCACGGTGAACCGCCACCGATGGGGCAGGCGGTGGAGTAGAAGTCACAAGCAAGCTTTCTACCTGTAATACCACAATCAGCAATAGATGAGTGGCAAGTATATGAACCTGTACCGTTGATAATGAGTTTTTCAGGTGTTTGTCCTAAAGTTTCAATAATGAGCGGACGTAAATCTTCTTCTTTTATCATTGGAACTGCTGCAATAGCAGTTATGATATTGCTTTTAGTATCTAAAGTAATTTGTGTTTTGATGTCTAATCCTAGATTATCAGAGTTACGAGCCTTAGTATATAGGGCATTATTAAGTTTTTGCGCGAGGTATAATTCACGGTTAATTAGTTCTTCGCTCTTTTCTGCATAGCCAACAAATACACCTTGGTCCCCCCAACCGTTTGCGTCTATACCTTGGCCTATTTCGGTTGATTGGGCACTGATAAGATTTGTAATTTTGAGGTTGTTAATATCAATGGCATTATTTTGCCAGATTTTATTATATTGTTCATTGTATCCAATTTGTCTTAGAGCTTTTTTTATCGTTGCTCGTAAATGATTAAATTTGACGTTACCAGTCACTTCACCACCTAGGACGATATGGTTGTTTTTAACCATTACCTCCACAGCATAACGTACATTTGGATCTTGTTTTAAACATTCATCAAGTAAAGCACAAGAGATGAAATCAGCAATTTTATCAGGGTGTCCTAAAGACACATATTCAGCAGTTTTGTTCATAAAAGTTCTCCGTTTTAGTCCTATCAGGTGTCGGACAAGTAAGGTTAAATCCACACTAAAGCGTTAGTATTGCTTTACAAAAGGCATTAGACGCTGATTGTTTTTGATTGTCAATTTGTTTTTTTGAGTTTCTTCTGCTTTTTTTCTTTTTCCGGAGAAACAATACCGCAAGATACTGTATATTTTAAGGCATCTTCTACACTCATATCAAGTTTAATAATATCAGCCGCAGGAACCATAATTAAAAAACCAGATGTGGGGTTGGGGGTAGTGGGAACAAAGACACTTACCATTGGTGTAGGGGCAAATTTAGTTTGGAGTTCTGAACTTGTTTCTCCTGCTAGGAAGCCAATAATCCATAAACCTTTACGAGGATATTCTAGCAATACAGCTTCTTTGAAAGATTGAGATTTGGAAGAAAAAATTGTTTCAAATAGTTGTTTAAGCAAAGAATAAATGCTTGAAACAAGTGGCATTTTGGAAACGATGAAATCACCTAAGCGAACGAAAAATTTGCCGATGAAGCCGGTTGTAAACATACCGATTAGGATAAGTACCAAAATAAGCATTGCTACTCCGACACCAGGGATATAGGGGATAAACTCGTGAGCGCTCATCTGTGGTGGAATGAGAGCTCTACTCCACTTGTCGGTCCATAAAAACAGCTCATATGCCATATAAAAAGTTATAGCAACAGGGGCGGTTACTAAGATACCAGTAAATAAATAAGTTTTGAGTTTAGAAACGACGTAACCGAAAAAGCTGGGCTTTTTTTGCTTTTCCTCAATAGCTTTACGCAATTTCTTGATATGTTTCTTTTTCATTGGACCTCTTAATATCTGTAATTATAAATTGAAGGGATGTGGTGTTATTCCAGCGGTTAAAACGCAGGTTGCCAACAACGTCATAGCAGTCTTGGCGGCTGCTTAAAATTTCTTTACCCATTTCTGTATCTGCAATTTTGAAAGCGATAGCTGGTAGGCGTTCTTTGGTAAAGGATGTGAGCTCACATTTAATGTGTCCAGCACCGATGATGCAAGCTCTTTTGAAGTAAACATTGCGAATAAGTAATGTCGGCTCTGGATTACCTGTTCCAAAAGGTTTTAGTTGTTCTATTTCTGAGCAAAGGTTTGAATTGGCAGCGGGAAGTGCAACGCTCATATCAATGTTAATGATTGGATGCGGAGTTGTGTTATTTAGGCTTTGTGTAACATATTCTCCTGCAAATTTTTGAAACTCAGGGATTTGTTCTTCTGTTAAAGAAAAACCAGCAGCCATTGTGTGTCCTCCGCCTTTAGTAATGATGCCTTTTTCTTTAGCTGCAATAATAAGAGCCCCTAAATCTACACCATCAATAGAACGGGCGGAACCTTTGACTTCGTCTGCTTCAATGCTCATTACAAAAGCGGGAAGGTTATATCGTTCTTTCAATTTTCCTGCCACAATACCGATAACACCTTGATGCCAGCCTTTGCTTGCTACAAAAGCTATAGGATAAGACTGTGGTGTTCCTTCCAGTTGTTCAATAGACTGTTGTAACACAAAGCATTCAATGTCTTTGCGTTCTTGATTATAGTTGTTCATTTCTTCAGCGAGGTGTTCTGCTTCTAGTGGGTTTGTTGAGCAGAGCAAACGACTACCAATGTATGCTTTACCAACACGTCCGCAGGCGTTAATTCGCGGTCCTAAAACAAAACCTAAATGATAGGCATCTGGTTTTTCGTTAATATTAGCTTTATCAATTAGCGTTTTTAAACCGAGATTTTGGCGGTTTGCCATTATCTTTAATCCTTGAGTTACAAATGCGCGATTTAATCCTAATAGTGGGACGACATCGCAAACACTGCCTAAGGCTACCAAATCTAGCCAGTTCATTAGGTTGGGTTCTGGTAGGGTATTGGTGTAAAATCCTCTTTGGCGTAATATACGATTAACCGCAACGATGGTCATAAATACTACACCGACAGCAGCCATATATCCTAAATCTGGTCGTTCATTACTTTGATCTAAGCGTTTAGGGTTTACAACAGCGTAAACTTTAGGAAGTCTTGTTTCTGCCTCGTGATGGTCAAGCACGATAATATCAAATTTTTCGGCAGCAGTATCTAATATTTCAAAAGCAGAGGTTCCACAATCAACTGTTATTACTAAATTAGCGCCAAAATTTGTAAATTCTTGAAAAGCTAAAGCACTTGGACCATAGCCTTCTTCACGTTCGGGGATATGAACGGCTGTTTCTATGCCACAATATGTTAGAAATAAACGTATAACAGAAGTTGAGGTGGCACCATCAACATCATAATCCCCGATGATGGCAATTTTTTGGTGATTGATAATGGCATTAGCAATGCGTTCGGCAGCTTTGTCCATATCTTTTAAGATGGAGGGATTGGGCATCAGTGTTGCAATTTTAGGATTTAGAAAAAGCGAACTATTTTCTGTGTTTAGACCACGTAAGAGCAGTAATTTTGCTAAATGTACAGAAATACCTAATTGGCGACAAAGTATTTCAGTTTGCCGTTCGTCGGTTTGAATAATCTTCCAGACATTACCACCGATGGAGAGATTGCTTTCTTCTGTATTGTTCATTTCTATTCCTTTGTTTTTAAATATTATAAGGAATATTTGGTTGAATGACAAGTTATTTATTTATTGCGGGGATAATTTTATTGTTTTTTAGCCACTCTTGGGCGCGCCATTTTCCTTCTGGAGTGAGAGTTAGAATGATGGTGTTATTATCGATATATATTGCATTATGGTGGGGCCAAGGATATACCGTGTTTTGAAGATATTGTCTTAGCTCGGGGGTTAGATTTAAGATGTTTACGTCTATGTATTGCCAATAAATGTCAAAATCAGCGGCAAAAAAATCATTTGGGTAATAGAATTTATAAGCTTTTGATGGTAGATGCCACGGGATGTATGGTGCAGTTAACGTATATGAATCTGTTTTGCTACCGGTGTTAGGTAGATAATAACGGCTACGGAAATCTAAGGTGCCGCCTTGGATAAATGTGTAGTTTTTGAATGGTGAAAAGGCGGAATTTTCTTCTATGCGGCGGAGGATTCGTTCTGTGAGGTTTGTTTCAGCTTTGAAGCCAAATTGCCAAACTTTTGATGCATAAGCGATGGTATGTATATTATAAAAAGTGAGAGAAAATAGTGAGATAAAACCAATGTTTCGAATGAAATGAGTGGAGGCACGCAAGAAGATGCTGGCAGCATAGATATAAATATAAATGAGTCCAAAAAAGTCTATTCGTGGTTCATAAAGTACATACACGCTGTTTTGAGCGGCGAAAAGAGTGATGAGAGAAGAGAGGATTAGCCCACTGATAGCACAGAAGAATAAAATGAGGTTAGACAGGCGTTTGGGGATGTAGAACAGAAGTATGAAGATGGCTGTTATGGTTAAAATTAGCCACGTATATTTATAAAAAGCAGAGATGAAACTGGTGGTTATTACAAATTGTCCATATATTGCGGAGGGGAGCAGGTTTATTTTTTCTATTAAAGTATTAAGGTTGATGCTGACAGTATTATATGTGTCATATTGTAGGTGATATTTTTTTAGTTCAGATTGAATGAAGAGAAATAATATCAGCGAGAAAATGATGGCAACAATATGAGGAGTATATTTATGAATAAGCGTTTTAAATGCTAGTTTTTTGAAGCATATATCATTAAGAATAAGAGTGAAGAATAAGATGCAAATAAGATTAACTACAGGAGGATAACCACCGAGGGATAGGGTAAATAATATGGTGGTAATAGGTAGGCTTAATTTGGTTGGCTTGTAGGTTAAGAGCCAATATCCGCCGATGATAAATAATGTCCAAGAAAGGCAACTTAAGGTGAGAAATGCAAAATATAGCCACGAAAGAGTGTATGGTGCAGTGATAAGATTTAATCCTAGGAGGATAAAAATATATTTTTTTTGAGGTATTTCCCAGAGTTTGAATAGTAAAATAGCAGCGAATGAGAAGATGGCGAGGCTTAATGTTAAAGTTAGTATGGGGAGAATTTTTCCACCAAATAGGAGAACTGGGAGAAAGAATTGAGAGAAACGTCCCTCAAATACGCCACTCCAGAGCGGGGTATATTCTTTCATCCATCCCCAGTCGTGGTTTCCCCACAGGAAATTTATTAAAAAAGGTAGATAGGATAAGGTTGAAAACACTGCAAGCCATAGCCAGCTTTTAAAAATAAAGGTGGTTTGGTTAAGAGGGGGAATGGCTTGGTTACATTGTGTCATTTTAATCCAAAGTTTTATCTATGATATAGGTTGGTCGGTTTTTAACTTCAATGAATATACTGGCAATGTACTCACCTATAATGCCCATAAAGAGAATGGTAATCCCACTAAAAAAGGTAATGGCACTCATTAGTGATGTCCAACCAATAATGGTAGAACCATTGAAATAAGCGATAACAGTCCAAAGCATTAAGAAGAAACTTAATGTGGAAATGAGTACTCCGGAGAGGGTGATGATATGTAAAGGTACAGCAGAAAAACTAGAGATACCTTTTAAGGCGAATAATATCATTTTTTTTAAGGGATATTTGGTTGTGCCAGCTTCGCGTTTTTTACGGTCATAATAAACATTGGCTGATTTGAAACCAATAAGGGGAACAATGGCTCGTAAAAATAGATTTTTTTCTTTAAATTCAGCCATAGTTTGGACTGCACGTTGGCTTAGAAGACGAAAATCTGCGTGGTTGGAAACAAGCTCAACTCCTAATATTTTCATTATTTTATAAAACCATAGAGCTGTATTGCGTTTGAAAAAACTGTCTGTATCTCGTCGATTTCTTACACCATAGACGATTTCGGCACCATTATAGTATTTTTTTATCATATTTTTAATGACGGTAGGATCATCTTGTAAATCGGCATCTATAGTGATGTAAATATCTGCTTTAGTGGAATACAATCCGGCGAGTAGGGCTTCTTGATGTCCAAAATTACGAGATAGGCATATTCCTTTGATATGTTCGTGTTTTTTATTTGCTACTTCAATGATTTGCCACGTTTTATCTTTGGATCCATCGTTTACAAAAACGAGTTTACTTGCGGGTGAGATTAGTTTTTCTGTTATGAGATTTTTATAGATTTTATTTAGTGTGTTAATACTGTCGGGAAGTATCTCTTCTTCATTATAACACGGGACAATAATTGCTAATTCGGCAAGTTTTTTCATTGGCGCCTTCCTTTACCACTGGTCAGGTTAATTTCTGATGTTATAGCATAGAAAGCGTAATTTTTTTATTAACGTATTTATATTTTCGGATATAAGGTGCGGATTTTTTCGCGAAATTCATCAAGTCCGGCTTGATTATAGATGATAATAATGATGTCGTCATTAACAAAAATAGATGAAGGATGGGGGAAGGGCTTGGCTTCTGTTATAAAGTAGTGGTATATTTCCGGTGTGATGTCTGAAGGGAAAATCGTGGTTTTGTGGTTAATATAGTTGTGGGGGGAATAAAATTCTATTAGGTTTGCTCCTTGCCACATTGCGAGGTAGGGTAAAGTGAGCAAAAATACATCGTTTATATCATACTTACCTTGGTAATAGTTAGGACGCAAAGAAATGTCACCAACCTGATAAAAACGATATTGATGGTTGGGATTAAAGGCAGGGTGGTTTTCAATCCTTTCGGTGATTCGATCTAAAATTGCAAATTCGGCATCAAAACCTTGTTTCCATACTTTTTGAGCACGGTAATCATTGATGATGTTTAACGGGATGAGGAAAAACATAAATATTAGAGCTAAAGAGTGACTGATATTTGCTTTATATTTTAATAGTAAAGCTAAGAAAAAGGCATATAAAAATGCGAA
This sequence comes from Acetobacter sp., assembly GCA_023665325.1. The sequence goes on from JAMPED010000001.1 coordinate 209,400, forward strand.
TCCGTAAAAATCTATGCGAGAAACGTATTCTGTATGAGGAATGACGAGAAATGTGGTGAGTGCAGTACTCCATATTGTTCCAAATATAAAAACAATAGTTAATGTGCGGTGTTTCCAGTTTTGGGCTGTGAAGAGAGCTCCTATGATGGCGCAAAAGCTCATTAGAGCAAGAAGAGTTTTATAACCTAATTCCATAAATGGGGTGGTTATGAAAAATTGGCGAAAAGCTATTTGGATTGTGGAAATAAATTTTGCAGGTAGTTCATTTAATGGCGTTGTTTCAAGATTATAAACATTATCAGTGGGTAGTATTTTGAGCGTTAGTTTGAAGAGTAGAGCGGCTACAAGGATGTTTAATATGGTGTATCTGTAAGTTTGGAAGATGTTATATAATGTTTTATTTTCAAAAAGATATGATATGACTATTCTTCCGCTGAGACAAACAAAAAATGTGTTTATAATAGGGGGATAGCCGCCGAGCGTGGTGTAAAAACATAAAATAGCAATAAAGGAAAGTGCTTTTTTGTGAGATAATTTGGATGTTAGCTCAGAGAGATAAAGACCAAGAATGGCAAGTAATGTCCACAAAAGACAGCTGATGGTGATAAATGAAAAATACATCCAAGAAAGTGTATAAGGCTCAGTGGCGAAAAAAGTGATAAAGAGAATGTAATTAAGGCGATTTGTTGGAATTTGCCAATATTTAGCAAGAATCCAAAGAGCGATAGTTAAAAATGTAAAGCCGATAAGATTATTCAATATAGGTAGAATCTGTCCGTTAGTTAGTAGACGGTAAGGAATAAATTGAGTAAAACGTCCTTCAAATAATCCTGATGACAGCAATAATTCAGTTTTGACAAAAGCAACATCGTGATTACCCCACATAAAAGTGAGACTGTGATATAAAAAAGCAAAGTTGATAATTAAAAAACTTATGTATAGGGCGGAAAGGTCAGTTTGAGAAGGATACAGAGATAATTTTTGCAGTAGTTTTTTCATTAGTTTTGCTCATTTAAGGTTGTTAATTGTTGACTTAGTATATTTTTTCCTTCTGGAGTTAGAGAAAAAATGCAATATTTGTTGTCTAAATAAATGGCACTTGTGGATGGCCATAAGGTTTGCGGATTTGTTATGAAAGTAATGAGTTCGGAGGTAATCTCATTTAAATTGATTGGAACTTGATTGGCGGCAAAGTCTTGTGATGCGTAAAAGTTATAGTGTTCACTAGCAGTCCAATAACGTCCAAATGGAGTTTTTAAGGTGTAATATCCATATTTTTCTGTTGGTGAAGTTGTGTAATATCTGGGACGTAAAGAAATCTCACCAGCTTGGATGATGTTGTATATGGTGTTTGGGGTATAATTGGGATGACTTTGTATTCTATCGGTGATGCGTTGCTGTAGTAAATCTTCAGCTTTGAAACCGAGGATAAGCGTTTTTGAATATGATAAATTGAGTGTTATATTAAGCCAAAGTAGAGTGCCTGTTATCAACAAAAATATGTTACGTATCCATATTGTGGTATGTTTTTTGATATAGAATAGGCAAAAGAGTAATAAGGTTGGGAGGCTATAAAAATCTCCACGAACCATAAATGCGGTTGGATCATTGATGGTAAAATAGTTGTTTGCTTCTTGGTAAGAAAGCCATAGAGGAAGTTTTAGTGTAAGTAGAAGTGTTGGTATTAGAATTATGAAAAGAAATAATTTTCTTTTTTTACGGTAATTTATAGCTAATAATCCGCAAAAACTGAAGATTATAAGAGTGGTTAGCATTTTAAAACTTAAAGGGAAAAATGGTTGTGTTTGTAATAAACTTTGTAGAGATGATGTTAGTGTTTCAGGAATCTTGAAAAATAGGTTGAGGGTTGTTTCTGTTTGGCTGTTATAGAGTGAAATCATTAAGTTTTGTGTTTTTAGCCAATTATATATACAAGGAAGTGGTAGCAAAGCAAGGATAAAGCTGATGACAAAGGGGGAAAGTTTACGAATTAAATCTTTAATGTGTGAGGTCGTGGTGAGTGCGTTGGCTGCATATAAACAAGCGGCAACAGCATACATTGTTATTGATGCCGGATAGCCTCCTGCTGCTATGAATAATAAAAATGCGCTTAAGAGAATGTGTGCAAGATAGTGATTAGTTTGGGTGTTTTTTGCGGCAATGAGGGAGAAAGTTATGAATAAACTCCAACTGAGTAAACTAAAAGTGATGAAGTGGAAATATAGGATTTCATTGATGAATGGAAGAGTTGCGATAGTAATGAGGAATAGTTTATCCTCCAAATCGGTGGGGGTAAATTTGAAAAAATGTGTGCAGAGTAAAATTAGTGCTAATGTGTATAGCAAGAAACCCAAAGTTATATTCAAAATAGGGAGGATTTTTCCAGCAAGGAATAGATTTGATAAAATATATTGGCTAAATCTTCCTTCAATCAGTCCGGATTTTAGGTTAGAGTCATAAATAAGGGGTAACCAATCGTGGTTTCCCCACGTGAAATGAAATAGTAAAGGGCTAAAGCATAGGCATAATGCGCTGAATGTCCAAAGCCAGCAGGATATTTCGTTTTTGCTGAGGTGGAAAAAATGCGGCATTATATATCTCTTTTATACGTTTCATTTCTTGACAATTTACAGGCAAAAAGTCTAATATATAGTAAATTTTGAGGAGTTATTGATGCGTTATTTGTGGATTTTTTTATTGTTTTTAAATAGCTTTTCGGTTCAGGCTGCAGAAGTTAATATTAGTGATAAGGCAATTTTTAATGTACCGATAGCCAAAACAGTGGATGAATTACAGCGTGGATTGATGTTTGTGCGAGAGTTGCCTGAAGATGGTGGAATGCTGTTTGATTTTCGCTCGTTTCAAGATCGTGAGCTGAGTATGTGGATGAAGAATACGTATATTCCATTAGATATGTTTTTTATTAGCTGTGGGATGATGGTGGTAGATATTCGTAAAAATACTAAACCGATGTCTTTGGAGCTTATTCGAAGTAATGCAAGATTTTGTTATGTGTTAGAGGCAAAGGGTGGGATTGCAGATGCTAAAAATATACATATTGGTGATAAAGTGATATATTCGGATACGAAATAAGTCTAGGTTGAACAGGTTTTGGGCTTGGTATATATTTCTCTTGTTATTTAACAGGAGGAAAAGATGAAAAAGTTTTTATTTTTTTTAATGGCGGCAACAATGTTTACTGGTGCTGTTTCTGCGAAGCATAATTGTGGTTGTGATGGCTGTGAAGTTTGTAAAGTGGAAGATAAACTTAGGCACAAACAACAGCATAAAGGTGGTTTTATGGCTGTGGAAGCAACACCGGTTAGTGTAGCACGTATTTTGACTTTGCCTGATGATACACACGTTACAGTCATAGGACATATCACTGATCGTGTTGGTAAGGGTGAATACAATTTTACGGATGGTTCAGATAATATTGTTGCAGAAATTGGTAAAAAAGATTGGAAAGGGCAAATTGTTTCGCCACAAGATAAAGTTATCCTTAAAGGAAAAGTTGTTAGAGATACAAATGATGTGACACTTGATGTCAAATCTGTTAAAGTGGTGAATTAGCGGTATGAAAAAACAGATACAGCTTTTATAGCTGTATCTGTTTTGAATTAGTCTTTATGGCGGAAAGTAATGCGCCCTTTAGTAAGATCGTATGGGGTCATTTCAATATCGACTTTATCACCAACCATTACGCGGATGCGAAATTTACGCATTTTTCCGGCTGTATGCGCTAATATCTCCACACCGTTTTCGAGCTTAACTCTAAACATTGCATTTGGGAGTTTTTCTATAACATCTCCAGTAAATTCTAACAGTTCTTCTTTACTCATTTAAGGTTCCTTATCAATTCTTTTTTTTGCTATATATACTGCAAAATCTTATTTTACAAGCATTTTTTGAGTTTTT
>JAMPED010000001.1:213417-240694 GCA_023665325.1 Acetobacter sp.
AATCTTATTTTACAAGCATTTTTTGAGTTTTTTGACGAGGAAAAGCGATTTGGAAGCAAGTTCCGATGTTTTCTTTGCTATTTACGGAGATGGTTCCATTAAATTTTAAGATGAGGTCTTTAACAATTGCTAAGCCTAAACCGGTTCCTTTTTTGTTGTTACCAGTATTTGTGGAATAAAATGGCTCAAAGATGTGTTTGAGTGCTGTTTCAGAAATGCCGATGCCTGTGTCTTTAATTTCAATTAAGATATTTTCTTTATTAGTGTTGGTCTTGATTTCTAATGTGCCACCATTAGGCATTGCATTGATGGCGTTTTGCACAAGGTTTAATATAATCATTTTAAAGTCGGTTTCATTGCCAATAATTTTTTCTTTAGTATTTGAAAAAGCTCTTATGAGATTTATGCCATTACTTTTGATTTCATAATCAAGTAGAGAGAGGGTATCGTTAATATTTGCAGTGATGTTAAATGATACAGTGTTTTGTTCAGCATTTCGCGAAAGTTTTAGTAATCGTTCAGGAACTTTAATACATTCTTTTATTTGTGTTGAAATCATTTCCAGATATTTTTTTTCATTATTATTTTCAATATTTTGTGAATAATATTTTTGTAGTAATCCTTCTAAAATAATGTTAATTGCGCCAAGGTTATTTTTCATTTCGTGTGCAAGTGACGTGGCAAGAAAACCCAGAGATGAAATTTTTTGTTGGTGAGAATAAGTTATATTTTCGCTTAAATCACGGATGGATTCAACAATACCGGAAGCTCCATTGATGTTAATACGAGCGGCATTGATAGATAGAGGGCGCTCGTTGACACTGTGTATTGGTTTGATATTTGTTTTGGTTTGGGATGATTTTTTTAATTCTTGTAGAGGGCATATATATTGTGTAGAGCTACAAGGACAAGATGCTTCTTTATTATATGATTCATAACATTTGGTGGATTTGTGGAAATATTTATTACGTATATGTTCGGCATATGCTTTGTTGTATAAAACAATATTGTAGTTTTCATCAATGACACGAATTGCATCAGGAAGAGTATCAATTAGGTTTTGAAGAAAGATTTCTTTTTCTTTGATTTGGTTAATGTTATTCTCAATATTATCTAACATAAAGTTTATAGTGTTTGTCAGGCTGTCAAATTCGTCGGTGTACCTGCTTCGTTGTGATTTTAAACGATTGCTGAAATTACCCCTTGCAACATTAGCTGAAAGCTCGGTTAGTTTATCAATTGGAGTGAGTACCCAACGGCGTAGCAGGAACCAAAAAATGATTAAGGAGATGAGTGTTAGGGCAGCACCAAAACTAATGATTTTTAGACTTTCTGATAGTGTTGCATAGTTTTCATTATAATTTTGATTTAATTCCTCATTTAATTTGCGTTCCGTACTTAATTCTTGTTGTTTTTGGGTTAAACTTGCTGTGATTTGTTTTGTTTCCTCTGGGTGCAATTGACTTATCTTTTTGCGTAGTGCGAGATTTTCATTTAGTAGCTCAATAACATATTGATTTCTTGAAATGATGTTACTGTGTTCGCTACGGATTTTTTTGCCGATAGTTCCATCAAAAATGATGAGAAATATACCGGCACTAAGTAAGAAGAAAGCCAGAATGGTAAAAAAGAATTTTTTATTCAAACTTAAAAACATTTTTATTGTCCTATAAATTCTGCTAATGTTTGGGCTTGAAGGTAAGGGTTAAATTGTTTTTCTTCTGCTAGTGTTGCTGGGGCGATGTGACCTGTTTCTCTTAATAACATTTTTTCAATGTATGATTGAAAAGCGGTGGATGATATTGCTTGCGGAGGTAAGCAGGATCTTGTGTATTCGTGTCCGGGAAAGATAAGAGTGTTGTCTGGTAGAGCTTTTATTTTTTGTAAACTATCAAACATTTGTGCGGGAGTTCCCTCAAATAAGCCACCAATACAGCAATTAAATAATACATCGCCTGTAAATAGTAATTTTTCTTTAGCAAAGTGATAGATAAGATGTCCATTAGTATGTCCAGGGGCGGCTAGTGGCGTTATTTCAAATGTGCCAATTTTGATGATGCTGTTATCTATGGCAGCGATATCAGCAGCGGGAACCTTGTCAAATTCTTTTTCAGGGGCTATAATTTTTAAATCGTATTTTTGTTTGAGTGCTTCGTTTGCCTCAACGTGATCAAAGTGATGGTGTGTGGTAAGGATATATGAAGGAGATAGATTGAGCTCATTTAATTTGTTTAGAATTGGTTGGGTTTCTGCGGCATCAATAATTATAGTTAGTTGGCTTTTTTCATCTGTTATGATATAAGCATAGTTTGCCATATTTTTTTCGTTACAGAAAACGGGGATAATTTTTGGTGTCATTTTTGTAATCCTTTCTTTAAATGTCCCATATCTAAGGCTAGAAAGTCATAAAAAGCAGTTGTATAGTCTAGTATACCGACAAAGTTGGGTAGGTTTGAGGCTGTAGAGAGAGAGTAGGCTATACTTTCTCCGATGGTGAAATTTCTTCGTTTAAGCAGGTTGGCACGTGCATTCCAAACGGTTTCATAATTGATATTGGAGTTAAATGTTAGAGCAAAACTACGCATACTTTCAATTAAACTGTTAAATATTTTAAAACGATAACCATCGTCTTTGTTTTCCAGCGGTTCTAGCCCTTCGTTGGTGTACCAAACCTTTTCTTTGTATAAAGAATTTGCCTTATTAGCAACGCGGGAAAAACCCCAGTTGCTTTCCATTGCTGCAACAGCGATAAGGATGGACGGGGGAACACTGTTGATGCGTAATTTAAGATTATCTATTTGCAACTCTATTCGATTTATTTCGGTTTGACGGGTAAAGTAGTCATATTTAAGAGCAAGTTCTTCTAGTTTGTTTTGTTCTTCTTTTGATATAGTATTATTTTCTTTAAAATGACGTTCTATACGGAGGAGTGTGTTGCGTTCGTTTGCTATTTCTTCGTTAATTTTTAGGGCTAATGGGGTAAGAATACGAATAAATAATTCATTACGATATTTTTGTGATTTAATTGACTGGAAATCAGAAGGTAGTGTTTTAAGGAAGATGGCAGGATAGGCTCCATCATTTAGGGAGAGAAATCTGGTGTATCCGTGTTTGGAGAAAAGGTCTTCAGTTTCTTTAACAGTAGCATTTTCAATATATAAAATTCCTCCTGCTTCTCTGATTTTTATTTCGGCTAAACAGGAAGAAACTGTGCAAAGCACGGCGGTTAGAATAAAAGTGAGTCTTTTTATCATATAAGTGTTGCCTCACGTATTTCCGGCAGATAACGTATAAGGTTTTTTTCTACACGGTTTTTTAGGGTTTTTTCAGCATATGGGCAGCCGTGACATTTGCCAAGAAAATGGACATAGACAGTACCATTTTCTTCTTTTATAAATTCGATATCTCCGCCATCTTTTTGCAGAAATGGGGCTATAATGATTTTTAAAATAAGGCATATTTTTTCAGGTAAGTTTTGTTCTGGTGCTGATTGAATGGGTAGATTTTCTGAAACAAAATCATCAATTTCGGCTAGTGCGATAGCGCTTAAGTCTTCTAAAGTTTCCTCAGAAGTGCTTTCAATATATAAAAAGTCTGTTGTTAGTAATATAGTTTTTGCTAGATTGGTATTTGCGATGTTTTGCATCATTTGCAAATTGGTTGAGGCGTTGGGGGTGTGATAAAAAGTGCCACGAATTGGTTGGGGCGTTGTGAAAAAGAGGAGAGTTTCAGTTGTGGTGATGTTTTTTTCTTCAATAATCATAAGTTTTTCCTTATTTTATGGCGCAAGATATTTGGTTAATTTGGTTTTGTGCTTGTGCGAGATAATATGCTATATAAAGTAAATGATTAGCTGTGTAGCTGTCTGCAAGAGCACCGTTTTGAATGGTAAGAGGAGAAAGCTGTACGGCATCTTTGAGGTATTTTAATGCACTGGTGATGTTTTCATATTGGTTTTTTTCAACAATGACTGTTTGGTAATCTTTAGCAGTTGCTGATAATATGTGGTATATTGTAAAAGAGGTTCCTTGTGCATAGTAAAATCTGTCATCAGCTTTAAAATCTAGTATTTCAGAATTATGTTCTTGTATCTGTTTTTCTAGTTTAGTAATTTGACGTTTTATAAGGTGTGATATGCTAGTTAAGATATAGCTTAGTTCTTGCTGTTGTGTTATTATATTGTTTTGTGATGGGGTAAATTCAGCAATTTTGGCTAAAGCTTTTCGGTATTGTTTGGCAGAGCCGGGGGCAAATTTATTTTCCTCCGTTTGGGAGAAAAGCCATATATCAGATGGGTAGTCAAGTAATTCTCCAGCTTCTTTTAATTTGTCATTTTTATATAAGGCTGCAAGCCGTTTGGTTAGGTAGAGAATGCTATCTTTAACGCCTAGTTGAAAGTTGGGGAGGTTGTCTAATATTGTTGCGGGGAAAATAGCAGGAAGAGCTGGTACCCAAGCTGAATCATCCACTTGTGTTTTTAAAACATACGCCATTGTTGGGGTGAGATATTTTGTGGTTTTTTGAGGGAGCTTGATGTTTATTTCCAATGGATTGTTTATTTTTGAGCTAACAGCGGCTCCTAAGCCATAGTAAATGGTGAAAAAAGCAATGATGAGTAAGCTAGCAAAACGCCAACGTTTTGTTATTAGGGTTATGAGTTCTTTTAGTTTTTTTTTGTATTTTATTTTTGTGGTAGGGGCTTTTATGTGCTGAAAGAATGTGCTAGTCAAATTGCGGCATAGTGCGGGGATACGTGTGCACTTATTAAGACCAGGTTTTATTATTTTTTTTAGTTCGGTCAAAGTGTTTTTTCTCATATCTTTTTTCTCCGTAACAGCAGATTTTGGATAATTGCCGTGATGTCTAAGATACCCTTTATTTTAGCTGCGATTAAAAAAGTTGCAAGTCCTATTATGCCAATAATGGTTAATTTTATAAACAGATATAGGATGTTTGAAGATGGGAGGATATAATTTAAGCCGAGTTTAGTCGTATGTATACATATTCCCATAAATATTGAGCAGAGTGCAATATTTAATGTTTTTTTCTTTAATTCGTTTGAAAAAAACCAGTAACCGCGTTTTTTAAGTCCGTTAATATATTGATATAAGGAAACAAATGCGGCAATAGAGGTGGCCGTGGCTATTCCGATGTGTCCAAAAGGTTTCATCAATAGGAGATTCATACTCAGATTAGTGATAAATACAACGATGCTGTATTTGACCGGTGTTTGGGTATCACCACGAGCAAAAAAGTTTGGCATTAGTGCTTTAACCATCACATAACAAGGAAGACCAATGGCATATGCCTGAAGAGCAAGGGCAGTTTTTTTAGTATCTGCTGCGGTGAATTTACCGTGTTCAAATAGTAATTCTACTAGCGAATCGGCGAGGCAAATAAACATTATTGCAGCAGGGAGAGACATCATTAGTCCATAAATGACGGCTTTATCTTGGATTTCTACTGCTTCAGAGGTCTCTTTGGCTTTAAGTTTGCGTGAAAGTAGAGGTAAGAGCGCGACGCTTATAGCTGCTCCGATAACACCTAGAGGTAGTTGTTGTAGGCGATTTGCATAATATAACCAACTGACAGCGCCACTTGCGACTAAAGAAACAAGGATGGTATCAACAACCATATTGATTTGGTAAATTCCAGCGCCGACAACTCCAGGAGCAATGCGTTTAAATAATGTACGAATTTCTGAATCTTGTATTAATTGGCGAATTTGCAAGTTAGGTTTGATTTTGATATGTTCTTTATTTAAGAAATATTTTAGCCATATAACCTCAATGATGCCGGAAATGGTAATTCCCCAAGCCATTCCATATACGGGCATATCTAAAAAAACGACAGACAGTAAGCCGGCAATAATAATTCCGATATTAAGGATAATCGGAGCGGCTGCTGGAGCGGCAAAGCGGTCAAAAGAGTTTAATATTCCAGCTTGAAATGAAACAATTGAAATGAATAACAGAAAAGGGAAAGTGATGCGACAGAGTTCAATGGTTAAGGAAACTTTGGCTGTATTACCGGAAAATCCAGGTGCTAAAAACTTGACAACATATGGCATTCCGAGTTCAAAGATGATGACAAAAAGAATGAGGAAAAAAGTTAACAACGATATGGCTTTGGCGGCAAATTCGATAGATTTATCTCTTCCAGAAGTAATGAGATTGGATGAGAATAATGGTACAAATGCGGAAGAGAAAGCGCCTTCGGCAAAAAGACTACGAAATAAATTAGGTAGTTTGAATGAAACGAGGAAGGCATCTGAAACAGTGCCAGCACCTAGAAAATTAGCAATTATCATATCTCGGAGAAAACCGGTTAGACGGCTTATCATTGTAAAACCACCGAAAGTTGCGATAGATTTGATAAAAGACATATTCAAATTTCTCCGAAAAATTACAGATAAGTGATTTTAATATTAAATCTGTTAATAAAGGGCAAATAAATTGTGTTTTATCATAAAAAAAGATAAACTTATACTAGTAGTTAGTAACTAACCCGCCAATAACGGAGAAAATGGATGAAAAAGCTTATTAACCAAGATAAACAACAACCGGATTTATCTGTCATTGTTTCAATGTATAATGAAGAGGAAAGTTTAGAAGCTTTTTTTGAAACAATGGAGCAAGAATTGGCGTGTCTTCAGGGGTATAGTTATGAGATTATTTGTATTGATGACGGTTCGACGGATGCAACATTTGTATTGTTAGAGGAGCGTGCACGTAAAGATGAACGTATTAAAATTATTAAATTTTCACGTAATTTTGGTAAAGAATACGGTCTGATGGCGGGATTGAAGTTTTGTCGAGGTCGTGCGGCTATTCCGATTGATGTAGATTTGCAAGATCCTCCAGTACTGATTGCTGAATTTGTTAAAAAGTGGCGGGAAGGATATGATATGGTTTATGGTATCCGTAATGACCGTAGTAGTGATACTTTTTTGAAACGGTGGACGGCAAAGCTGTTTTATAAAACCTACAATTTGATGACAAAGTCGCCTATTCCTTATAATGCTGGAGATTATCGATTGATTGATCGTAAAGTTATCAATGCGATTTTAAGCTTAAAAGAGCGTAATGTTTTTATGAAAGGTGTGTTTGGATGGACAGGGTTTAAATCTTGCGGCATTAAATATACACGCCAAAAACGGTGTGCGGGTGAAAGTAAATGGAATTATTGGAAGTTATGGAATTTTGCGTTGGACGGTATCACGGCATCAACAACTTTTCCTTTACGAATTTGGACATATTTGGGGTCAATACTTTCGGTAACAGGAATGTTTTATGCTCTTTATATCATCATTCGGACAATTGTGCGTGGAACGGATGTTCCAGGATATGCTTCTCTGTTAGTGTTTATCCTGCTGTTGGGGGGGATTCAGATGATTATATTAGGAATTTTGGGAGAATATATAGGGAGAATTTTTGTAGAAGTTAAAAATCGTCCTTTGTATATTGTTGAAAAGAAAGTGAACTTGAATGACGAAGAAGTTTAGGGCTCTTTTTAACAAAGAAATGTTTGTGACGTTAGTGTTTGGTTTTTCCAGCGGGTTACCATTAGCGTTGGTTTTTGGTACACTATCGCTCTGGCTTAAAGATTATAGTATCGCTTACCGCACAATTGGAGCATTTTCTCTTTTGCGTTTACCATATTCATTTAAGTGGTTGTGGGCTCCGGTGGTGGAAACGATGCGGTTGCCTGGTTTGGGGCGATTAGGTAAGCGTCGTAGTTGGGCTCTATTTGCGCAGATGGGGCTGTTTTGCAGTATTTTGGCTCTTTCTAGTTTAACTCCGACACATCATATTTTTTATATGGCAGTGGCGGCGTTATTTATCAGTTTTTTTTCTGCGACACAAGATATTGTGCTTGATGCGTTTAGGGTAGAGCTTTTTTCAAATAATACTGAGCAGGAGGTTGATGGAGCAACGATTTATGTGTTGGGTTATCGTGTTGGTAATGTGCTTTCAAGTGCTGGGGCAATTGGTTTGGCAGCGGTTGTTTCGTGGAATGTGGTTTATTTTTTGATTGCTCTTTGTTTGCTTTTAGGAGTTGTTGCGGTTTTGCTTGCGAAGGAGCCTATTAGTTATCGTCCGAATCGAAAAGAAAAAGGAAATTTATGGCAATATGCGTTAGTGGAGCCTTTTAAAGCATTTATGAAAAAAAAATATTGGGGGGTGGCTTTACTAATTGTTTTTTGCTATCGGTTGAGTGATGCGTATTTTGGTCCGATGGCGTATCCTTTTTATGCAGATTTAGGATTTTCTAAAGTTGAAATTGCCTATATTTCGAAGCTTTATGGAATGGTGGCGACTATTGTGGGAGGAGTTTTAGGAGGATATATTATTAACCGCATTGGCTTATTAAAAGGATTATTATTGTTTGCTGTAGTACAAGGAATGACGACGGCGCTTTATATTCCGTTATATTATATTGGGCATAATGTATGGTATTTAATGTTTACAATTTCGTTGGAAAATCTTTCTTCTGGTATGGCAACAACAGCTATTATTGCTTTTATGTCGATTTTATGTAATAAAGGGTATACAGCAACACAATATGCGTTACTTTCTTCTCTTCCAGGGTTTGCAAGAGATGTTTTTGCTTCCACATCTGGTAAAGTTTTGGAAATGACATCTTGGTCAACATTTTTTGTTATCAGCACATTACTTGCTGTGCCGGCAGTGCTGTTGTGCTGGTATTTGTATAAAAAACATCCAGACTATTTAATAGAGGCTTGAGTTTTTGAAAAAAATGATGTATGATAAAGCAGATTTTTGAAAAGAGGCTTTATGGATACTTCAACAGACGAATATATCAGCTCGGTTTCACGCCAGTCAGATGATGATGTTGTGGCAGTTTCGTTTGCACCTGTTGCAAATATAGGTGATAGTTTACCGGAAAATCCACCTTCTGAGCGTTTAGAGAAACTTCGTTCGTATTATGCTGAGCTAGGTCGTGTACGCGAAATGATGGAGAAAGAGCTTACGGCTCAGCTGGCTGGTGAAACGATTGATGGAGAAATTGAAAGTAAACTTTATGAATTTAGTCATTCGTGGAAAGCGATTGCTGGTGAAATTAGCCGTTATGATGAAACACACAGTCATCAGCGACGTTCGGCGACAGGGGAATATCACGTTGGGCAAAATTTAGTTGGAACAGATTTTTCAGGGCAAGAGCTAACTAATGCAGATTTTTCTGGGGCAAATTTACAAGATGCAAATTTTAAAGATGCGCATTTGTCAGGAGTTGATTTTACTGGAGCTGATTTATCTGGAGCTGATTTATCAGGGGCTGATTTGAGTGATTCTATATTTGCAGGGGCAAAGTTAAAGGGAACAAACTTTACTGGTGCAAATATGGAAGGTGTTATTCTACGGGATGCGGATATTGAAGATGCTATCTTAATTGATATTCGGATGGATGAACTCGCAATTGAGGAATTACAGGCATTAGTTGAGTATTTGGCAGTGTATTATCCACATAAGTTAAATCTGCAGCGCATTAACTTATCTTTGTTAGATTTAAAACGTATAGATTTGCGGCAGGTTAATCTTAAAGGTGTTGATTTTACGGGGATGGATTTTACAGGTGTGAATATTATGGAGCTTGATTTGAGTGAGTGCATTATTACACCAGAACAGATTGCGCAAGCTTTAGGGCGTATCCCTAGTGCGGATGAACTAAAGAAAATTCTAGCACCAAAGAAGAAAAAGAAAGCAAAGCATTTTTATATTGATTTTTCAGAATTTTTAAGCAATGGACATTTTACTGGATGGGTAGATTTGACAAAAAATAGTATTAGTACTGATCAGTTAGTTAAAGCTTTTCTAAAGGTTAAAGGTGCGTTGTTTAAGAAACCGGAAGAAAAAGATGAAATTATTTTTGAAAAAGCTAAAGAATTTCACGCGGGACGTTTGGAGGAAGAGCGTAAGGCGTATAATGATGAGCAAAAGAAGAATATTGAAGATCGTAAACAGAAATTGCTTGATGAGCAGCAAGCAGGGCAAGAAAGAGCATCTAAGAGTGAAAAATATGTTCCAATTAGTGTAAATCTGGGGCGTGATAGTCGCGAATAATTTTTGATAAAGTGAAAAATAATACTTGCCAAACATAAAAAAAGGTTATAATTTGCGTTGCGATGGACAGATGACCGAGAGGCCGAAGGTGCACGATTGGAAATCGTGTGTACCCCCAAAGGGTACCGTGGGTTCGAATCCCACTCTGTCCGCCAGTTACAAAGCACCCATTATAGGTGCTTTTTTTGTAACTGAAATGGAGAGTGTGAGGATTTGTACTCACGTATGTGGGGTTGACTATCAGCGAAAGATGGGCGCCAGAAGGCTTGTGTGATGAGAGAAACAACCTTAATCCCATTTCCATTCCATCCTCTGTTGTGTGAAGAGTTTATTTTTTGCAACAATATAGGTTTTTATGAGGACTGTAGTAATTGCGAATGTGCCGAAAGTTAAAATTAGTAGAATACTTAAATATGATAGATTATAGTCATAGATGATGTGCAATATTGATATCAATATCGGATCAGATAAAATATAAATTATAAGCATATTAGCAGAGATAAAATGTATGGGGGTGTAAGAAATTAATTGGGGGGATTTTTGGGTTATCAAACAAGCTCCTGTATAGAATAGAATTGATAAATAGGCGGGCGTGTATAAAAATCTTATTTGTAATGAAAGATCATTTAGAAGTTTGTTTATTATAAAGCCTAATATGATGGCTTTGAGGGAAAGGATTATGTTTTTTTCTGCAAAAATGTATCCTAGATGTATATAGATTATGTATTTAAGAGCTAGTCCTAACAGCCAATGTTCTACAGAATTTCTGTATTGCCAGCATAGGAATGTTATGAGGAGGGTAATAAATAAATGCTTTTTTAGCGGAGTTGACATTATGGCGGTGTAGACGAGTGAAGCAATGAATAGGGTTGGTAAAAACCATAAATGAGCAATATCTTGAAAAGTAAAAAATGTTTTTATTAAGACTAATAAATTGATTTGGACGGGGCGCATATAATATTTTGCAATTGTAATGAGGATGAAACCGATAGTGAAAAAAGGTAACATTAAACGTTTGAAGCGTTTGGTGTTATATTGTATCCAGTTTAATTTATTTTTTGCGGCATATAGATATCCGGAAAGGAAAAAGAAGAGAGGCATATGGAATGAATAAATAAAACGGTGAATTTCTCTGATATAAGAGGTTGGGTTTTCTAGAGAGAAGTAATGCCATTCAACTACAAAAGGGGCAAAGATGTGTCCGAAGATGACACATATTACAGCAAAAGCTTGCAATAAGGTTATGTGAGGGAAATTTGTGCTGCGTGATGATGTGGAGAGTATGTCCTTCATTTAGTTATCTTTCAACTAATTGCTTAAAAAAAACGATCGTTTTTTTTAAGCATAGTTACTCTTTCTTAACCTTTTGATTCTACAGTAAAGAAAATTGATAGTACTTGCATAATTTAAACGATCGTTTTTTTGCTTTAGAGGTATCGGAAAGCTCCACGGTAAGTAATTGCTCTGGGGGTATTTTTTTATGCGGGTGGTGAAATGTGCCAATCTTAAAATTATTTGTTAATTTTTTGGGGGAAGTGGAATTTTTTTGTTTTTTTCAGTATTTTG
The DNA here is from genome assembly GCA_023665325.1 of Acetobacter sp. The sequence continues at coordinate 225,069 of JAMPED010000001.1, forward strand.
TAGTTGGTTGTGGTTTAGTGACTTTGTTGTCTTTTCATTTTGATGAGATACAGTGAGACAGAAATGGGATGAAAATGTTTTTGTTTTAATAATTATTGAATTTGTGTTGGGGGAACGTTTTATACCAACGGAAATGTAGGCGTTGAAGTATGAAAATTAAGCGAATAATTCCATCAGCGTTGATAAAATATTAAGGAATGTTTGTAGAAATTAATAAGAGGACAAAAAGATAGGTATAAAACAATAGAATTGCCCAAGTCTTATAGAAAATAGGATGTTTAGTCTCTTTATAGGATAACCACATCATAACGAGAGAAGCATAGGAGCTCCACCAACCAGCGAAATAAAGACATTCTTTCCAAATTGTATTGAAACCTACTTCGTATGCGCCCCAAAGAGATCCATACAGTATTATGGGTAAAAAATAATATCCGAAAATCTTTATTGAGGTCCACAATCCACTTAAAACTAATTTTAACATTATTTCTTTTTCCGTAAGGTTATATTTTAACTTGGTAAAAGTTCTTCTAAAGATTTTTTACAATATTCTTCTGTATGTCCGTTTTTTAAGCAGTTATGAACAATTTTCCACTCTTCATATTCGCGACTTAATGTTAAAAAAAGTGGTGTACCGAATATGGCTAAGATAATCAAAATAAGAACCAGTCTATAAATATTATTTAATGTTTTCATTTTTCATATTCCTTGTACGGTAATTATCAAGTAATTCATAGCAAGATTTATTCGATTTTTTGCTCCAAGATTACTTCCGTGACGATTATTTTTCAAGTTTTTTCTCATATCATCTATCATAACATTGTAAGGCATTTTCCCTTTCTTTTTGTGATAATCATAGATTTCTTTCAAATAACCAACGCGCAATATGTGAGCCAAAATAAAGTCTTTTTAGTATATTGCCAAAGTTCTTGTTTCGTCATTGGAATATGCCTTTTGGAGTTCTATTTTTGTTCATCATACTGAGCGCTGATGAAATGTCAAGAAAAATTAGAGTGTAATTGCTTCAAACAAATCAGTTGACAATAGAGCAAATTTTTCCTATATAAAAGGTGTCCTTGGCTACTGGGAATGAAATCGAAATCGCTCAGTTAGTATCTATTAGCACGCTTGGATGCGGCTAATAGGATCCGAAGACACCTTGTTTTATTTCAATAGTTCACGGATAGGCGTTTTTGCATTACCAACCCAATAATCTGAGTTAACAACTCGTTTAAGCTTACCATTTATTTCTCTAAGCGAATAATTCCATCAGCGTTGATGAAATGTCAAATCTTAAAGGATAAAAATCATAAAGAAAAAAGCATAAAATAAGATGATTGCCCAATTTTTATAGATGATTGGATGGTTGCTATCCTCATAAGATATCCACATCATAATGAGGGATGCATAGCAACTCCACCAATCAACAAGAAAAAGATACTCTCTCCAAGTTGAGCTGAATCCAACATCGTATACCCCCACAAGAAAGCTAAATAAAGCTAGAGGGAAGAAATAAAAACCACAAATCTTTATTGAAAACCAACAACCTTTTAAGAGTAACTTTAACATTATTTCTTTTTCCGATTTCGATTTTGCACTTCTTCCTGCAGTTTCATAATTTGCTTTATAATAAAAAAACTTTCACTAGTTTCTCGTTTTAAGTTGTTTATATTATCGTAATTAAGTAAAAAATCAGAAACAGGTGCAAGAAATCTATTCTAGTCTTTTCTATTGGTAGTTTATCGTTTTTGATATAATTGTCAACTTCTTTTGCAGTTCAAAAACTCTTCTGTATAGACACAAGGTTGATTATCCCATCCCCATTGATACATCATCCCAATTTGCCAGTCGTCGGGCATACAACGTCCTCCTTGTGTATTTGTATCAAGTCCTGCTTGGTAAATATTTACTGCAAGAAAAGTGACAATAATATACCATAGAGCATATAAACAAATCTTTACAGAGTAATTACTTATCGTTTTAGAATGAATTAACGTCAATACAGTATCTTTCAATTACATATAGCATAAGCATATTTGTGATACTGAACGCGAGGCAGCAAGCTAATCGGCGGGTGAGTTTATGTTTTTGGTAGTGCCAGAATGTTCCTAAAAAGGAGAATAGGCATAAAACCCAGAGTATGAGGAAAATACAAATACTCCATTGCGGTTGGAAGATTTTATCGCATAATGTCATAATAAGCACAATAACTAACCAACTGCCTAGTAAAAACTGTATTGTCGGAATAAATATCAGTTTTAATTCTGAAGTAATCATTGAGAGTATTTTCCTCATATTTTTAGCCTTGTGTACAAACCCAAAAAACCTTTATTGTTGTCCATAATCCCTTTAAGACTGTTTTTATCATTATTTCTTTAACACTCCTTAGTTTAAATCTTAATTTTATCCGCAATAAGTAATAAATTTACACCTAAAAAATCCATATATAAACGAGAGTACTAATGCCAATAAAAGAACAATCATACCATTTTTTTTATTTTTTCTCTTAAAAATTAGATAGTAGTTATATATACAAGGAATTGAAATTAGAAATAAATAAAATATCACATCTAAATATTCTTTCAGTACAGGTTGTTTGGGAGTTTTAAAAGGAGAAAATACAGTAAAATTATACCGCCAAAAAGAATAGTCAGTTAAAATATAATATTGTTCTTGTATCACATAAAAAAGAACAATACTAAACACCCCCATCAGCGCACAGTATGTGAGCCAAAATGAAGTCTTTTTCGTACATTGCCAAAGTTCTTGTTTTGTCATTGGAATATGCCTAAAAATTAAGGAAAATCATATCCAGGGCACCACGCGCCCCATCCTAAAATATCAATATAAATAAAGCTTCCTAGAGCAATGTAAACTAAGAAAGCCAAAATCCACAACACGCCTTTTTTCTTTTTGTAAAGACGATAGTTTCCCCATATATTTATTCCAAGCACGAACAAGATATATAGCAACATTTTTAATTTATAATTGAAAGATGTCGGGATTTCCACCTCAACATAAGGATACATCGTAAAATTATCTCGCCAATATACGGGGTCAAAAATTTCATAGTACAAATCAACGCTAAAAAAGTATATCGTAAATAAATTTAGTCCCATCAGCGCACAGTATGTGAGCCAAAATGAAGTCTTTTTAGTATATTGCCAAAGTTCTTGTTTCGTCATCAAAACTACCTAAAGTTCTATTTTTGTTCATTATACTTGGTGCTGATGAAATGTCAAGAAAAATTTGAGTGTAGTTGCTCCAAACAAATCAGTTGACAATAGAGCAAATTTTTCCTATATAAAATGTGTCCTCGGCTACTAGGAGCGAAAATGGTAAAATCGCTTAGTCAGTATCTACTGCAGGGTTGCTAGCTCTACAATAGGACCCGAGGACACCTTTTTTGTTTCAATAATTAGCGAATTGGTGTTTTTATATCACCAACCCAATAGTCGGAAACAACAACTCGTTTAAGCTTACCATTTATTTCTTTAAGCGAATAATTCCATCAGCGTTGATGAAATGTCAAAAATAAGGCACAAAAATCATAAAGAAAAAAGCATAAAACAATAGAATTGCCCAAGTCTTATAGAAAATAGGATGTTTAGTCTCTTTATAGGATAACCACATCATAACGAGAGAAGCATAGGAGCTCCACCAACCAGCGAAATAAAGACATTCTTTCCAAATTGTATTGAAACCTACTTCGTATGCGCCCCAAAGAGATCCATACAGTATTATGGGTAAAAAATAATATCCGAAAATCTTTATTGAGGTCCACAATCCACTTAAAACTAATTTTAACATTATTTCTTTTTCCGATTTCGCTTATAATCAAAATTTTTGTAATATTCTCGAGAGGACTTAAAATGATGTACTCCATCCATAAATCCCTCAGCATTATTACACATATCTTTGAGTGAGTCAAGTAAAACATCTAATACAGGTTGTCCTTTTCCTATTTTCGTGAGTATATCCAGTCCTTCCTTCGCAGTAACAAGAGCTCCACCAATTTTCGAACTAAGAATATTCCCAGTATGTATTCTCTGTCCGATTTCATACATTCCTCTTCTGTGGTATAGATTATCAATACCATTTGCTGCACCACTGCCAAACTCATTTACAATCCTTCTACCGGCAAGTTCCATTTTAGCCTTGTTTTTGACTAAAATGCGATATTCTGGTAGTAGATGAAGAGTTTTATAGGCTTTTTGCTCTGTAGAAGATTGCCTTTTGATATAGTTTTTCCAGTCATCATCAGACCAATTGTCAACTTCATCGTCAACTTGGTCCATAATTTCCTGTTCTCGCTTTTCTCGTTGAGAAGAGGAGGAGTTTTGTTTTTTGTTGTTTTCCCGAATTTTCCTTAAAATCTCAGCGTCCGTATCAGATTGATTAGTTTCTTCTCGATGCTGTTCGGTTGTGCCTGTGGTGTTGCCATCGTTTCGATCCATATCTTCATCATCAAGCGAAGAACTGTGGGGTGTTGACTTTTGTGTCAGTTGTTCGGTTTCCATTGCTTCAAGATCTTGTTTTAATAAATCATACTCCACAAAATCTTCTTTGAGCAGATCACGCTCTTCAATAGGATAGCCGTATTTCTTAATCAACGCATTTATCCGCTCTTGCTTACGTTGTTTTTCATTATACTTAGCATATTCCCAATCGTCCATATTATCAGTAATGTCATATTTCGACATTTGTTTTCTCCTATAAAATGAAATTAAAATTTAAAACAAAAAAGCTGTGCTCTAAAAAGAGTACAGCCTTAAAAACAAAAAAACTCTCCCAAAGGAGAGCTGAATATAATGACAATTTTGTCATTATGCTTAAATCCGTAACACACTATGACACGAAAGTCAATAGTTTACGGATGAGCTATTAAAATATTTTTTACTTTAATTATCAAATACTTTTTGTTTAGCTCGTTCGCTTGCAGCGGGATTATCGGTGTGGTCAAATGCGCTTGTTGTTATGGGGGCATCGGTGGCAACTTCTTCAGTTTCTTTTGCATTTAAACAACTAAAGCTATAGTCGTGGGGAATATTGTTTGGATAATCGCAACCACATTTATCATCTTCTGAACAGTCGCATTTATTAGCATAATCATAATGACAAGGTTCGATATGTTCGGGAAATGCTTTCATTTTTCCTCCTTAATAAAAAAAAGCCAGAATTTTTCTTCTGGCTTTTATATAAGCAGTTTTTGAGAGGTTTTTAGATATACGAAACTTCTAGAACCTCAAATGTTTTTTTGCCACCAGGTGCCATATAAACAACCTCGTCACCAACTTCTTTGCCGATTAGAGCTTTGGCGAGTGGTGAAGACAGGGAAATTTTATTATCGTTAATATCAGCTTCATAGTCACCAACAATTTGATAGCTGTTTTCAACATCTGTATCCACATCTACCACGGCAACAGTTGCACCAAAACGGATTACGTCTCCTTGTACTTCGGCTGGGTTGATTACCTGTGCGCGGCTAACTACAGCTTCTAGCTCTTGAATGCGCCCTTCAATAAAACTTTGTTTTTCCTTTGCGGCAGAATATTCGGCATTTTCAGACAAGTCACCGTGTGAACGAGCTTCAGCGATTGCGGCGATGATATTTGGGCGTTCAATACCTTTGAGGTTTTTGAGTTCTTGTTCTAACCGTAAAAATCCTTTTTGAGTCAGCGGAAATTTTTCCATTGCACATCTCCTAAAAAACAAGCCATCCGCAGTTTGGCGGATGTTTATATTGATTAAAAAGTTTGAAAAAATTTGACTGCAACCAAAGCGGTACAGCCAACAATCTTTATCTTTACTAAAATGAAGTATAATGCAGATAAAAAATAAATCAAGCAAAATTTTATTGTTGATGTGGGAAAGTGTGTGGATTTGATGATGAAAATTATTCTTTTTCAAGTAAATATGCTGGTTATTGTTGATTAGTTATACTTTGTGCTATACAACAAATAGAGGAGATTGTAAACTTATGATGTATTTATTTTAGGAGAATGATAATGAAAAAAATATATCTTTTGGGGGCGGCAATGATGATTGCGGCTGCTCCGGCGCAAGCGATTGATTCGACTGGTGGTTGCGGGCTTGGTTCTATGGCTTGGCGTGGGCAATCTGGTATTATTCCACAAGTGGCTGCAATGACTACTAATGCTACTTTTTTAAACACTATAGGGGTGACACTTGGAACATCAGGATGTGATCCTAACGGTCGCGTGACTGGTGGAACAGGCAAGCTTGTTTTGGCAGTGATTGAAAACAATATGGAGCAGTTTGCTATGGATGCCTCTGCAGGACGGGGGGAAACTATTGAAACGATTGCTGGGATTTTGAATGTGGATAGTGATAAGCTTGGTGCCGCAGCACAACAAAACTTTGCCTATCTGTTTGCAAATGATGATGTGGAAGCAGTTGACTTAACCTTGAAAATAATGGAAATTGCTAACGCTTAATTTGAGTAAGGGCGTGGTGTGAACTACGCCTTTTTATATATTTAAAATATGTTTGGACGTCTTTTTCTGTTTTTTTGTGTTTACTTGGCAGTGAGTGGGGGAGCTCTGGCTGATAATTTAGCGTGGCAAAAGCTGTTACATTATCAAGAAAAAGGTGGGGGATATGTGTCACTTGTGGAAAATGAAGCGTTTTTTCTGACAGAAGAGGGACGATATAATTCTGAGGCAGAATATGCGGCAGCGGTGTTGGCATTTAATGAGCCATCGGATAGGCGCAAATGTGATTTTCCAGCACGATTTATGTTACTTAAGAAAATGGGAGTAGTGGCGGGGACGCTAGCTGAATGTGAAGAATATCAGAAGTTTTTAAGTGATGTGCAACCCAAGGCGGTAACGATGTTGTTTACGAATGCATATATGAGCAATCCATCATCGTTATTCGGGCATACACTGTTTCGGATTGATACTAAACGCAAGGGGACACAACTTTTGGCTCACGGGGCAAACTTTGGGGCGGATACGGGGGATGAAAGCGGTGTATTATTTGCCTTAAAAGGTTTGTGGGGCGGATATTATGGGACATTTGGTGTGCGTCCGTATTATGATGTTATTAACCTGTATAATAATATTGAGAATCGAGATATTTGGGAATATCAGCTAAATTTATCAGATGAGGAATTAGAGCTTTTTACCGCGCATATGTGGGAGATGAAACACGCTAAAATACGCTATTATTTTTTGAATAAAAATTGTTCGTACGTGTTGCTTTCTATGTTGGAAGCGGTTCGTCCGTCTTTAGTGCTGACAAATAAATTTGAGTGGTCGGCAGCTCCGTTAGCAACGCTTAAAGCGGTTAACGAAGTACCGAATTTGGTGGCGAAGGTTAATTATCGTCCCTCTCGTCAGTCTAAACTGAAATATCGGGCAAAGCAGATGAATAAGCAGCAAAGGTCTGCGTTTCAACAGATTATTCGGAAGGATGAGGTTGATTTAAATGAGCTTAATGAAGAGGAAAAAGCGGATGTGTTGGAAACGGCATATCAATATGTGCAATACCGCTATGTTGAGGGTGATTTGGAGCTGGTGGATTATCGGAAAAAGAGTTTTGCATTATTGCGGGAACGGAGCAAAATTGCTAATCAACGGCAGTATTTTGATGAGTTAAAAGAGGGAGAAAATCCGGTTTATGCGCACCAATCAGCTCAAATTGGGGCGATGTTGGGCGTACGTAATGGTGATGTTTTTCAAGAAGTTAGTTTTAAGCCGGCGTATACGACGCTGTTAGATGATAGTTTCGGGATGTTGAAAGGGGCGGAAATCAATATGTTTGAAACGACACTTCGACATTATGATAAGCGTGATAAATATGTATTGGAAGAGCTTAATTTATTGAATATTAAATCGTTATCCGGTGCAGATATGATGTTCACTCCATTTTCGTATGATATTGGTGTGGCGCTTAAACGGATATTTGACGCTAAAAGTGGAGAGGAGCATACAGCGTTTGTTGTAAAAGTTGGGGCGGGGCAGAGTTATGCTTTAACAGAAAATACGTTGCTTTATGTTTTAACGACGCCAAATACAACATATAATGGTGGACTGTCTAATAATGGGTATATGGGATTATCGTTTCAGGGGGGGATATATTATAACAATGGGCGAATCCGGTTGAATGCTTCTGCTGAACAAAATTTTACCACAAGTACGGTTGCTCGTGGGCAGACGTATCAGATTGAGGCGGCGTATGGATTGACCAGAGATGTTTCCTTTTATGGAAAGTACAAAATGTTTAATTCGGATTATAATGATGAAGAAGAAATAAGTTTTGGGGTTAAGGTCGGGTTTTAAGGATAAAAAATGAAAAATTTATTTGATATTGTGCGTTTTTCGAAAATTAAGACTTTTTTGAGTAACGATATTATAGTGCTATTAGTGATAGGTGGGTATGTTTGTTTTACCTATGTAGCATTTTTGTCAATGAGTCCGCTATTGTGTGATTTTGGGAAGGCTCCCAATGATTTTTGGTTAGGTCTTTTAGAGGATGTATTTTTATTTCCGCTATATACAGTTATTTATTTGTTGTTTTTAGGTGCAGCGAAATTGTTTTTTATGCGCAGGAAAATGTATGTGCTGTTGAGGATTATTTTCATTTGCAGTATAATTTTAACTGGTTTGGCTGTTTGGCAATTTACTTTGACCTTTAAATATAATTGGTCTTTATTGGGGCTAATTATCTTGATGTTTAAATTGCCATTTAATGTCTGTTTTTTTGTTGCAGGGTGCAGTGTTGCATTGAAATATTCAAAAGATGTTAAAGAACAAGCGGAAAGGGAGTTAGTTCCCACACAGCAGAGTTGCGATATAATATTTTCTGTTCTTGGAGTTGTTGTTTTGATTTTGGCAGGCAGTTATAATCTGATGAGTGGCGTGAGGGTCTGTTGTCAATCTGGTGGTGTTGATAATTGCAAAAATGGGCGTGTTGAGCATTTAAGATGGGGATTTTTGTATGGACGAAGTGTGCGCTATGATTATGATGGGAATATTGAGGAGATTACAGAATATAAAAACGGGTGTCCTGATGGGACGGCGATTGATTATTATGATTATAACCGTGGTCGTATATTAAGCATAGATAATTTTAAGAGTTGCCATTTGCACGGAGAACGTGTGCATTATGATATAGATGGTGAAAAAAAATGTGAATTTTATATTGAAGGTGTTAAGGTTAGTGAGAAAGAATGGTTTAAGTATAAAAGTACTCACAGTGATGAGGATATGGGAACAAATGAGTGCGATCAAAAAGTTGTAAAGTCATTAAAAAATGGGGAATTGCTGAAAAGTGAATATAACAAAGGGTGTTTGCAGGGGACAAATACTTTGTTTTATGATGAGAAAGGAAAACATATTAAACAGCTTGAAAATTATCAAAATTGTCAATTACACGGTGAGAAAGTGTTTTACGATGAGCGGGGTTTGATATATGATTGCAAGTTTTATATTGAGGGCGTTGAGGTTAGTGATGACGAGTGGACGGTTTATAAGCGCGACCATCAAAACGAAGATTTAGGTACGAATGAGTGTGATACGTAAATAGTGTTGTTATTAAGTTTTGCTTGAAATAGTTGTTATGATGAAGAGGGAATTTGAGAGGGTTAAAATATAGTTTTTGAGCATTTTCTTGTTGCAGGTAAGCAGAAAATTTGCTATAATTAAATGAGAATTGGGAGAAAAACAATGGATAGGATAGAATTAAAAGCTGAGTTGAAAGCACAAGCTGAAGAAATGCTGACGGCAGCTGCGGTTTTGCCTACTGCTCTTAAAACTGAGAATGTTATTGGACCTGAAAAATTGGCAAGGGCAAAAGCGCGTTGTCGTCTGGCTGAACTGAAAGATGAAAAAGGGCACACAGAGGTTTCATTTGCTGATTTGCGCGAGAATGGTGTTCTCCAAGAAGATATGAATGCGATTATTGCAGGGGAAAGACTTAAAGAAGTTCACTCTAGTAAACGTATGGAAATTATGGGAATTGAGGCGAAGCGCTATGATGCAAGAACCGGTGGACAAGGAAATTGTGCACAAGGTGTAAATAAGATTACAATGCGCGCTGATACGTGTCGTTATGATTATAGAATATACCAAAATCAGGTTGAGACGACATATCATCGTAGCAGCAAAACAGCAAAACCTAAAGAAACGCAAGGAACAGCGACGGCGCAATTAGCGACAATGCATCAGCAAGAGAAGTTTGTTTGCTTTGATTTTGAAAGTAATATGAAAGGTAATCCAGATATTCGCAATATTCAGGCGACTGGAACGATTTTAGGTTTTCCGGGAAGTAAAAATTCTGCACAACCAGCAGGACACATTACGTGTTTGGGACCAGATGGAAAATGGCATACAGATATTACAGAAGATATGGATAGAATGTGTAGTGATAGAGTTGCAGAGAGATATGGATGTAATGATAAGGGAACGTATTGTATTATCTTTACTAGTGATGCAACACTTTCTGATGCTGCTGCAGAAGATATTTTATATCAGCAATATATTCGTGAGTGGCAGGAGCGGGAAAAGGAAAGAGCTGTTGAAAAACAGAATGATAGTTCTGAAAAAGTAATATTAGCAAAATATGTTCAAAATGTGCAGGATAGGTAATTTGATTTGTTGCCTATGTTGTTTCGTTTTTAACTTTACTTTTAGATTTTTATTTGTAAGATATGTTTAGCAAAGGGATTCTTTTGTTAGCGTCAGAGGTGGCGCGGGACTTTGAACGGTCTTAACAGTATTGATGACGATAAACATCATTAGTTGTTTATTACCATAACAACGTTTTATCCCCGACTATCAATTGGTCGGGGAGCTTTTGGTGTATGTCCAGAAGTTTACTTTAAAGACCAAAAGAGTCATTTTATACTGTTATGATTGTTCAACTCCCTGACCGCCTTTGATGGTGGTTTTTTTTATGGTTTGGGAGTTATGATGCGAGATATTTTTAAAATGCAGGAGAAGGGACGCTCAATGATTGAAATGCTTGGTGTATTAGCTATTGTTGGAGTTCTTTCTGTGGGGGGAATAGCGGGGTTTAACAAAGCGATAAATGCATATAAAAATAATCAATCGATTGATGATATGATGCTACTATTGGAGGGAGTACTTATTCATAAAGATAAATTTCAGCAGGTGGCATCTAAGGTTAGTGTGACATATATAACTGAAAGTGTAAGATCTTTGGGAATTTTTCCTGATGGATGGAAACAACGTTCTGGGAATGGTTATTTAGATAAAAACGGACATCAAGTATCTATAGGTGTTCGTTCTAATAAACAAATTGTTGTAGTATATCGTTTGGCTGAGAATGAGGGAAAAAATAAGGCGTCTTTACGTACGGTGGAATTGTGCCAGTTGATGTGGGTGAAATTGGCTAAATCATTCGGTGATAGTTTGTATATGTTTTGGTTGTGGCGCGAAGGTGAAAGTTTACCAGAGGGGCGGAATGATGTATATTATGGTACACCGTATTGTGATGGCAAGCGAAAATGTTTGAGTGATTTAAATCTTGTTGATGTTGTGGAACTATGTAATAGATGTGATGAGGGGCATCGACTTTGTAATATTGAGATAGAAATTAAGTAGAAACCAAAATTAAAAGAGGGGGCTTTTTATTTGTTCAATATTTTTAAACTTGAAATTCTAAAACTCATCTGATACAAAAAATTAAGAGGCGGTGTAATGTGGGAGAACCGCCTCTTAATCTCTTTAATTGAAACTATTTTTTCTCATCAGGGTCTTTTAAGATATAACCTCTGCCCCAAACAGTTTCAATATAGTTTTTACCTCCAGATGCTTTTTCAAGCTTTTTACGCAGCTTGCAGATGAACACGTCAATAATTTTTAATTCTGGTTCATCAATGCCGCCGTAGAGGTGGTTTAAAAATTGTTCTTTATTCAAAGTTGAGCCTTTGCGCAAAGAAAGCAATTCCATAATGCCATATTCTTTACCGGTTAAGTGTAAGTCTTTGCCAGCAACACTAACGGTTTGCGTATCAAGATTAACTTCAACCAGTCCAGTTTGGATGATGGAATTTGAATGTCCTTTAGAGCGGCGGACAATCGCCTGAATGCGCGCCAAGAGCTCGTCTTTATTGAAAGGCTTTGTTAAATAATCATCAGCTCCATAGCCCAAGCCTTTAACTTTTTTATCTGGTTCATATAAACCTGATAAGATTAAAACAGGGGTGGTTACTTTTGCGGTTCTTAAACTTTTTAATACTTCATAACCGTTCATCCCCGGTAAATTCAAATCTAAGATAATGATGTCATAATCATAGAGTTTGCCACAGTCTAATCCGTCTTCCCCATCATCTGTGGTGTCAACAACCATTCCTTCTTTTTTTAAAATGGTTTCCACACTTTGGGAAACAGCGTAATCATCTTCAATCAGTAAAACTCTCATTTTTCCTCTCCGTTTTGTTTATTGTTATTTATATAATAATACATAAATTTTATTTGTGAATCCTTGATATGGGGGTTGTTAATAATTATTAACAAAGTGATTTTACCTTTTTAAATTAAGCACTTAACTGCTTTTGTAAAGCTATAAATTTTTATTAGGAGAAAAAAATGTTTAAATTGATGGAGCTTCCGTTTAAGGAAGATGCGCTCGAACCATACATTTCGGCTGAAACAATTAGCTATCATTATGGGAAACATCATAAGGCGTATGTGGATAAGACAAATGAGCTGATTGCTGGAACGGAATTTCAAGATTTAACCTTAGAAGAAGTGATTGAACAAACATATAATCATCCAGAACATCAGGCTTTGTATAACAATGCGGGACAGGTGTTTAACCATAATGTTTATTGGCAATCTGTTGGCGTTGGCGGGAGACTTAACGACGAGATGAAGAAAAAAATAGATGAGCGTTTTGGCGGGATGGATGCACTGAAGGCGGAGCTTGTCGAAAAAGCAATGTCAGTATTTGGCAGTGGTTGGGCTTGGTTAGTGGAAGATAGTGATGGTAAGCTTGAGGTGATGATAACGCGTAACGGTGAAACGCCTTTGGTGCTTGGATTTAAGCCAATTTTAAATGTGGATGTGTGGGAACACGCATATTATTTGGATTATCAAAACCTACGTAAAGACTATGCCGAATCGTTTGTATCCAATGTTTTAAAACTCTAATTAGGACTTGCAAAACAAAAATATCTGCTTTATAAAGCGGAATATTGTTTTTATCCGGAGTATTTAAAATGAAAAAAATCGGTGTGTTGATAGCGGTTTGTCTGCTTTGTGGTTGCGCAGGAAAGGAAGAGGTATATCCATATGGGTTGACTAAGGAAGAATGGAGTTCTTTATCTATTCGCGACCAAACACGTTTAAGACGCGATTTTTATTTCTATGAGAAAGGAACGACAGCGTATGTGAATCCGAACCTTGAGGTTGAAGGTAAGGCTGAGCCAACATATCGCTATATAGATTAGTGAAATTTCTTGTGAAAATCAAACATCCTTTGCTCTATGGGCAGGGGATGTTTTTTTATGTATTAAATAGGCAAGCTGATTAAAAAGATAACTGCTTAAAAAAAACGGTCGTTTTTTTTGAGCAGTTTTTTTCTGTTTTTTTTAGTTTATAATCAAATAGTTAAAAAAACGTAAAATGATATGAAAAAACGACCGTTTTTTTTAATCAAGAGAGGTGCAACTATGGAATTAAAACAAAGAGTTAGTTTTATGGCGCTATTGGTTGGTTTTTTGACCAACGGAGTTGCCAGTGGAGCTGAAGAGAATACAATTGTAGAAATTAAAAATGCAGAGCAACTACAATCAGGATATGTGTCTGATACGACTTTTATTCTACAGAATGACATTCAGTTAGGAGGAAAGGTAAATATTCCGGAAATTGGTTCAGAAGATAGTTATCAAGGTATTAGCTCTTTTGTATTAAATGGCAATGGATATACTATATCAGGTAGCGAAGAAACAGTAGATTCTGCAAGTTGGCGGTTTGTTAACTCTAAAGATGTTCTTGTGAAAGATATTACGTTTGATAAGCTTAAAAAACCTTCTAATGGTATTTTAAATTTTTCTCATTCGACAGGTGTGTTGGACAATGTAATGATTAGTCATTCTGAAACAGCTGGAGATAGTGTCAATACGTGGGGATTGATTGATGTGGAAGCTGGCGGGACTGCTGAAATTATAAATTCAACTTTTATAGATAATAATATTACAGCTCAGGAAAGTGAAGAAAGTTATGGTTTGGAAGCTGCACGGGGTGGTGTTTTACACGTCCAGGGAGATACAGGAAATGGTGCTTCTGCTGTTGTATCCATAACTGATAGTCGTTTTGAAAATAATACCTTGACTGGTGATGGTGTTTATGTGGAGGGAGGCGTTATTTATAATAGAGGGAAAATTGGTGATGTTTCTGCTAGTTTTATCAATAATACAGCTAGTGCTGGAGAAGTTTTTGGCGGTGTTCTTTTTAATAATGGAGAGGTGGGTAATATTACTGGAACGTTTTCTGGGAATAAGGTTATTGCAGCAGAAGGTGTTGTTGGTGGAGTGATAGCAAATATTGGAGGGAAAAACGGTAAAATTATAGCGGATTTTTCGGATAATCAAGCTATAGCTACCAGTGGTCAGGCTTTAGGTGGGGTAGTTGCGCATCAAGGAACAATGGATAGTGATAGAAATTTCCAATTTATGGAATTTGAAAATTCTCAATTTATAGGCAATAAGGTGATTTCAGAGAATGGAGAAGCTTTGGGAGGGGCTATATATGGTAATGCGGTTCGGATTAGTGCTGTTTCTGATGAGAGTGTTTTGCAGGGGAATACGGCAAATGAAAAGAATAATGCTATTTATATGAAAGATGAGCAAGGGGATGTTGCTCAGTTAGAATTAAGTGCTAAAGCTCAAGGAAATGTTTATATATATGATAATATAGATGGTGAAAACTATGATATTGAGATAAATGGAGATAATACTTGGGAAGTGGTAGGGCTAGAAAAAGATGTTCGGTTAAGTGATGATGGTAAAAGTTTGGTTCATCTTTTTGGTAAGATTGATAATGTGAATGATTTTAAACTTACTAATGGAGCTTATCTTCATCTTGGGGCAGATGCAGAGATTATTGCTGAAAACTATATTTCTGATGGTGGTATGCTTTGGATTGATGTTAATGTGGATAGTGCAACAGGAAATGTTAATAATGGTGTTATTTATGTGAATGGTGATGTGCAGGGGCAGACAGGAGTTATTGTTAAAACGAATAATGATGAATTGTTAGCAGGCAAAACAGCAGCAACAAACAGTCTGTTTTTGTCGGCGCCAAATGATGTGATTGATGAAAATACGGAAAATAATTTTACTGTGAGTCGTCTGTATGGTAGTCCGTTGATGTGGAAAGCCGTGCGTAATCCCGAAGGGGGGGAGCCTGAAGCTGGGAGTGATTGGTATTTGGCGTTAGAGAAAAAAGAATCTCCAGTTGATCCAGAGAATCCAGATAAGCCCAAGCCTGAGAAGCCATCCAATCCGGTTTATGCACCGGAGGTAGGTGCGTATGCTGGATTGCAGAGTGCAGCGGTTGAGCAGAATCGAAGTATTGCGGGTAGTGTTGCTAGTGGTTTAGCGTATAAAAAGAGCATCAATTGCTATGAAGAAAGTT
>JAMPED010000001.1:240794-244159 GCA_023665325.1 Acetobacter sp.
CCACTTTTTTAGTGTCTGAAGATTTATTTTTATTGGGTGCTTAAAAAATAGGTACAATATTTTTAAGCAATAATCAAGACTTTTTGTTTTATTAAAATCAATAACTTACTTTTGGGGGGTGACTGCTATTTTTAAAGGTACAATATTTTTAAGCAGTTATATTTAATATTTTGGAGAAAGATAATGACTAGTGAAGAACAGGGAGCATTAAATTTTAGTTTATATGAGGCGCTATCCAAAGAACAGCCTATTGAAAAAATAAAAGCACTTATTGCTAAAGGGGCTGATGCGAATGCGACAGATGGTTATTCTTGTACAATGTTGAAGGTCGCTCGTACAGTGGAACAGACTAAACTCTTGATTGAAGCAGGAGCTGATGTTAATGCACTAGCGCCAAATGGTGAAACGGCTTTACTAGTTTCTCTTTCTCAATCAACAGAAAAAGCTAGAGTTTTGCTTGAGGCAGGCGCTGATGTAACGATTGGTACTAATTCAGGAACAGTTTTACAATATGCACGTGGTCAAGAGCAGAAAGATCTTATACGTGGTGCTTTAAATAAAACTTTGTGGCGTGCGGTGGCAAATGGTGATGTCAATATGGCTAATCGTGCTTTAGTAAGTGGTGCTGATATTAGTATCCGAGATAAAACTAATGATAGAACTCTCTTGCATATAGCCAAAGGGGCGGAAATGGTTGAATTTTTGGTGGAACAAGGTGAGTTAGATGTTAATGCACGAGATAATCTTGGTAGAACGCCTTTAATGCGGATGGCTTTGAAAGGTCAGAAAGAAGAAGTGTCACAATTATTGAAGTATAAAGAAGTTGATGTTAATGCTACGATTGGTAAACAGCCTGATTATTCAGTGTATCGTAAGTTTGAGAAAATTCTTGAAACACATCAATACGTTAATAAACCTAAAGGAATAGATATGAAAGATATTGCGGTGCCGTCTGCTTGGAATTTGGCTTTTTGTAGCGGACATTCGGAGGTTGCTGATATTATAGTAAAAGAGATGGATAAACGAGAGAGCTGGGCAGAAACAAAGCGTGTTCTTGATGGAATGGAGATTTTAAAATCTCGAAAATTACGGGAATGATTGAAATTTCTGATATGCAGTCTTGCGGAGGATATTGCAAAAGATAAAATCTCGAGCGAAGAGCAATGAACAATCGCATCAGAAATCGGTGCTGAAATCAAACGATGAAAAGTATTTGAAAGATAATATGGAGAAACGGGGAAATTCCCCGTTTTTATTTGCTTAATTCGTAGAGTGCAATGGCGGCGGCGGTGGAAACGTTTAAGCTTTCCACGTTTGAAGAGATTGGAAGTTTAACGGACGAATCGCAATTTTCTTGCACTAGTCGGCGCATTCCTTTACCTTCAGAGCCCATTACAATGGCGATTTTTCCATCTTTGTTGATTTTATCAATGGTGACATCTGCATAGCCATCCATTCCCATCACCCAGAATCCGTTATCTTTTAAGGTTTCAATCGCACGACTTAAATTGGTAACACGAGCAACAGGAACAAACTCTATTGTTCCAGCAGCGGCTTTATCCATTGCGCCTGATTCTAAGGGAGAGTTTTTATCTTGTACGACTAATCCTAAAGTTTCAAATGCGGCGCAAGAGCGAATGATGGCGCCGATATTTTGAGGGTCGGTTACTTGGTCTAATATCAAAATATGACAGCGGGATTTTTCTTCGGCCATTGCGGTTAAGTCTGTGATATCATAAGTTTCGAGCCGTTGGCAATAGAGTGCGAATCCTTGGTGGACGGCGTCTTCTGGTAAAAATTTACTGAAATCTTTTTTATCAATTATCGTATATGGGGTTTTTAAGTTTAGTTTTTCTACTTCTGCACGGTTTTCGGCGGTAATCAGTAGTTTTTGAATTTTGCGTTTGGGGTTTTTCAAAGCGCTGATAACGGCGTGTCGTCCGTAGATTATCAGTTGGTCTTTATTATTTGTGTTGTTTTCTTTTTGTTTGTGAAAATTTTTCATTGTTTAGATGACCTTTCGCAAAATGCCGTTTTGTTGCGCTAAAAGTTTTTCCGCCTCTTCTTTCGTGCATTGCTTTTTATACATCACACAGGCTGTTTTAACATTATTATCTGCTTTTATACGATATTCTTCGGCTTTTGCAAGCGGAATTTCGCAGATTGCTGCGATGATATGATTGCCACGTTCAATAAGTTTATCGTTTGTCAGCTGAACATCAATCATATAATTGCCGTAGGTTTTGCCGATTTTTATCATTGCGGCAGTAGAGAGCATATTTAGCACCATTTTTTGTGCTGTTCCAGATTTCATTCGGCTTGAGCCGGTAATGACTTCGGCGCCAACCGGTGTTATAATGCATACATCGCATAGAGATTTTAATTTTGCTTCAGGGTTTGATGTGATGCCAATAGTTTTAGCTCCTTTTTGGCGGGCTTCTTCTAATATAGTTAAAACATATTTAGGGTTTCCAGAGGCAGAAATACCAATAACAACATCTTTGGGCAGGGGGGCAAATTGGGCGAGATCTTTTAAGGCTTCTTCAATTGAATCTTCAGCTCCCTCTATTGAATAGCGTAAAGCGTTATCTCCTCCTGCAATAAATCCTTGTATCATTTCGTGAGGAGTGGAAAAGGTCGGAAAACATTCAGATGCATCTAAAATGCCCATTCTTCCGCTCGTTCCAGCTCCGAAATAAGCGATTCTACCACTGTTTAGAAATGCTGAGGTGAGGATATCCACAGCTTTGGTGATTTCTGGTAGTGCTGTTTCAACAGCATTGGCGACTTTTTTATCTTCTTCATTGATTGTGTGGAGAATCTCAGAGGTTTCCATTAAATCAATAGCTATACTTTGGGGATTACTCTGCTCTGTTAAGATGTTTTTCATTGTGTTATCTCTCTATTTTTGCTTAAGTAAATGCAAAATATCAAAAAAACTTTAATAATTGATAAAAAACTTGTTGACATTATTGGAAAAATAAGTTTTTATCTCTGATGTCAGGTTGAAAGACATTTGTTCTTTTTCCCTTGTACGCGATTTTAGCGGAGGGGTGGCAGAGCGGTCAAATGCAACGGACTGTAAATCCGTCGACTTTAGTCTACGAAGGTTCGAATCCTTCCCCCTCCACCAGTTAAAAATCGTCTTGATAATAGGTTTTTGTTTCAGGATAGTTGGTTTGAGCGGGTGTAGCTCAATGGTAGAGCAGAAGCCTTCCAAGCTTATGACGAGGGTTCGATTCCCTTCACCCGCTCCATTTTTCCTTTAATAAACACCTCGTCGCAACACAATATTTTAGGGTATAGATTTATGGCAAAAGAGAAGTTTGAACGCAGTAAGCCACACTGCAACATAGGCACCATTG
>JAMPED010000020.1 GCA_023665325.1 Acetobacter sp.
TTCTACATAATATATATGCAATAAGTCCATCCATTAGACTCTTACCTCCTTATATATTTTACAATTTAATCCATTCTTTTGAAGCACTCAACATATAAACATCAACAGTGCTTGTTACAATACACGTACTTCCAGGATATAATGTGTCAAGCGGAATTTGCTTCATATCCTCTTCTGTATCCGCAACATATTGGTTTACATATACTTGAGTCTTATCATTTTGTTTATATAACTGAAGCATATTTATTATCCACCTTTCATATTTCTCTACTAAGAATTTTCAAAATTGGTACAGTCTATTTATCTATTTTTGTCCTTGAAAATCCTGATTGATTTTTAATAAAAATTTTGATATAATATTTATATAAGAAAGGAAGATGAATAAATGAGAAGTTACGCATGGAGTAATAAACAGCAGAATATGGCTAAGGCACAAGAGCATACTAAAATGGTAGAGACGCAGTATGCCGACGCAGTTGCCGCAGTTCGTAGTTATATATATGGACCCGAAAGAGATTATAACCACAAATTTGCAGAGAATGAAGATATGACAATACAGGTTATCAATACAGACAGCGTGAGTGCTCTCTTTAAGTATTATGAAGGCAAGACCGCGGTTCTGAATTTTGCATCATATCGTCATCCAGGCGGAATGTTTATTGAAGGAAGTCAGGCACAAGAGGAATGTCTATGTCATGAATCTATCCTTTACAATGTGTTAAGACAGTATCAGTCTTATTATGATTGGAATGAGCAGAACAGAAACAGGTCTCTCTATCTTGATAGAGCAATCTATTCAGAAGATGTTCTGTTTATGCGGAAGATGATGAAGCCTATTAAGGCGGATGTTATTACTTGCGCCTGTCCTAATAAGAAAGCCGCACAAAAGTATGCAAATGTGTCAGACGGATGGAATAGTAGAGTTCTTGACGAGAGAATCCATTTCCTTTTAGACATTGCCGCGGAACGTGGCGTTGAGACGCTTATACTCGGGGCTTTTGGATGCGGAGTGTTCGGTCAAGACCCATATGAAGTAGCTACGATTTTCAAGAAGTACCTTGAGCAGTACAAGTGCTTTAAGAAAGTAATTTTTGCAGTTCCGCAAGGAATGCACGACTTTAACAACTTAGCTTTCACAAAAATATTTAATTAAGGAGGGATGTAGTATGAATCGCCATTTTGCTTGTTCAGATTTACACGGAATGTGGAAATTATGGGAGCAGATAAGTGCCTTTTGTGACGAATCGGATACAATCTTTTTCCTTGGTGACGCAGCAGACCGCGGACCTGACGGATTGAAGTTGATGAAAACTCTTCTTATTGATAGGAGAGTTCAGTATATTAAAGGAAATCATGAGGATATGCTGATTAACGCCTATTATGAGAATGACTTTTGGCTTGTTTCTTATAATGGCGGAAACCAGACTATTAAAGATTTCCAGCGGCTTTCTGATGAAAATCAGTCTTGGCTTATCCGCAGATTAGAAATTTTGCCAAAGGAAATTGAGTACACAAGTTCAAATGGCACTCACATTGTGATGAATCATTCAGGTTATAATCCTGAGCAGAAACTTATTGTAGGTTCAAAAGAAGACCCATACATTTGGGATAGGAAACAAATTCCTTATCCTTGGAAGGGTGATGACAGAATTATCGTTCATGGTCATACTCCGATACCTCATTTAATTCAGAAGTTGAACGAAGTTTCTTGCATCACAAATGAAGCATGGGATATGCCACAAAAGAAAGAAGATGTGTCTATCATTCGTTATTGCGGCGGTCATAAGATTGACATTGACCTTGGTGCTTTTGCGACGGGGAAAGCAGCATTACTGGATTTAGATACATTGGAAGTTCAATACTTTATGACTGAAGTGAAAGGACAATAATTATGTTTTTGAATAGAGAACCTATTTTAAAGAGACTTCAAGAACATTGGAATTACGCGGTGCGGCAGGGCGTCGACCCTGACCGCATTGTTGGGGTGTTCTTATATGGAAGTCAGAATTATGGGTTCGCAAGTTGGGAGAGTGATATTAACAGCAAGTTAGTTGTTATCCCCAGTTTTGAAGATATGTGCTTAACTCAAAATTGGTTATCCAAAGAACTTCATTTGGAAGATGAGCATATTGAAGTTAAGGACATTAGAGAATTAAGAAATATGTTCTTAAAGCAGAATATCAACTTTACTGAGATTTTGTATACGGACTAT
The DNA here is from genome assembly GCA_023665325.1 of Acetobacter sp. The sequence continues at coordinate 2,213 of JAMPED010000020.1, forward strand.
TTCATTCTCAATCCAAAATATGAGGAGTTATGGAAAACTTACTTTGTTGACAATAGAGAAGCAATCTCACATTGCGACAGATATAAGGCTTTAAAGTCTATTAGCGGTCAGTTAATTCATACTTTAAAGCAAGACCCAAGTGACAACAAGAAACTGCATAATGCACATAGATTGTATTATTTCCTTGAAAATTACCTAAACAACAAGGTTTATTTGGATTGCCTTCATCCAGAGGGAGAGTCTTATCAATTTTTAAGAGACTTGAAGTTTGGTTTGAATGAATTAAGCCAAAATGTCGAAGGTAAGCTTGCAGATGCGGTTGAGCTTGAGCAAAAAACCAAAGACCTAGTTGCAATGTATCCTGAGTTGGACTCTCCGCTCAGAGAAAGGGCGCTGACCGCGCTAAACAATGGAGTAATGGAGATTATCAAACTTTCTCTACAAGACCCTGAGTCTGAGGTTTCAAAAGAGCAGTTTTTTAAACAGCTTACTAATGCAGAACAAAGGGCTTACTACTCTATTGTTAAAGAAATTGGGGCGGAGGGCAATATCACCATATCTAAGCTGGTAGAGAAAAACTCAATTTCTCGCCCAGTTTACAACAATCTTATCACTAAGATGAAGGAGTATGGTGTTGCGGCTATTGTAAGTCAAGGAATGAAAGGAACTAACATTAAAATCCTTCAACCTGAGTTAAAAGCAGAAGCCATTGATTTTATATAAAAATTATTATATAATATTTATATGAAAAACAAAAGAAAACAAAAATAAAAAATAAGAAAGAGAGGGACATCAAATGTTCAACATTTTAAAGAACGGGGATATGCTTGGTCGTAAGCGTTTTGTGCTGGGTCGTCTGACGAAGAAGAGTATTGCTTCTATCGGAAGTATTCAGGCGGCAACCAACAAGCTGGTTACTATCAATGATAGTATCGACCGAACAACCCATGAAATTGAGGAGATTGAAGCAAGCTTCTCACTGATTAAGGGCGAACTTGACCAGCGTAAGGCAAACAACGCGGCTATCATCGCTCAGATTAAGTCGATGGGAGAGAGTAATGAGAAAACAGAATAGTTATAAGTTCGTTTGGCACAAGAATGAAAAGTACGGCGAGCCAATTACTCGTGAGACTTGGATTTTTACTGCCGGCGGTCGCCAAGCCGCAGTCAACATTTTCATGCAGGCTTGCGGTAATTTGAAGAAGAACACCATTGAGCGGGCTGAAGAATATACCACAAAGGGTATGGAATTCTTCACTCCAGAGGTAGTTAAGCAGAACGGTCGCTATGTAGCGGTCTAAGAAAGCAATTTGCACTTTGACAACTAAATAAAAATTTTAAAATAAAGGAGATAAAAGGATTTATGGCAGAATCAATTATGGCAGCGGTTGCCCCAATTTTGTCCATTCTCATTATTGCGGCAATCCTAATCTTCGCGGTAGTCTTTGTTGGTAAGGTTATGTACAAGAAAGCTCCGCCAAACGTAGCTATGGTCATCACAGGTCCCCGTGGAAATCGCGTTGCTATCGGTAAAGGTTGCTTCGTAATTCCAATCATCCAGCGAGTCGACTATATGTCTCTTGAGAACATTCAGTCCGACTTCACTTCCAGGGACGAAATCCCGACCAGTGATGCTATCAACATTTTGGTAGATGCTGTGGCTAACGTATCCATTTCTCAAGACCCTGAGCGTTTGAAGATTGCGGCTTCCAAGTTCCTTGGATATAAGCCAAGTCAGATTCGTGAGATTATTACTCCTGTATTCGAGGGTAACATTCGTGAGATTATTTCTCAGACGACCTTGAAGGAGTTAATCCAGGGCGATAAGAAAGTTTTTGCTGAGCGTATCATCGAGAACGTAACTCCTAACCTGCACGACATGGGTCTTGATTTGACTACATTCAATATCCAGAACTTCAAGGATAAGAATGGAGTTATTGATAACCTTGGTTTGGAGAACACGGTTCAGATTTCCAAGGATGCGGCTATCTCTAAAGCAAGAGCTGAGAAGGAAATCGCGGTTGCTAAGGCTGAAGCTGCTAAGGCGGCTAATGATGCTAAGGTCGCGGCTGATACCGAGATTGCGAAGAAGAACAACGAGCTGGAAATCCAGCGTGCTGAGTTGAAGAAGGCTGCCGATGTTAAGAAGGCTGAGGCGGACGCTGCATACCAGATTCAGCAGGAAGAGCAGCGTAAGACCATCGAGATTACGACCGCTAACGCAAACCTTGCTCGTCAAGAGAAGGAAATTGAGTTGAAAGAGCGTGAAGTTGCCATCAAGGAACGTGCTCTGGAAGCTACCGTTAAGAAAGAAGCGGAAGCTCGTAAGTATGCGGCACAGCAAAATGCTGATGCAAAGCTGTACGAAACTCAGAAGCAGTCTGAAGCTGAATTGTTCGAGAGAGCAAAGAAAGCTGAAGCTGAGCAGATTGAGGCGGAGAGACGTGCTGAGGCTACTAAGGCTCAGGCGGAAGCTCGTAGGGTTGCCGCAGAGAACGAGGCTGCTGGTATTAGAGCCAAGGGTGAAGCGGAAGCTGCCGCAGTTCAGGCTAAGGCACTTGCTGAAGCTGAGGGTATCTTGAAGAAGGCTGAAGCTATGAAGCAGTACGGCGAAGCCGCTCAGATGGATATGCAGTTGAAAGCTATCACGACACTGTTCGAGCAGATGCCTGCTATCGCAGAGGCTGCTGGTAAGGCATACACCAACGTCGACAAGATTTATATGTATGGCGGTGAGAGTTCTAAGTTGCAGGAGGATATCATCAAGAATATCACTCAGGTTTCTGAAGGATTGACCCAGTCCATGGGTATTGACTTGAAGGGCTTGCTGTCTGGCGTGCTGGGCGCTAAGTTAGTTGGTGGCGGTGCTAAAACCATCGTCAATGTCGAGCCTGCTGACGAAGTAGTAGACTAAGATTAAAAGGGTGAGCATTTTGCTCGCCCTTTATTTTTATTAAAATTTTTGTTATAATATATATGTAATCAATAAGAAAACAAATAAAAAAAGAGAGGTAATGATGGCTAGTCAAAAAAAGAAAGATAGGATACTGGAAGAGGTGTATGATGATGATTATGACTTCTTTGCCTGGGATGAGAACATAAAGGGTGAAGAGTACTGGGATGAGCCGCAATTTGACGAGTATAACGATGATGAAGAGGAGGATGAATATGAAAATCAAAAACCTGGACAGAATCAAATATACCCTTGCTCACAGAAAGGCTTTTAGAAAAGTAGAAAAAGAACTGTTAGGCTACAATACTTTCAGAAGTCTTTTCCACGACCTTGACAAAGTATTTTTATATCCACTATTTGAATATAAGAAAGTTCACAACTTTCATAGAAAATACACAAGACATCATAGCATTAAAGCAAGAACTCATGCTGATTTTGTTCAAATGGTAATAGATTGGGAATGTGCTAGATACACTAAACCCGACAAACCATTAAATGCTAGAGATACTTTATATGCTTTTTATCCAGAATTAGAAAATAAAATATTGCCTATTTTAGTAGAATTAGGCTTATAAGGAGGGTGAGAGATGCCAGACAAAGTTTTTACAGTGTTAGGAAAGTACGAGTATGATATGGACTCTCATATGAGGGATGTTAATGCTTTCTTAACAAATAATCCAAACTATGAAGTAAAATCTGTTACTCAGGTGGTTAAGCCGGAAGGCAAGTCTTATGGTGCATATGCCGGCGTTGTGATTGTAGTGGGAGAGAGAAAGGGAGAATAAAAATGAGAAAAGTAAGATATTTTATTACAGAAGATGCGGAAACAATGACAGGCACATTCGAAGTAGCTGACACGGCAACAGAAGATGAAATCGGGGATATGGTGACCGCGGAAGTGGCTGTAAAGGTTCATGGTAATAAGTGGACGGCAGAATGGGAGTTTGTTGATTAAAGGCAACCATTGATAGAGGTTGCTAGATGAAAATGGCAACCTTTATTTTTTAAAAAAATTTTGTTATAATATTTATATAAGAAATGAAGAAAAGAGAGTGATATTGATGAAGAAATTTATTCACGAACATTTTAATAACATCAATCAACTGTTATCAGCTCTCCAGACACGTCCAAATAATGAAGTAATGAGAGGTAGACATTCTTCTGAAAAGACTGGAGATGCAGATTGGAATGGAACAGAAAACTGGGATGATGCAATTTCATTGTTTAGAAACGGCTACACTGAAATTCTTCCCAGGATAAGAGAAGGAATGCAGAAGAACGCTAAGGTTTATCATCAGTATTCAGCCTTACCAAAAGCATTGCCGAGAAATAAGCCTGTTGGCTATATCCCAAATGTTCCGAATGCAATTATGAATCTTCCAGACTCAATGATTCACGTAGAGAGAACGCCGCAGAAGAGAAAGACATTATCTCTTATCTATTGTGAGAGTGGAAGTGCTTGTGAAGATGTTGAATTTTTCATCAAAGCTGGAGTTGCGGTTTGTACGGCACTCAATATTGTTGAAATGAAAGGCATTCAAACAAGACTTTCTACGGGTTTTATGACTGCTATTGAGAGAGAAGAAGCTATTTGTCCTACTCTTACAATTAAAGATTTTGGACAGAAGTTCGATTTGCAGAAGATTTGCTTTCCTCTTGCTCATCCATCAATGTTCAGACGTATTGGTTTTAAATATCTTGAAACGTGTCCTGAGGTTGCAGAAGATGGGTGGGATTGCGGATATGGACGTCCTTTGACAGATATTGATGTGTTAAAAGAGAAACTTGAAATTGACGATGAAAGAGTTTTTCTTTTGAACACTCACTGGATAAGGTCACATGATTATGATGTTAAAGCAATATTAGAATACTTTAAAGTGGTAAAAGGAGAGGGTTAATATGTCACATCCAGTAAAATGTTATTATTGTGGAGAAAGATTCGATAGAGATTGGGAGCCGTTCGTAAGAGTAAACTCCCAGAGGTATGCTCATCAGCACTGTGCTGAAGCACACGCAAAGAAAACAGGAGTAAAGATTGAGCCAAAAGAGAGGGTTGAGGAAATGAGCAGAACAACAGCACCGACAAATCAGAATATGACTAAGATGGTTGAGGAAATGCAGAACTTCATGATGCAGACCATCGCTCAGGCAAGTTCATCTCAGATTTTCGAGGCTGTGATGCCGAGAATTGATGCAAGAATCAAGGAAGTGTATGGTTTCTTGCCTGAGATTCATGAAGTTAAGACACCAACAACAACAAGAAAAATTACTGGCGTACTTCATGAGAAGTTTGACGAGGTTCTTCAGATTGTGAGCCTGGATATTCCTGTGTATTTAACGGGGGAAAGCAGGCACTGGAAAGAATGTAATCTGCAAGCAAATCGCAGAGGCACTAGGGTTGGACTTCTACTTCACCAATGCAGTTACGCAGGAGTATAAGCTGACTGGTTTCATCGACGCGAATGGTCGGTATCAGGAAACTCAGTTCTATAAGGCTTTCACTCAGGGCGGAGTCTTCTTCCTTGACGAGATGGACGCATCTGTGCCTGAGACGTTGATTATCTTGAACGCGGCTATCGCTAACAGATACTTCGACTTCCCGATTGGCAAGATTGATGCTCACCCTGACTTCAGAGTGATTGCGGCTGGTAACACTCTGGGAACTGGTGCAGATAACAACTACACTGGGCGGTATTGCCTTGATAGAGCGAGCCTTGACCGCTTTGCTATGGTGAATATTGATTACTCCCAGAAGATTGAGATGGCTATGGCTGACGATAACGCTGAGTTGGTTAAGTTCTGCCATGCATTCAGAAAGGTAACTGAGAAGGCTGGTATTGAGTGTCTGTTCTCTTACAGAACTATTAACAGAATTGCGAAGTTGGAGAGCGTGTTTGACAATCTGTCTAAAGTCATTCAGATTTCTCTGTTAAAGGGACTGGATGTCGATGACATCAACATTTTGTCTAATGAGCTTGACAAGATTAGCGATATGAAGAGCAATAAGTACGTTAAAGCTCTTAAGACCTCTGCTTTTTAAGATATGAGTGCGTTCCACTTATGTGGAGCGCACTTTTTGTTGCCTGAGCGGTCGGGCGGCACATGGTCGAGTTTCAAAATCAAAAAGTGCTTTTGGAAATTTTCATTTGAATTTTAACAAAAATTATAATATAATATTTATAGAAAGAAAAAAGAGAGGTGTTTTACATGAAAAAGATTAAATGCAGTGTTCACTATCCATGGGCGGGAGTTGAAGATGATGAATATATCGTTGAAGTAGACGATAATGCGACTGACAAGGAAATTGAAGAGACCGCCAATGAAGTTATCAATGACCTTGTTTGGAATAGAATTTCCGCGGGTTGGGAAGAAGTTGAGTAGTTCAAAAAGATTTTATTGATTTTTAATAAAATTTTTGATATAATATTTATATGAAAATGAAGAAATAATAAAAAAATAAATTTTTAAAGGAGATTTTGAATGGGAAGATACGACGGCGAAAGTTATGGCGAGAGTGGAATGACAAGACAGAGAGACTTAGTTCTGTCTACCAATGAGTTCTGCTTCTTGCAGAGTAAGACAAATGGTGCAATCAAGACCTACACAGGTCCTATCACCATGACCATTTCAGCGCAGGAGTCCCTGGTAGTCTTCAATCCTAAGACAAAGAGATTTGAAGAGACCTCTGATTTTGAGAAGGCGCGGCAGTTATTCACATCTGCACCTGAGGGCTGGTACGTTGTACTGAAGAACCCGAGCCATGATGGTTCATATCCTGACCCGGCAAAAGCAGTCAATAGTCCTGAGCTGAAGATTGGACGAAAAGTAAATATTGCAGGTCCTTGCTCATTCTCTCTGTTCCCTGGCCAGATGACTAAGGTAGTTCAGGGGCACCGCCTCCGCTCTAACCAGTATTTGCTGGCACGTGTGTATGATGCGGACGCGGCAGAAAAGAACATGGCATCCGCGACGGTTGTTAATGTTGAGGGTAAGGAAGTTGAAACCACTGAGAGCAAGACGTATCATGCTGGTCAGTTGCTGGTTATTAAGGGTACTGAGGTATCTTTCTATATGCCGCCTACTGGTATTGAAGTGCTCGCGGTTGGAGAGAAAGATGGACGCGGCGGAAATAGCTACATTCGTGAAGCTGTTACACTTGAGCGTCTGGAGTATGCAATCTTAAAGGACGAAGACGGCGAAAAGAGATATGTCCATGGTCCTGCTGTGGTATTCCCAGAGCCTACTGAGACCTTTGTAGAAACTCCATCTGGCGGAAATATCTTCAGAGCATTGGAGCTGTCTCCTATCAGCGGTATCTATGTAAAGGTCATCGCGGAGTATGACGACAAGGATAAGGAAGGTAATACGGTACATCACCCTATCGGTGAGGAACTGTTTATCACAGGTAACGACCAGATGATTTACTACCCTCGTCCTGAGCACGCAATGATTCAGTATGATGGGAAGTATATGCATCACGCTATCGCTATCCCAGAGGGCGAGGGACGTTATATCCTTAACCGCCTGACAGGTGAAATCCAGACGGTAGTTGGACCTAAGATGTATCTGCCTGACCCTTGTACAGAAGTAGTGGTTAAGCGTAAGTTGACCGCGAAGGAGTGCCGTTTGATTTACCCTGGCAACAGCGAAGTGCTGGAGTACAATGAAGCTTTGTCTGAGAAGTCTACTCAGAAAGCGGCTCAGAGAGGTAGAGCGGACGCGACAACAGATATGTTGAACAGCGTATATGCAACCTCTAATCAGGAAGCTACGCTTGCAATCTTTGAAGCTAACGCCAACATCAGCCGTGGAGTGTCCTACACTAAGCCTCGTACTATCACTCTTGATACTAAGTATGATGGTGTTGTGGCAGTAGGAGTATGGACTGGATACGCTATCAATGTAGTATCTAAGACTGGCAAGAGAGAAGTTGTAGTTGGTCCTACAACAAGGCTGTTGAAGTACGACGAGACTCTGGAGTCTATGGCTCTGTCTACTGGTCGTCCTAAGACAACTGACCACTTGCTGGAAACCGCGTACCTGAGAGTGGAGAACAACAAGATTTCTGACCTTATCAAAGTTCAGACCAAGGACTTTGTAGATGTTGAGGTTAAGGTATCTTACTGTGTTGACTTCCTTGAGGAGTACAAGGATAAGTGGTTCAACGTAGAGAACTATGTGAAGTACATGTGCGACCGTGAGCGTAGCTTACTCAAGAGAGAAGCTAAGCAGCATGACATCGAGGACTTCTATGCAAACACCGCAGACATCGTGCGGAGAGTGGCATTGAACCTTGACGCGGAGCTGGGTGAGGGACAGAGAACTGGACGTTTCTTCCCTGAGAACGGTATGCTTGTGCATGATGTGGAAGTTCTAAGTGTCGGTGTAGAGCGTCATATCGCAGAGATTTTGAACGACCACCAGGAAGAGATGATTACCAAGACTCTTGAGCTGTCTGATGCGGCTAAGAAGATGCAGGTAGTTTCTCAGTTGGCGGAGTACGAGCGCAAGGAGCGTGAACTGAAGCACGCAAATGAAGTTAAGGCTCTTGAATTGCAGACCGAGTTTGAGACTAAGAGATTAGCGGCTCAGGCAGAGTTGGCGGCTAAGAAGAGAGCTGAAACCGAGGCGACTAAGCAGGCAGAGGCTGATATGCAGATTATCTTGGATGCAATCCAGGAATCTCAGTTAGACCGTGCTAAGAAAGAGGACGAAGCTAAGATTGCTACTGAAAAGCAGTTGGCAGAGATTGAGAAGGCAAGACAGACAGCATATGCTGAAACTGTTGCGAATATCATGAAGTCTGTATCTCCTGACCTTGTTGCGGCATTGACCTCTAAGGCAAACGCATCTATGCTGGAGACTGTAACTAAGAGCATGAGTCCTTACGCTATCGCTCAGGGAGAGAGTGTTGCTGAAGTAACTAACCAGTTACTGCGTGGAACAACTCTCGAGGAAGTCATTGAGAACATGGCTGCCGCTAAGAGTGAGTAGTTTGGAATAAAGAAAAGGGCAGTGGAAACACTGCTCTTTTTTGATTTTTAATTAAAATTATGATAAAATTATTATATAAGAAAGGAAAAGTTATGAGAAATTGTTTTCAATGTCCATACGGCGGGGTTGATGAATTTGGAGACTCATGGTGTAATTACTTTAATATCAATCTTGCAGGCGTCTGTGTTTATGACATAATTGAAGAAGAAAATAAAGAATATAACAAAGGAGCTGATGAAAATGAAGTGTCCATATAACAATTTTCAAGAATGTATTGTGGAACAATGTCCTTCTTGCGTTTATGAAGTTGTAAAAGATACTGAAGTAGTAGGTAGAAAACCTCATTATATGAGTACAGAGGAAGCTATTAGGCAAGGCTGTCAATGGAGAGAAACAAGAACTTCATATAAGTTTGTTTCTTGCAGACTTATTGAAAACTGCGTTCAGCCTGCTCCTAAAAATGACACAATTATCAACACTAAGGTTGAAAATAGGTCGAGTGTTTCAATCAGAAAGAGTATATTCTAATGATTAAAGAAATTTGGGGAAATGGAAAAGATGTAATTATCAAGTTCACCAGAGATGTTGGTGGAATCTGGTGGGCAGCGAGTGAATGGATGAGTGTAAGCTACCCATATACAGAGAAATTTTTAAAGGAAAATGGTTACAGAAAATTAAGATTGGAGGATTTTTCGTAAAATGACATTTGAAGCACTACATCAAGAGTTAGTTAAGTCCATGAAGGACAAAAATCGTGTGAGAAAGAACGTCATTGCAGATATGATTACTTGCGCGAAGAATATGGCAATAGAGCAGGGCTGTAAGGACAATATCTCTGAAGAGATTGTGAACGCCGCGATTCTCAAGTCAAAGAAGATTTGCCAAGAGCAGATTGTAACGTGTCCACAGCAGCGTCCCGACATTTTAGAAGGATATCTATTATGCATGGGATATATTGAAGAGCTGGCACCTAAGATGATGGACTACGTGCAGGTACAAGCTGTGGTTGCCCGCATTGGAGAAGTGAATAAGAATAAGACTGTCTTATCAAAAGGCGTAATGATGAGGGCGGCTATGGCTGAATTGAAGGGTAAGGCAGACGGGAAACTTGTAAACCAGGCAGTAACTGAATATCTTGCGGGAGGCGAATAATGAAAGGAACTTATACTTTAGATGATTTATGTAAATCTCAAGTAAAAGAGATTATTGTTGCAGTAATTGAATACATCAATAACCATGAGGATGCTGGCTATGATGGAGTCTCTTTGAATCCTGTCGACGTAAGCCCTTCTCAAGTTATAGATATCCTAAGAGAAATGGGATATACAGATGATAATGCTGACTTCAACGGTTGGGAAGGCGATGCTTGGTGGACTTTTTCTAAGCCTGACGCTCGTTCTATTATCCTGTCCTATTGTGGATATGAATTTAGCATGAGTATATCTTTACAGGAGCCTGATGAAGAAGATGAATAAAGCAGTTCAAGATATATTGAAATCCTATCACACCAAAGATGCGCAGTTAAAAGCATTATCTAAATTGGCGAAAGATATAGAGTTCGCCAAAGGTGTGATAGATGGCGCATACAAATATTGTGAAGATTGTGATGATTATTACTTAACAAAGTCCTTTCTTCACGACTCTGAGAAGAAAAAGGCTCGTATTTGTGTGTACCAGGATATTATCAACAGTGGCGGAAATGAGTACGCAGATGGATACGTCCATATAAGATATGAAATTTGTCCAAAAGGACACAAAAGGGAGATTGAAAGAACGGAGGAAAGAATATGACAAGATTATTTTTAATCAAAAATCCCGAAGATTGTAAGGCTGTAAATGACTTCCTTGAAAATCTCGAACGTGATGACATCGAATATGAAGTTGACTACGATTTCGAGGAAGGGATGCCGGGTATCTTGGTTTCTATTGAATGGGAGGATTAAGCTATGCCAGTTCGTGACGAGTTAGGCAAGAGAATGAAAACTTACGAGGCTGTCCCTCAGACGAAGTTGGTGCGGAGAATGCCAGTGGCTATCCGCATCGACGGTAAAGCCTTTCATACTTTTACAAGAGGAATGAGAGCACCATTTGATGATATCCTCACTCAATCTATGCAGGATACTATGCAGTATCTCTGTAAGAATATTCAGGGTTGTGTGCTTGGATATACCCAATCAGATGAGATTACTCTTATTTTGGTTGATTATAAAGAATTAAATATTTCCGCATGGTTTGACAATGAAGTGCAGAAGATTTGTAGCATTTCCGCGTCTATGGCAACTATGGCGTTCAATCGTGCTTTTGCCGACAATGTAAACTATGAAGTTCACATGAGAAATATTTCTCGTATGAATCAAGAGGAAGCTGAAAGCTGGATTTTGTACCACGACACACTTCTTGCAGCTGTTGAACGGGGAGCTATGTTTGATGCCAGATGTTTTAATATTCCTAAAGAGGAAGTTGCTAACCTTATCTATTGGCGGCAGTTGGACGCTACGCGCAACTCAATCCAGATGGTAGGTCAAGCTAACTTCAGTCATAATGAGCTTCAAGGCAAATCTTGTAATCAAATTCAAGATATGTTGCATGAGCAGAAGGGAATTAACTGGAATAACTATCCTACCACTCAGAAACGCGGAAGCTGCTGTGTGAAAAATGGTCGGGAGGATAAGTATTATAGTGCTGTTCTTCAAAAGGAATGTACTAGAGGTATTATTCTTAGAGACCCTGACCAATCTGAAAGAGCATGGATAATTGACAATGAAATTCCTATCTTCAAAGGCGACGGTAGACACTATATTGAAGAGTTAATCTGGTATTTTTAAGATAAATGGCAAGCTGTGTGCTTGCTATTTATTTTTTTAAAAAAATATGATATAATAAATTATAAGAAAACAAAAGGAAAGGTAATAAGATGATAGCGGTTATTAAATACACTAATTGCATGAAGTACCAGAACATCGTCTTCGGGGTTTTGGCTCAACTTAATGCAAATATTATTAAGACAGATAATGAGAAATTCACAATTTATCATAAAATAACTTTATATGTAGAAAATATGGAAGAAATCAACAAGATTTTAGCTGTTTTAAACAGCAAAACTACTTATGGAGTTGTATTATTGAGTTGTAAAAAGACTTTTTCAGAAAAAGTAAAGGAGTTGTTTCAGCATGAGCGAAAAGATTTATTTAATGGGTGACATTCATGGCAACTGGAAACACGTTAGAGACCTGTACCAACGTCATCCATATACCTTTAATAATCATGAAAATACTTTAATCTTACTCGGCGATGCGGGATTGAATTTCTTCTTCAATCATCGTGATGAAGAGTTTAAGAAGAAGTTAGGTAAGTTTCCATTCACCTATTTTGTAGTACGCGGCAACCACGAAGAGAGACCGAGTCTGTGTGCAGAAAGAAATCCAGATAAATGGCATAAAGAACCTTTCTGGGGTTGGTTTGTTTGGGTAGAGAATGACTATCCGTATATTAAGTATGCAGAAGATTTTGTATCTTTTTACTTTGTTCCTTATAAAGATAACTTTTTAAAGACTTTGATAGTTCCAGGTGCCTACTCAGTAGATAAATATAGAAGACTTGAAGCGGGCTGGAGCTGGTTTCCGCAAGAACAGCTATCTGAAAGTGAGCGGTTGGCGGGTTTATCTTTAATAGAACAACAAAGTTGGAAATGTGATTTAGTATTATCTCACACTTGCCCTATTATTTATGAGCCTACTGATTTGTTTCTTTCAGTTGTAGACCAGTCAATGGTTGAGAAAGATATGGAGAGATATCTTGGTCATATTGAATATCAACTTGACTATAAGGCTTGGTTGTGGGGTCATTATCATCAGTTTCGTGATTATCCGCGGACAGATGAAAGATATAGAACTATGTTATTTAACGATGCAGCGATTGACTTAGCAGATTATATGGAAGGAAAGGTAGAGAAATTATGAGAATGTTTTGGTACTTGGTTTGGGCAGTAGTAATCTTCGGTGGAAGCGCGTTGGGGAGTGCCGTCCCCCGTTGAAGCAAAATACATAACTGGCTTCATAGCGGGATGTTTAGCAATGTCGGCGTTAAGATTTGCAGATATTTTTAAAGGAGAGGATTAAATGAAAGAGTATACTGGCAAACAAAATGGAATGGCATTCAAGGGCATATACACCAATTCGTGTATGCCCAATCAGAAACCTAAGAGGGTGAAGAAATCTGCATACCAGAAAGCAGGTGAAGTAATCTCTCATGAAATGTATAAAATCAGAATGAATCTTGCGGGCATTGCATCTGCGGCATTTGTTGGATTTTGTGCGCCTCTTGATACTGACTGGAAAGTTATTATTGCGGCTTTACTCGTAATTTCATCTATTCATGTGGAGGTAGAAAGTGATGAATGAACCTAAATGGTTATATAGATTGGAGAGTACTGACCCTGCAAAAGGGTTATGGTATAATTTAGACAATGAGTTGGTTTGGACTATCGGGGAGCTAGAAAACTGTAAAACCAAAGACTTACCTATGGGATACGATGAGCGCTATCATAAGGACGGTCGGAATTGGTTTAGCTCTTGTAGCCAGAAAGAAGATTTAACTCATTGGTATAGTCTTGAAGATGCTCAGGCTCTTATTGCTCAAGGTTTTGTTTTTACAAGATACTTAGCTACGGAGTATGTAGAGTATGAAATGGAGACTACTTTTATCAAAGAAACTGCATTGGCAAGAGAAATTATTGACATTGCAGAGTTATTCGGGGTGTAAGATATGAGAACTATCGGTGGTGATTTTTTCAGTTTTTTAAGCGAAAAGACAGTCAGCCAGCAAGTGGAAAATGACATACGCATTATCACGAAAAAGAGCAAGAAAAGAAACAAGGCGGCGACTGAAGTACAAACAGTCACTCCAGAAGTGAAAGACTCATATGAACAGGCTATGGACACCAGTAAATATGATAAAATTCTGAGTGAGCTAACAATTTAAAAGAGGTTTTTACCTCTTTTTGATTTTTAATAAAAATTTTGATATAATATTTATATAAAGAAAGAGAGGTAATGAAAAATGATTAAATTTCCCGAAAGCAAACCAAAAAGAGAATCAGACGGAACTGAGTGTTCCTTAAAGGCTGCGGTTAATGCAGGTATGGTTGCTCTTGGTCAAAGATATATGATTGAAGGTAACCCTGTGACCTGTGTTGATATTGACGGCGACAAGTATATCTTTTCTATGGACGAAATCTTCAAGTGTGCGCCTCATAAAGAGATTCCTTCAATTCTCAGACAGATTTATGAGACTGGAAAGATTGGCGATAAAGAGGTTCTGCCTGTCAGCATGATGAAAGATATTGACTTCTTGTTCGTTCCTTGTGAGCGTCAGGTATTTGGTCAGAACAGATATGGAGACGAGAAGAGAGAGCAAGGAATCAAGCAGTTTGAGTGGTATAAGAGGGGCGACCTTGTAAGAGTCAAAGGGTATCGTGGCAAGGATAGTCGCGACTGGGAAGATGGTGAAACCTGCTCCTGGTGGTTAGCTACTGTTAGTTCTGGTAACTCTACTTCCTGCTGTAATGTCAGCAACGACGGATATGCCTACGACACCTATGCGTCTAACACCAACGTTGGGGTTCCTGTGTTTCTTCAAATTACAAGAGAAGATGGAGACGACGGAGAAGGGTTTGAGTTTTAAATAAGAAAGGAGTAACGCTATGACTGAATATAATGTTGATAAAATGTACACTTATTTGAAAGGATACATCACTGGTGCAGGCTTCACTGAGAGTATGAAGGCTCTCGGATACGCAAGAGAAAAGCACGCAGGGCAGTTCAGAAAGGACGGAGTTACTCCTTACATTATTCATCCTTTGCAGATGGCTTGTTATGCGGTTGCCCTTGGAGTAAAGGATGACTGTATCATCGCTACTATTCTTCTGCATGATGTAGTTGAGGATTGCGGTGTGAACTACAGAGAACTCCCCGTTTGTGACAAGGTAAAAGACGCAGTTCGATATATGACTATCGAATATGTTGAGGGTGAAGAGAAGCAGGTTACTAAGGCTCGTTACTTTAAGAACCTCATTCATAACAGACGTGCTTTGGTAGTAAAAGGTCTTGACCGTTACATGAACTTGCGTACTATGGCGGGAACTTTTGAAGAAGCAAGAATTGCAAAGAATGTAAAAGAAACTGCGGAAATGTTACTTCCTGTATTAAAGCAGGGTAAGGAAAAGTATCCTGAGTTGGCAGATATTCTTTATGTTCTTCGTGAGAATATCAGAAGTGTCAATGATACTCTCGCGGCTGCATATAAAGTAGAAATATAAGGAGGAGATGTGATATGTTAAACGCAAAGGGAGAAAGAGAACTTGCATATGTAGTAAAGATTGACGGTATTTCTCCTATCGCTGGCGCCGATAGAGTAGAGCTTGCTCATATCGGCGGATGGAGAATTATGGTGAAGAAGGGTCAGTTCCAGGTTGGCGATTATGCTATCTATTTTGAGATTGACTCTAAGGTGCCTGAGAAGGAGCCTTTCATGTTCCTTGAGCCTAAGCACTTCAAGGTTAAGACCCAGAAGTACTTCAAGGGAACCGTTATCTCTCAGGGTCTACTTATGGCACTTGATGACTTCATTTTGAACTCTGAAGTTCCGTCTTGGGTTCAGAGCCTCAAGTTCCAGATTAGCAGAGGTGCGGATATCGAGCATGAGGGATTAACTGAAGTGCTTGGTGTTACCTATGCGGTTGAAGAGGATAACAAGAGAAAGGCAGCTTCTGTCGATAAGTACAAGAAGATGGCACAGCGTCGTCCTAATATCTTCAAGCAGCCTTGGGCTAAGTGGATGATGAGACGCGAATGGGGACGCAAGGTTATGTTTGCGCTCTTTGGAAAGAAGAAGGATAAGAAGAACGGGTGGCCGACCTGGGTTTCCAAGACAGATGAAGAGCGTGTGCAGAACATGACTTGGATTCTTGAGGATAAGTCTGAGTGGATAGCAACAGAGAAGATTGACGGAACCTCTACTACTGCAACATATCGTAGAACGGGGAGAAAGAAGCATGAGTTCTACATCTGCTCTCGTAACGTAGTCTTCGACAAGCCAGACAAGGGATGCTACTACGACACCAATGTGTACACTGAAATGGCAGAGAAGTATCATTTTGAGGACGTACTCGCGGCTATCGTCGAGAAGTATAACCTTGAGTGGGCAACTCTCCAGGGTGAGACTTATGGTGCGGGTATTCAGAAGAGAGAGTACGGTCTCAAGGGACACGACTTCGTAGGTTTCAACCTCATCTTTTCTGATAGAGGACGTTTGAACTCTGTCGAGGCTAAGGCTATCTTGGCTGAGTATAGTATCCCTTGGGTGCCTATCGTAGATGAGCACTTTGTACTGCCTGATACGGTGGAGGAGTTACTTGCTATTGCAACTGACAAGTCTGTTATTGATGGCGGAATGCGTGAGGGCTTAGTGTTCAGGTCTCAGGACGGAGCACGTAGCTTCAAGGCGGTATCTAATGAGTTCTTACTCAAGTATCACAACGGGTAAGATAATAAAGGTGAACTTTCCACCTATAAAGGTTGGGAAGTTCATCATTACTGGAAAAGGCATCTACTTGGTCAAAAAGAATGAAATTTTCAAACTCAAATAAAGGAGAAGAATCGAATGAAAAAGTTTCTTACTATTATGTTAATGGTGTGTATGCTTGGCTGTCTGAGCGGTTGTGCAACAGAAGCGGATAGAGTATCATATAACATTTCTCAGCAGGCTGACAACTTCAATACTGTAAGGCAGATTACAGTTATCAACTGTTTGCAGGGCGACGTAGTCTTCCAAATGACAGGAAAAATGTCAATCAAAGCGGATGTTGCTGACAATCAGCTTGAAGTCACAGTTGAGGACGAATATGGCAGATATAAGAAGCACTTTATCGGGTTGTCTGATAATGTCACTTATGTTGTAGAGGATATTACGGACGGAGAGGTCGATAAGTATAAGTACACTCTCAACTTCAATCCGAAGATGTGGATTCCTTTCAATGTAGAGACGATTGATTAAGAGAAAAGGGGCAGGTTAAAAACTGCTCCTTTATTTTTATTAAAATTTTTGATATAATATTTATATAAGAAATGGAAAGGAAAAGATAACATGAAAATTTTAATTGTTGTAGATATGCAGAACGATTTTGTTTCCATGGCGCTTGGCACACCGGAGGCACAGGTAATTGTACCTGAGGTAGTAAAGAAAATTGAGGAGTATAAAAATGATAAAAGCAATTTTATCGTTTTCACCAGAGATACTCATTACAGCAATTACATGGAAACCCTTGAAGGCAAAAAGCTTCCAGTGCCTCATTGTATCGTTGGTTCTGAAGGATGGAATATCATTCCAGAGATTAAGATTGACGAAAACAGTCTCATAGTTGACAAAAAGACTTTTGGCTACGAGAAATGGGAAGGTCTATTTGATGCATTCAACATCTATTACAGCCAAATAGATGAAATTGAATTGTGCGGATTATGTACTGACATCTGCGTGATTTCCAATGCGCTTATCCTAAGAGCGTTATATCCCAATAAGCCAATCACAGTTGACGCTAAGTGTTGCGCAGGCGTAACTCCTGAGAAGCATAAAGCTGCACTTGAGGTAATGAAAAGCTGCCAGATTGATGTAATTAACGAATAAGGAGAGGGAAGAATGAGATTACAACCAATTATTATTAACTTACTGGAAAATGATATGTATAAATTCAGCATGGGGCAGGCTATCTATCATCAGTTTTCTGACTATAAGACCACTTGGACATTCAAGTGTAGAAATACTGATGTGAAGTTTACCGCTGAAATGGTCGAAGAGATTAAGGAGCAGATTAAGGCTTACTGCGGACTGAAGTTCACAGAAGATGAGCTGGCTTATCTGGAGAAGATTAAGTGGATTAAGGGCAGCTATGTAGATTTCCTTCGCCTGTGGCAGCCGCGTTTCGAGGATTTCGAGATTACCACTGATGCTGAGTGCGGGTTAAGCATCGAGACAAGAGGAACATGGTTAAATACTTCCATGTATGAAATCCCCACTTTAGCTATCGTAAATGAAGTTTATTTCCGCATGAACTATGACTACGATTCCTTGATTACCAGCTTCAAGGAGAGACTGGACGAAAAGTTCAACAATCTCAAGTCTGGTAAATGGTATGCGGGTGTATTCTCTGAGTTCGGTCTCCGTCGTAGATTGTCCGCGGAAGCCCAGGAATTAGTAGTTGAGAAGTTTTCTCATTTAAACGATACCGCACATTGTGCATCCAGATTTGTGGGTACATCTAATGTGTATCTTGCAAAGAAGTTTGGATTGACTCCTGTTGGAACCATGGCACATGAGTGGATTATGTGCGTAGGTCAGGGTAACCACAAGCACAATCCCGCATATAGCAACTGGTATGCACTTGATGCTTGGGTAAAAGAGTATGGAGTGCTGAATGGAACCGCTTTAACAGATGCAATCACTACTAACTGCTTCTTAAAAGATTTCCAGTTGACTTACGCAACACTGTTCAGCGGAGTGCGGCATGATAGCGGCGACCCGATTGAGTGGGGTGAGAAGATGATTAAGCACTACGAGAGCCTTGGCGTTGATGCTAAGACAAAGACCTTACTGTTCAGTGACAGCTTAAACTTTGAGAGAGCTGACAAACTGTTCAGACACTTCAACGGAAGAGCTAAAGTTGCTTTTGGTATCGGTACTTACTTGAGCAACGACACAATCGCAACTCCTTTAAATATCGTTATGAAAACAACGCTTTGCAATGGTCAGGATGTGGCTAAGATTTCTGACACACCTGGTAAGGGAATGTGCAAGAATCCCGCATACGTCGACTACTTGCAGAGATGCATAGATTGGAGAATGGAGCATGAATAATATACTGCTTATCCCAGGCAGTTTCAACCCAATAACCAACGCTCATATTGAAATGGCAAAGACCGCCCAAAAAGCGGTCAATGCCAATAAGGTTTACTTCATTCCTGCTCACGACACCTACGTAGCGAAGAAAAAGACCTTAATTCCTGGTCTTAGCCGTTGCAGACTGATTGAAGAAGCCACTCCCGCAGATATGACATATATTCCAAACGAAATTGAAAGTTTTCTTCCTAAGAAAACATACGACACAGTACAAGAGCTAAGAGATAGTTTTGATAAAGCATATAAGTTCTATAACTTCTACATATGCTTAGGTGTCGATAATATCAAAACTCTTACTTCATGGTACAACTGGCAACCTTTTGTTGAAGAGAATATGTTTGTTGCGTGTAGTAGAGCTGGTGAGGGTCTTGAGACTGCTTTAAAAGAAGCTAACTTGGAGAAATATAAAGACCACTTTATCAAAATTCAAATTCCAAGAAATAACACTTCTTCAAGTTTAGTTAGAAACTTGTGTGAACAAGGTAAATTTGATGAAGTTAAGGAACTTGTTCCAGAGAATGTATATGAATATTTAAGGAGGTTTTACGATGTGCTCAATAGGATTTGATGCAAAACGTGTGAAAGATGAATGTGTCCAGTGGATTAGAGACTGGTTTGAAAAGAACGGAAAAGGCTGTAAGGCGGTTATCGGTATATCAGGCGGCAAGGACTCTACTGTTGCGGCTGCTCTCTGCATAGAAGCTCTTGGTAAAGATAGAATCTTCGGTGTACTTATGCCGAACTATACTCAAGATGACCTTTCTGAAGCAGAAAAGGTTGTTTCCTATCTTGATATTGATTCTACCATTGTGAACATTGGCGGCATCACAACCTCATTTTATCACTGCTTAGAAGATTTGGCAGAGAACCCGATTACAGGCGAGTCAAATCACTTTGAAACTACGTCTACCGCGGAAATCAATCTGCCGCCCCGCATAAGAATGGCAATGTTGTATTTCATTTCTCAGTCAATCAACGGACGAGTAGTAAATACTTGCAATAAGAGTGAGGACTGGGTGGGATATGCTACCAAGTACGGCGATGCCGCAGGTGACTTCAGTCCGTTAAGCAACTTACTTGTATCGGAAGTGAAAGCTATCGGATACGAACTGGGACTGCCTATGTGGATGATTGAGAAGACTCCATCTGACGGTTTATGCGGAAAGTCTGATGAAGACAGTCTTGGTTTCACCTACAAGATGCTCGATGAGTACATCGGAAGAGGAATCGAACCGCCCGCTGAGATAAAGGAAAGAATTGACAGGCTTCATGAGCAGAATCTATTTAAGTTACTTCCTATGGCAGCTTTTGAACCAAAGAGTGCAGATTAACATCTGCACTTTATTTTTCAAAAAAATTATGATAAAATATTTATATAAGATAAAGGAAGTGATAAAAATGAAAGGATTGATAAGACATGGCGAGAAAGGGTGAAATGACGACAAGTGAGTTTTATTGCACTCAGTGCGGGAAGAAAGGCATTCCAATAGCAAGAAAACCTGGACAACAGAGAGAAGCTGGTCATCTGAAAAGACTATTCTGTTTGCATTGTGGCACTGAAACAAATCACGCAGAAGTTCGACTTTTTGGTGCTTACAGCAAAGAAGATTTTGAAGAAGAGTTCCGCTTAGGCAGATTCGTTGATGGAAACAGGATTCCTGTAGCTGACTTAATGACTTGCAGTAAGACTCAATGTGAGTATAATAAGCATGGAAGATGCTGGAACTCAAATCATAGTTACAAATGTAGCCACAGGATTATAAAAGAGAATCCTGATGATGAAACTAAAAACTTGTTAAATAGAGGGTGGTAATATGGTATATTCGAATATAGGTGCTATAATGTGTGCTAACATGGTAGTACAGAATACTCTGAGAATACAGAGAAACAGAAGAGAGGAAGAGGAGAAACAGAGAAAAGTTCAAGCAACTTTCCAGTCAACTCTTAACAAAGAAAAACAAAAGGAGCGATAATATGAGCAAACTTCACATAGTAATGGGGACGCCTGGGTCTGGAAAGAGTACCTGGATACAGAATCATCTTGATGAACACACTGTATGGGTATCTCGCGACGATGTAAGATTTTCTATGGTCGCGGAAGATGAGGAATACTTCTCCAAGGAAAAGCAGGTTTTCAAGGAGTATGTAAGAAGAATCAACAACGCCCTTGAGAATGGGTATGATGTGTTCGCGGATGCGACGCACTTAAATAAGGCGTCAAGAAACAAGTTACTCACTGCTATCAATTCCGAATTAGAAATAGAAGTTGATGTAATATGGATAAAGACTCCGTTTGAGACTTGTATCGCACAGAACAGTAACAGACAGGGAACAAGAAGCTTTGTTCCTATAAGTGCCATCCGCCGTATGTTCTATCAGATTGAAGCGCCGGAGTTTGAGGAAGGTATTAAAAAGATTTATATTATAGAGCCTAATAAGCCTATTGAAGTAAAGGAGGAGATGTAAGTGGACAGAACAATTTGGTTGACAAGTGATACGCATTTCAATCACGACAAGGATTTCATCTGGAAGCCGCGCGGGTTTCAGAATATCCAGGATATGAATGACGCTATCCTCACTAACTGGAACGAAACAGTTAAAGATGGCGACATCATTTACCACCTTGGTGATGTGATGCTTGGACAGGACTTGCAGGCGGGACTCCGCATGATAAGCAAGCTGAAAGGTGAAAAGTATCTTTCCTTTGGTAATCATGACACTGATGCCAGACTTAAGGCGTTTGCAACTAATCACTTTTTCAAAGATATTCAGATGGGATATCGTATCAAGATGGGTAAGCACATATTCATATGCACTCATTACCCCACAATTACAGCCAACGGAAATGATAACCGCGTACTTGGACTGTATGGACACACTCATCAGCAGACGAATTTCTTCTCTGATGAAGCGGGAATCCGCACTTATATGTACCATGTTGGCTTAGATTCACATGACTGTCGCCCAGTTAATCTGGAAGACCTTGTGGCAGAAATAAAAAAGTTAGGAGACGAATAAATGTATAATTATAATTACAACAAAAATGATGAAACTGTAGCAGCGCTTGGTTGCTTTGGAGTTATCGTCCTCTTCATCTTCCTTGTAGTGGTTTCCCCGTTCATTGGATTCTGTGAGGGCTGGGTGACTGGATGGTTGATTAAAATAACCTTTGGCGACACGATGATTAAAGGCTTAGGATTGCTTGGTCTTAATATTGCAAAAGAGTCTTTACCTCTTGTGTGCGGAACTCTCGGAGTTGTAGGCAGCTTCTTCAAATCTACTACAATCAATCGTAAGAAAGACTAATATGTAGACCTTGCTTCGGCAAGGTCTATTTTATTTTTAACAAAAATTATGTTATAATTATATTAAATAGGGTAGAAATAGTTAATCCATATGTCCAATTTTTCAGATATCAATGAACAGAATAAGAAAGGAAGTAAAATATATGATTTTTTACGACACTTGTGCTCTGTTGAATAAACTACATGGGGCATTTAATGAACGTTTTGAAGTTAGTACAATTACATTTAGAGAATTGGAACACATCAAAACCTCTGCTACCAAAGACCCAGAGATAAAATTCCGTGCTCGAAGACTATTACATCTTTTGGACGAGCATGAAGGAGAATATAATGTTATTACTTATCTCCAAGAGTGGGATAAAGATATTGAAAACTCAGCTATTCTTCCTATGACAGATGATAGTAGAATTATTATAAGTGCATTAAAAAGTAATTCTGATACTTTTGTTACAGAAGATTTATGTTGCAAACATTTGGCTAATTTAATGGGACTAAAAGTTGAGTTTATTAGATTAACCGAACAGAATTATTCTGGATATAGAGTAGTGACTTGCGATACAGAAGAAAAAATTGCACAAATTTATTCAGATTTATTTGACCCAACTGTCGATTGGGATATAAATATCAATGAGTATCTTCTAATTAAGAATCAAGAGGGAGAAATCATTGATAAATATAAATATACCGCGGACGGTTTTAAACAAGTTTCCTTTACTGCTTTTAATAGTAAAATGTTCGGAAAGATAAAGCCTAAAGACGCGTATCAAACAATAGCAATGGATAGTTTGCGTAATAATAAGATAACCATGATTCGCGGATGTGCAGGTACAGGAAAGTCATATCTGGCAATAGGTTACTTATTCTCTCTTTTGGAAAAAGGAGATATTGATAAAATCATTATTTTCTGTAACACTGTAGCCACCTCAGGTTCAGCTAAACTAGGATACTATCCAGGTTCCCGCACAGAAAAACTACTTGATTCTCAAATAGGTAATTTTTTATCAAGTAAACTTGGAGATAGAGTAGAAGTAGAGAGATTAATCGGAGACGGTAAGATAGATTTGCTACCAATGTCTGATATCCGCGGATATGATACCACAGGTTTGAAAGCAGGTATTTATATTACTGAAGCACAGAACTTAGACATTGAACTAATGAGACTAGCTCTTCAAAGAATTGGAGAGGACTCAATCTGTATCTTAGATGGAGATAGTGACACTCAGGTAGACTTATCAATATATGCTGGTAATAATAATGGTATGAGACGAGTTTCAGAAATATTCAGAGGAGACGAAGTGTACGGAGAAGTCACATTAGTAAATATATATAGAAGTCGTATTGCTCAATTAGCGCAGATGATGTAACAATGGTCTACTCGGGGCGTTCACTGTCGACTTTTAAAAACAAAAATGCCTTTTGGCAATTTTTAAACCAATTTTAATATCAAAGAACTCATGCTAGAAATAGCATGGGTTCTTTTTAGTTTCGAGGTGATTATAATGTTAGATGAAAAGAAACTTGTTCAAGAAGAAAAAGATTGGGCAAAAAATAAACAATTACTTAAAAGAAAAATAAAAATAGAAAAGGACAAAGCAAAATTAAGAAATAGTTTAAAAGATAAATCTAAGCTAACTACAACTAAATTACTTATTCTTTTTTTATTTATAAATTGCACTATAATTGAAATATTTACAGGATGGGCAACAGTTCAAAGTCTCCAATTAGCTCTTCAAACAGGGCTTGCCCCAGACTTTACTCCTCTTGTTACTTTAATAGGAGCAGTAGTAGGGGAGGTAGTTGGCTTTGCTGTTTATGCAGCGAAATCTGTAAAAGAAAATACCGCTGGTGGAATAGTCTACGATGCGGCATTAAATAATGAAAATAATACAGACACAGATAGTGTCGGATAAGGAGAATATATTATGGAATTTTTAGTATCTAATTGGATGTTAATTGTAGCTTTAATTGCTGCTATTGCGGTAGGTGGGTATGCAATTTATGCTTTTGTTAAAAGACCCACAACAGAACAGATTTCTAAGGTAAAAGAATGGTTATTGTACGCGGTTACTGCCGCTGAAAAGGAATTAGGTTCAGGTACTGGACAAATTAAACTTCGTTATGTGTATGATATGTTTATTGCTAAGTTTCCTTATTTAGTGAAAATAATTCCTTTTGAAACTTTCAGTATTCTTGTAGATGAAGCATTAGATAAATTTAGAGGAATGCTTGATAGTAATACAAATCTACAAAATTATATTGAACAAAAATAAGGAGGTTTACTATGGCTTTGACAGGTAACACTAATGAGCAAAAAATTTGGGACTATCTCAAATCTAAGATAAAAAATGACTATGGTGTTGCGGGATTAATGGGTAATCTTCATGCTGAATCTGGACTAAGACCAGAAAACTTGCAAAACACTTATGAGAAATCATTAGGATTATCTGATGCTGCATATACCAAAGCTGTTGATAATGGAACTTATACTAATTTCGTTCAAGATAAAGCTGGATATGGATTAGCTCAATGGACATATTGGAGTCGTAAACAGAACTTATTAAACTTTATCAAAAGTAGAAAAGTTTCTATTGGGGATTTAGAAGCTCAATTAGATTTTTTATATAAGGAATTATCTGAGAGTTATCCTTCAATTTTACATACATTAGAAAATGCTACAAGTGTATTGCAAGCATCTAATGAAGTATTATTAAAATTTGAAAGACCTGCTAATCAAAGTGAAGCAGTCCAAAAACAGAGAGCGCAATATGGTCAAACATATTACGATAAATATGCAACTACGTCAACCACAAATTCAAGTAAAGGAGATAACAATATGAGTAACAGTAGTTTAGTTAATTGCGTTGTTAAAAGCCCTAATCATAGCGGCGCAAGAACTCATAAAATTGACAGAATTTCTCCGCACTGTGTTGTGGGGCAACTAAGTGCGGAAGCTATTGGAGGATGTTTCACAAGTTCTTCAAGACAAGCAAGTTGTAACTATGGTATTGGAAAAGATGGTAAGGTTGTTTTAGTAGTAGACGAAGCTAATCGTTCTTGGTGTACATCAAGCAATGCTAATGACCAAAGAGCCGTAACTATTGAGTGCGCTTCTGACGCAACTGAACCATATGCTTTTAATAATGCAGTTTATAATAAACTTATTGATTTATGTGTCGATATTTGTAAACGTAATGGTAAGAAAAAGCTATTATGGATTTCAGATAAGAATAAAGCTTTAAATTATAATCCAAAATCAGATGAAATGGTATTGACTGTGCATAGATGGTTTGCTAATAAATCATGTCCAGGGAACTGGATGTATGCTAGAATGGGTGACCTTGCTAATAAAGTTAATGCTAAATTAGGAAGCGGAACTGTAACAACTCCATCCGCACCTACAACAAATAAGAATTACCCAGCAGTTCCTTTCACTGTAAAAGTAATTGTTAGTGATTTGAATATCAGAAAAACTCCTAATGGAACAGTTACTGGTAAATATACTGGCAAAGGTACTTTTACTATTGACCAAGTTCAGAATGGATGGGGTCATTTAAAGAGCAATGCTGGTTGGATTTATCTTGAAAATGCTTCTTATGTAACAATAGGTAAGACAGTCGCGGGAAGTAGCTCTACAGCGCCTTCAACTAAGCCTGCCGCATCAAGTTATTTGGTAAAAGTAACTGCGGATTCCCTTAATATTAGAAAAGGACCTGGAACC
>JAMPED010000021.1 GCA_023665325.1 Acetobacter sp.
GATTAGCACCACTGGGACGAGTTGTTTTGATTACATGAGAGAATTACTCTATCAAAATCTTTCTTATAACACTACGATATAGATAACCACCTTACCTAAATATTATTTAGATGTAAATGAGATTATCCATATATCTGATAGAGAAAGTAACATTGATGGAGACTTCCTCATTACTCAATTCACGTTACCATTAACTTATAATGGTACTATGAGCATTACTGCAACTGAAATATTAACAAGAGTATAAGGAGGAAAAGGACATGGCAAGAGTAGGTTAGATTGTGTATAATCTACAGGACTACCAGCAAAGTGGTGGCCGCATATCTACTTCAGGTGCCAATGTTTTTGCTACTATTGTTGATACCGAACCAGGATATAAAGATAATAAAATCAATATTTATGAGAACGTTGTCTCTCGCTATGATGGGCAACGTTTTCATAAGCTTGGTATTTAGGCTACTCCTGGTACTCAATTTATCCTTAATGGAACAAAAGGTATGATAGTAGGAAGAAACGGTATATATGAATTAGATGATGATATTGTAATCACAGAGTTAGCTTTTATAAGACCGAGAAATTATGTTCTCGACTAGAGAGCCACTCAGGATAAATTAGATGATGGTATTCGAGTATTGACTGCGGCAGAACAAACAAGAACTACTGCGCTTAATAATCTAGATGACAAATACGAATTAAAGGATTTGTTAGTAGATGAAGCTACTCAGAGCGCTGATGGGACTAAGTATATTTATCCTGATGAAATATATACTGATTGGAAGAATTCAAATCCTCAATTTTTTGATACTTACAGTGATAACGGTGATGGAACCTTTAGTGTAGATAAGACTGTTGTTGATGATTAGTTGGTTCAATTTAATAAGGATTATTGGACTGAATATACAGATATTTAGAATGCTTATCAAGAGACATATGAAAGCGCTTATGCTGATTTAACTCTTGGCCTAAATGGTGTGTATATGATTGATAACACTACAGAGGGTGACCTTGAAAACGTCATCATTGACTTTCTATATTAAGGGAGGCAAGACGTATGGATAGTTTCTACGGAGGTCGTAAGGGCCAAGATTTTGCTATTACTCCTGCTGATAAGCAAAATAATAAGTTAGCATTTGAAAATAAAGTCGCCCTTGAAGATGATTTAAAACAAAGATGGCAGTCTCCTATTGGCGTAGGAGATTATGTTCTTGTAAGCTATGGAATGGCAAGTGATGAGGGCTATTCTGAAAAGCTACAAAAAGATTTAGACAAGTATAAAAGAAGTTATAACTCCACTCTATGGGAGAAGATTTATACTGAAAATACTTGGACTGGAGATTCAGAAGTTCTCTTCCTTTCTCAAAAGAAAGGACTTGGTTATAGATTAGTAACCTCTATGACTGGTAACACACCTAAGTTTGTTAGCGATGTTACAGTCAATCCAGTTTCCCCAGATACTCCACCTACTGCATCTATTGATAGTACGAATGTAGATTCTCCAGAGTTAATCTTGAATCTACCAAAATCTCAATATATGACAGTTATTAAAGGTGATAATGTAGATTCAGATGATGAACCAATTTTAATTTGGTAGGATGAATCTGGAAATAAAGTAGATAGCGAGTAGGTTAAAAAACTAGATAACCCTTAGCTAATTCTTCGTTTGCCGCTGGCTCAAGTCATTAAATTTAATGATGTTGTACCTGAAGATGCAGACTTTAAGCCAAAAATGGATTGGGTAAATACGGATGACCCAACTAAGACTGGTGATAGAGATAATAAAATCAACAGCCCAGAATTGACTTTGCACTTGCCGCAAGCGCAAGTATTAAAAAATTCCCATGTAACTGTATTGCCGCAAGATGTAACTGAGAAACCAGCTGTGGAAATAGTTACAACTGGCAACAACTCAGATGGGAGTAAAAAAATCAATGAACCAGAGTTGATTTTTAAAGTGCCTGTTGCGCAATCTATCGACTGGTTGGGATTGGTAGATATCTTGCCTGCCGGTTCAAAACCAGAGATTGTATGGGACAACAGTGATATT
Source organism: Acetobacter sp. (assembly GCA_023665325.1). The sequence goes on from JAMPED010000021.1 coordinate 2,045, forward strand.
GCCGCAGAACCAGATGGCTCTTTTGATAATACCCTAAATAAGCCTAAGTTAGGATTTAAGCTTCCTGTGGGTCAGAAGTTTAGACAAGGCGCGGGTGGCGTCCAGGTTAGATTTACTGACGCGGGTAATATACCATCTGTATCTCTTGATACAACGGGTAGCTGGGATGATGGTGTTTCTAAAGTAGATGAACCTGGTTTAATTTTTACTTTACCTCTCTCTCAGAAGATTAACTTCTTGGGTTGGAAAACAAGTAACGTGCTTGATGCGAATCAAGCCCCAAGAGTAGAATGGGTAGATACAGATGACCCTACGCAGGATGGTATTCAATCTGACACCAATAATAGTCCGACGTTGGAAATCTTCTTGCCGCGTTCTCAAGTATTACAGCAACCTGAAAGGGTATTAGCTGGACCTACTGTTGCTCCATCTGTTAGAGATATTGGTACTGTTAATGAACCTAAATATGAATTTACTCTACCTAAAGCAGTAAAGTTTTATAATCTAAGTGATGAAGATTAGACTTCTACTACTTACTTTATCAAGAGTTTACCAGATGCTAAATACAATGATATGGAAGTAGGAGATTACCTAATCAATGACGCGACAGGTTTCTTGTATCGTGTATCTGAAAAAACTGCTACTACTATTCGCTTTAATTACGAAGCGAGATTTAGTATGTACGTTCCAGAGACTGGGCAAGAAACTACAACTTCTTTCTATCAAGACGCTTCAAATGAATGGCAACGTAATGAGATTAGCGTAAGAAGAAGATATCTTGATACCGCGCAAACTAAAGTTCAATTCTTGTTTACTATTCCTAATCAACCAAGATTTGAATTTACAGTAAGCGCTATTGCGCCAGCAGATACTATGAGCATTAGTCAACCATCTATTAAGGATGATTCTACAATTACTCATAGCTTGAAGATTCCTCGTGGCTCCCGCATTTTCGCCAGTGAAATTGCAAGCACTCTTGGTGAGAATGGTGACGTATGGTTGAACTCTAAGACTGGCGACCTTTACAATCACGATGGTACTAGTTGGGGTTCTGCTGTTGGCAATATTAAAGGGCCAAAGGGTGACGCTTTAAATATTATCAATTCTTTTGATTATGATAACTTAACTGAGCGCACCGCAGATACTTTACCTAATGTTGCTAGTCTATTAGAGAGAGACTTGGGCATTACCGGACCTGATGATTACCCAGCGCCTGACCAGTTAATTAAAGTTACTTGGACACAAAAAGATATTACCAATGGTAATACATTATCTGAAACTTCTTACTGGTATTTCTATATTCCAGATAAAGGCTGGGATAGAGCACAAGTAACCGCGGGTCTTGGTGATGTTATTGCTAATGTATATAGCAGCAATAATGAAGATAATAAGACATATAGTATTGGATATATCAATAGCTTGATAGATGATAATGCTACTGTTGATTTGGATAAGAAGACATATAGTATTGAACAAATCAATCGTATGACTTCTTGGCAAGATTTGACAAGCGGTTTGTCTGCGCCTTTACAGCTATATAAAGGTTCTACTTTACCTACTGCGATTAGAGAAGGTAGCGTATATCTTATTACTGTAAGAGACCAAGGTAGAGATATAGGTAATAACTTATTCGTAGATATTTCTAATAGTACAAGAGTTCAGATTTCTGCTTCTAAGTTGAGTAAGTCTGTTGCTGATGGTAGCGGTGGTACTACTTATATTGTAGTAGAGGCTGAAGATGTAGTTGCCAAGAGCAAGATAGCTAACGCAGCTGAAAATGCTGTTCTTGTTGGTGCCGCTAAGAATAGTTTTGGTACTAATGAAGTTAAAGCTATTCCTAACACAAGTGGCGCTTTCCATAGTGATGGTTTAACTGCACCTAAGTTTGGAACACTTCCTCTTTCTGCTGGCGGTGTAGGTGCTACTAATGCTGCGGGCGCGAGAACTAATTTGGAAGTATATTCTAAAGATGAAACAGAAGAATTAGTTACTTGGGGTAGTTTTGCTGATTTAATCTAATCAAGTTAATCTACTCAAAAGAATTTTTATAGTAATTGAAAGATAAGATATCTTGATTACAAGGGAGAAGATATGTCTTATCTTCTCCCTTAATTTTATTTCTAAGGAGGATATTAAGATGGCTCTATTTAAGCTTTTTAGAGGCGACCGCGCTTTATTGGATAGCAGCGTACCTCTTAAAGATGGATATGCTTACTTCTGCATGGATACTGGTGAGTTCTTCATTGATGCAGATTTCGGTGGAACCACTGGTATAAAGCGTGTCCAGATTAACGCTAACTTAGCAAAAGGTTTGACTGATGGTTCTAGTACTATTGATATTGATGATGTTGTTCTAACTACTGATATTATTGATATTGACCACGGTGGTACTGGTGCTACAACTAAGGCCGCCGCAAGAACCGCACTTGAAGTCTATAGTAAGACCGAGACTGACGGCGTAGCTAAGAAGTCTGCGGCTAAGCGTTATAGTCTAACTATTCCTGTTAATGGCTGGAGTGGTAGCGGACCTTATACTTATACTTACGCTAATACTGCTTTGACTTGCGGCTTGGCTGGTGATGTGCCACCTTTAATCGCGCCAGAAGATGGTACTGATACAACTGAATATAGTAAGATTGATAAAGCTATGGCAACGGCTGGAACAGGTATCGTGTTTACTGCTGAAAAGAAACCAGAAGCTGCTCTTACCTTGATTATTGTTGATAACGCTCAGAAATAAAAAAATAGCCCCTTGGGAGATTTTACTCCCAAGGGGCTTTTCTTTGTTATTGCAACTTATTTGCGTTAACAGTAGATTCAATCTTCTTAATGAGATAGGTCTGCAAGTCGCCAGTAGTTTCGTTGATGTAGGTCTTTACATCTTCACTGAGAATATCCATTACTGCGACATAAGTTTCCTCAAATGCTTTCTTCTGCGCTTCAGCGTCAAACTTACCTTGCTTCTTCAGAGAATCAACATAGGTTTGATTAGTAGCAATAACACATTCGGTGATAGTATCGGTAATGAGTTGCGTGTACTTTGCGGTAAGCTCATTATCCGCTTTCTGTGTTAATTCATCTGCTTTTGCTTGGAAGAATTTAACAGCATATCTGGTTAGAATAGCCAGTAAAGGAATTACACAAATCTCGAAGATTTCAGCAATTAGTTGAGTATTCATAGATAATCCTTCTTTCTGATGTTTTCTTCATTTATCTATGAAAATAATCTTAATAGTCTGAATTCTATTTGTCCAATTCTTGACGTTCATAAATTCTTAATCTTAAAGTTGATTCTGACATTTCAGGACAATCTTTAGCCAGACGTGTGATTGGTTCATTGTGGAGATAGCGCTCATATAATTCTTCAAAGTTTGCTGGAAGTGGCTTCTTAGGACGACCAAACTTAACACCTTTAGCCTTTGCGGCAGCGATACCTTCAGTTTGGCGTTGACGGATATAAGAACGTTCTTGTTCTGCGGCAAATGACAAGATTTGTAGGACCAGGTCGCTCACAAAAGTTCCTAAGAAGTCCTTGCCGACCGTAGTATCAAGCAGCGGCATATCTAAGACTTTAATGTCTACTTCTTTCTCTTTTGTTATTAAGCGCCATTGAGTTTGGATTTCTTCATAGTTACGTCCTAATCAATCCACAGATTTAAAGAGAATGATATCTCCAGGCTGTACTTTGTTAAGCAATTCAATATAGGCTGGGCGGTCAAAGTCTTTACCTGATTGTTTATCGCTAAAGATATTAACCTCATCGACTCCAGCTTGCTGAAGCGCAATCATTTGTCTGTCTAAATTTTGGTCACGAGAACTTACTCGTGCGTATCCATATAACATAAGAAAATTCCTCCTAAATTTTTATTCTATGAACGGGAGTTATCTTTTCTCCCGTTCATAGATATATAAGTTTTTGAATAAATGGATTATCCAAAAATGCCAAAAATTTTGGGAATTTTCGCTTATAAGTTCTTTGAAGCTTGGATAATCGCGGTAAATGAAGTCTTGAGATTTTCGGGCAGACAATCTTCTGAATAGGTAATATTATCTAATTCCTCTTTAGATGTTGCGTCCTTGATGCATTGGAGTAAGTGGTTGCAAAGAGTGGTGTGATAGAGCTTGTGTTGTGTTGCCGCTTCTGAGATTAAAGAAATTTCACGCGCGCTATATAAGCGACATACATTTCCATCTGAGTGGTACGGAAACGAGGTCGCTCCCTCCTATATAGCTGCGGCCGCGGTTGAAAGGTTGATTTGGTCTGTTTCTTCAAGACTAAAGTGTTCTTCGCCTTTTGATAAAGATATATCAAAACCATCTATAATGGCTTGATGACAAGATTGTTTAATTGATTGTTGTTTTGAAGAAATATAAGATGGTAATCTATCTTGTTCAATTTCTTCTTCTGAACGAGAAATAATATTTTTCCCATCCCATTTATACAGAGAGATACCATCTTCTGATATAAGTGAACCTTTTAGATAGTTACTCTAAGCGTGCACATATTTGTCTCCTTGCCCTTCATCTATCTATAAGAATCCTTTTGTATCATGTAAAAATACATTACTTTCTATTTGTAGTATTTTTCCTTCATTATCTATTTTTATAAAAACTTTTGTTTTTTCTAACATATAAATTTTATCTTCCTTTCTCTCTCAATATATTTCTGCATCTAAAAGCATGGGAGTAGTACTTAAATAAGTCACAGATGCTGGTAGATTTGATTTAAAAGATGTATTATTTGGATTTGTCATTCTTAGAGTAATAGTATTGTCCGTCATATCATAATTTATTACATTATTATCTGGGATACTAGTTATATGAGTTGTTTGATTTGTTACCGCAAATTCTGAAGGATTGCTTAAAATAATAGTCGGTTTTATCCTAAGAGGCGTTCTAAGAGGTATAGGCACATAAAGTACAGAGGCATTACTGTTTGCTCTTGATAAAAATACGTCAAGCCTTGGTATTTTTTTTAAGTATCTCTCGCAGTCAAGCAATTCCTCTGTGTATTTTCTTGGTATAAATGGAGTTGCTATCTCTGATAATTCCATTTTTATCCATTCTATTTCTACTTGCGTGTCATAAGCAGCTTCTGTTATACCTAAAGCAAGTGTTAAAAAATTTGTTATTTTTAATTCTTTTGTTATTGTAAAAATTTGAAATTCCTCGGTTAAATTATTAAATATTTTATTATCTAAAGGATTTGTACCATCAGAAAAACTTAGATAAATTTTCCCACTTTTTGCTTTTGCTTTTATAGATATTGTATATTTATTATCTGATGGTATTTGATTTTTTTCAAAAGTGTAAAGTAATAGAGGATAACCATTGCGAGTTGTAAATTTTAATCCTCCATAATTATTTAATTTTTCATATACACCTTCTATACTGCTTCTTATATACCATCTATCAGCTATATACCCGCTCTATGATAATGTTATATTTTCTCCTCTTTGCCATATCTAAAAATCTCCATTTATTATTAAATTTGGATTAGATATTATATTTTTATCTTCCTTTTCTAATAACATACATTTAATTTCTGGCATATTTTTATCCTCCTTAAAAATTATTTATCCCTTGAAAAAGCACACTTTAAAACAAAATTCTTGGTCAAAGATTATAAAGATACTTACATCTATTTTCATAGGTATATGAAAGGTTAAGATAACCTCTTTTTTCTGATGATTTTTGTTGGGAAAGGATTGTCTTATCCTTTCCCAATTTTTTCGTATCTCTTGAAATCGCGCCTTCAAAAAAGTGTGCTTTTTTACAAAATAGATATACGAAGAAAAATCTAATAAGGAGGTAAACAACCTTGAGCGTAAAATGTATTCTTACAGAGCAAGGCGGCAAGGGTGGCGGTGGTACCTCAATCGTTCTCCAGAAGATTGAAGTAACTACTCAGCCAACTAAGACTAGCTATTATGCAGATGACAGTTTCAATAAGGCTGGAATGGTAGTAACCGCGTCATATGGTTTAGCCAATAGCGCGGCAGTTATCACTACAGCAGATGTAACTGGTAGTTGTACGATTACGCCAGACCCGCTAACTGATGGTACCACTAAGGTAACTATTAGTTACAGCGAGAATGGTGTTACCCAGACTACTACTTGCAACATCACTGTCTCTCCAAAGCTAAGAAGTATTGCCGCGACTGCGCCAACCACCGAGTATGAGTACGGCGGCACGTTCCCAGCTAACTATAACGTTACTGCTACATACTCCAACGGTACTACCAAGACTGTTAGCGCAACTTGCTCCAACCGCAATCTAAACGCTGTAGGTAGTCACACCATCACCTTGAGTTACACAGACACAGGAGTTACTAAGACTACGACTATTACCATTGATGTAAAGCGTAAGAAAGTAGCAAAGCCCGCCCTGAAGTCTGCATACTCTAGTTACGTCGGCAAGTATACTGGCGGTGTCTATAATATCAATAGTTCTACCTATCTTGATAATTATAGCGATACCTACTATACTGCTACGGGTAATACCCAGACTAACGCGAACGGTAGCGGCGCCGCATACACTATGACGTGTAAGCTTACCGCAAATTATCGTTGGAGTGACGGCACTACCACAGATGTCACAATCTCTTGGAAGATTGAGCAAGCAGACCGTACTATCTCAGGATTGTCTGATATAGTAATTAGCGGTGGAAGCAGTCTAACTCAAACCTTAACTCCATCCGTATCTCAAAGTGGTGGTACTTGGAGCAAGACTCCTGCATCTATCACTGGTCTTTCTACTTTCTCTATTGATTCCAGCACTGGTAAGATTACTATGACTGGTAACGGTTCTACTGTTATTGGTGCAACAACAGTCACAGTAACTATCTCTGCAAGTGGTAACTATAAGGCGGCAAGTGCTACCTTTAAAGTAAGCGCGTCTTATTTTAACTGGCCATCTGTTACAGATGACAATGCGGAGAATCCTCCTACTGGAACCGCGGATTGGTGGACCGGTCTTCAAGGCTGGCTAAAGACTGCAACAACAGCTCAGAAGCAAAAGGCTTTAGGTAAGAAGGTTAAGGTAACTCTTTCTGCCGCGGTACTTGGTACTACAACTCACTATGTACGTTGTATTGGTTATGACTGCGATGGAGCTAATACTCTTACCTTTGAGACTATGAATACTCTTGCTGAATACACCGCATTTAGTGCTTCTAGTGCCCTATGGGTCGATGGAAGCACAGATTCTACAGCAAGAGCTAAGTGCAAAGAGTATTATAATGCTTTTCCCGGAAAAAATGCCATCCGCTCAGTAAATAAACGGTACTGTTCGGTACAAAATGGTAGTATGACAAATTCTGCAGATAAAACTTATGAAGAGACTTGTTTCTTAGTAAGTATCTGTGAACGTGGGTACTCGCAAGCGAATGGTTATGCTTCTTCTCAAGAAGAGTTCGCAGTAGAAAATACCTCTAAAACTCCTTATCAGTATTTTACTGGTAATGATAGAAGAGGTAAATATAAAGGGACTGATACAGACCCTGAAGGCAAGACTTCTGGACTCACAGGATATCCCTGGACTCGGTCGCGCGTTTACGACAATGCGAACAACGTGTGCCGTGTCGGCTACGACGGGATCGCGACCGGCAGCGGCTACTACGGCAGCACTGGGCTGGCCCCTGCTTTCGCCATAAAACCAGCAGCATAACAACAAAAGTGAAAATGTCAGCAAAATTGTTCTAAAAAAATATCTGCCGTTTGGGCAACGGCAGATATTTTATCTATTTTGAAAGTTAAGTATAGTGAAAGAAGGTGTATTACTTGTCCGTAAAGAAGAAAGATAGGCACGTTTCAAAGTCGGAATGCCTCAACCAAACACGAGTGCTTGTTTAGTATATTCTTGTACTAACAAGGCCTAGAATATAGCACGATGATGGTAAGGAGACTAAACCTGGAATTCTTGGTGAAGGGCAGCCCTACATTGCTTTCGGTGCCGACATCTTCAAGTGCGGCAAGGCTATCCATGCTAATTGTTACCAAGCACTTGAAATTTACCTCAAAGATGAGGATACTCTCGCTTCTCGCCGAAAGTATTTCAAGGTAGCCATTGAGTATTGTGATAGTATCATGCGTTTAATTGATTTATGCATCTTCCAATACGCTCAGAATAACAAGAAAAAGCGTAAATCTTTCGAGCATTTAGCTCGATTGACTCGTAATGTTAAAGTGACATTACAAGATAGATTAAATAGAGATAAGTTAATCTACGAACATCAGAAAGAGAAAAGAAGAAACAGACCAGCCAAAGAGAAGCGCACGGCATAAAGGCTTTTCTTTTTCTGTTCTATAGTTAGAATCTATATCCTTTCGGTCGCGCAATTACAACAATGCGAACAACGTGTGCAATGTCAACAACAACGGGAACGCGAACAACAACAACTACAACAACAGCAATGGGCTGGCCCCTGATTAGATGGAGCTTTTCGCGTTGCAAGCTGAGCGCCGTTAGGCGCGAAAGCGAGCAACAACCTAAAGTGCCCCAGAGTATATTATGTCCATCTATTATCGGTTTACTCTGGATTGCATTGCCCTACGGGGCAAGAAGTTAAATTAAATGAGTAAATTGATTTCGCCTATAAGGAGATTTGTGGCCTTGCCGCAGTTACACTTATAGAGAACGTATTTTAATATACTATAGGTAGATATGCCTTTCATCTAAGGAGATTCTAACTATTTTAGTCTGACGCAGGACTAGATAAATTACGACTATAGATGCGCAAACCCGTGAGGAGTGCGCTAAAACTATACGATAGGAGGAAGGTCCATGGGTGGAGACACCTTCCGGAGTTTTAGTGGCTTTGACTCCTTATATGACGCCTCTTATAAAGTTTGCCGCAATGTTAGATGGAAAGATAGTGTTATAAACTTTGAGGAATCAAGAATAGACACTATACTTCGTACAGAAGAAGATTTGCGAAATAACGAATATGTGTAGCTTGCATTTAGCTGCTTTTCCGTTATCGAGCGCGGCAAACAGCGAGACATTAGAGCGTGTCATATTGATGACAGACTGGTATAGAACGCCTTATGTGAGGTGGCGCTTTTACCAGAAATCACCCCTAAGTTCGTTTATGATAATTGTGCAACTTTGAAAGGCAAAGGTATTGATTTTGCTTTAAAGCGAGCCAGAAAGCATTTACAAGCTGCTCATAGAGCTTATGGATTTGGAAAAGACTTTTATGGTGCGAGAATTGATATACGTAAGTATTTTGATTCTATAGACCATGAAGCCTTAAAAGCTATCGCTAAAACGGTTATTAAGGAAGAAGCAATTTATAATTTAGTTGCTTATTTCATTGGTACATTTGCTTTTAAGCTAACTCACGATAAATAGCCTATCCCAGGTAAGATATACTACATCGCTAAGGATAAGAAATATGTGAGAACAAGAGCAAAGAAGTTTAAGCAAAACCGCAAGTATTATGAATATGATGAAAAGAGCCTTGGGCTTGGTAGTCAGACCTCATAGTTATTAGCACTTTTAGCCTTGAATGAAGTTGACCATTTTATCAAAGAGAAGCTTCATATCAAGTTTTATGGTCGTTATATGGACGACTTATATCTTCTTCACGATGACCCTCATTACTTAAATTATTGTTTAGAGGAAATTGAGAAGAAGCTTCGAGAGGTAGGATTAGAAATGAATGGTAAGAAAAGTTACATTTCAATAATTCATCCAATCGGAGAAGATGGTAAGAAGAAAGCGCCATTTAAGTATCTTAAGTGGAACTTCTACTTAACGAACACGAATCGTATTATCCAAGTGCCTTTTAAAGAAAAGATAGCTAAATAGCGTAGAAAGCTTCGTAAGATGTCTGAACGCTGGAAAGCTGGCTTAATATCCACCGAGGACATTCAAACGTCTTATCAAGGTTGGAGAGCTCACATAGCGAAAGGCACAACCTTCTATGTGCTTTAGGAAATGGATAATTACTTCCACTCATTATTTAAAGGGGTTGAAATAAAATGATGTATCTTTTGCTTAATCGTGAGAATGTGGTAGTTGACATTCTTGAGCGTCCAAGATATTTAAAGCTACAAGCCTCTTCAGGTATTGTCATCGCCTGTGAGGAATCTGAAGGCACTGGGGTTATTGGCTCTGATGATAACACTCATTATACATTAGTTAGAGCCGATGCTACTAACAGTCCTGACGCCGTTGTAGTCATGGCTGTAGAAGAACTCCCATCTGACGTCATCGCTGGTAAAACTCGCTTGAATGGTGAAACTGGCGAGTTTGAACCTCGCTATACTTTAGAAGAGATTCAAACTATGAAGCAGGAAGAGAATAAGGCTGCGTTCGCAGCTTATTTAGCTTCTCACCCAATGACTTGGGTCGATGGGAAAACATACGGGATTACGCAAGAGGACCAGAGCGAGATTAGTCTGAATCTTGCCCAATATTCTATTGCGGTTTAGGCGGGCGTTGACACCCCAATCCTAGAATGGCACGCCACTCATGAAGAGTGTGCGCCATGGACAGTCGAGCAATTAACAGCGCTAAGCTTGGCTATTAGTGCGGCAGTTTATCCGTACTACCATCAGATGCAAGAATATAAGACTCGTATCTTTGGAGCTACCTCTACTGAGGAAGTTGAAGCTATTGAGTGTGTATTTGGTGAAACAGAAGAAGAAGTTTCTGAATAAATAAACGTAGGCCGAGGCTAAATGTCTCGGCCTATTTTGTGTTATATGGAGGTATATAGCATGAAGAAATTTGGTGAAAATCTAATTCTATTCTTATTTATGGGATTAGCTTATTTTGGTATTGAGATTCTGTGGCGTGGACATTCTCACTGGACGATGATTGTGGTAGGCGGCCTATGCGGCTTATCAATAGGAATCCTAAATGAGAATATGTCGTGGGATTTGTCGCTATTGCGGCAAGCCCTATATGGTGCAGGTCTAGTCACTCTAATTGAGTTTGCGGCAGGATGTATCTTAAATCTTAAGCTAGGTTTAGGCATTTGGGATTATTCTAATTTGCCGCTAAATATAATGGGGCAAATTTGCTTACCATTTACTATTGCGTGGTTTGGTTTATCTTTAATAGCTATCTTCCTTGATGATTATTTGCGGTGGAAGTGGTTTGGAGAAGAGAAGCCTCACTATCACTGGATATGAAAAGAAGCCAGCTGGAAAAATTTTCCAGCTGGCTTCTTTTTTTTGTTTATATGCCTTAACCTTGCTTGCCCCAAAATTTTTCCCAAATTTTTTGGCAAAACGGGAAAATCATCCATAGATGAAACTCATATATCTATGGAAACCCTGGAAGAAAACTATAAGAGAAAGGTTGAAAACAATGGCAAATTATCCTCCCTACCAAGGTTATATGCAGCAATCTATGATGCCTATGATGACACCATAGCCACGGCCGCAACCATATATGGTAGAACAAAACTATCCGGTGATTAAAGGGCGTCCCGTATCTTCCTTTGAAGAAGCAAGAGCTAGTATGATTGACTTCGATGGGTCAGTCTTTTATTTTCCAGACCTGGCAAATCAGAAAATCTACACCAAGCAAATAAATCTTGATGGAACTCCTTCTATTAAGATTTATGAACTTGCGGCAATGCCTGCTCAGTCAGTTCCAGTTGCAGCTGAAACTGCTGATTTAGTCACCAAAGAAGAGTTTGATAAGACCGTAGAAAATCTATTGCAGTAGATTTCCGCGCTTAAAAACTCTTATTCTGCGCCCGTTGCAGCGGGGCCGCAAGAACCAGCATCAGACTTTAAATTTTAATAAAAGGAGAGATAAATCATGCAGATGAATCCCAATATGATGCGTTTGATGTAGATGATGAAAACGTCAGGCAATCCTCGAGAAATGGTCATGAATATGCTTAATGACCAAGCTCAAAATAATCCTATGCTCACTAACTTGCTTTCTCTTGCTAAGGAGGGTAAGACTGGCAATATTGAGGATATTGCTAGAAATATGCTAAAGAGTTAGGGACTAGACTTCGATAAAGAATTCAGCGCCTTTAAGTAGATGCTTGGATTCAAATAATAATTAGGAGGTAAAACTATGTTTAACACTAATGGTGGAGGTTATAGTCTGTCTGATATTGCAGCTGTAACTGGTAGTAATGGTCGTAGCGGTGGCGACGGCTGGGGAGAAGGCGGAGGTGCCTGGTGGATTATTATCCTCTTCCTCTTCGTATTCTGCGGCTGGGGCAACGGCGGTTGGGGTGGTAATGGTAATAATGGCGGAGCAGGTTCTCCAACCTACCAAGGAACCACGACCCGCGAAGAGATTGCTTATGCCTTTGACATGAATGGCCTCGCCGATAGCACTCGCGCCATTCAGCAAGGTTTGTGTGATGGCTTCTATGCTATGAACACTGGCCTATTAACTCAAACTAATGGTATCAATAGTGCAGTATGTAACTTAGGATATCAGACACAGCAAGGCTTTAACGATATGGGTATGGCTATGCTAAATAACAATAACTCTCAGACTATTGCTATGATGCAGAATCAGAATGCTTTGCAGACTCAGCTCGCTCAGTGCTGCTGCGATAACCGCGCTGGCCAAAAGGATATTGAATATCAGATGGCTACTAATACTTGCTCTATCAATACTAACAATGCCAATAATACTCGTGATATTATTGACTCTCAGAATGCTGGCACTCGTGCTATTCTAGAAGCTATTCAGCAAGGCAAGATTGACGCCATGCAAGATAAAATTGCCGCACTTACTGCTCAGAATACGCAACTTAGCTTTGCGGCTTCTCAGGCAGCTCAGAACAACTATCTTGTAGAACAGTTGCGTCCATGCCCAGTCCCTGCATATATTACCTGCAACCCTTGGGGTGGTCAGGTAGCATATGGTAGCTGCAGTTCCTGCAACTGCTAATTAACTAATATGGAGGTTATTAACTATGGCTGAATTTACAGCAAATACAATTCAAACAGTAGCAGTAGGACAGAATATCCTCTTCACAGAGACTCCAGTAGAAGGATGCCGCTCTATCATACATAGAGCTGGTTCCGGTCTTGTAACCTTGCGCGGCAATACCGAACAATGCCGCGCAAGATTCAAGGCTTTCTTCAGCGGCAATATTGCTGTTCCTACTGGTTCAGATGGTCCTATCTCTTTAGCTATTGCTATTGATGGCGAGCCTATTGCTACATCTTCCGTTATTTCCAGTCCATTTGCAGTAGAGCAATATAATAATGTATCTACCGCAGTATTTATTGATGTTCCAAAGGGGTGTTGCTTCTCTATTGCAGTAGAGAATTCTGGTACAGTCCCTGTAAATGTGCAAAATGCAAATCTAATTGTTGAGAGGGTGGCATAATGGAAAGATTAAAATCAATGAAAGAAACCTTGATGTCTTGCGTTCAAGGTTAGATGGGTAATCTCGCTAATACTGATACTAAAGAGTTGGGAGAAGCGGTTGATATGATTAAAGACCTCTCCGAAGCCATTTATTATTGTCAATTAGCTAAGCAAATGGAAGAGCGAGAGAAAGAAGAAAAACAGCAAGGTCAAGAAAGACATCATCACCACTATTATACTGAAAAGTATTATCCTTATCCTATTGAGTTTGAAGAAATGGGATATAATGACTACCGTGATATGGACAGAGGAATGGGTAGAATGTATTACCAAGGACGCGACTCTCAAGGTCGCTTTACTAGCGGTAGAGGAAATAGTGGCGGCCGCAGAAGTTACTACGAAGGTAGAAACTACTATGGCGGCGGCGGTGGCGGCTCTTCCTCTGGAGGCGGCAATGGCGGTTCTAGTGGAGGAGGAAACTCCGGTGGAGGTGGCGGCTCTCGTGGTTATGAAGAGAGACAATACCCAATGGAAATGAGAGACTATCGTGAAGGCTCAAGTCCAATGCGCCGCAGATATTACATGGAAGCAAAAGAATAGAATCAGGACCAGAAAGCTCAGATGGAAGAACTTGAGAAATATATGAAAGAGCTTTCTAAGGATATTACTGAAATGATTCAAGATGCTTCGCCAGAAGAGACCAATCTCTTAAAGCAGAAATTAACTACTCTGGTAGATAAAATTAAGTAATGTTTTTCATCAATGGCATTAAATGGCGCGTACAATTTGTACCTTCTGGCTGTGAGCTGTTGATGCGGAGTGATGGCTCAATAACCATTGGAGTAACTGATAATGATACACGAACAATTAGCCTTGATGAGAGTTTAAGTGGCAGAAAGCTTAAAAAGGTAATCTGCCACGAACTAACTCACGCCGCGATGTTTTCTTATGGAATAGAATTAAGTATAGACCAAGAAGAAGTCATAGCAGACTTAATTGCCACTTACGGGCAAGAAATAATAAGTAAGACAAATTCTATCTTTAATAGATTAAATAAAAAATAGGGAACCTTCTAATTTGAGGTTCCCTATTTTTTATTTGTCGTCTGTTAGAATATTAGTAGCTTTCTTCTTCACTAATTCAAATAGTGTGTCGCCATCATGGTTGCCACCAAGACTCTTATAGACATAGTATTCGTCCTAGAGAGCCTCAAATTCTTCAAGTGTAAACTCTCTATCAGGGCGTAAGAATTCTCTACACTCTTGTTTGAAAGTTCGACCTTGGAGACTCAAAATTCCGCCTTGCATAACGTTGATTTGCTGTTGGAGCTTTTCGTCACCTTTTCTTGATTCCTCAGTGCTTTTTTCAATGAGGGTTTCAAGACCTTTATAAAAGGCTTTCTGTTCCTCTGTCTTTTGATGGTTCTTTTCGCTTTTATAAAGATTGTAAATCTTTTTACAGGCGACGGATAGACCTGTAGCGATGGCGCCCAAAAGAAATTCTAACCAATACTTGCCAATAAATTCAAGCACAGCCTTCATTCCTTTCTACAAGTTTCTTTAGACACTATATATGGAAAAGAAAGCTGGTGGTTTAATTACTTATGACCAATCAAAACAGCCTACTGTTGATTGGTTAGTCTATAAGATATGTTGACCAATACAAATAGCATCTGCTTCATCTTGCGTTGCATCAATAGCAAAGGTATTCTTGACGTATTTCTAAGCATTTGCTTTTTGTTCTTCTCGCGCTCTACCTTTTACACCACAGGTATGCTTCCAACTTGCGGCAAGGACAATATAATAGGGAATATTTTTCTCAGCGAAAAGAGAAAGAAGAGCGCCCTGTACATGAGCAAGTTTCTTGTAAGTTTGTAGCCCTACATCGGAAGGGCCATGACCGAAAGTTTGAAGTTGGATATCTTCGATTACTACTTCGAGGTCTCCATTGACTGCATCAATTAGAGAATTTATCCAAGCGCGTAATTTAACTATTCTCGCCATATAGTCATTATCATTAAAAGTTTTATGACCGTGAGCAATTAGTTCTTTACCTTTATATACAGCATAGCCCGTAGTCTAGCTAGCCTAGTCTAAAGCTAATAAGAATTTAGCCATAAAAGAAAATACCTCCTAATTCTAAGTATATATCCATTATACTTAAAAAGTAGGAGGTATCTATTATTTAGTTTTGTCCAAATTCAGTTAAAATATTTTGAGCGAGAGCTATTAACTGTTCTCTGGCCGCATTTAATGCTTTTACTTTATCTTTACAAGACCATTCGTTCATCGTATAAGTATCTTCATAGGTATAACCGCGATAGCCACGCAATTTCATCAGTGAAAGATATCTTCCTAATACACCTTTAGGAGAATCTGGATATCTCTCTACATATTTTATCCATTCGTCTATAGCAAATGGAATATCCAATTCTTTTAAAATGCTTAAAACTTCAAGATAATCGGTAACATCAAGGTGTGCGGTTAAACATCCTTTACAAGTGGGAAATATACTACCATCACGACGTTTATAAAAATCAAATTCGGACAATTCCCTCTAACAAACATCACACTTTTGACGTACTTCCAAATCCTCCAACTCTCTTCCCTCCTGCTACATCATCATCAGTTTTTAGATAAGGCTTAATAATACCTTGACCAATCTTATCACCTTTCTTCAAATCAATAGTGTAAGGAGATAGATTGATAAGCTGGAAGAAAATCTCTCCCTCATTATCTGGATTATCTGCATAATCAGCGTCAATCACGCCAACGCTATTCGCGCAGATAAGCCAATACTTTAGAGGAGTAGAGCTGCGCACATTTAGTTCAAGATATGTATCTGGCTCGAGATAACACTTCATACCAGTAGATACAAGTGTTGGCTTTGCCTTATATTCCTTTGTTCGTGCCGCAAGGTCATTGAGATTATAATGACCGTTCAATACGTGGTGCTGCAACTGATTGAACAACATATGATAAGGAGGAATAGAAATGTCTTCCGCAACAACAAAATCATACCCCGCCGCATTCTCAGTTCCTCTTGTTGGAAGAGGAAGATTAGCATCCTTAAAACGACTTACTGGTGCAAACTTAATCATTAAAAATCCTCCCCATTAGCCAAATCAACAGAGCCATACATTTCTCTAATGCCACTCTCTGGCTCTTTCTCTTCATTAAAGACAATCTTTACCTTTACCTGTTGATACTCTTCAACAATCTCGCCTTTTTCCTTAATAAACTTGGTTGTATAAGTAAAGGAAGCAATCTCGCCGGGGCCATTCTCGATTTCCTTGCGGAGAGCAAGTGCATCGGCCACTGTTGGTACACGATATACATTTGTCACGTTAATTAAATAAGCCATATCATAATCCCTCAATCATAATTTTATTTTCTGCATAAGTAGTCATTTCAAGTTGCTTGATTTGACGATTGATTTCACTCATAAAAGCAAAAGGCGCATGAATTTTCACATTATAGATTCCAGTTTTTTGCGCCACCCCAATAACGTCAGAAGCAAGAGTATGAATATCTGAAGCTATCTGACTTGAAGAACGTTCCCCGTTCTTCATAATATACAGGCGAGACTCCTGAGCAAAAACATCGTAGTCAATTATAATAGCATCGGTCATACTTCAACAACCCCTCTTGCATAATCAAATAAAACAAACATACAAGGCTCACCGTTATAGACAATCCAGAACTCTAGCGCACCATTGTCGTTAATCATAACATCCTTAAATTCTCCTAAATCCTTAGTGATATCGAGAATTTCAGAAGCCATTTCGTTAAACTTCATCGTATCTTTAAAGGTATAAAGTGTATAGTATCTATTTTCATGGCTAAGCATTAAGTAATACTTAGACGGATGGGTTTTGAGATACTCTCTAATCTACTTCCATACTCCGTGCATATCAGTAATAGATGGAACTCCTTTATACATTTCTTGATTCGCTTCATAAACAGTCAATATAATCACCTTCACTTTCTAATAATATTATAGCATATATTATTATAGTAGTCAATCAAAGAACTCCATTCTTATACAGTAATTGCCACAAGCAGGAAGAATTTGACGTCTAAATATCTCCTCACTAATCCTGCTATCAATGATAGCTCTTTTGATACGTACGCCGCAGCAAGATTCTTCATCAGCTTTCTTCATTATCCATTCGGTTCCTGTTGCCATATCTCTATAGCGATGGAAAGATTGCTTTACAAATTGAGGAAAGGCATTCTCGAAATCTTGCTCTCTATATAATCCCTCTAAGAAGATTATATTACTAAAATTCCACTTTTCAGAATTATACTTATTAAAACAGACATCTTGTAGTTCTTTAGGTATCATTAGTTATATCCTTTCCAGTTTTCAGATTGATTATTCTTTGATTGCGGCTGCCGCGCATTAGCAGTGTAATATCTCGCTCGGCCGCAATATAAGGCCCATCAATAAGAAAGTCTGCGGTTTCTAAAATATATTTTAAGTCATCACTATCTGATGCTAACAATTTTTCATAAGTATATCCTGTCCAAATATAAATTACAGCTTGTGGGATAAAGACTTTAACTGTAGAAACAACCCCTTTTACCAAATCTAAATTTTCTGGACAAAGAGGTTCTCCGCCTTGGATACAGAAATCTCTAATGAAATTATTGGCAATTAAACCATGCAAAATAGATGACATAGTTTTGTAAGTAAATTCTTTACCACCATCGAAGTCCCAAGTTTCTGGGTTGTGACATCCTTCGCATCTATGAGGGCAGCCCTACGTAAATAACGTAAGGCACACCCCTGGAGCAGATGCGAAATCATTTTTTATAATTCCAGCGTATTTCATCAATCTTCCTCCATGTATCCAACGTGCTTAACTCTATTTTCTACTTCCTTTTGTTTACCGTAATTAAATGCAGTTTTATAGTTACCAGTTAGATATCCAGTTACTCTTCTTAACTGTTGGATTTCATGGCTACCACACTGAGGACAAGAATCATTAAATTCTCCAGTATAACCGCAAGATAGACAAGTATCATTAGGAACATTGATGGCAAAGTATGGGATATCTTTATCCATAGCATAATTTACTAACTTCTCCATAGCATCAATATTCTTCTCCATACCGCTATCAAGTTCTACATAAGTAATACAACCAGCAGAAGAATATCCAGTTAGTTGGCTTTCAATATCAATTTTATCAAAAGGAGAAATCTGATGCCATACAGGAACGTGCATAGAATTAGTAAAGAAATCTTTATCACTTACATTTTCAATAACACCATATCTATCTCTAAATTTCTTCAAAGCTGTATAACATAGATTTTCCGCGGGGGTATAATATACGCCAAAATTAAGTTTATATTCCTCTTTAAATTCGGCACAGCGTTGTTTAAAGAGACTCTCAATCTTCTTGGCAAGTTTCATTCCCTCTGGAGTAGTATGGTCTTTTCTAATGAGAATTTGTAGAGCTTCAGCCAATCCTAATTGACCGAGCGCCAAAGTACCATGACATAAAGCTGAACGAGTAGTCTTGCCATCATACCCAGCCATTAAACCATTCTCATACATAAACTTTGCAGATTCTACGGGTTGAGCACAAATATATTCAAAACGTTCAAGAAGCATATCTTTAGCTTCATGAATCTTCTTATCAAGGATTTCCATGAAGTTATCTACTACTTCTTCCTCAAATACATAATTTCCATAGAAACCATTTTCTACATTATGTAAAGCAGCTTTTTCCTCTGCTTCCATAGCAAGAGTAGGAAGAATGATAGTTACAGGACAGATATTGCCGCGCCCATCTTTCTGCTGACCAAGACCGTTTATATCCCAAAGGTTAGCTGTTCTACACATATTATCCGATGTTGCCATCGGTACTGACTATATCATCTACCTAAATAGGTAGTCTTCCGCTTCGAGCTGGTGCCTATCTCCAGCCCTACTCCCTTACATTCATCAGGGATAGTCGATACACTTTTATTTTAGTAAAGTAATTTGGTAATTATTTCTTTGAACGGTTGGACTAGATGCTTTTAATTTCCTTGAAATATATCCTAATCCAAAGCCGCAATATCTGTCAGCTTCATTTCCACTATTAAATATCTTTTTTTCTCCGGTAGTAAGATTTAATACTTCTACCTGTTTAGCTCTTTTCGCATTTGGCGTAGCAGAAAAAGTCATATATTCTTCATCTTGATAAGCAAACATCCATTTACCTTCATAGAGATTAGCAACTTCTCCTCTACACCTTCTACTAATAAATTGATGATTACTTTGATTAAAGAAATTAGCTGCTTCTGCCATACTATCAAAGAAGTATTCCTATTCTGTCTCAATATTTTTACATTTAATTTTCTTTGCGTGAGGATTTTTCCCACCTAATTTAGTTTGACGAATTTTTTCACTAATTTGAGCGAGTTCCTCTTTAGTTTTACTTTTGTAAGTATTGCCCCCACATTTACTTACCGCTTCAGTTTCATTATATCCTTTATTAACTGAATCGTAATATACTATCCAATCATGTTCTTTTTGAGTTAATTCATCTTGAGTAGTAGCAGTATCTATAACTTCTATTGAAAATTTATCTGGGCCATATAATCTAATGGCTCTTGCGAAATGAGTATCTAAGATATTATTCATAGCGTCATTAATATGACGATGTAATCTGTCTTCTATTGGTCTAATAGTCTAGCCAATATAGACTTTATCATTTACTGAATTAGAAATTTTATAAACAAACATAACATTATCTCCTTTATAAACATTTTAGGTGCCGCACCTTCTATGTTTATATAAAAACTATGAATGATTGCTTGTTTATCATTGTCCAAAAATTTTACTAAAATACTTAGCACGGTCTCATCCGCTAGGGACCTAACCGTTAGCGCGTTTCCAAATTTTGGAAATCCGCACACCCTCGGGCGAGGTTCAAAAGATTTTACATGGGCTGTAGTTTACGCTTACCCATTGTTCCAAAGTAGGTCTTAGGGTCATCTCTATCATAACCAGCATTATTGCTCCAATCTACGTTAGCATAGTTTGGATATAAACGAGTAGCAGTAGACTCTAAAGCCATTCTATATAGGTCATAGTTAGGGTCACCTGGCTCTCTGTTTACACCTTTCATACACTGAAAGATACCGCAAGGAAAGATAGAGGTTTTGCGTAACTTACCCAATCCTTCTATTGATACATCAAGAATAGCTTTAGTAATCATACGGCCTTCTGATAGAGTACAAGTCCCATAATTGATAGAGGTAAATGGGAGTTGATTACCAGAACGGGATTGAAGAGTATTCAAGTTATGGTACATACCCTCCACGGCTTGATGGACTTCTTTTTCAGTTTGTTCCATAGCATAACTATACGCATCCTTATGATTATAGATATTGATATTATCTATTTTAATATCTACAGCATCTTCTTTATCAAGGCAAATTTTAATTCTATGCCCAGATTTGGCACTTTCAATATATTTTAATCCATCACAATAATGTTTATAAAAGCTCTTTCTCACATATGGAACCATAGTCCAATCAAGATGCCCTGCACTTACTCCACCAAATTGTTGTAAAGATTGGAGCTGGAATATAACTGCAACCAGCTGGAAAGCAGTATTTACAGAACCAGCGGGTCGAACATCTGTTTGTCTGGTATTAAATCCTTTTGCCAGAATGTCATCAAAAGGGATAGTTAGGCAGTTGTGCATACCTACTGCATACGCAGAAAGGTCGTGGATATAAATTTCATTGTTTTCGTGGTTTTTACGAGCCATAGGAGATACACAATAATCAAGTGCATATCTTTTCATTTGTAAATCAGAACCTGCGCCAACTCTGCCACCAAAAGACATTTCATCAACATTGGCGTTCTGATTATCTATTGCTTCCGCGTTAATCTTTTCAGAAAAAGCCTTAATAAATTCATCGTTGCAATTACGAGCAACTTCTCTCTTATAGCGATAGCGAATGTATTCACGAGCTACGTCTCTACGTTCGGACCGCATGAGATAATCTTCAATCATATCTTGGATATTTTCTACTGGAGTTTCAATACCAAGAGTGTCGTATAATTCGGTCAATACGTCCTCTATATCTGCGGCGATATCGCGCGCAGTATCATCTTCGTAGAGTTTCCCGTCTACTTCAATAAAAGCTTTGTTGATAGCGTTAATAATTTTGGCCTTATCGAAAGGCACTTTAGAGCCATCTCTTTTAACAATCTAAATCATATTAAAACAACTCCTTGTGCTTAGTTTTGGGGATATCTACTATATTTAGTTGTTTGGGCAGATTGTTTAACTAAATCTGCCCAAACCGCACACTTGCGCAATCTTAGCCGCGCACGCAATCTCGTCCCCCTAAGCTATATTATTTAATTTGATAAAAGAGAAACGATTTTCCAAAAATTGGAAGTCACTTTCATCTGTCCCAAATCGTCTAATAATTTCGTGTACATCAGGGTCATCTTCACGAATTAGCTGTCTTAACAATCTTAATTTGTCAGGAACATCAATGTAGAAAATTCTTAGGTCTAGCTCTGAACTCTCCAAAAGACATTCAATACCCTCTGGATTAAATACACCAACATTCCATTTATTTGGGTCTAATGCAGACTTGCTTGTGCCGTAACCCCAAGTATTGAAGACTGTTGCTTCCAACATATCTCCATTTATAATCTTTTGAGCAAATTCTTCATTTGTTAAGAAATGGTAATTTACTCCATCCTACTCGCCCTATCTAATAGGGCGAGTAGTACAGGAAACAACTTCATGTATATCATAATTGCGGAGCAGGTGGAGAATAGTATCCTTACCACTTCCAGCTTTGCCGCAAATAGCAATCAATTTAATCTTATTCATCATCTTCCTCCGCACCTTGCTTACGGTCAGACCGCAAGATAATATTACCAGCTTCATCAATATCATCAATATGATACACGGTATGTCCAGGCGTAGAGTTATACTTCTTTGCAATAAAGTTATCCTCTCTACGGATACCTTGAACCATAATCATATTGCCTCTATTGAACCAGCTCTTTTCAATAATATGCTTGGTTCCATCGGGCTGCCGCTCAGAAATTTGCTTATCAAAGAGAGAGAAGTATTCTTGACGGAACTTAACCGGTACAATTCCATCACAAGTTAGGAGATACACTGTACTCTTTGCCTTATTCTTCGCAATGCAAGTGCCGCAAATCTTGAAGATTTTATAGATTGGGATATCTACTTGCCCTCTGCGGAAAGTCTTCTCAACAACAGGCTCAGGAGACAAATCAAAGAAATTAACCAATCCATATTTAAATCTATTCAATGCGGCCAACTCATGCTCATGGTAGTAGAAACATAATGCTTCCATTTCCCAAGCTGAGATAGTACCTTGAGCATACTTATCCCAATCATCCTTAAAGATACGAGTGTTCAAGTTCATTAAGATTTCATCTTTATTTTCTGCAATCCAACTTCTAAACACATCCATCCAAGGCTGATACACCTTTTTATCCCAGACTTTCTTATTTACTCTATTGTTATCCTCAATTAAATCTTCGTGATTCAATTCAGCAATAAAGTCTAATGCTCTTTCATCTAAATAGAAGTAGTCTGGGTCATTCCCTTTACATTGCGCTTTTAAGTATCTGTTAAACTCAAATACCCTACGAGCCATTATCTGATAGTCGGCTTCTTCAGGCAACAAATTATACTTAATCAATCCAGGCATATTCTGCAAAGTCAAACGCTTTTTCTTGTCGCAAGTCATCCAGAGATACTCTGCCATTGTGCGCTTACGGGGCTTAAACTGGTCAAATGCCCCACCTTTAATTAAAGCAATCATGGCCTGTTTGTTAGGGCTGACCTTGTTAATAAAATCAAGCATAGATACATATGGACGACGCTCAATAATCATCTTAATTAAATCATCGCCTACATTTTGCAATCCTTTTAATCCAAACAAAATCTGATTGCCGTCTGCATCTGGCTTAAATCCAAATTCTGACTTATTGATGTCAACAAGCGAGACTTTAATACCCGCATTACGAATTTCACCAATAGCTTTTGCAATCTTAGAGTAATCACTTTGGTCGCCATCTTCAATAGAGATAGAACCGCTATTTACAATTAAGAAAGCTGTGTTCCAGTATACAGGATTAAAGTGAGTTGCAAGATACAAAGTCTGCATACCAATAAATGAGTAAGCAAGAGCATGGATAACTGAGAACGAGTATCCCATTTGCGGCCCAAGTCCATATGTCCATACATACTCTCCGAGAGTTTTAGACTTAGCCTGAGAAATAACTTTATCCCTCAACTCTGGAATCTTATCCATTAACTTTTTACCAACAATCTTGCGCGCAGAGTTAGCTTCTGCCAAAGTAAAATGACATATATTATCATCACGCAAAATCTTCATAAGCTGCTCTTGAGAGGGCGGCACTCCATATGATGGCAAGAAGTAAGGTTCCAGATATTTTTGCTCTTCTTTTGTTAGTCCATGGTCATCCATCTCTTTATACCAAAGAGATATATCATTCTTAAATCGTACATATTTGTCGATAGGACTTTCTGCACCTTTTTCAGATGACATAAGTCTCATTAGACCATTTGCGTCGGCCATTTCTTGCGGACTACGAGGTTTAATTTTCTTAGCTGCTCGACTTCCGTCGGGAGAGTCAAACTGGAAGCATCCTAAAACAGAACCGTCTCCTAACGCATCCCACATCTTGGGGTCATCTTTTGGAAGAACAGATGGATGCAAATATTTATTATATGCTTCACGCAGAGTCAAATCTTTCTCAATCAGACCATCAGCTTGAAGCAAATTGATTGTCTGAATGATGATATCTTGAACTGAAGTTAACAAGAAGTCATATTTTGTGTTACCAGTATATTCGGTATCATGCAAATCCCACTGAGTAATCAAACTACCTGTTGGAGTTTTCATAACCGCGGCGGTATCATAAATATTTTCATCAAATAAAATGACGCCAGAAGCATGGCTGGAACGCTTATTTACTAATCCCTCAATAGACAGCATAATATCCAATAGGCGAGGATACTGATTCACGGCATTGATAAAAGTTTGACTTGGACGACGACCTTTCTCAGGATTGCCGTTAATCAAATCTTTCAAAGGCCATAAGAAACCACGCTCCTGTGGCACGAGCGAAGAAATATACTGAGCTTCATCATTATCAATTCCTTCAGGATACTCTTCACTTCTATA
>JAMPED010000022.1 GCA_023665325.1 Acetobacter sp.
CTCCACGCTGGTCTATAACTTCATAGTGCTGAACGAATTCGTTAAAATCAACACCATCTTCAACAATTACTTCATAAGAATATTCATAACCTATAACAGGCCCATTATTTTGGTAATCTATTTTTATACCCAACATACCAAGACAAATTACGAGAAGGGCCAATGCCATAGAACCATCCATAGTAGTAGCAAGATTAGCTATTATCAATAGTATGCCACAGGTTATCAGCAGGATGCCCATAATACAACCGAAACCGAGTAAGCTGCCACCATGTATCTCTTCTGCAATAGTATTAAGAATTGTTATACCTTCCATCTGCAATCTCCTTTCATATAATAGTTAGGGTCTTTCTTTAACCACCAAGCTGGCTGATTACCTTCTGCCCATCGCTCGACAATCACATCTAGGTCTTCAATATCTGTAGAATACATTTCTACGTGCGGCCGCTCTAAGCGGTCATCGTGAAAGTGACCGAAGAGCCAGATATTCCAGTCAAATTTATCTTTAAGTGAATCCATCCAGGTTTCCATAGTATGGTCTACTGTAGACTGGTCGATTCCACCTAAAAATAAATCAAAAGGTTGCCAAGAAAATGGGCAAGTATGAGAGAAAACAAAATCAACTTTCTTATTAACGATAACCTTTTCTGCCCACTCCATTTCGCTCTTGCTAAGCTGTTCATCGGCAAACCATCCCGCTTTTTTAGCCATGACTTCATAGTCTTCATTGCCAGTAAGACCGGCTCGCTGCAATCTATACCATTTATCAACGGAATAAGCTCCCTCAATAACAAGAGCCGTATAATTGCCGAAGGTATAAATTTGATTGTTAATGAGATAGTGAATATGAGGAAATTCTTCCTCAAAATAAGTCATTCCACCAATCTCATGATTAAAGGCACACTTAATATTAGGTAAATGTTGAGGACGTGCTTCGTGATTGCCGCGAACCAAGAAGAAAGTAAGTCCAGTCTTTTCTAACTTTCTCTTGTTCTTTTTATCGGTCTTATTAAGATAGAAATTTACTCCAAAGTCCCCAAGGACGATGACCCCAAAGTTAGCGGGGTCATCGTCGCCGAGGAAAGTCGGATTGAAGAAGCGAGAGAAATTGCCATGACAGTCGCCAGTAACGAGATATTTCATTCAACTTTCCTCCTTTTTATATGGGATATCACACATATCAAAATGGAAACTTGTTTCATCTTTATCGTTGATTTCCTCTTTATTGAAGTAATCATCAAAGGTTTTATCCTTTGATACAACGATATAAAGATTACCCAAGTCACTCAGATAGGTAGTTTGCGCTTCATTGATTTCTTCGCAATCACCTTTCCATCCCAACCAGTAAGAATAGGTTTCCTCATTTGGCTCATCCCCATAGTCATTATAAAGAGTGAAGTCAATAGAGGTTATATCGTTATATGCAAGAAAGCGTTTGAACTTAGAGGTTGTTGGGTCAAGTTGACCGAAAGCTTTATAGGGTTTATCTGCCATCGCCGCAATCTCAATGACAAAAGTGTCAGCTATATCTACTTTTGTTATGGCGTTGCAAGCTATTCTTGCAAAATAGGCATGAATATCGTCTACTAGGAATTGGCAAACGTATTTACCATCAATAGTGATAGACTCGCAGTTTTCAAAACCGAAAGTAATACTTTTAAGATTCACTAAGCTCTACCTCCATAGCTTTACGCATGATTTGATACTGCACATCATCAAGAAGTTCATCAATATGAGTGTCTACTTCTTTAGGGTCTCTACCCTCAAGATACTTCTGGCACATATCTTCAACGTGCTGTTTAGAGATTTCAGCAACTTGTCGTGCATCTTCAAGAGTATATAATGGCTTATCATAATTTTTCACCGCGATAAGATGGGCTGGTTGTCTCGTAAGCAAGCACTTAGCATAAGATTCGCCATTGATATATCTATAGATATATTCTTCTACTCGTAGCAGATGATGCAGTTGCTTAGGGTCATATCCCCATTTAGCTAATACATCGCGCTTTGCTGGATAGTCATGCTCCATAGCATGGTATTTTTCCATTGCGATACCTTTCATGCTCTTGATAGCCGCGTAAGGTGAGTAATGCGCAATGGCTTCACGTTCAGCTTCTAGACGCTTCCATTGTTCCTCATATAAAGGGTTGAGGATTTTATATTCAGTGAAGAGGATTTCAAGGAAGTTGAGGTTCTGCTTACGAAATGTTTGAAGCATAAGGCGGATATCTTTCCAGTCAGTATGGGCATCATTAGGCCGCACATGAGTGGTGCTAACAGCCTTGCGATTGAGGACAATATCTTTGAAAGATGGCACAACAATCATCTTAGTGTCAACATCAGATGCTGGAGTGTCTACACCATAGTTGCCGCTACCTTGATAAAACAGGCCAACAATAGTGGAGTCAGAGAAATAGGGAAGAGATTCCTTATAATGCTCTTCCATTTCTGCCATAATCCATTCTTTACTGTGAAAGTTCATTTCTCGTCAACCTCCTTCATTTCTTGAATGAATCTATCTGGGATAGGGTGGCACGTAATAAGCGTCTTAGTATTTCCCTTCCAGATATAGATATTGCCACGATACACTCGAACGCGGCAAGTATTGCTCTCGTCTCTTCTTTCAGAAAGATACTTAAAGAACTTTGGATACCGTTGAAAGTTATTGATGGTGGCACCGCTTCTAAAGGCGACTTTCGCAGTCTTTTTTGCTACAGCGTGACAATCTGTTGCTTCATCCCTCTGGACAATACGTGCTCTTGCATGATATGAAGTTCTCATTTTCTCCCTCCTTAGAAAATTAAACTAGCTTTAGAGTCCCACTGACTATAAAGTTTACAGTCAGGTCGTAGAATCAAATATTTCAATTCATCGGTATGGACTTCCTTAGCCATACAGTCGTTATCATAAACGACACTAATTCCATCAATATCATAGACATATTGACCATACTCTAATTGCCGCAGAATACAATTTTGTCTCGCGGCGAAATATTCAGAGAACCGCTCATATTGGATATATTTCGTATTATTCTTTACCCATAGGCTTTGTTCAGTTTCAGAACCATCATAGTACATCTTACGCAGAGTAATCTGATTGGCGCCATAACCTTTACAAGCGATAACAATATCTTCGGGGGTATAATTTATAAAAGCATCTGTTAAATTGATACTTAATCTGAGCGTAAAACCCAGTTTTTTAATATTATGAGCAAGCACACCTAATTCTACATATCCATTTTTTGGAGTTCCGATGATAGAATTATTAGTGTAGTCATTAAATGATGATACGCTAAGGCTAATAGTGGTAACTCCAACCCAGTCCCGCAAGAACCGCAAGTAATCTTCGTCCAACATGACACCTGTTGTTTGAATTTCAATTTGGCGAAACGAATTATTCATCATACGAAAGATAAATCCTAAAGTGCGAAGAAAACTGCGGTTTTGTTGAGGCTCGCAGTTGCCAGTGAGCATTACTGCATTACATCCATTATCTCGAGCGTAGTTAAGACGAGCAAGATACTCGTTTACCACAGTCGGGAAGTCTTCATTCATAGTGTCGATACGATTAAGGTAATCGCCACAGTGCATCTTGGAGACACAGAATTTGCAGTCGTTAATACATTTATTTGCGGGGACTGCAATACTTAAACTCTGAATCTTCATACTTATCAAATCCTTTCTTTCATTTATATAATTATTATATCATATTTTTATAAAAAAATAAAGGGAGGACGGTTTTATCCGTCCTCCCTATTATAGGTTTAGCGAACTGCGGCGTAACGCTCGCTGTTGAGTTTATCCAACACAAGGTCAAGACCAGTCTTGCCAGTCATAACCTGCTGGAACAACACAGGAGAGTAGCCAGAGACAAAGGTCACGCGGCCATTGTCCTTCATAGGAATGTTGTCCTGACGAGCCTCAACATTCCAGAAGACCAGCTTAGGCATCTGGTATCCGTGCTGCTCCCAGATACGAGCAATAGCCTCCATCTCGCTCTCGTAGTTGCGAGTGTTAGAACCCCAACGGTTAGACATTGCCTGGAAAGAAGCACAGCTATCGAACTCCATGTCGCTGATGACAACGATATTCTGGGGCATATCGGCAGGAGAAACATGGTTCTCAATAGCCAGGTTCAGCAAGAGGTCAAAGACGCTGCGAATGTTGGTGTTCTCGCAAAGATTCTTACGAACAATGCGTTGTACCTTATCACAGAAGTCTACACCCTCTACAGGCACAAGGCGAGCCTCACGAGAGAAAGTGATGTAGTGACCATGCCAAGGGCTGTTAGGATTGCACTTTTCAGCGCAGTACATTCCGAGAGAAATAGCTACGTCGATAGGAGCAATTTCATCACCCCAACCAGTCATAGAGCCAGAGGTATCAACAACAGCCACTCCGTTGAAGATGGCGTTCTGGAAATAATCAGTCAGATTATCCCAGTACTTGTTGACCATAAGGCGCTCAGTGTCCTCAAGGCCACCACGAACCTGGCGAGCCTTATTAACGACATCGCAAGGATTCAGAGTACCAGCGTTTACCTTGGTTGTAGTATCCTTAGCAAACTTCTCATACTTTGCCTTGATGATATCCCGACGAGCGAAGGCATTGCGGTAGATGAAGCCCGCGCGAGAAGGAATCTTGTCGAACTCAATCTCGTCCCAACGGTTCTCGGACATAAGACGCTCGACAATGTTAATCTTAGCGCGCAGAGCAGAAAGGGTCTTGCGATACTGACGACTGGTCATATTGAAGTACTTGCGAGTAATCCCAGCCAGACGACGAGACTCGGCAGAGCTAGTATTCTCGGACTTCAACCACTTAGCTAGCAAAGAAGGAGTCTTGCAGCTTACATCAAGAGCAAGCTGATGGTACATAATACCAAACGCTTCCTTCTCCAGAGGAGTGCCGACAAAGGCATAGAGGTCATCCCAACGACCGAACTCTGCCACATTCTGCAGATTGCGGCGAGCTGCGTCAGTCTTGTTGTTAGCAAGATAACGCATAACGGTGCGGAAGAAGCGACGCTCACCCTGTCCACCGCGCACGTCACGGATGTAGAACAGGCACTTCATCGCATAAGTTTCGTCCTCATTAAATGCCTTGAGGAAGAGATTTACCACATCTGCCTCATTACGGCAGCGGTAAGCAGCACCAAGCGCGAACAAGTCCATAAGACCGTTCATAGTGGTGTTGTAAGTGCGGCCGCCATTCTCCGTGACAGACTGAGCGTTCTGAGCCTTCATAGCGTTAAGCAAAGTGTTCATAGTTTTATTCTCCTTTTTCTCATTATTGTTTTCCTCTTAGGCAAGAGGATATGTTAACTCCTTTGCGTCAATTCCGTGGGACTGAAACCAATCCAATAGAGGTTGACGCTCACTACAAGGATTATCTGGGGTTTCATATACCAAGAAAACTACAACGAGTTCTTCTGTAAAATTTTCTTTTTCACAAACTCGATTAACTAACGCTTCTAAACCCTGCATAAATTGTGGAAAGTTTATTGCATTTAGTTGTACTCGATAAGCCTGTAAGAAAAGACAGTCACCTGGTAAACTCAAACATCCTCTTGTTCCATTGCAAAGACCAGTGCATAGTGGGCCAGGA
The DNA here is from genome assembly GCA_023665325.1 of Acetobacter sp. The sequence continues at coordinate 5,607 of JAMPED010000022.1, forward strand.
TGAAGAGGATTACATCGAATACCATTGTAAACTCCACGCTTGTCTTTAAAGACGTAATTTGGCCCTTTATTATCGTGAAACCATTTTGGGTCAAATATGGCGGTAGAGATTGGTATGTAGTGTTTGGGGAAGAAGCGAAGTTGATAAAAATACGAGGTATAGATTTTCACTCGATACCACGTTCTTTCAAAAACTTCTTCCATTTTGGGCAGCCCTCAAGCCACTCCAAACTCCTGTCACAGCGTTGACTGCCGCAAAGCATACAGTCTTTACTTTTGGTGAACTCTTCTTTTGCTGTGGAAAGCACAAGAATTGTCGGTTTCTGTGGCATGGCTACCACTCCTTTACTTAGATTTATGGAGCGAACGGTGAGATTCGAACTCACGCCCTTTCGGGTCACACAGTTTTGCAGACTGGGGTCTTAAACCACTTGACTACGTTCGCATATGGAGCTGATATCCAGATTTGAACTGGAGACCTCTTCCTTACCAAGGAAGCGCTCTACCGACTGAGCTATACCAGCATATGGAGCAAGTAGCGGGAATTGAACCCGCACTTAGTGCTTGGCAAGCACTCGTTCTACCATTAAACTATACCTGCATGGGAGATTTATAAAAATCTCCAATAAAAACCATAAGCGCTATGTCTTTTTCCATTAGCAACTTCGGTGATTTTATTAGTTGTACTACCAACTGTAGCATGAGATATACCTTCTTGAATTAACCATCGTGCTCCGTCTCCACAACTTTCAAATCGAATAATCTCATTGCCAGTATCTTTAGATATACATTGTACAGGTTTACATCCATGCTTCGTCGAACGAATTTGTATGTTCTTAGACAATAAAGCAACTCGCACAGTTGTATCACAAATTTTTAATTTTTTCGCAACTTCTTTTTCATTTAGACCAGACATATAAAGAGTTGCAACCAAATCATAATCAACGTACCGTTTCCCGTCTCCTCCAAGTGTTGCATTATAGCCAGCTTTAAAACTCCCTAGCCTCTCAATCCAGTATCTTTCTCTTTCTTCTGGATTATCAGTTTCTTCAAGAAGCTCTACATGGAAGTGCTCAATACCATATTTACGCATCGCAGCATAGAGTGGACGGTGTTCATTTCTTTCTCTAAAGGCGTCTCGACAATGTTCCTTAAAACGCTTCTAAATAGAAAATTCAGTTTTACCAATGTAGATTTTCTAATTTACATCATTGGTAATTTTATAGATGTATGCCAAACTAAATTGACTCCCTTCTATTTCTTATTAGCAAGATTAGTAAAAATAGCTTCACCGCGTAAAGGTTCTTGCTTTGAAGCCGGTGACCGGCGGAACTCGAATCCGCAACCTTCTGAGCCACAATCAGACGTTCTAAGCCACTTGAACTACGGCCACATGGTGCGCGTGAAGAGATTTGAACTCCCACCTGACGGATTAAAAGTCCGCTATGCTACCGTTGACACCACACGCGCATAAAAAGGGAGATTTTTAATCTCCCCGAAAATTCTTTCATATAAGTAATGTCTAAATTTACAAGACCCGACATTCTCATATCTACTCAAATTTTCTCTGGAGCCTTAAAAGGCGATGTAATATAGAATTATTTGATAATTCAATTTCTTCAAAAGAAGACTTGCTGAATGGGTCTTAATTGGAGTCGGTGAAGGGTGTCGAACCCTCGTCCTTGGTTTGGAGGACCAATGCACTAGCCGTTGTGCTACACCGACATGGCGGGGGTGCTCAGAATCGAACTGAGGCTTTCTGATTTAGAGTCAGACGGGCTACCATTACTCCACACCCCAATATACATTTTCAAGGCTCAATTTAACAGTAAAATTTTTGCAGAATTTTTGTTAAATAGTTGCTGTGAGAGCCTTTTTTATCTTATATGAATATTATACCAAAAATTTTATTCAAAATCAAATTTTTTCTTTGACTTACGCCACTGTTTCTTTTTCTGCTCTGCGACAATCTCCTTGAGGACTTTGCACCCGCCGCAAGCATTTTGATTTTTACAGCACCAACAGCCATCTAAGCTCCACCATCCATAGTGGGGAATAGCAGGACGCGGCTTTCTGCGCTTTTGTTTAGCCATAATCTGAACCTCCTTATAGAATAATTCAGAAAACAGCCATCTTCATTCTCATAAGAACTCTCCTTCCTATAAGAAATTTCTGGCGGAGAGCAGAGGTGTCGAGCCCCATGCCTTGCGGCACCACTTGTTTTCAAGACAAGGTTCGTCGCCGGACGAATTTACTCTCCATATCAAGAGCAGTTTCAAGTCATGCTCAGGACTATTGGTTTACTGGAAGGTCTCGTTGACAGCCTTTGCCGCAGCAGCCTGCGCGGTATGAGCATCATTGTAGTAGGCAACCATCTTCAGATAGTGAGCCTGCGCCGCCTGGACCATACGCTGAGCCTCCAGCTGCTTCTGCGCCGCTCGATTCAGCCGCTTCTGAGCAATCTTAGCGGCGCACCGAGTTGCCGCAATCTTCTGACCCAGAGCCTCATCATACTGGTCGTTGAAGTCACAGATGGTAGAGCCGCGAACAGTGCGACCCGCATAGGTAGAAACTGCGATAGTCTTGATGCGGCCATCAGCCAGCTTCTTAGTGTAGAACTTGTACGGATTACGCTTTGCCATAATCTTCAATCTCCTTTATCACTTTTTCTATAAATATTATACCAAAATTTTTGGAAAATTGCAAATACAGTTTTAACCGCGCCACAGGTTTCTCATATCCTGCTACATAACGGCCTAGTCCTAAGACTGCCATTACCTCACCGCTTCCTTCAAGTTTATTATCGCCTCGCTAGATATCGCGAAACTCTGCGGCGCGGTTAAACCACGGAACTTTTCAGCCCTACGCCAGTGTATTGGTCGTATCCGTTGTTTCATTAAAATGTCCGAGTCCAGACTAATTAAATAATCATCACTCTACCGTGTATACACCACGCATAGAGAAGACCCTTTTACTACTTCGGACGGTGGAATCATACCTCTGGTGCGGCCGGCGGGACTCGAACCCGCACGAACTCTCGCTCACTAGCCCCTCAAGCTAGCGTGTCTGCCATTTCACCACGGCCGCATATGCCAGGATTAACCACCTGGCTCGGTGTTTATGTTAAACCATATAACGCTTTACGAAATCTACATCACGCTTGATAAACTGGACAGCTTTCACGGTAATCTTAGCGTCCTCTGCTTTCAGCGCTTTCTCGTCCTCCTCACTGAGGTCATCGTAACGCTGATAATAGTCATAGACCCAGTTCACCTTATCAGCATCAATAGTAAGGACACCATCTTTAGAATGGATATCTGTGCCGCGGAGGCTGATGTAGATGAACATCTTGTACTTAGCATCGGACATACGAATGTTCCGATTGAGGCGGTCGCTGTAGAGGTCAATCTGCTCGCTGTAAGCAGTATAAATCTCGCCATTAGACAGTTCAACTTGAATGTCAAAGTTAACATCGTTCGCACGAGAGATATTAAGGTCTTGCAGAATCTCTTCAATGCTATAACCTTGGTTCAACTCGAAAGCAATAGCCCGCAGATAGTCATAGGTCATATGGATAGTCTGAGAAAAACCTACAACTTTCTCAATCATATTCTGATACTGCGGCAAGAGCTTATCCGTCATGTACTGGCGCACTTCCTCGTCGGAGGGATTAGAAATGCTAAAGTGATAGTGGAAGCGACCAGGACGGTTAATCATAAACTCATTCAGCTTCTTAGGGTCGTTGCAGGTAATGCAAAACAGCTTCTTACCGTTGTCCAGACCATCGAACAGAGAAAGCAGCTCCTCCTGCGGGTCATCGTCATCATGCTTGCCGAAGGTCTTCTCGAACTCGTCAAAGATAATCAACACTTCCTGCTCAATAGAAGCCAAGAAGTTCGCAATACCAGGTACGGCAATACTAACTGTGATAACAGGCATACCCGCGGCAATCGCTTTCTGAGCAAGGACACGAGCGAGCAAAGACTTGCCGATACCCTTTTGACCGCTCAGGATAATGCCAAAGTTACGCTCACTAAGAGCATATGACCGCATAACCTTCTCGGCTCTGCGCTCGTGGTCGCCATAAATTTTCTCCTCATTGGCTACGAGGTCAGGCCGCTTAGTCAGATAGAAGCCAATCATTTTATTGAAGTTGACCTCAAATGACTCAGCAGGTAGCTCCTTGAATGTACGTACGTCGTCGCCATATACTTGGAACATAGAACCTGATGCGACAATATTCATCTGCTCACTCTCCTTTTGTTTTATCAATGGAGGTTCATCGCGAAATCGAATCGCGGTCTTCGGATTACGAAACCGACATTTTACCACTAAACTAATGAACCATATGGAGCTCGGTGCCAGAGTCGAACTGGCGCTAAAGGCTTACAAGACCCTTGTTCTACCGTTAAACCAACCGAGCATATAAGTGAGAGCTTTTCCTATCTCTCACTTTCTATATATATTATAACAAATTTTTTGGAAATTTTCAAATCCGATTTTTTGCCATATTCAAACGCATAAGGATTTGGTCATACCGATGACAAGTGCTGCAATCATCACTTGAACACTCTCCACAGAAATTACCGCAAGGGTCCCAGCCAAGCCCCTCTGCGTGTTGACCGCCTACACTATCCATCCAGCTAATCATCTTTCCATCTTTGTCAAAAATAGGATTGTGCATACCTTATAACCTCTTTCCTCATTTTCTATAAATATTATATCATATATTTTTATTAAAATAAAGAAGATTTTTCATCGTCGTCCATAGAAGCAATACGTCTCCTATCCCGCATAGATGGGTTATATGAAGGTGCATAATTGCCGTGGATAGTGCGATGTTTGCCCTTATTCTTAGTTTTACTATAACGAGCACACATACCGCAAGAACAATGGATTTTATTCTTAGAGAACTGGTGAAGATTATCATAATAAGGAGGCCAATCATGTGGCAAACGCCAAGCATCAGAAATTCTTTTCTTACGAAGGGCTTTCCGCATTGATACATCACGATTATAAGCCATAGAATATGGTTTTCTATTCATATGTGCATCCTCCTTACCTTTTGTTATAATATTATAACATAATTTATAAAGAAAAGCAAAAAGGGAGACAACCGAAGTTGCCTCCCTTTATAGTGATTCAAGTATGGATTACTCAGTTGCGGCAGCAGCGAAGTCACCCCATACAAGGCCATCTCCGCCCTCTAGAGCGTCTTTGATAGCCTTAGCAATAGAACCCTCAACAGTATCGGCACCATTGAGAACTGTAATTGCATCAGCATTAGCTTTTTCCGCGGCTTTAGCACGAGTTGCCTCATCAGCAATAGCCTTAGTATTGTCGGCAGTAGTCTTCATCAAACCAGTAGCATCATCAGCGCCCTCCGCGGTTTCAGCCTTACCGACCGCAGTCTCAAGTACGGTAACTTTATTAGCCAGATTTGCAGCATCTTCACCTTCGCCAGTAATAAAATCAGCGATTTCTTTTAAAGTGTCGAGATTTTCAGGTGCATTAGCCACAATCTTAGCAGTCTCTTCGGCAGCAATTGCTCTAACGGACTTACCAGTATCGCCTTTATCAGTCTCGCTGGCATAGCCATTTAAGGTTTTAATAGCAAGCTCGTTAGCAGCGACCTTCTCAGTCAGAGAAGCGTCTTCGCCCTCTTCACCAGTACCACCAAGAGCCTCTTGGATAGCCTTAATGTCAGCAGCATTCTTCTCGATTGCGATGTAAGCACCGGTTGCAGGAACTGCCGCAGTCTCACCCTCGGCAGGCACAGAAGCGGTACCAATAGCATCAGCAAGCTTCTTCTCTTCAGCCTCGGCACGAGCCTTTTCAGTTGCTACGGCAGTAGCAATCTGGTCAGCGACAGAAGCCACATCGGGGTCGGCAACGATATCGCCATTGTCATCGACTTTGCCGCCGAGCAGTTTAGCAACCTCAGCCTTTAACTTAGCAGCATCATCAATAACATCCTTGAACATCTGAATACGAGTAGACCCGTTATCCAGATAAATACGACCATTATCTACGGTAAAAATCAACTGGCCATCTACAATGCCAAGATTAGCAAGACCAGCAGCAGGACCACGCTTAAAAGTTAATTTAGTAGCCATAATTAAATTTCCTCCTTAAATTAAGTGAAATCTTCCCAGGCAGAACCATCATTGGCTTCTGCGAGTTTATTATCAACAGCGGTTTCAATCTTTTCATCTATTGTTGTATCAATAGCAGAATCCACGGCTGTTTTAAGCTGTTCAGCATCCACGTCAGCGGAAATGGGGATAACGGTGGAGCCGTCTTGAAGAACAAATCTTAAAGTACCGACTCCATCCTTATTCACAATAATGATATCCCCCGCGTCGATAGAGCCTTTAGCTAATCCTTTAGCGATATTTTCTTCGTTGGTAGTATATCCATACTTAACTCTAAACTGCGCCATTTAGCTCTACCTCCTTATTAAGTTAATTGGTCTTGATATGCCATTTTGCGGAAAGTAATTGGGGTCCACCCGTCAGGTTTTGTAACAGAGTTATAATACGTACCAGCTTCTGCGTTATTCTGGTTATCTCTACCAAGAATAGTAAGAGAAGTTGAGCCAGGATAAACACTGGTCCAATACCCGAAATAGAAGTAATCATCTGTGGTATAGTAACCAAATTCAAGTGTCTGTCCAGCACCGCCGCCACCACCAATAGGCGCAAGCAACTCAACTACTTGCATATGTGGCATACGTCCACGATTAGAACACTGAATCAAATAGATGCCCTCACAAAACGCTCCGAAGTCGAACATATTAGTACCAATAAATACTATTTCACCGTCACCAGATTGATTGGTTTTCTTCATTCTACAGAAGACTCTGTAATATCTGGCATTTCCGCCGCTACCGAATACTACGTTAGCGACTGTAGCAGCACTTGGACTGGATTTAGCATTTTCGAGCGCTGTCAATCTTGCAGTAACCGCCTTATTCTGAATAGCATTAGTTGATGTAGCACTTAAAGCACTATCAACAACAGGAATAGTAGGCTTATTACTTAGGTCATTATAAGAAATAGTATCGGTTTTCTTCATATATGGAGAAAGGTCTGGCTGAGGAACTGCCGCAACCTTCTAATCTACATAAGTAGTAGAAGCAAGACCGTTGATAGACGGAATAGTAGGCTTATTAGTCAAATCCTTATAATCACCAGTCTTAGCAACAAGAGCAACATCATCCTCATGCAAAGCAGTGGTATCGACCGCGGCGGCTACTTTCTAATCTACATAAGCCGTGCTTGCAAGTCCTTCGACAGAAGGAATAGTAGGCTTATCGGTTAAATCGTTATAACTACCAGTCTTACCAACAGTAGAAATAGAACTTGTCTTAGCATAATCTGCTAATAAAGTATTTACGAAGGTAATAGAAGCATACAGACTTAATTTATTATCAATCTGAGTGGTTGTGTAATAATCACTAAGGTCAATAGAAGTAGTACCTAAGTTAGCCCAGTTGCCACCAATCCACATATACTGATTATAAATATGTGAACCAGCGGCAGTTTCAATCAGATACATAGTAGCTGTATCTACTCCACCGCCAAGGGCATCTGGTAAGGTTTCTACAACCTAAGTTTTCAAACCAACAGATAGATTGGTCATCATTTCTGCGATTTCTTCCTTGTTATACAAATCTTCTTTCTTATAATAATTCAGAAGATTGTCGAGCAAGGACGCCGCAGTTTCATCAAGATAACCCCTATCATTTTCAAGCTGACTTAGTTTATCAATCACAACGCCATTGATGATTGAATAGTCTTGAGTTGTGTTATCAGTATAGGTAATTGTGTAAGTATCTACATTACCTGTTGATGCAGTTTTAGCGATAGAAGCAATGCCTACACCAGCATCACCTTTAGCGCCCTTACTACCGCTAACACCATTATAGATTTCAGCGACAGTTGTGCCGTTTTTATCTTCAACGGTAATGATTGCGCCAGTATCAGTTTCTTCTACTTTTGCTGAAGGAGAAACGCCATCAATACCAGCGGTACCATCTTTACCATTAGAAACAATAGCAGAAGTACCAGTAGTACCAGAGGTTAATTTAGCGCCGATAACATTACCATCTTCATCTTCAATCTGCTCGATAGTAATTGTACCAGTGTCGCCCTTGTCACCTTTTTCGCCCTTCTCACCTTCTGGCCCACGAGGTCCTTGTAGATAACCTACATCTTCCCAATCTGAACCATTCCAGACATAAAGAGCGCCATTGACAAGATAACTCTGACCAATACTACCAGCTGGGTGAGCCGCTCTAAGTTCAGCCGCAGTCATATAAGAGCCAAGAATCGTAACTGATGTACCAGTATCACCTTTCTCACCCTTTTCACCTTGGTCACCCTTATCACCTTTGGGGCCAGAGATATTTCCTACATTCTCCCAAGTGGTGCCATTCCATACGTAAAGGTCACCATTAACAAGGTAAGAATCTCCAAGTTCACCACTAACTTGCTCGCCTTTTAGGGCATCCGCGCTAGTGTAAGAGCCGAGAATCTTGATAGAAGTGCCAGTGTCGCCCTTCTCACCTTTCTCGCCCTTTTCACCTTTAGGACCAATATCGCCTTGGATACCCTGGATACCTTGTGGCCCTTGGATATATCCAGCATCTTCCCACTTATTATTGACCCAGACAAATAGAGAACCGTCAATCAAATATGCTTGACCAGCAGTTCCAGTTGGGTGAGCTGCTTTTAAAGCATCTTCGCTTTCATAAGTACCAGCAATAGTAAAGGAAGTACCATTGGCGCCTTTTAGACTCTCTAACCACTCAGCCTCAGTGCCAGTGTAGCCATGCTCTTGAGCGATTTCATAAGCACTCGCGCCTACACCAGACCCAGTGAATAGTAGCGTTCCATCTGCGGCGACCGCGAAGTCAGTGCCGTTAATCTTCAAGCCACCAAGCACCGCACTTGTAGCCACAGGAAGAACATAGTTCTCCAAGTTAGCCAACTTAGTCTTCTCATCGTTGGTATAATCGTTAGAAGAAAGGGTCTTACCAACTTGCTTATCTACCTTACCATCTAATGCAGCTAATGCCGCGGAAGAAAGTGGTTTATCAAAGTCAGACGTATTATCTACTTGGTCTAGACCTACTTGCGCTTTTGTTACAGCGTGTGGGTTATTATTATCTTGAATATGCGCAGTTAGGTCGCTTGCGGCAGCACGAGTAGTATCAGTTGGGTGAACGTGGTCGCCTGCGGCATATGTAGTACTTTCACCGATAGACGCTTCACCGTTCATAAAAGGAACGATTGTGCTTTTATCAATAATCTAGTCTTCAATCGTTACACCAGAGTCTTGCCATTCTTCGGCATCTACATTCCATACCCATTTAGTATTAGTTTCATAGTTATTAGCGTATGCACCTTTGAAACCTTCTTGGGCTTCCAATGTAGCAGTATGTAAGAAACTACCAATGAAGGATTCTCTCGCTGCGAGCGTATCTACAATACTCTTAATATCATTAACGTTCAAAGCGATATTCTCTTCATTTGTACTTACTCTTGTTTTAAGGTCGCTAATATCTTGTTCGCTGACGGCAATACGGTCTTCAGCATTTGTAATACTGGTTTTATTAGCTTCAATCTTAATTAAACGTTCCACAAGAGTTTCTTTAATACCATCTATTTCTTGATGATGCAATTCTGCACGGGTAGTTAAATCACTAATATTAGATTCATTAGCTGCGATACGACCAGTTAAGGCGTCAGCAGCAGCTTCATTCTAGTCGTCTTTAATGCCCAATTCAACAATTTTAGTCTTAACTTCATCAAGTTCAGGCATACGAGCATTAAGGTCATTTATAGCTTGAGTATGACTTTCAATAGCTGGCAAAATATCGGCTGTATTAGCTTTTTCTGCTAAACCATTATCTACATACTCTTGGATTTCTTGTAAATCAGTTTCTCCAATTCCGCCAAGATTTACCCACTAACCGTTAATATACATCCACATATTATATCTCATCGTCAGCCACCTCCTTAACAGCAGCAACAACTGGGACGAGATAAATCATATTAGGAATAATATTTTCGGTAGGGAGAGTATCAACAACATTCATGGAAACTTTTTCTTCCTCAACGCTCTCGACAGATTCCTTTAGCAAGGTGCGGATGTGCGCCCAAAGACGCTCGACGCCCTCTTTGTTTAGGAATTTATCTTCCATGTTGCATTACTCCTTTATATTACTCAGTCTCGGTGTCTAAATCAACAACGTTCTGATTATTCTCCACAGTTGGGGTAGTTCCGCAAATCTCGTCAATCTCACTATTGGTTAAGGCTTCAATCTGAATGCCGCCGCCAACATCATCCCAATCAGAACCATCCCATACATAGTTAGTACCAGTATCGCTTACATTGTAGCAATCACCAACGTTTACAACTACAGGAGGTTCTGCGGTTGCATTAGCAACAGGAAGAGCAGAATAAGTAGCCACGCTTCCCTTATAGGTCATCATAGAAGTAAGGTCACCCTTCTTCACGAAGTCCTTAATATCGTCAGTCTTTACCAAATCAGTTGGCTTATCAGTAATCTTACCCCAAGGGAGTTCGGTTACTTTATTATCGGTAACGAGGGTCTTAATTTTACCCCACAGATAAAGCACACCATTCTTATCTAAATATTTAGTTGCACTCATTTCAACAAATCCTCCAATTCTAAATTAGTTAGAGCTTCTACCGCTGGTGGAATGGTGAGAAGTTTGGATTCTAAGTCTTTAATCTTAGAAATTTCCAGTTCTGGGATATCACTTGCTTCAAGTGCTTTTGCTACTGCACTTACCAGACCATTAGTCTGTTCAATGGTAGAAACATACTTGCCATTTCCACCGACTTTTGTTAATTTTAGTGCAGATAGGTCAACGGTTCCACTTCCACCTGTGCTAGAACCGCTTCCATTACAATAAATAACACTTCTTGTGTTGGTAATAAAGGCAAGACTTCCTACGCCATTGCCCTCATTGATGATAATTAAATCTCCTTCATCAATTATTCCTGCATTTAGAGAAGGAACAATTTTACTACGGTCATCAGTATAGGCGACCTTAAATTTGAATGCCATTCGCTGTTCCCTCCTTAAAGAATTAAGATACTATCATCAGTATTTTGATTTAAGATAATAATATCGTCATCGCCTGTGGAAGGAGTATTTGGATTTAGAACGATGATATCATCCCCATCGCCAGTAGAACCAGAACCGCTTCCACCACTACCGCTTCCGCCAGCAGTCTCTGTTGGTTGCTTTACCCATTGCTTATTGCTATTTAGCATATATTTTGCGCCTGTTGCAATAACAGTTGCGCTGCTTCCCATTGCACAATAGGTGGGTAGCTTGCTTACGTCGCTTTCTGTATCTACGGCATAATGATTGACACCATAAGACTTGTTGCCACTCTGATAAACGGGATTTATCATTGCTACACCTTCCTTTCTATTTATTTGAGGAGTTTTCTCCTCCTATGTTATATTTAAAAGTTAAAATATGCTCTTTAATCAGCTTCGACCAATCGGGTAGAAAATTAGTTGGGCCATTTTTAATTTCGGCGCGGCGAGCGTTTCCGGCGCGACCAGGTAAAAGCATAAAGAAAACCCGATGTAATAAATATTACATCGGGTGAAATATGCTAAGCCAACCACTACACACCTAAACTCACACCTAACACTGTGGAATAGGCTCCTCACCTGGCATCCGCTCCTCGTGGAACGACTTAGCTATTTACTTTTTATTCCGCAAGCCAGCGAATATTGGAGGGGAAAGGAGCTACATATGAAAGGGAGGGGTGTAAAATGAAAAAGTTGAGGCTTAGCTTGCGTATTGGTACCTAGGGTGAGAATCGAACTCACGACCTCTTGTTTATGAGGCAAGCGCTCTTACCAACTGAGCTACCCAGGCATACGGATTGGGAATTTTTAAGGGAAGAAAAATGGGAAAACCGCAAGACACATTTCATAGCGCTCTACCGACTGAGCTACTCGCGCAACGCGCAAGACAGGACTTGAACCTGCGACCTCTCCATTATCAGTGGAAAAGAATTGCTGTTAGTGTCTTATTTTATGGTCGGGGAGACGGGACTTGAACCCGCACGCCCTCTCGAACACCAGATTTTAAGTCTGGGGTGTCTGCCATTCCACCACTCCCCGAAAGAATCGGAAACTCCAAATTATCCGCTGTGCAAGAGCGACACATTGGACACAGAGTTTTACAGGTCACCCGCTTAGCTCGACAAGGCTCTCCGAGCAGAACGCGGACTTACAAACCCAACCAAAAGTCAAAACAAGGTTTCCACCTTATCATTTTTCTTAAAAGTAAGAATAAAATCTGCTTTTATTAAGTCTCTCGTTGGAATAATAACAAATACTCCATTCTCTTCATCTACTACAAAAATGTCTCTTTTATAGAGTTTAGAAGCGATTCGTTTTGTCCAACTAAAGAATGTTGAGAGAAGAATATCTGGCATTTCTTCCTCTTTATGGTCAGTAAATATCCAACCGTGGTCAACGCCCTCTACATCTATCCAGCAGTTATGCTCTTCTCCGCGGCAACAATAATGATACTCGCAAATCTCAACAAGAGGAAATTGAGAATGTAATTGACGCAAGTAGCGTTTTGAATATCGAAGCCGACAATAAGGGAGATTACGTCGTGTCAACTTCTTGTGAATAATATTGCTCAATTTATACAAATTCACAACATAACCTCCCTTTTGTTAATATGGTGGGTCGAGAAGGATTCGAACCTTCAAACACGTGCTCCCTATGCAAAGAAGAAATTGCTGTCATAGCCTTTGGGCAAGGCTGCGTCTATAACGCGGCGTTACCAGTTAGCCTATCGACCCATATGCGCGGTTTTTGGTATGGGTTCACCGCAAACCCAGCCAGTGTCCTATCGGCAAAGGTTCGTCCTGCAGGTCTACGAACCACTCTTTGAATGATGGTCTTCTAAACCCACATCCTGGCCGCAAGGGACTTATAGATGGTTTCTATACATCACGCCTTCGCGCTTGGCACCGCTTGCTGGAATCGAACCAACAACCTCGGAGTCAGAGTCCGATGTTTTACCAATTAGACTAAAGCGGTATATGGCTGGGGCTAAGGGAGTCGAACCCCTATCTTCAGAGTCAAAGTCTGACATACTTAACCATTATACGAAGCCCCAATGTAGACAAGACACATAATTTTGTTGCTCTACCAACTGAGCTATCTACCAAAAGGCTGGTGGAGAAGGAATCGAACCTTCGATACACAAATTGTGCGTTTGCTGTATGTGTCTTAGATAGTTTAGGGTTACAGTCGCGGCGCTACTACCAAACTCGACTCTGGTACTCACTGTTGGACTCGAACCAACGACCCCTTGCTTGTAAGGCAAGTGCTCTAACCAGCTGAGCTAAGCGAGCATATGTGCTTTCAGACTCCAAAAGTATATAGGCCAACATACTTGAAAATTTGCTGTAAGAGCCTAACAAGCTATCGTTAAAAAGGAGAATGGAGAACAAGACCTAGGGCTTTAGCGATAAGAGTATTAAGTAATAAACTCGCTTGCTCCGATATATTTATTACTCACTCCAGCGCCCTCTCCGCAGAGAGGACCATCCTTAATAAAATAATATCAACTATTATTTGAATTAAGTTTGCTGAATAGGTCTTAATATGGTACAAGATGTCGGACTCGAACCGCAACTCAAGCTCCCAAAGCTAGCGTGTTAACCATTACACCACATCCTGTATAAAAGTGCTTGATTTTTTTGAGTGGTAGAGAAAACAAGCACCAACAAACTCCATGCACTAAGGAGATAGGTAGTTTTAGTAGTTCTAACTCTATAGTACGGACAACAACAACATTTGTCGGGAGAGGAGCCCGACTGGTCTCGATGGCTGGGATTGAACCGGCGACCTCGCGCTTATCAGGCGCGTGCTCTACCAACTGAGCTACATCGAGATATTTCAAGACGCTTTGTTTAGAGTCCCTCGCGAGACTTGAAGGACTTGAACCTTCTAAAAATAGCATTTCAAAAGCAATTTTATTATCCATTAAAGTGATTGCTGTGAAAGCGTCTTTCTTAACTTTCTGAATATATTATACAATATTTTTTGAATTTTTGCAAATATTAAATTTTAACCCAGTCATCATCTGAAAAACTCTTGATATCTTTTACTCTTCTTGGCAATCCGTATTTATCACACCATTTTCTAACAGCATTATCAGTTACATTAAACTGCTCCCCTATTTTTGTAAAAGGGGTAGTTCTAATAAGAGACTTTAATTCTTCTCTTGTAATTGATAATGTGCTACGATTTTTGTTTGCACAAGAAGGACATCTTTCAGATTCTGGACAAATAGGTTTACCACAATCTACACAGAAATTTTCTTTTTGCTTCTCTTTCTTTTTTAGGAGAGAAACATTGTTATCATTCATTAGTTTTCTAGCTCTAACATAATTAGCTCCAGCATCAGAAAGCCCTAATGAAAATAACGCCTCTCTAATTGAGAAAGAATTTACAAGTGCAGCTATCAATTCTTCATCAGAAACTGGTTGTATTCTTTTGCGATTTTTAGAACCATAATTATCTGTATATGAGTGACAGTTTGGACACAAGAGTTCTAAATTGTCTAAGCAATTATTTGCCTTATCTCCATCTTTATGATGGAGTTCTAAGTTAATTGGTTTATCTAACCAAGTTGTTGCTCCACAGCATTCACACTATAAACCTCGTTGTTGTATAAGCTCTATGCGAAACCTCGAAGTTTTTTGTGGAGTATCATATTTTCTGAAAAGATTTTCCATCTTAACCACCTCATAATTTTATGAAAAATCTATCTTTCAGATTTTGAACTTTCGTCCAAATTTTCGTACTGGCGTCCCGCACAAGAATCGAACTTGTATTTCAACATTCGCACTGTTGTGTCCTTTCCATTGAACGAGCGGGACATATAAGCAAAGTTTTTATCCAAAAAACTTTGCGAAAAATTTAGTAATTCTCTGAACAAAAGACTGGTGTTCAATAGGAGCGGGAAAGAAAGAGCAATCTCCCAAACCCATTGCCGAATTACAACTATTGCGTCTCTGGCAATCAGAACAATTATGGGGCATTTTACAATCCTCCTTCCTATTAAATTGATGGCGAAGGGCCTCGGACTCGAACCGAGACACCGCTTGCGCGGCTACTGGTAGTTTTCTAGACTACTGCCTTACCAGTTAGGCTTAGCCCTCCATATAAATCGAGTTTAGGGACATTATTTGAGGGACTCGATAACTCCTCTTTATGTTTCGGCCTCCCTATTAAGCTCGTTCGCCCTTGCCGGCCGGCACTCAGGCTTTCTTCTGTAAAATCATAATCTTTTTTAATATAATGATTTTGCAGTTCAGGTCTTCACCGCAAGACCCATCAATAACATAGACTAATCATTCGGCGCCGTTCATATATTTTTGTTAAGCTCTTAGAGAAGCAGCTATCTTCTCTTGGGATAGACCACTAAGGCGACTTAACAAACTCTATCCCTATCTGGTGGGCTGCCTGGGACTCGAACCCAGGGTCTCTCGATTAAGAGTCGAGTGCATTAGCCAGCTTTGCTAGCAGCCCATATGGTGGACCTGGCGGGAGTCGAACCCGCGTCCGAAATTACTACATAACAAGAATCTTTTCACACGATAGTCACAATTCTCACAATATCCATGCCATGCGCTAAAGCTGTGACCACTTACTGGCAGCGTTTTTGAAAGAGAACATCCGTAACTCCTAATGTAACGGTTTCAACCTCCACCACCTTGTTTTCGGAAGAAACAAGGAAACCGTTTCGGCTTAATTAAGCCGCAAGTCCAACAGGACGATTAAAAGTATTGTCAGTTAATTTTTAGTTGACCCTTGAGGCGGTATCATACCCGTGAATTCTTGCTTCTCGTAACCCCGTCGAAGCCTTTACAGGCCCATATGGAACCCCGAGAGGGAATCGAACCCTCATTGTAGGTTTAGAAGACCTAGGTTCTATCCATTGAACTATCGAGGTAAATCAAGCAATTTTCTTGTGCTTTTGTTTGCGGGAATAAGAGCCTTTACCTTTCTTTGCTCGCACGATAGAACCTCTCCGTTTGAACTGAAGATACTGTTCCAGCTCTTCTGGACTTTTCTTAAAGATACGCTTATCCATTTTTGCTAGACCCCTTTCAACTTAACAATGTCAGATTCCACAAAATCTAATACTCTAAAGTGAGAAGTTGCTGTATGGGTCTGATATGTTACCCTCTGGTTCTCAACCAGTAGTTCTTCATTGCGTAACTATCATCATCTGTCTTATCAACAGCCAAGATATTACAGGTAGCATACAGGTCAAAACTTTCCGCTTCTGCGGCGCTATCAAACTCAACCTCGCAATACCACCACGAATCATCTACGCAACTGACTTCCAGTTCTCTATCCGCGGCAATCTTAAATCCCCAAAACTCCTTCTTAATGGGTTTGCGGTCGCCGCATTGAGCAATTAGCTCACGGAACTGTTCATATGTAATTTGAATCTTTACTTCCTCACGACTTAATCCATTACCATGCTTAATATTAAGAGTGTAACGCACATCATCGTTATTGAAGTGCATAATGGTCTTGGATACCCTCACTTGACCCTCGCCGCAAGCGAGAAGATACCACTGATAAATTGTCCTGTGGTCAAAAAATCCCGATTCGGGTCTGGAAAAATTTTCCAATGCCCAACGGCGCTCAATTTCCATCTACATTACATCCACTCTCCTTTTGTTGGATTTATGGCGAAGAGGACAGGACTTGAACCTGCACATCGCATTCCTGCGACTACTCCGAGTTTAGCAAACTCGCGCCTTACCAATTAGGCTTACCTCTCCATATGTTTCCTCTGCATTAGGGGCTTGGAACCCGCACCTTACGGTGGCTGCATTAAACATAAAACAGAGGTCTAAAACGAACCCGCGGCCACGGGTCTCTTTGTAAACTCCCTCTGGTAAAGTTTGTTCGATGATATGGCATATCATCAAGGGTAGGTGTCCTTCTGTCAGCCTGTTCTTTACCAACTCATATAGAGCTATCCAGGTTCCCCATTTGACAGTCTTTTACAAAATGTGCAATGTCAACAACAACATTGATGGTGGGCCAGGTAGGAGTCGAACCTACTGAGGTGTTAACCGAGAGATTTACAGTCTCCGCCGCTTCCTGATACGGTATACTGACCCATATATCGGGCGCGCAAATTCGACTTAACGCTTGCCCTTATTATTAAGACAGTTTCGGTACAGCTCTCCAAGGTCGAATTCAGAGAACTGTTCCAGCCGCAACCACGTGGAGGTACTGTCAGGAGCATAGCCCCTTCTGCGGCCAAGGTAGCTCAGCGGCAACTAAACTACCCATCGCTCGTCTCCGGCTTACACAACTTGATTGCCGTCAAATCGCACTCACGGATTTGCATACTTCGCGCCCCGCCAACCGGCCCGGCCCCGTTTTCAATGGAGCCAGGGAGGACTCGAACCTCGCAGCTTCTTGCTGAGCCATTAAAGGGAGTAATTTGGGCCCTTATTACCCTCATGCCGTTTTGACAGAGCTACGACCAAACTCAATGGCGACCCTAACGGGACTCGAACCCGTAACCTTCGGAGAGACAGTCCGACGCACTAGCCAAAATTGTGCTATAGGGCCATATTAACGCCTTTCTCATTTCTCCGCAGAGAGTGAGCTTTCACGGACAGTCCGAAGACATCCGAGGGCACTTGGTTGCGGGAGCAGGATTCGAACCTGCGACCTTCAGCTCATGAGGCTGACGAGATACCTCTTCTCCACCCCGCGATATATCTGGCTTTTGATAACTCAGAGCCAGAACTGAGCGCAAAGAGAGGAAGTGGTGACCCCTGGGAGGTTCGAACTCACCGCCTGTAGATTGAGAGTCTACCGTCTTCACCAACTTGACTAAGGGGCCATAAACGCGGCTTTTATTGGAGAGCCGCAACTCCTTCCTGTTAGGCTCGCGCCAGAGCGAAATTGGTGCAAGGCACTTCCTTGGTAGCACCCTCAACCTCGCTGTCCTTGTCGGGCACGGTTCTCATACCGTGACAGACATAGACATTGGAGCCAGCAATATGCTCCATCTCAGAGCCGCAGAAACGACACTTGCGGGGCTTCTCGCTTTTTACAGCAGCAGCCGCAATCTTCTGAGTGGGATGAGTCTTGTTCCACGCAGCACCCAGACCGGAAAGAGAAGTGACAACCATAACTTTTACCTCCTGTTTAATGTTGTTGTTAGGGATAATGGTGACCCCAGCGGGAGTTGAACCCAGCGATTCCAGATTGAAAGTCTGGCGTCTTAGCCACTTGACTATGGGGCCATATTGCTTAGTCGTCGTACAACTCAGCAGCTAACTCTTTTGACCACATTTCTGCCCAATCGGGCTAAAGAGCGGCAAGTTCATCTGCTTGAATTTGAGTATCGAAATCATCAAACATTTTCTTCCCTCACTTTCTATAAATATTATACAATATTTTTTGAAAAATTTCAAGAAGAACGGAAGATTCCGTGTCCATTCCCAATATTTCCACTGTATAGGACAGATACAGCTTCTCGAAACGACCATCCTTGGGAGAGGTAAGTCCGAGACCTTTAGCCTCTACTGGTAGGCAAGGTGGGAGTCGAACCCACAAAACAACGGGTTTGAGCCGTTTGTCTCTGCCAATTTGACTACTTGCCCATATGGTGGAACTAGAGGGAATCGAACCCTCGACCTCCTGCTTGCAAGGCAGGCGCTCTCCCAGCTGAGCTATAGCCCCATATGGTGCCGAGAAGAGAAGTTGAACCTCTGACGCGCAGGGCTTCAGCCTGCCGCTCTACCACCTGAGCTATCTCGGCATATAAAAGAAGTGGTTCTTCAACTGCGGTGAAGGTCGGCAAACACAACTCTTTCCCTTTCGGGGACCACCGTTACCTCGGGTGTGACCCTACACTCCTTTTAATGTTTGCGTTGCTGATATCCTGCCCTGATGTAGTTCAGCGTCGGAATCACAGCTTGAGGCTATAAACTGTACCCTTTTATAGATGTGGTCACATCTTCGCCGACTTGCTTCAGTTTATTTATAGTCCCCTGTTGAATGGCGGCTGAAACCTTGGACTTTGGCTGGAACGCTGGGACTCGAACCCAGAACCCCTCGGTTAACAGCCGAGTGCTCTACCATTGAGCTACGAACCAATATCTAAGTTTTGATTTCTCTCTCACTTTCTATAAATATTATACAATATTTTTTGGAAAATTTCAAGGAAATCTTTTTGCTAGTTAAAGCGCTTCGGGTGAGAGGCAGGCACCCGAACCTGACAGAGGACTCCCACGCCCCTACGACCTCTGTAGATAAAGACTATGGCAATTATCTCCCGCCTTGTCATCGGCTCAATCTTAAAACCTCTCCATAGTAGAGGGACTGGCGCTAACGGCAGGATTCGAACCTGCACCGCAACTCAACCACTGGGTCTTCTGGGTTTATGAGCCTCATTACCATTGTGATACGTTAGCATATGGTAGGCGAGAGGGGATTCGAACCCCTACACCCGAAGGCCGATGATTCTAAGTCACCGTTGTCTACCAGTTCCATCACTCGCCCGAATATCTTCCAACATTCGCGCCGCTGTTACCTTCCTAAATTGCATGACAATTAGGACAAAGAATTTGCAAATTCTCAAAAGAGTTATCCATATGATTGCCATTTTTATGGTGCAACTCTAATGGAAGTTTTCGTCCTTGCCATTCAGAAACTCCGCAAATTTCACATCGTTCCTCTTTTAACCCGTCTCTGAATAATTTGAGTTTTAAGAAATGCGATTTGATTGGCTAAGTATTATCAAAATAATCGCTGGCTGGTTTATACGCTTTACCGCCTTTATACTGACCCTTCTTAGCCTATTGTCCAGCATACTCAATACCCATTTTCTTCAGATAAGAATTTAGAGTTTCTGGCTTACAACCCAGTTGTTGGCACATATAGCACTTAGGTTGTTCTTCTTCAATCCATTGTAAAATTTCTTCTTTTCTTTCTAAAATATCTGTGCGCATTTATCGCACCTCCTTCACTATTATATGAAGGTTATTCCAGAAAGATTATCCTGTGTTGTCCAAAAATTTTCGTGAACACCAAAAACATCTGCCAGTTGCGTCACTCGTGGATATTTTAGAGAGTTGGCGGAAACTCGCGCCTTCCAGCTCGCCTTAGCTACAGGATACATCTTATTCAGACCTCTACTGGAACCAACTCTCTATAAATATTATACAATATTTTTTGAAAAATTGCAAACCGATTATTTTACCCGAGTAGCATGAAGCCGAAGCTCGCCATTCTTCTTTTCAGCATCGACAGAATCAATGATGAAAACTTCGCCAGACCATGTCGTGTACTTCAAGCCTTTTCTCCAACCCTTTTTAGGATTGATATGCGGAGTTTCTCCTCCGTGAGCACGACGATACTGTTTGTCGCCTTTACCTCGAACAAAGAGAATCATATCGTGAACACTTCCCTTCCCTCATTTTCTATATATATTATAACAAAAAATTTGGGAA
>JAMPED010000023.1 GCA_023665325.1 Acetobacter sp.
TCACCGCTAAAGCTCTACGGAACCACCGGCCTAGCCGGTGGTTTTCGGAATACAATAAAATAAAGGCGGGAAATTCCCGCCTTTATTCATTGTATCTTTGAAAATAAATTAGTTCAAAGCATCTTGTAAAGTTTTACCAGCTTTAAATTTAGCTTGTGTTTTAGCTGGAACTTTAACTGTTTCACCTGTACGCGGATTGCGAGCAGTTGTTGCAGCGCGTTTGCTAACAGCGAAAGTACCAAAACCGATTAAACGGATTTCTTCGCCTTTTTTCAAAGCAGCAGTAACAGATGCAATAAAAGCATCAACAGCCTTAGCTGCATCAGCTTTAGTCAAGCCAGCTTCTTCAGCAACAGCAGCAACTAATTCGTTCTTATTCATAGAATATCTCCTTTATAAAGTTTTCTCAAGAATATCTTGATTAACTTAAGTTTAAGCGGTTAAAAATAAAGAAGTCAAACTTAAACAAGGCTTTTCCCCAATAAAAATCCTTGTTTTTGTTATTTTTTTGCACTTTTTTCATAAAAATAGCTAAGTGATAAATATTGTATAAAAAAAAATTGTATATATATCACATTAAAACAATTACAAACAGGAGAAAAATATGCCGCATTTTGATGATATACATAATATTTTTGCACCAAATAGAAAATTAAATGACGCTGAAATTATTCGTGCTATAAAATTAGGAATTGCCTCGGAATATGAAAGCACGCAAATTTATCAGCAAATTATGGAAAGTACAGACAATAATGATGTTAAAATTATTTTACAAGGAATTGCTGAAGATGAGATGCATCACGCGGGTAAGTTAATGAAACTTCTTGAAATTCTTTCTCCTCTGGATGCTAAAGAACAGCAAATTGGCATTCAGAAAGCTCTTGATATTTTGAACACTGGAAAATAATTATTTCAATTTCGTCTTCCCCTAAATAAAATTTGCAGTATATAATCAAGAGTTAAAACCGTGTGGCGTTATTGGCTCGCTTTGGGATATAAGTGGTTTTGATATTTTCAAATATCTCAAATTGCTTTCAGCATCTAATCCAACAGTTATTGAATGGCTTTTATTGAAATCTATATTACTTTTATAGTTAGCGTTCTATATTGATTTTTTGCATTAGTTTTTCGAAAAGTGCTTGGCGAGATGTTTCATTTTCCTCCAGTTTTGTAACAACTTCCTGCGCTTTTTCTTTATCTTTTCTCAAATCAAAAAGAATATGGCGCAAATCTTTTCCACTATCTTCAATATGTAATCCAGAAGCAATAGCTATGCCTTTACCGTGACTTTGCATAACTGCTGCTGGCAATCTGTTACCGCTTAATTCATATTCTGCTAAAATTTGCAAAGAGCTATTTTCAGAGGGCTGGAAATATGGTCCACCGTGATAGCTTGCAATGTGGCGTTCTTTGTCTGCAAGCCAACGAACTTGTACTGGAGCAATTGAATTAAAATCCATTGTATAGGGACTGATATTCAGTTCTTTATATAGTGTCCCAATTGCATCTGCATCTATCAAATTAAGTCCACATTGTTGAATAATACATAATTCCTTGACATCTGTTTCAAAAAATACTTTCCGACTGGCATAATATGCACCGGCACAAATTCCAAAATATACACCACCTCTTTGAACATATTCAGTAATCTTTTGATTTCCCTGTACTTTTAATTTTTCAACATAAGGTGTTGCTCTGCCTCCTGGCATAAAAAAAGCTAGTACCTCGTCATTTAGACTATTTTCACTAATGATTTCTTTAGCATCTGTTGTTTCTATACTTATACCAAATGGTGTAAAGTATTCACTCAGACTCCGTTTTAAGCTACCGATATCGTTTGTGCCATAGTCACAATATATTAAAATCTTATTTCTCATAATATATACACTAGTAGACTTTGCGCCAAAAAGCAAGTGTAATTTATTATAAACAAAATATTGACAAAATCCATCAAAGGTGGTATATAGATGTATGATTAGTTATTTAGAGGATATTTAGACAATGATTAAAGAAAATCATCCGTATGTTGTTGGAGAATCAACTCTCAGTACATATATAAGCGCACAGATGGGCGTTGCCCGCTCTTATGACCCAAAATCATATTTGGGAGAAAATGCACGAATTATTGAAAATCAAAGTGCTAATTTTTTAGAAAATTATATCAATGGGATCGCTATTTTATCAGATAAAAGTTTGGAATTGATGCCTGATTATTTGCTTATTTTAAAGCAATCTTCTTATCCACGTATAAAAAAACTTTTACGTAAGGCTAACCTTGCATATAAAACTGACGTTATTCAACGCCATAAAGAAGAGGAAAAGAAAAAAGCTTTTGTAGATACGAAATTTAACATTTTACAAAATAAAAAAGCTATGGCCAAAATCTCTTCTAAAGATTTACTAACTATATCTGAGTTGTTAGCACAAGAAAAAAATTATTCTACTAAGCGATTAAAAACCCAACTTTCCAGCTATGCTCAGCTAAAAATTGAGCGGACACTTAAAGGTGAGATTGCCGAAGATGAATATTTTGTCAAGTTAGTTCAGGAACACGGTTCGCTTTCTCAGAAAAATTTGGTGAACAAGAGACTTAAAAATAATCAAGCTTTGTTGCGAAAACCAACACCTAAGCAAGAAGAAAAAACAGATAAGAAAAAAACATCTGTTTTGGGTAACTGGGGAAAGCGTTTATGGAATAAATGCCGTACTGCTGTGGTGACTGGTGGCGTTGTTTTAATGGGTCTTTTAGGCGGAAAAACTTTGTATAATAATTTCAATAGTTCTCATAAAGATATATCTATGGATCAAGATAAACAAGAAACGATGTACACTCCTAAAGAAACTCTTAAAATTACACCCGTTGCAGAAACTGATACTTTCGACAATGAATATCTAAAGGCGATAGACGTTTTGAATAAAGCGTACAAGGATAGATTTGATTCTGCACTGGAAATTGTTTTAGGAGCAGAAAAACGTGACCAACTTTATCAAAAAATTGATGCATTAGCTAAAGCTGGTAAGATTGAATTTAGCAATGGAACTACTCGCGAATGGTATGCTCACGCTTTTACGATGTATACTAAAGTGGCTCCAAACTCTGAAGAAGGACAAACAATTGCTAAATTGCTTGCTGGTCAAGATGTCAACAAAGCCAAAGTTAATGACTTAGTTATTAAAGCTGAGCGTGATGGTACTGGTGTTAAAGGTATCGGCACACATAGTGCCTTTGATGAAGCGCAGCCTGAATTACAGAAAAAACACATCCAAAAGCGGCAAAACGTTTCCCTTGCCGAAAAAGCACTCCAAAATTCTCGCTCTCGTTAATTTTTACAGCTCCTCCTTCGAGGAGCTTTTTCTTTTGCTAAATCATTTAAAAGAGCCATTCCTAATTGTGTTTGAATTTTTGTAGCGGCAGATTGGCGAAATTCACTTAAATCTATTTGAGGATATTTTTTTTCATACGCTAAGGACTGGGCATACATATCAATCTTATCCAAATCGTGTGCAAAGCGAGCCTCGGGTGTCTGATTTTCCTCATATTCCTCAAACAGCAGTATAGCTTCGGGAAAATCTCCCTCTTCGGCAATTTTATTTATTGCTGCTTGTTCTCTTTCTGACTTTCTTGAATATCCGCTATCGTGTGGGGTTAAATCACCAATCACACTCTCTGCCAAATCGTGACACAGGCAAAGTTTTATTACTTTAATAAAATCATACCTCGTTTCAATTGTTCCGGAGAGAGCTAAAGCCATTAGCGCCATTTGCCAACTATGTGCAGCAACGGATTCGGGAGTTTCTATTCCTTTTCTCATCCAACCGGTTCGTGACAGATGTTTTAACTTTTCCGAATATTGCAATAATTTTTTCATTTTTATCTCCTTTTGGCACTATATTCAATCTAATTTATTTTATCAACTTCATTTTTTGTAAAATCATTTTTAGCTTTTCTGGCTGATATCTAGCATTTGCGTAAACAACTTGATTATTTATCGCGATATGTGGCTCGTGAATGATATTATGGCGTTGTATTGCCTTAGGCTCACTAATACGTTCTATTTGATAATTGAGATTATTTTCAAGCATAACATTCTCAATAATTTCGTAGATTTTATTATAATCTGGATGTTTTTTGTTACAATATATTTTAATGTTTATCATATCTTTCTTCCTTTTTAGGTGACTGAATATGAAAAAAATATATAGCAAATATTTATATTTAAAATAAAATATGCAAAAACAATAATATATTATGTCATTTTCTATTTTTTGATATTTTAAATTAAAAAAAGGGAGCATTAGCCCCCTTCTTTTATAAAGTGTACGATGCCTCATTACCATATTCATCATAAAAATGTATTGAGGTGTAACCGCTGCCAGTAGTAATATTTACCGTGGTATAACCGACTTTGTATACCACATTTTGGCTACGGTATAAATCAAGATAGGATATTTGGTTTCCAATTTGGATTTTTAGCGTATTATTATAACGTGTTAACGTCATATTACCAATATCCAAGCGAGTTGGCGCATTTAATGCCCCCCATAGATAATATCCTAACATACTGTCAAAATATCTGTTACGATAGTGACGGTGACAGATATACCGATTGTGATACCCTCCCCAACTATACCAATACCAATTATCAAAAGCACAGTAGTGATGGTGATAATACCTCGGTACAGGTCGGTGATGATGTGGCGCGGGATGATGATGGTATCGAGGTGGCGCATAATATTGTTGCGGCGACCGATATCTTCTATCATAAGTTTTGCTACCATATCTTTGTGGTCTGTGAACTTGTCGGCGTTCTATTCCTTGACGGGTATATTCGGTTCGCTGCCCGTGGCGTCCTTCACGTCTTTCTCTTTGCGCGTAACCTTGAACTGCAAAGAGCATCATAACAATTGTTATGAGAAGTTTTCTCTTCATATCTATATGTATTTAATTGTTTTCTAAATACAAAATATCCTATTTTTAATGAGATGTCCAGTATTTTCTTTTGAGAAAGCTAATTAAAGCAAAAAACTGATGAGAGCAGTAATAACAATGGCTGGAAGAGCTAATATGACCAATGCGCCTTTAACTCCCATTTTTTTGAAAATAAGGCGAAACAAATATATACTCATCATTGCGGTCATATAAAAATAAACCTTCTATAATTACAAAAACAGAGGGAGTTTATGTGATAATTTTTTGAATGTCAATAATATTTTATCAGCACTGAATCAAACTATAAACTGGCATTGGTAGAGCTGTCTTTTGCGAAAGTTCTTTTAACTCTAGCAAAAATAAACTTCCGATAACATTCGCACCTATTTGTTCAACCAATCTACTGGCTGCTTTAATCGTTCCACCAGTTGTAAGCAAATCATCAACCAAAAGTACATTCTTACCTCTCTCTAGTGCATCTTGATGCATTTCTAATGCATCTATGCCATATTCTAAACTATATTCTTCACGTACTACTTTTGCCGGAAGTTTACCTGATTTGCGGATAAGCACCAACCCGACACCTAATTTATATGCCAATGGCGCAGCAAATAAATACCCCCTACTTTCTATTGCAGCAATATAATCAATTTTTAGATCTTTTATTTGCTCACACATACTATCTATTATTGCTCGAAAAACTTCAGGCTTTTGCAGTGCTGTTGTAATATCTTTAAACATTATCCCCTGTTTGGGAAAATTCGGAATATTACGGATGTGAGAGAGAATTTGCTCGGGTGTCATTTGAGTTTCCTTTATCTTTTCTTTAAGTACTATACATATTTTTTCTGAAAATTGTCAACGGTGAAAGAAAAAATTATTTATCGTGTATA
Source organism: Acetobacter sp. (assembly GCA_023665325.1). The sequence goes on from JAMPED010000023.1 coordinate 5,824, forward strand.
AATTTTATTTTTTCTATTGACATTTAAAAACAGCTACGTTATAAAGAGCTCCGTAATGAGCGCCAACATAGCTCAGTTGGTAGAGCTACTGATTTGTAATCAGTGGGTCGGGAGTTCGAGTCTCTCTGTTGGCACCAGTTTTAAACCCTTGGTTTTCCAAGGGTTTTATTTTATTGTGAATAAATTTACTCAAAAGTAAGTTCTATCTTTGCTGGAGTATTAGCACCTAAACCAAATCGTAGTTCCTTAATTTTGTGGTTTTAGAGGACCATAAAAATATGATGCGGTTGCACCGCCATCAATTAGGAAATCTGCTCCGGTAATAAAAGCACCTTTGGATTCTAGCAATAATTCTGCCACATTTGCCACTTCATCGGCTGTTCCTGGGCGCCCTGCTGGACATTTGGCAAACATATTTTTATAGAACTCTCCTCGTATTCCATTAAATTCATCAATAGCTAATGGGGTAACGATAATTCCGGGGGAAATTGAGTTAATTCTTGCTCCTCTTTCTCCCCATTTAACAGCTTCTGCCATTACTCGTTTAACGTTACAACGCTTTGCTATTTGATATGCGTGTAAAGTATCTTTAATATTTTGAGGTTGTAATATCTCAAGATTTAGCAAATCTTCTGTTGGTGTGATGGCTAATAGTTCATCTTCTTTTGCTGTAAGTGCTGGCATACGATGTCCGGATTGGCTGGAAATTGTAACACCTGAACCGCCTTTTTTGATAACTTTGCCAACTTCTTCCAACAAAACAGCTGTACCATATAAATCAACCTTTAAAATAGTTTCGATACTAGCCTGACTAGGGGAAACACCAGCGGCATTTATCAACATTTTTACATCACCATATCTTTGCGCCTCTGTAATTAGGTTTAGGATAGACGGGCGTGATGACAAATCCATCTCTAAAGCCAGTGTATCAAAACCAGCTTCATTCATAATTTTACTAACATCTTGAGCATTCTTTATATTTTTATCGCCGATAATAATTTTTTTATCATATCCAACACGACGTGCGATGGCCATGCCTATCTGCCCTGCTCCGGTTAAAATCATTACATCTTTCATTATGTCTTCTCCTAATTATAAGTTCTTTTAGTTTATTATTTCAATTTATTATACTCTTCATCACTAACGGCTTCGAGCCATTCGCTTGTTGCGCCTTCGTTAGGGATTGAGATGGCAATATGTGTAAACCAACTGTCTTTTGCGGCTCCGTGCCAATGTTTTACCCCTTCGGGAATGTTTACGACATCACCGGCTTTAAGCTCTTGAGCTGGTTTACCCCATTCCTGATACCAACCACGACCAGATATTACAAATAAAGTTTGTCCGGTTTTGTGATGGATATGCCAATTATTACGGCATTTTGGCTCAAATGTTACATTTGCAGCGCTGATACCATCTTTTGTTAATGGTTGTAGGTAACTCTTGCCGATGAAATATTGGGCATATGCTGTATTTTCTGTTCCAAAGCCAAAGAGAACATTTTCAGCCCCTGTCTTATCTGCAATTTCTAAAATTTCATTGATTTGTTCATCTGTTAAGCCATTATGTTTTCCGATATTAATATGACTGTTTAGTTGACTGCTAACACCATTTAAAGACGCAAGCATTGCCACGGTTGCTAATTCTCTGGTTTGCCAATCAACATTATCTCGTGCAAATATATCCCCAAAAAGATGAGCTTTTAGATATTCATCTATTGCTGGAGCAAATTCAAATAATTTTCCTTCAACTGGTTTCCCAACTAGTTTAGTTTGATTTTCCGTACCATATTCAAGGCTATTTCCTGCTGGTTTAGCGTTTGGCTGTTTTCCTTCTTCATCTTTATTGTTCCGTTCTTCAACAACCTGCATTAGGGTATTCAAGGCGTTTAAGCTACGAGGAAAGCCACAATATGCATACGCTTGCACCAAAATTTCTTTAAATTCATTAACCGTTATACCATTATCTAATCCTGCTGCTAGCGCTTGTTTTAGGCTGGCCTGATTTCCCCGTGCTGCATATGAGGCTACTGTTGCGATTGATTTCTGTTTGGTGGTTAAAGCATTTTCTGCCATTGCATATTCTCCTAAAAACAAAGTTGCCGTTAATATTATTGAAGTTAAGATTTTTCTTACCATTTGTAGACCTCCGAAAATAATAAACTATTTATAGTTTAACCTTATTTTTTTAAACTTACAGACCTGTTACTCTCAAAAAATTGCCTATTTCTATCATTTTTTATTTGAATTTGAAAAAAATGTTACTATCCTTTGAGATAGAAAGAGAGGGTTTTATGAGTGAATTGATTAATAAACGGGATTTACTAAAAAAACGCATGCTAGAATTGTTTCCTGCTCCTGGGCTTTTGCAAACAGATATTAAAGGTTTTAGTGCTTCTTTTCGTACTCAGCCAACATTTAATCAGCATTGTTTTTACAAGCCTATGGCTATTCTTGTTTTACAAGGACAAAAACAAACTGTTTTGGGATCTCAAAAATTTACATACAATGAAAATCAGCTGGTGGTTACATCTATTGACATTCCTACAATTGGTAGCATTACGGAAGCTAGTTTGGAAAAACCTTTTATGACATTGATTTTAGATTTGGACAATGAGGTTATCAGTCAACTATTACAAGAAGGTGAATATCCTTTTGGCGAAACAGCTTGCCGTGGTATGGGAATTGCTGAGGCAGATGAGGCGTTGCTTGATGCTTTCTATCGTTTGAGCTTATTAGTCGGAAACCCTGAAAAGCAAAAAATTATGGCGCCGATGATTATTAAAGAAATTCATTATTTGCTTTTAACTTCTTCACTAGGAGATATTTTGCGTTCGGTTCATACAAAAGGCTCGCAGAACAATCAAATAGCTAATGCGATTGCGTGGTTAAAGGAAAATTTTCGTCAACCCCTAAAAATTGATGAATTGGCACAACGCTTTAACATGGCGGAATCTTCATTTTATCGTCATTTCAGTAAAGTAACTAGCTTAAGCCCTTTGCAATATCAGAAAAAATTACGTCTACACGAAGCGCAAAGGCTGATGTTAGCGGAAAATTTGAGCGCAGAAAACGCTTGTTATAAAGTTGGTTATGAAAGCGCTAGTCAGTTTAATCGTGAATATAAGCGTATGTTTGGAACTCCGCCAAAAGCAAACATAAATAAACTTAAAACAGCTTAAGTTTGAAAACCCGAGAGAACTTCCCTCGGGTTTTGCTTTAATCTATCAGCTTCCAAATTATAGGTTTTCACTAAAGAACTTTACAAGTTTATCCTCTGCGGTTTGCACATATTCTGGCACAAAATATGCTTGGATATGCGTTGCATTGGGAATGAGGTATAATTCTTTATTATTTGTTCCAGTTGCCTTGTTATATGCATCTTCAGACATATAAAGAGAATCGGCGTTTTCTCCGGCAATTATTAACAATGGTTGGTTAATGAGTTCGATTTGATTAGTTGCATCCCACGCCATTAAATCCATCAAGCTACTTTCGGTATATTCAAAAGTTGAGTTTGGGTGTGCGTGTGTTCTCAGATAATATTTAAATCCCTCACGATATAAATCAAATGGGAGTTTTTCTGCTTGTTCATCCGTTATACCAGCCATTGAACCTACTAGTTTTTCTTCTCCGGTTTTTACAGCGTGAACACGAGCTTCATTAGCTTTTGCCAATCGTGTTTGTACACTATCCAGCTGACTATCTGCATAACCATTTCTGCGGACACGACCGGTATTAAACATACTTAATGTGGCAACGGCTTTTAAACGTTTATCAGACTGTGCTGCTTTCAGGGTATATCCGCCACCGCCACATATTCCTAGAATTCCTAATCGGTTTGCATCTACCCCTGCATATTGTGAAATATAATCGACCATACCGTGAATATCTTCTTCTCGGTAGGCTGGTTTGTCGGTATGTCTGGGTTCTCCGCCGCTTGCTCCCTGATATGAAGCGTCTGCGGCTATAGTGATATAACCATTTTCAGCCAAGCGCTCAGCATACAAACCCGCCACCTGCTCTTTTACCCCTCCATTTGGGTGAGCCACTACAATTGCCGGATAAGATTTCGACGAATCATAATTTGCTGGTGTATAAACATTTGCGGCAATATCTATACCGTGTAATTTGTATGTTACTGGATGGATATTCACTTTTCCGGCGATGTTTTCGGTTATTGCATTTTCATATACTAATCCGAATGGATTAACATTTTCTGCAGCCAAGTTATTACTCCCTGCAACTAATGCTGCTCCGATAATTGCTATCATCATCAATCCTTTCATATTCAATCTCCTTTTATTTTACTGAATTTAATATAAAATAAATCTCAAAAAAGATGAAGACCTGATGCTCTCAAAAAATTGCCTATTTCTATCACACATAATTTATCATTATTCTACAATATTAAGACATTTTTTGATTGTAACAAAAATTTAAGACTTCATTTGGCAAAATATGTTGCAGGTTCATAAATTTTATGATATATTTAAATAAAGAAAATGCTCGTTTAGGAGAAAGACAATGGCTGATAGAAAAGTTAAAACCGATGCAGAATTAAAGCAACAACTAGAAGATGCTATGAAAAGGTTACGCCCGATGGTGGTTGAAAATAAAGGCAATGAATCTGTTTTAGGAAGATTAGAGAAATTTGCAAAACGTCCTGACGAGGCCAGAACACCTGAAAATAAAAAAGAAAAAACAAAACCTTTAGGATTAAATGGTTTAGCTAAGAAAGGTAATGCTCTGGATAAAAAAGCACGTGAAGCTGGTATTGATATTTCTCGTCCTTCAAAAGATAAAGATGAAAAAGATGATAAGGATAAGAAGAAAGAAAAAGAAAAAGAGAATACCCCTGAAAAGCAAGAAGCTAAGATGAAAGAAATGTTTAGCAAGGTCAAACTTCCGAGTGGAATGGAGATTCACCAGGAAGGTCCTCAATGGGTATTGGTTAGTAAAGATGGCAAGCAGCGTACTGATGTTACTGATGTTATGAATACTATTGATAAATTTAATCAAAATGTTGATGCAGCTAATGAGCAAAACAGAATGCAAAATGCTGCACAAAGTGGCGTAGACAAAGCAGCTGATATTAACAAAAAAGATCAAGGATTAACTATTAGTGAAACATCTGGCAGAGTACAGATGGTTGGAGAAGTATTGCCTAAAGTTGCCGGAACTGATGGACAACCTGTATTTAAGCCTGAAGATGTAAAGGCTGTTGCTGAAACAGCAATTAGTTTTTCTAATGAAAAAGCTCTTCTTGAAAAACTAAAAGATCCGAAAGCATTAGAGGAAATGCGTAAACGCGAGAAAAATAATGAGCGTACAGCAGAAGAGATGGCGCGTAAACGTCAGCTTGAGCAATCACGCGGTGGACGATAATCTTGTTACAACGGAGCTTCGGCTCCGTTTTTTATTGTTCTAAAAAAAGACCGGCATATAAATACCGGTCTTAAATTGTTGTTTTTCAGATAAGGGCGATTTACTGTTTAGAGTTCATCTGTATAAACAAGGGCGGAAATCTCAACATCATTCTCCCTAGCAAAACTTTCAAGCCTAGCGCGGGAATGTGAAATAAGGCATATAATGCTAACCTTACTTCCCATTTTTTTGATGGTGGCAACCTGCTGAGCAAGTTCACTACCGGCTCGGAACGACTGCTTAATGAGTACAACTTCCTTGACGCTTGCGGAACGAAGGCGCTTGAGATTTTGGATATTACCGGTGACAAGCGTCTTCACCTGAAGGGTGAGCGCGAGCTCGTTGATGAGCTGCCCGAGATGGTTATTGTTGCTCCGGTAAGAAGGAACAATAACGCACGCCTGCGGTTTCTTTTTAACTTCTGCAAGAATGTCAGCAATTGCCTCTTTCCTGAAGAACTCGTCTTTTGACAGATTCTTTACATCGATTTCAATATCGATACCATTTTCTTCTTTGATAGCGTATGACGCTACAACTTCTTTCTTCATAATTGTAACTTTTTTAGGTGAAACATAATTGTATTTATCTTAGTTTAACTTGACAGAAAGCTTATTGTTTGTCAAGTACTTTTAATAAAATAGTTTATATAAAAAAGCAGACCGGAAAATGGTTTGTTTTTCCAGTCTGTTTTTGAGCTAATAAAAAAGCTTCCCTGCGCGCTTTCTTATATTCTCCAATATTTAATCTTTATGCAGTTTCCTGCACCTCATTATATCCTGACAATAGTGATTAAACTATTCCGATATAAGAACAATATTTCAGCCAGAGGACGGCCAAAACGCTATATAATACGCTATAATAGTATACAAATAATATTAAGATTTCGTTACTCAGTCTGCATAAAAAAAAATTGCTTACAACAAAAAAAATATTTTATTATACATTTATTTTTCAAATATTTTTTAAATGCTTGATTATGTAAAAAAAGACACCAATTACAGGTGTCCTTTTGTTATTGATTGTGGATAAAATCTATTCTTTCCATAGCATTGATAAACGTTCGCGAAAACTGTAATATCCACGTGTACTAATAATCAGATGGTCATCAATAAACATATCAACAGTTTTGAGTGCTTTTATCAACTCTTTGGTGATTTGAATATCTGATTTTGATGGGGTTGTATCTCCTGATGGATGATTATGAATCAATATAACTCCCTTTGCATTATACATCATCATTTTGGCGATAATTTCTCTAGGGCTTATAAGCACCGAATCGATTGTACCTGAGTGTTCAACACTATCCCGAATAAAACAGCCGTGAACATCAAGATACATCACTAAAACTTGTTCTTGCCCCTCATAACCGATACGCGTACGGCAATATTCAACAATTTTGTTCTTACTGCTCAAAATTGGACCATCTCGGTTTTCAAGATTTTCCCAACAAATCTTATTTGCGGCAGCGTGTATCAGAGCAAATAATGTTGCTGTATTACTACCGACACCCGGTGCATTCAATAATTCTGCAACAGGGGCGGCTAATACACTGGCTAAGTTTGTATAACGACGAATTAGACTTTTTGCCAAAGGTTTCACATCTTTCCGTGGCAGCGCATACATCAATATAAGCTCCAACAGTTCATAGTCTGGCATTGAACGCCCACCATCTGTTACAAATCGTGCTTTTAACCGTTGACGATGTCCAATATAGTCCGGGGTTTCCGGTGTAATTTTGATTTCATCATCTCGTTCCATTTTAAGTCCTTATTTTTGTTATGTTTTTATTTTTTATATGGCGGTCTATCAAACCCTTTGGGAGAATAGGTAAAGACTTCACAACCATCTTTGGTGACCCCTAGGGAGTGTTCAAACTGAGCTGATAATGTTCTGTCTTTGGTGACTGCCGTCCAACCATTAGGGAGAATCGTTCCAAACTTTTTGCCAATATTTATCATCGGTTCAATTGTAAAGAACATTCCTTCTTTAATTAACGGACCTGTTCCCTTACGTCCATAATGTAATACATTTGGTTCATCGTGAAAGACTCTGCCCAAGCCGTGTCCACAAAACATTTCAACCACTGAATAACCATATTTGTGAGCATATTCTTCAATGACTGCGCCGATATCTCCGAATCGAGCTCCTGGACGAACAACATCTATACCGCGCATCAAACACTCATATGTTACATCACATAAACGTGTTGCTTTTAGTTTTGGTTTACCGACATAATACATTCGTGATGTATCACCAAACCAACCATCTAGAATGACTGTCACATCAATATTAACAATATCTCCATCTTCTAGCTTACGCTCATCAGGTATGCCGTGGCATATAACGTGATTGATTGAGGTGCAGATTGTTTTAGGATAACCGTGATAGCCTAAGCAAGCAGGTATTGCATTGTGTGATGTGATAAATTCACGACATAAGTCGTCCAAATATTCGGTTGTAACACCGACATCTACAAAATCTGTAATATAGTCTAAACATTCCGCGGCAAGTTTGCCAGCTTTACGCATTCCTTCAAAATCTGCTGCTTCATAAATTTTTATACCATTATCATCTGTTGTAGCCAACTTTTTGCTCCTTTATTATTTTGTTCTACTTTTGTTTATATACCTTTTATTTAAAAATGCAATTTTTTTATTATATTTTTTTCACTTTTTTCGCGATGTATTTTGCCTTAGAGAGTATATATAAGAAAAAACAAAGGATACGGAGGAGTTTATGACACTTAAAATGATGCAAGGACTGTATAGTTTTGTTTTAGTTTTTGTGACAGCGTGGATTTCAAAATATATTGTTGATTTGGGATTGGTCCCTTTTTATGATCTATTAGAAAAGCCTGAATTCACTCCTGAAGGTAAGTATTTTTCTTATGCTTGGATGCTGATTTATTTTTTACAATTTATTAGTTTTTATCTGATTTTGGACACACGCAAAACAATTGAGCAATTTGATGATGCAAATGCTCTTTTTGTCAGTCAATTGTTCTTGCAAATTGTCTGGGTATTTAGTTTCTTTTATATGCAGCAGCTTGGTGCTTCAGCAATTGTTATTGTCTTATTGGATATGGTGGTTGCGCTGATGTTACATACTTTTATCTTTATTAACCTATGGTCATTTATTCTATTACTCCCATATCTTGCGTGGTTAATGTTTGCAACGGTTTTGAATATTTATATCTATTTTCTTAATTAAGCAGCTGCGAATCTGTATTTTCCTGAAATTTAAACTTTACATACAAAAAAAACTGCTTTAGTTTAGGTTGGTTAAAAGTTTAATTTAATTTTTTGGGAAGAAAAAATGACTAGCGTTAATCAAATAAGAAAAACTTTCTTGAATTATTTTGAGAAGAACGGACATAAGATTGTGCCGGCATCTTCTTTAGTGCCTGATAATGACCCGACTTTGATGTTTACAAACTCAGGTATGGTACAATTTAAAAATATTTTAGCAGGAAATGAAACAAGAGATTATACACGAGCCGCAACTTCCCAAAAAAGCGTTCGAGCCGGCGGCAAGCATAATGACCTTGACAGTGTGGGCTACGATGTTCGTCACCATACATTTTTTGAAATGCTTGGAAACTTCTCTTTTGGTGATTACTTTAAAGAAGAGGCTATTTACTATGCTTGGGAATTACTCACCAAAGAATTTATGATTCCAAAAGAAAAGTTGGCTGTAACAATTTACCACACAGATGATGAGGCTTATAATATTTGGAAAAAAGTATCTGGTTTAGCAGATGAGCGTATTATTCGTATTGCAACCAAAGATAACTTCTGGCAGATGGGCGATACTGGTCCTTGTGGTCCTTGCTCTGAGATTTTTTATGATCACGGTCCAGAAGTTTGGGGTGGTCTGCCTGGGACACCTGAAGAAGATGGTGATAGATTTATTGAAATTTGGAACTTGGTATTTGACCAATTTGAAGATTTGCCAGATGGTTCTCGTATTAACTTAAAAAAGCCATCTATTGATACTGGTATGGGGTTAGAGCGTATTGCTGCGATTTTGCAAGGTGTTCACTCAAACTTTGATACGGATACATTTAAACATTTGATTGAAGCTATTGCGAACATTGCTAATACGAACCCGAAAGGTGAATTACAGGCTTCTCATAATGTGATTGCTGACCACTTGCGTGCAATGAGCTTTTTGATTGCCGATGGTGTGTTACCATCTAATGAGGGACGCGGTTATGTTCTTCGCCGTATTATGCGTCGTGCGATGCGTCACGCTTATCTTTTAGGCGTTAAAGAGCCGATGATGTATAAGCTTTTACCTACTTTGCAAAAAGAAATGGGAGAAGCTTATCCAGAACTTTACCGTTTTGAAAAACTTATTAGTGAAACTATTAAAGCAGAAGAAACTCGCTTTGGCAAAACACTTGATAAAGGTATGCGCCTACTTGACGATGAAACTGCGGATTTAAACAAAGGCGACACTCTTAATGGTGAAACTGCGTTCAGATTGTATGATACATACGGCTTTCCGCTTGATTTGACACAAGATGCTTTAAAGAACAAGGGAATCGAAGTTGATATTAACGGGTTTGACGCAGCAATGGCTAAGCAAAAAGAAGAAGCTCGCAAAAACTGGGCGGGTTCGGGCGATGCTGGAACAGAAAAGATTTGGTTTGAAGTTAAAGAAAATCTTGGTGGATCAGAATTTTTAGGTTATACGACGACAAAGAGTGATGGCATTGTTAAAGCTCTTATTCAAGATAGCAAAACTGTTGATAGCGTTAAAAACGGTGAGTTTTATCTGGTGGCTAACCAGACTCCATTTTATGGCGAATGTGGTGGGCAGGTTGGTGATACTGGTATTATTTCCGGCAAAGGTTTCAAGATCGAAGTTTATGATACGAAACGTAAGTTAGACACAGTATTTGTTCATTGCTGCCGGATGATTGAAGGTGAAATTAAGGTAGAAGATTTTGCCAACTTTGAAGTAAATGATGTGAATCGGAAGCGTATTTGCGCTAATCACTCGGTTACTCACTTAGCACATAAAGCATTGCGTACGATTTTGGGTGAACATATTACTCAAAAAGGCTCTATGGTTGCTGCGGATAGAATGCGCTTTGATATTTCACATCACAAGCAAATTACAACAGACGAACTCAAACAAGCTGAAGATATGGTCAACGAGGCTATTCGCAAGAACTATACTGTTAATACTGTTTTGATGAATCAGGATGAAGCGGTTAAAACCGGTGCTATGGCTTTGTTTGGTGAGAAATATGGCGAAGAAGTGCGTGTTGTTACGATGGAAAAGGACGGCGAAGTATATTCTCGTGAACTTTGCGGCGGAACACACGTTTGCAACACCGGTGAAATCGGCTACTTCAACATTATTAGCGAATCGGCTGTTTCTGCTGGTGTGCGCCGCATTGAATGTGTAACTGGTAAAGGCGCTGAAGAGTATGTTGAGGATGTGGAGTGTAAGTTACATTCTGTATGCAATACTCTTAAGACCAATGTGAATGATTTGGAAGCTCGTATTAACAATCTGTTGGCTGAACGCAAAAAGATGGAGGTGGAAATCTTCAACCTCAAGAAATCTCTTGCTAGTGGCGGCGCTAATAAAAATAGTGAAGCAGAAGAGGTTAACGGTGTAAAATTTATAGGTAAGGTTATTCCAGATGTTCATCCGAAAGAACTGAAAGCTTTTATTGACGAAATGAGTCAGAGTATTGGTTCTGGTGTGATGGTTTTGGCAACAGACAAAGATGGTAAAGCCTCTATTGTGGTTGGTGTTACCAAAGATTTGGTTGGCAAATATTCCGCTGTGGATTTAGTACGTATTGCTTCTGCAGCTGTTGGTGGGCAAGGCGGCGGCGGTCGTCCGGATATGGCACAAGCTGGCGGACCAGACGCAAGTAAACTGCCACAAGCGTTTGAAGATGTTAAAAAAGCATTGTAAGAGAAAAGATAAAGCCGTTATCAGTGATAGCGGCTTTTTATTTAGTTATTTCTCGTTTTAATGGCTGTACCTTGGACTTTCCAACCAGTTTGACTATATAGATACGGTATAAACCAATACCAAACTTTAACCTCCACATCTACCATTAAATCTGTTTGAGATTTTTTTAGAGCATCATTTAACGCATCGTTAAGATTAGGATTTGACTTTGTTCTCATAAAAACAATAGTATGTCCAACATCTCTTCCTTCTATATTATATTGTTTTTTTATGTTCTCATTTTTGATGTTTTGAGTATCTATCATACGATTTGATAAAATAGTGAAATGACCAAAATTGTAACAACATCCTGAAAGATATATAATCACAAACAGACTAAATAATTTATTCATTATCACTCTCTTTAGTATTTATAACTATACCATCAACGTATATACTTGCTTTTCCTATTATAAACCACCATATTTTTGTATAAATAGTGGCATTTATCAAAATATCACCTTTTCCCTTTTTAAGGGCATTATCTATTGCTCTTTGCACATTGGGAATACCCAATGGAATAAAAATAATTATAGACTTTGTATCTTCTCCTTTTATATAATTCGATTTTATATTTTGATTTAAATTAATATTATCCAAACGAACTGAAGTGTTAGAAATCATTGATAAATGTGCAATATGTGTTGTACAGCTACCTAACATAATAAACAATATCAATGCTATTTTTTTCATTAAAATCTCCAAGAGTAGCCATAAAGAACTTTCTCTATAGCTACTCTTAAGTATAATTCTATTTAGAAATAGGAAGTAATTGTCCTGTTGGACTCAGTTCATAACCTCTTCGTTTTAATGCTTGTTTACCTGCTTCATTATATGTATAGTAATAAATAAGTTCTCGTTCATTTATTGTTCCAGCATCTATTGCTGCCTCAGGTATTCCCCAAACTACAGATAACGGCCAAGTTAATAAATTAAGAAAACCATACAAATAATGACCGCCATCTCCACCATTACCAGAAGCTAAATAAAAATTACCAAATCCTGGCAATATATTAAGAGCACCTGCACCAGCTGGACTAGCTGGACGCTCCCAATTTCCTGCTGGCTTATCAACTGTTATACCTTTTGATTTTAAGCTTTGTATTGTGTTTCTCTCAGTCATACTTAAAGATGTACAACCTGATATTGTAATACATAATGCTAACATTAAAATAAGTTTTTTCATAACTAACATCCTTTTAATAGTTCAAACAAAAAAAACCCGCTTTAGAAACTAAAGGCGGGCGGATGCTAGAAAACCGTATACAAAACCAAGACGGCTCGGCTTATTGGGGCAGAGCCTTATTCGCCGACATCCACCCCATTATAGAGATATGATGCCGGCACAATATTTAAAGTCGTGTGCGCACTCGACTAGTTTTGTATTTATGTAGGGTTTTCTAGGCCCTCGGTTTTACTCTTTTCTAGGGAATAAAACCTTGTGTTAGTATATTTATTTTTTTGTATTTAGCAAGGATTTTTTTATTTCTTATATAAAAACACCCCCATAGATATTTATGGGGGTGTTTAATCAAATTTATTTATTTTTCTATTTGCGAGGAAACTTAAAATTAAAAGTCCCAGCTTTAATCTTTTTTATCAACTCTTTAAACTCTGCTAATTTTTCAGAGTTAGAAGCTGATAGTTCTATAATCTCACGTCCTAATGCGTTGGTTTGAATATCTTGCAAGACTTCTGGATTTTCAATTAACAATTTAAGAAGTTCCTTGCTTTCTCTGCTGAGAAATTTTGTTGATGCTATTGCGCTACGTTCATCATAAACAGCACTTATTGAATTAACATAATTCTCTACAGATGCATCTATTTTGCTATCATACGCATTTGCCAAAGTTATTAAAACTTCATATAAATTTGGCATATTCTCATCTAATATTTGTTTTTGCATTTTTTATCCTATCATTTTGTTTTTTTTTAGAAAAAATAATATCTGACACCGACTGTCAATTCTTGCACGTTTTTCTTGAAGAATTTATCTTCTGGAAAGACATAACGATACATTGCACGGATTCCGATATTACTGGTTGGATTAAACTGCGCCCCGAATCCTGCTCGATAAGTCTTATCTTCAAACCCTTTCATTTTAGAATTTAGACGCCCTCCATCTAGAGAATATTTACCATAACCAACTGTTGTTAACAATTCTACAACACCTAAATTTAATGTATCAAATACTGCATCTACACCATACGCTGCTGGTTTGGTTTTTGAACCGTGTGCAGCATCTGTTGAAAAAAACTTTTGATAATATCCTTCAACCGATACCATTCCCAAAGCTTTTACCCCAACACTTAAAGCACCGCCATTTAAACTGTCTATATTTCCATAGCCATTTGGGGTGGCTGAAACATAATCTAATCCCACGTGAGGAGATACAATAAATGCATTTGCATTAAAAGAAAGCATTGTTGCGGCAAGTGTTAAATATAGTTTTTTCATAAAACTCACTCCTTGTATATAATTACAGTTCTTTTATAATAATATCCCGTGTTTGGGGATTATAGGTTAAGCCTAAATTTCCACGACGAAAATCTTCAGCAGTTTTACCAAAAATATCATAACGCCAACCAGAGAGAATCTGATTTTTGGCTTTTGGATTTTTAATGTATTCACGCAAATTCTTTTCAGAACTTATTAGATGCGAAACAACACCGTATTCATTGCTTTTAATTTTTAACAATAAACGCAAAATCTCATATAATGATTGTTGGCTAGGTGGTAGTGTTACATCTCGCTCTCTATCTTGTTTACCTAGACTGCGATCAAAGCCTTTTTCTATCAATGATGATAAAACTTCAACCATTTCTTTTGCTAATACACTTTTCGCGATATCGGTACGCATTCCCCTCACTTGCTTCATTTCATCAAGTGATTTCGGAAATGCTGTCGCGATGTTAACCAAAAAATCATCCTTGATAATATTTTGTCTGGATGTGTTTTGCCGCATTGCTCGCTCTTCTCGCCACGCAGCCAAGGCTTTTAGCGCATTAACAAATGCTACAGAGTGACTGTTATGACGAATCCGCAACCAGGCATCTTCAGGATTAACTTTATAGTGATTGATGTCAACTAGGTCTTCCATTCCCTCTTCAACCCACTTCTCCCGCTGGTTTTCTTTTAGGTATGCGGCAATCTGATAATAACACGGAAGTAGATGTGTTACATCACCTGCAGCATATTCTAATTGCTCAGGAGTTAGTGGGCGAAGCTGCCAGTTTGTTAATCGGCAAGACTTGTCCAGCTCTTTTTCACAATATACTCTAACCAGATTTTCATAACTCACACATTCTCCCAAACCGCACGCCTGAGCGGCTATTTGTGTATCAAATACCGGTGTTGGCACTTCGTGAGACATATTATAAATTATTTCAATATCTTGACGTCCTGAATGAAAAACCTTCAAAACTTTCTTATTTTGCATTAACTCAAAAAAAGCAGTAAAGTCCATTCCCTTTGCTATTGGGTCTAATAAAAATACACCATCGTCATATCCAATTTGGATTAAACAAGGAATCGGGTAATATGTTTTTTCACGTAAAAATTCGCAATCTATGGCTATAACTTTTTGTTTTTTTAAAACTTTGCAAGCATTTTCCAAATCTTTTGTATTGTCTATTAAATTCATCTGGCTTGTTCCTTTTTGTTTTTTTATATCATATAAACTGATTGTTTAAGATTTTTTTAATTTTAGCTTGCATTTATACCAAATTGAGGATTTAATGGCGGTATTAGTGTTAACACAATTATTCAGAGGTATTTATGATTGAATACAGAACGCATACCTGCGGCGAATTAAGAGCCGGCGACGCAGGAATAACTGTTAAGCTCTCTGGTTGGATTCACCGTAAACGTAATTTGGGAAATTTATGTTTTATTGATTTGCGTGATCATTATGGTATTACGCAATGTGTGGTTGACAGCTCCAGTGATTTATTCCAAAAGTTTGAAGACATTCGTGTGGAAAGTGTGATTACTGTTGATGGTAAGGCTGTTATGCGGCAGAGCGTTAACAAAAATATGCCAACCGGTGATATTGAAGTTTTGGTTGATGCTGTTGAGTTACACTCTATGGCTGATGTTTTGCCAATTCAGGTTTTCGGAGAGGATAATTCTCCGGAAGATATGCGTTTAAAGTATAGATTTTTAGATTTGCGCCGTGAGAAGATTCACAACAACATTATTCTGCGCTGTCAAGTTATTAAGAGAATGCGTGAATTGATGAACGAGCAAGGTTTTCTGGAATATCAAACTCCTATTTTAACGGCTTCATCCCCTGAGGGCGCTAGAGACTTCTTAGTTCCATCTCGTTTGAACCCTGGCAAGTTTTATGCGCTTCCTCAATCTCCACAGCAGTTCAAACAACTGTTAATGGTTTCCGGTTTCGACAGATATTTTCAAATTGCACCGTGTTTTCGTGATGAAGATCCACGTGCTGACCGTAGCCCTGGCGAGTTTTATCAACTCGATATGGAAATGTCTTTTGCAACGCAAGATGATGTGTTTGGGGTTATGGAAAAGACAATGGGAACAATTTTCAATGAATTTGCTAATGGCAAAAAAGTTGACCAAGCGCCGTTCCAGCGAATCGCATTTAGAGAAGCTATGTTGAAGTATGGCTCTGATAAGCCAGACTTGAGAAATCCGCTTTATATTCAGGACGCAACAGCTTTCTTTAACAACTCAGGTTTCGGCGTTTATGACAGCAAGGCCGCAAACGGTGAAGAACTGCGGGCTATCGTTATTCTATCTGCTGGTGAAAAGCCTCGCTCTTTCTTTGATAAGCTTGATGGCTTTGCTAAAGAAGAAGGTTTTGGCGGTATGGCATACGTTGCCTTGTCTACAGCTGGTGCAAAAGGTATTGCCAAGTTCTTTTCTGAGGAAAAAATGGCTGAACTTAAGACGACTTTCGGCGTTAAAGATGGCGATGCGATTGTGTTTATGGGTGGCAATAAAAAGCTTATCAATAAATTTGCTGGTAAGGTTCGCACCAAGCTTGGCGAAGAGTTGGATTTGATTGAGAAAGATGCATTCAGAATCTGCTGGATTGTTGATTTCCCGTTCTATGAAGAAAATGAAGAGACTGGTGCGGTTGAATTTTCTCATAATCCGTTTTCTATGCCGCAAGGTGGAATGGACTCGCTTTTGAACAAAAATCCGCTTGATATTTTAGCTTATCAATATGATATGGTCTGTAATGGGGTTGAGTTAGCGTCTGGTGCGGTTCGTAACCATAAGCCTGAGATTATGTATAAAGCATTTGAAATTGCCGGATATGACAACAGCGTGGTAGATAACAAATTCGGCGGTATGATTAACGCATTCAAATATGGCGCTCCACCACACGCCGGCTGCGCTCCTGGGGTTGACCGCACAGTTATGCTTTTATTAGATGAACCGATTATTCGTGATGTTATTTTATTCCCACTTAACGGAAAGGCGCAAGATTTGCTGATGCAAGCACCGAATACGGTTAATCAGCAACAGATTGATGACTTGCACATTAGAATTGTGGAAGACAAAGAGTAAAGAAAGGGAGCCTAACGGCTCCTTTTCTTATAAGGTAAAATTGATAGAAAGAACGCATCCTGAATCTTCAAGACAATTAGAACATATATTTTGTATTTCAGCAATTGTTACATCTGATAAACAAATCCCCTCTTGTGTTCCACAAGTGGTTGTCCCTAAAAAATGACCGCCCCAAGCGTTTCCTTCACCTCTATATAATCCCGCAGAATAAATAACATCACGATAGTGCTGAACAACATTTATCATTATGGTTCGACACGTTTCCGCATTTCCTTCTGCATCATCCGCATTTTTTATTTTTAAATCTAATACCATTCTTTTATGTGTTTCCGCAATAAATGGAGTAAATTGATTTCCCATACTATCAAATATTACACCACCAATTGTTCGCCATTTATCTGGTACAAGTTTAGCATTAACAAGATATGAAGCAAAGAAAAAACGTGTTCCTTGCCTTATTTGTTCTTGTCGAAAATCTTTTTGATATATCAGAATATCGTTAAAAAACTGGATATATTCTTCGGTTAATTTATTTAGTTTATATTTCATCATTGCTTTTGAATAGCCAGCAATACCACCCACTGACAGCATTCCGACAATTGCTAAAACCCCCAACATTTCAATCATTGAGCGTCCAAGCTCGTTTGTTTGTTTTAATCTCATAGTTAGCTCCCATTATAAACATAAAAAAAAGCCGCCAAATAGAGGCGACTGGAAGTTAAGAACTATACCATAAAGATAGCGCGACATATTCACTATACAACAAATGTATAGCATATTTTGTCGCCTTCCAGTCTATTGACTAGAAGGCTGTAAATATATCGTTTTTACATTAACGTTATGGATGAGGTTCTTACGCCCCAGAATAGACTATGCCTATTCTGTTTTGACTTTATAAGATTATTATTAAATGTAAAGTAAAAAAATATATTCGCGGCGTAAGAATAAACCTTAATTTTAAATTAAAAAATGCTTTACATTTTAAAATATATGTGTATAAATGTTGGGCGAATGATGGTTAGGGCTAATGGCATGCCTTGCTGTCTATCTTAAATCCAACTTAAATTTTTGAAAGGGATTGAAATGCCTAAATTAAAAACAAAAAGT
>JAMPED010000024.1 GCA_023665325.1 Acetobacter sp.
AAAGGCTTATAGCCGTTAATGAAGAACCGCCGGCTAGGCCGGCGGGTGTCTTTTTATTTGTGGATTTCCATCCTCTCATAACGGTAATCACGTGGTATCCACGAACTAGCATATTAGTATCTTAATTTTCATAAAAAAGACACCCTCCGTATGGAGGGCGTCTTAATCTTAACTTAAAACAAACGATAACTCATCGATTGCTTTTTTTTCCTCAGCGGAAAGTAGTTCTTCCCACGAATTCGGCTGTTCAATTCCGAGTCTTGTGAGTCTTTCAGCAGCAATAGATATGCTGCAAGCTCTCAGGTTGAACATTTCCTCCCACGAGGGTGCTTCGAGCGTTAGATTCGCCCCTCTCGGGATGTATCTGTTCGTTAGGTTCGTAATATTGTGGTTGTGCGAGACAAGCACAATATGTTCCATATCGGGAAAATATGAAACAAATCCTAAAAAGTCTTTCAGGAAACGTTTTTCACTTCCCGCGTGGTAACGTGAGAGACGAGGATTCTCAGAAATCCGCGCCTTCTTCATTACCATTTTGAGGATCTGCGCAGAATTTACCGCTTCTGGGATATGCGACGTCATAATTATACTGACATCACCGATTTCCTTGTGAAGCGCTTGTGCCTGCGCAAAAATCTGATAGGCACTCTGGGGGAGTAACTTGCCGCTCAGAGTCTCATATTCGCAAGTCCGGAATATAGTTACTTTTTTCATTTGTTAAAAAAATATAGTGAATAATAATTTTATCTGTATTGCAAAATATAGTTGAAAAATATAGAAAAGTCAAGCAAATAGTTTAAGTGCAAAAAAAAGACGCGGAATAGCGCGTCTTTAATAAAAGGATTAAATACCCAAATAAGCTTTAAATTGTGTTAGATTGACCAGATAAAGTAGGGTTTGCTCGCTGACACTATGTCTCAAAAAATGAAGTTTTAAGAGATCTTTATAATCCCTTTTTACAAGTTCAATCTGCGCTGCGGGGCATAAAGGCCATTCTTTAATGTATTGTGCAATCATTTTTTTGCTGCCTTTTTGAGCCAAAAACTTTTCAACAGATTCTGTGAATTTCCGCTTTTGAATCAGCTTATCCATCAGCTTCGTGTTTTCTCGCTCGATGATGAGGTGTAGACTGTTCTCGCTGAACTGTTTTTTATGACGGAGAAAACAGTCAAGCATCTCAATGTTGTTTTGGTCAATCAACATCAACTCGTGCGAATAGGAGATATTCACGTTCTCCTGTTTTGATAAAACGAAGAGCTGCTCGAATATTTGTACATTTTCAAGCCTGATAATTTCAGAAATCGCCTCGGCACAAAGCTTCGGATATACTTTATACACTTGTGCAAAATATGCAACATCATTAAGTTTAACCAATGCTAGCTGAGCAGGTCTATTCAAAGAAAATGGGTGTAAAAGGCTATTTGCGGTTTGGTTGATGTGCAACCATAGAGGTGTACTTTTGCTTTCAACCAGTTTGAGCTCCATTTCGTTTGAAATGGTATGTCTATTGATATATGAAGCAATGAGATCAGGGTTCGTATGCACAAAACGTTCCACTAGCAAAACTTCAGCCTCAGTACAAAGGTGTTCATCTCGAAAATATGAGCGCAACATCCAAAGCGAGCAACACTCTAGTCGTACCATCATACAATGATATTTGTACGGAATTCGGCAATGCAGCCAAAACCGCCATCTGACCGCTCGTTTAGCTTGTTTGATTAGGTCAGAATGTTCATCCTGTTTCATAAAAATAAAATTAAATTATTAAACATAAAATTACTAAATTGACGCCATTGTAAATATTTTTATTTTTTTGTCAATAAAAAAGCCCCTCCAAAAAGAGGGGCTTAAACAAGATTAACTCAGATAATATTCTGCTTTGGAATAATCAGACAAATCACCAGTAAAGTACAAAGTGATAAGTTCTGGTTGAAAACGCTCTATGAGCGCCTTTTCGCCACACTCCGACAGAGTGTATTTTGAGAGATAGTGTTTTACTAACTCATCATCCGGATGGCGTAAAAGCTCAGTTTCAGCCACATCTTCAAATCCATTCAGATGATCGCATAACTCCATCACCATCTGAACAGGTGCGTATCGGATAAATAAAGCGCAATCATCATCTTCAAGCAAAATATGCTTATCGAGGATAAAGCGATAGATAGAGTTATCGCCGCGTTCACAGAGTGGGTGCAAAGCCTGTGGACACTCAGTGCACAAAAAGTTTTCCATATTCTCAAGAGAGTTGAGATATTTCAAAACCAAATCCGAACTAGCCTGTGTCAGAAAATCCACCACAACTTCGTTGCAAAACTCATTGTTGTGCTTATCCAGATATAAACTGAATAAATCAAGATTACAGCGTGTAACAATAGCTTTTTGCGCTAAAGGCGAAGGCAAATTTTTTTCTTCCAAATAAGCATCCAGAATTTTCAAGGGTGCATTAAGAAAGAGTAGTGCCTCACCGAAGTCTGTTAATCCAGAGAAATAAGTTTTTCCAGAAAACAGATATTGCTCAATTAGCTTTTCATCACCAGAGGTGAAAATTTTTGTTTCAAGCTGCCAATAGCAGGGAGGAAGTTCTGTAAGAGAGAGACCAAATTTTTCACCAAGTCCCTGTAACCAAATCCAAATTTGCGTATCTTCTTGAAAACAAGAGTTGATGCAGGAACAATAGGTGTTGATGTATTCTTCATCACCAGATTGTAATACCTTAATCTCTGCATCTGCGTCGTAAATGCGGTGTTTGGTCAAATACTGGAGAACCAAATCTCGATTAGAAGATTTAAGTAATCGTTCGTATTCATAACCGGAAGTATATGCAAATACTCCTTTCTCGATACAGTATGCAAAAACAGCATCAGAAGCATTCTCGCAGATATACTGAATATACTCATTTTGATGAATGGAGTGATGCTGGAAATATATCTCAAGCATTTTAAGGTTATCGCGGTCAATCAATAGCTTAAACTCTTCAAAAGAGATATTCAAATTTTCTTGCGATAGAGACTGGAGCATCAATGCAAACACATATGGCGGCAGTTTTGAGATAATCTCAGTGCGGGCTTCCGGTAGTGGGTGTCCGTGTTTGAAATATGCCTCAAAAACATCACGGCTATTGTGTTGCGCAATCAATGAAAAATGTGTATTTGCGAAATACGGGTTCTTCTTGATGAAAGCTTTTGTTAATTCTGTGTTTCTTAATGAAAGCAAAAGTTTGGCATCTTCATCTGAAAATGTCAGATGATTGATGTGTTCACAAATGCTATCAGTCTTGTTCTGCTCTAGGGCATTCCTGATGTATTCAGAGGAAAGGTTTAGCCCATTTTTGAGGAGTGTTTTCGCGCCAAAACGCTCAACCAACAGAGCTTTCTGTTTTGTAGAGAGTTGTAGGGCGTGTTTGTTACACAAAGCAGGAAGAAACTCTACACCGCAAGTGTTTACAAGGTGATTAAAAGCTTGATTGCTCAAGTGGTGACCGCAAAGCATATAGTCTAACAACGTTTGCTTGCTACATCCTCGGTGTTCAACCATATTTATATGGTGCTCTTCAGGGATGCGATGGTTTGAATTAAGGAAAAATTTCCAAACTTCCCAACGGGTAAAAAACGCCATAGGGGCATAATCTTGTTCCAACATAATGATGAAATTTAATAGTTATACATAAAATTATTTTTTTCAGCCCGAACATTATATTGAAAAATATTTTTTGTCAAATAGTAAATCACTCAAAGCGTTTGGATGAAAATATAGAAAATAAAAAGAAGTTTTTTGCTTGACAAAACAAAAAAAATCTCCATATACTTAGCACGTGGAATTATTTTGTAAAACTATGTAGAGAAAGAATATGGTTAAGTTAAGTGATAATAACGCCTATAAAAGAGGGCAGGAACTTTTGGATTCAGGAATGTGCAGAGAGGCAATAGCTCAGTTTGATGAGTTTTTAGCCCAGCAGCCCGATTCGTGGAAAGCGATAAATTCTAAAGGATTTGCATTCCAAAAGATGAGCAAATATACTGAAGCAGTTGAATGTTTTGATAAGGCATTGCTAATAAACCCAAAGTCTGTTGAGGTTCTTAATAATAAAGGCGTAACGTTAAGTATGCGTGGTCTATATAAAGAGGCTATTGCGTGCTTTGAACAGGCATTTGCTAATGATCAAACCTCTTTAGAGGCATTGAATGGTAAAGCAATTGCATTACAACATATGTTCTTGTTTAAAGAGGCTCTAGATATTTTACAACAAGCATACCAGATTGATTCAAAACATCCTCAAACGTTATTAAGTATTGCTGTAACATTGCAGAAATTAAAGCAATACGAACGCGCTATCGGATATTTTAAAAAGGTTTTAGCATTAGATAAATCTAATGTTAAAGCGTGGAACGGTATTGGTGTAACCTATCAGCTGATGGGAGATAACGATTCTGCTTTGAAATGTTTTACCAAAATTTTGAATATTGATAGTACTGAAATTCAAGCGTGGATAAGTATTGGTTTCGTATATCAAAAAATGTTCAAATTTAAAGATGCTTTAAAATGCTATAACAAAGCTAAAAATTTGGTAGATGGACGCTATCATCATAAACTCTATGATGGATTAGCTTCTTGTTTGACTAAATTGTCAGAGTTTGATCAGGCTATTGAAATCTATAAACATATCTTTCAGCGTGAAGAAGGTAAAAAGAAGTGGGATGCACAGCGTTCTATTAAGTTTGTGAATAAGCTGAAACGCAAAAAAGCCATTGGCATTTTGCCAGATGTAATGCCAGCAGAAAGTTCAGAAACGTCATCAGGTTCCGGCGACAGTATTTAATTTTGCAAATATGTGGATAGATTAAATAGGAATGTACAAAACATTCTTATCTGCTAAGCTATACAAAAATAAATATGGTATGAGGAAAAAATGGCAAATCCGACTGAAAAAACTTTTTTAAAATCATTATATTTGAATTTACCAAAGTTATATTTTGTATTGCAAATACTTGTCGGAATATGGCTGTCTTTTTGGCTCTTGTATAATCATCAACCCAAAACAGGGGATGATGTGGAGCATATTCATTCTGCGTGGCTGGTTTATCAAGGGGGCGTGCCATACCAAGATTTTTTCCAGCATCATAATCCGTTGCTTTGGTATATATTTGCTCCTTTAGTCGGTCATTTTGCTTATAATTTGGCAATATTTGATGTTGTGCGAGAGATTTCAACTATTGTAATGTTTTTTACCTTGTTTGTTGTGGGTTATACTGTCAAACGTTTTATCGCATATAGTTGGTATGCAACACTACTCGTTGTGGCTGCAGCTCTACCATCGTATGTTGTCTTTAGTGGACAAGACTTTCGACCTGATAATTATATGGTTACAATGTTTATGCTCGGGCTGTATTACTTTTTTGCATATCTGGAGCAAGGCTTAAAAAAACAGTTAATAATATCGTTTTTTTGTATGTTTCTTTCCTTTATGTTTATGCAGAAAAGTGTGTTTTTTCTAGCAGTTTTTGCTGCGGTGGTTATTTATCAACTATATGCACAAAATGTGAAGGTTAAAGATTTTTGGCAGGCATTGATATTGCCAATAGCATTAGCTGTTTTATTTGTCTGTTGGCTAGGTTATCACGGTATAATTGAACGCTATTGGCTCTCTAATTTTATTTTTAATTTATATATTCCAGATGTATATAATGGATTAGTTGAAAAGACACACGGTGAATTTTATGTACTAAGTGCAATCGCAATTTGTGGCGCGATATATTTTCTATATAAAGGTAATACTTATGCACGCATCTTATCGTTGTTTATGCTGGCTGAAACCGTTCAGCGCTTTTTCTATTTTTCATTAGACAGACATTATTATTACTTTTTGTTGATATTAAATGCTATGATAGCAGGGGCTATAGCTTGGGAGTTGATTAAAAGGTATAACTGGACAGCATATATGTTTGCGTTATTGTCCTTTTGGGGTTGTTTGATTTTTAAGGATTATTGTTTACAAAATAAACTTTATCCTCCATATCACCGTTACGCGACACCCAAATATGTTATCGAGCAAACAAATAGGTGCGATTCTGTATTAAACGGCTATGGATTAACGTATGGTTTATTTAGTAAAGATATCACATATTACTGGAATTTAAACGGGCAACTAGATGTTATAGGCAGTCAAATTGGCTTGGCTCCATTGCCAAATCTTAATGAGGCAGTCGAAAAATATCTTCCTAAAATTATATATACAGGACCATTTTGGAATGAGAAATTACGTAAAAGAAATATTGATTATCCAGTACATATAATTGCTCCAGAGCTCAGAGATAAATATTATGAACAATCATTGTTTGTTGATATCTTCATTTTAAAACCTGAATATCAACAACGTCGCCGCTGTCGTTATGATAATAAAACAAATACGTGGAACTATTACAATAAGGAATAGCTGAATGTCTGAACGCCTTAGCAAGCTGGTAACAGCGCTCTTGTTTTCCTATATAGTGTTTAATATAGGGTTGCTCTATTGGGTTGTAATTTATAGTGGTTCAGGAGATGGTGATACATTAGAGCACGTGCATTCTGCGTGGCTGGTTTACCACGGACAAATCCCATATAAAGATTTTTTTCAACACCATAATCCATTGTTATGGTATATAGGAGCACCACTAGTTGGAATGTATGAATATAGCCTTCGTGCAGTTGACGCTGTAAATATATTAACCGCAACAGTAATGGCTTTGACACTGTTTTATGTCTTTCGATTGCATAAAGACTTTTTATCAAATACGTTTGGCGGGCTTGTAGCTGCTGCATTTTGTACTTTTTCACACGATAGCTTATATGGTAAAGATTTTAAGCCAGATAATTATATGGCTGCAAGCCTAGTTATAGGTATATATTATCTATTCAAATATCTAAAAGATAAAAAAATATCCTCACTTGTTTTATCATTTTTACTCTTTTTTGCAGCTTTTATGTTTACGCAAAAAGCTATTTTAATTCTTGTGGCAATAGGAGCAGTACTGCTATATCTTTTATGGCAAAAAAAACTTCAGTGGTCAGATATTCTTTATAGTATGGCTCTTCCCCTTTTACTTTATGCTGTTTTTTTAGCTTTTTTATGGTCAGAAGATATTTTGACAATGTATTTTAAGGCAAATTTTGAATTAAATACGCATATTCCAGCAGTGTTCTATACCCGCCGTTTTATTTCTCCAACAGCAGAAATGTATGTGCCTTTGATTTTATCATTATATGCACTGTGGTGTTCTACATATAATGGAAATTTGTATATCAAAATAATCAGTATATTGTTTATTGCAGAGTTTTTGATTCGATTATACTATTTCACGCCGTTTGTATATTACTTTGCATTTTTGCATATTATAGCGTCAATAGTAGCAGGTATTGCCGCTGCAGATATTGTAAGAAATAAACCATACCTAAAATGGCTGTTTGTGATATATTTTGCTGTGATAGGGTGCATCTATACTCATATATATAGTCGTCGAATAACGGTTGGAGATAGCTTTAAATATGGCGCAGCAGGTTTCGTTTTGGAAAACACAACTCCTTGTGATTATGTGTTGAATGGTTATCGGATCGGATATAATTTATTTCATAAAAATGTAGATTTTATCTGGAATTTACAAGGGCAGATAGACGTCATCGCTGCCACTATCGGCATTCGACCATTAGCAAATCTGGAGGAATTGATACGTCAGCGTAAACCGAAAATTATCTATGGTAAAAATTATTATGATACTTATCGTGAATATCGTGGAGATATTGGAGTTTATCCGATTCACTGGATTAGTCAGCACTTG
This sequence comes from Acetobacter sp., assembly GCA_023665325.1. The sequence goes on from JAMPED010000024.1 coordinate 7,812, forward strand.
CTTAATGAAATGTATATTCCTTTACACAGAGATGATTTATATATCTTAAAGCCAGAATATCAAAGCTATGATTGTCGCTATAATCCACGTACCAAAACTTATGAATATAGGGATATCCATTAGTAAAAATTTTACATTTTTCTCCTATACTCAAGTTATACCATAACAACTTATGAACAAAGGAGGCGAAAATGCGTGTAATAATAAAATCTGATTATGATGAAGTTACCGATTGGGCGGCAACATATATTGCATACAAAATCAATCGAGCACGCCCAACACCAGAGAGGTCATTTGTTTTGGGATTGCCAATGGGGGATACACCAAAAGGAATGTATAAAAAGCTCGTTGAGCTTAATCACGCTGGTAAGCTATCTTTTGCAAATGTTGTTATCTTTTGTATGAACGAATTTATCGGGTTAGATAAAAATGCTCCACAAAGTTGTCACAGTTATATGTACGAATATCTCTTAAAATATATAGATACCAAGGCATCTAACATCTACATCTTAGACGGCAAAACTAAAAATTATGAAAAAGAGTGCGAAAATTTTGAGCTAGCGATTCGGCAAAAAGGCGGAATTGATTTATTTGTTGGAGGTGTAGGGGCTGATGGTCATATTGCTTTTAATGAACCATTTTCTTCACTGGATTCTCGTACAAGAGTTAAAACCCTAACAACAGCAACAATGAAAATTAAGGCAAAACTATTTGATAATGATATTAAAAAAGTACCTCATACGGTTTTAACCGTTGGCACGGGAACAATTATGGCAGCAAAAGAGGTTTTACTTTTAGCAACCGGTGAAGCCAAAGCCGCAGCAACCAGAGCCGCTATAGAGGGGGATGTTAATCATCGTTGGGCTGTAAGTGCTCTACAAATGCACCGTCACGGTCTGTATGTCTGTGATGAGGGGGCCGCTTCTAAATTGGAACAAGAAACAATAACTTATTTAAAAGATATTGAACGCAATGCATACTGAAGTTTTGTCTTGGCTTAAAGATAATGCTGAAGAACGATATCGGCAATTCTCAGCGAGGCTATTGCCATCAACGGTTAGTTTATTAGGGGTACGCATACCAACAATCCGGAAATATGCCAAAAGTCTGATAAAAGCGGGCAGGGGTAAAGAATATCTAGATATCTCTCCTAATAGATTTAAATATCAAGAAGAACTAATGCTCTATGCATTGGTTTTAGCAAACATAAAAATACCAACCGACGAGAAAATATCTCAACTCAAAAAGTTTCTGCCGTTTATTGATAGCTGGGCAATATGTGATATTTTTTGTGCGGATTTAAAAGAAGTGAAAAAATCTTCATTATTATTTTATGATACGTTCAAATCATTATTGAACTCGGAAAAGGAATATGAAATCCGCTTTTTTTATGTTTTAGCGCTAAATTATTTTATCATACCTGAATATATGGATAAGATTTTCAATCATCTCGCAGAGCAAAAATATGTTGGTTTTTACGACAAAATGGCTGCAGCGTGGCTAATATCCGTAGCTTATGTCAAATTTCCAACAGAAACAGAAAAATTTTTATTTAACACACCGCTTGATTCATTTGTGTTCAAAAAGTCTATCAGTAAAATTTGCGATTCGTTTCGAGTAAATAAAGAGGCTAAAATCCATTTACGAACTTTAGCCTCCACACATAAACCTTAATCTTGATAAATAGGAAACGCTGAAGTCAATGCCAAAATACGTTCTTTAATATTCGGTAACATTGCTTCTGTATTCCCATTTACAATAGCCTCTACGACATCAGCAATCGCATTGCCGATAAGTTCAAACTCTTTTTCCTTAAAACCACGAGTTGTTCCGGCAGGTGTTCCTAGGCGGATTCCAGAGGTAACAGTCGGAGGTAATGGATCAAACGGAATAGCATTTTTATTAGCAGTGATATTAACCTTTTCCAGAGTTTCGGTCAGTTCTTTTCCGTTAATCCCTTTAGAGGTTAAATCAACTAATAATAAATGAGTATCTGTACCACCAGTTACCAAATTCAAGCCCCGCTTTTGTAATGTTTCCCCCAATATTTTTGCATTTTTAATCACTTGTGCGGAATACTCTTTAAATTCCTCACTCAATGCTTCTTTAAAGCAAACAGCCTTAGCTGCAATGATATGTTCCAATGGACCACCTTGCATTCCTGGGAAAATGGCGGAATTGATTTTCTTAGCAATATCTGCATTGTTAGTTAGAATTGCACCACCTCGCGGACCGCGCAGAGTTTTATGCGTCGTTGTTGTTACTACATCTGCAAAGTTAAGTGGATTCGGATATAAACCGCTAGCAACAAGCCCAGCAAAATGAGCCATATCGACCATCAATAATGCACCACATTCATTTGCAATCGCACGAAATTTCACAAAATCTATCTGCCTTGGGTAAGACGAGCAACCAGCAATAATTAACTTTGGTCTATGATTCGTCGCCAAACTTTTAACTTGCTCATAATCAATCAATCCCGATTCTTCTTTAACACCATATTGAATAGCGTTAAACCATTTGCCAGAAACCGAAACTTTTGCACCGTGTGTTAAATGCCCGCCAGCATCTAAACTCATCCCTAAAATGGTATCTCCAGGTTTGAGCAAAGCACCATAAACAGCCATATTAGCTTGCGAGCCAGAGTGTGGCTGCACATTCGCAAATTGAGCACCGAAAAGCTGTTTTAACCGGTCAATAGCTAGTTGTTCAACTTTATCCACAAATTCACATCCACCATAGTAGCGTTTGTTCGGATACCCTTCAGCATATTTATTGGTTAAAATAGAGCCTTGAGCTTGTAAAACAGCTTTAGATACAATATTTTCCGAAGCAATCAACTCCACATTATCTTGTTGACGTTTTAACTCTTCATCAATCGCAGTATAAAGCTCATTGTCAAAATCTTTCAAATTTTCTGTATGCATAGCTATCTCCGTTTACATATCTAACATATCGATTCTGTTTTGATGGCGCCCACCTTCAAATTCCGTATTAAGGAAAATGCCAATACGTTTAGCAACATCTTCTTTTGCCATTGTTCTTCCACCAAAAACTAATACATTTGCATTGTTATGCTTTTTAACCATTTCAGCCACTTCATCAGAGTAAAGTACCGCCGCACGGATTCCTTTATGTCTGTTAGCTCGAATGGAAATTCCGATTCCAGTACCGCATACCAATATGCCTAAATCAACTTGTTTATTAAGCACAGCAGCAGCAAGCTTGTCTGCAAACAAAGGGTAATCCACAGACTGAGTATCATTTGTACCTAAATCAACCACGTCAATCTCTTTTTCTTTTAAGACATTGCTAATAAAGTTTTTCATTTCTAATCCGGCGTGGTCAGAAGCAATCGCAATTTTCATATTAAATCTCCTAAATTCAATTGCCGAAACATTACCAAATCCTTAAAATAAATATAATCATTTCCGAAGATATACACAAGATAAAATTTTTTTCACAATTTTAAAAAAAATATGTTGACGTTCAAATTTTTTTATGTATATATACAACTCACCAAGTTGATGTTGGTACTATTGAGTTGGCCGGTTGGCAGAATGGCTTATGCAGAGGACTGCAAATCCTTGTATATCGGTTCGATTCCGGTACCGGCCTCCAATAATATTATTCCGACTTAGCTCAGCGGTAGAGCAATCGGCTGTTAACCGATCGGTCATCTGTTCGAATCAGATAGTCGGAGCCATCAAAAAGCGTTCTTTAGAAATAAAGAGCGCTTTTGTTTTATTAAGGAAAACAATGCGTATATTACTCCAAATCATAATGATTTTAGCTATTTGGGCTTGTTCACAAATTCCCCCCTATGCAACTACAATAAAAAATAAAAAGGCAGATATAGGTGTGGCAGTTGCTGATGAAAAGTCTTATTGGGAAAATAGCACTCGTGCATATCCGTTAATGAGCGTGTTTAAGCTCCATATTGCCGTAGCCATAATGGATAAGGTAAACAAAAATGAGTTAGCACTTAATCAAACAATAAAAATTACCACAAAGGAATTAGATTCGAACACTTGGACACCAATGTTAAAAAAATATCCCCAAACCGGATTCGATATCAAGCTTAAAACACTTCTTTATTATATGCTGGCAGAAAGCGATAATAATGCCTGCGACATCTTAATAGATAGAGCAGGGGGAATTTCCTCCGTTGAGCAATATATACATAGTATAGGCTTAAAAAACACTACTCTGAAAGTAACAGAAGCTCAAATGCAAGAAGATGATATGCTGCAATACCAAAATACCGCCACCTTGCAAGATTTAATTTTATTGCTAAAAAAGATAAATAATAACGAATTGTTTGTGCCCGAGCTACATAAAGAGTTAATAAATATAATGCAACAAACCAATACTGGAGAAAATAAGATAAAAAAATATCTACCACAAACGGTAAAAGTTGCGCATAAAACTGGCTCGTCATCTCGTTTACACAGTGGCAAAAAAATTGCTGATAATGATGTAGCGATTCTTAAAAAAGGGGATAAAAGCATCTATATAGTAATAATGATTGCCGATTCGTTGGAAACGGACGACGACAATGCTGAAATAATAGCTCAAATAGCTAAAAATATCAGTCAAAAACATTTGCCCTAGTTGGTGATACATAATAAAAACCTCTAAAACTATATAACAATTTTAGAGGTTTAAACTGTGTTACTCCGCAAGGAGGCGTTTTAAGATTATGTTGCTTGTGTCAGGATCATATTCCTCTTTATCAACTCTGCAATGCACGCTTTCGCTGTATCCGGTTCTACCTTCTGCCCAAAAATATCCTTTAGGCAAAGGTGTATCGCCGATAGCACGCCGCATTTTGTTGATTTTATCATAATTTTGGCGCAATATGGCAACCTCGTCCATAGTAAGCTTCGCACCGCCATATTTTTTGATAAAAGCGACCAGATTTTCAAGAAACCATCCATTGCCGCCGGCACACATATCAGAGATAACGAGTGTCGGACTGATACGATAGCCGATAACATCACCAAACGCACATTGAGGAAATTCACTTTCTTCACCGTTAGCATAAACATAACGAGGGCGAGTGTAATCCTCAACTTTTTTAACACGCAAATTCCGATAATCTTTCTTATGAATTATGCCACGCGTCTGCGAATCTTTAGGCATAGAATACATCTGGTCTTGATACTGGGGACCATCATATTTTCCACTCATACAAATATAGGATTTTTAACGAGGCTTATTTTCTTCCTACCTCAATTTATGAATAATGATAAACAAAGTCTTATAAATACAAAAAAAATCATAGCTATGTCAGCTTTAAAGTCAATAATTTTATCAAAATAAATTTTGGTTGCATTCTGTGCAAGTGTATGTGAATAAATAATTTTTCCACCTTGACTTAGAGTAACCTCTAAAAATTATCTTATCGCTAGTTAATAAATGTAAGGAGAATGATATGAATATGAGAAAATTTTGCACATTGGGCTTTGCCGCTATGAGTTTTATTTGTGCTGCACCAGATTCGGTTAACGCTGCCGCACCAATAAACGATTGGGACAAGGTATTTGCGAAAAGCGATAAAGTAGACGTTCAAAAAGTTTCTTTTAAAAATCGTTACGGTATAGAGCTTGTTGGAGATTTATATACACCAAAAAATAAGCCGGAAGGAAAACTTGCCGCTATTACCGTTAGTGGTCCATTCGGAGCAGTAAAAGAACAATCATCGGGACTGTATGCACAAACACTGGCAGAACGCGGTTTTATCACATTGGCTTTTGACGCATCGTTTACCGGTGAAAGCGGTGGTGAGCCACGTCATATTGCCTCGCCAGATATTAACACCGAAGATTTCAGTGCCGCGGTGGATTATCTCTCAAATCGACCGGATGTAAATGCAGATAAAATCGGCATTTTAGGAATTTGTGGTTTCGGCGGATTCGCTCTGAATGCGGCAGCAATGGATACACGCATTAAAGCAACGGTAACTTCCACAATGTATGATATGAGCCGTGTAAACGCAAACGGATATTTCGATTCGATGGGTAAAGAAGAACGCTACGCCCTTAAAGAAAAGCTCAATGCCCAGCGAACCGAAGATTTTAAAAATGGAACATATGCCGTTGGCACAGGTTTACCAGACAAATTAACCGGTGATGAACCGCAATTTGTAAAAGATTATTACAGTTATTATAAAACACCTCGTGGTTATCATAAACGATCTAAAAATTCTAATACAGATTGGACATTAACAACTGCGTTATCATTTATCAATATGCCGATTCTCACATATAGTAATGAAATCAAAAATGCAGTGCTAATGTTACACGGAGAAAATGCACATAGCCGTTATTTCAGCGAAGACGCCTATAAAAAGCTCACCGGTGATAATAAAGAGCTCCTGATTATCCCAAACGCCAATCACGTCGATTTGTACGATAATCTCGAAAAAATCCCGTTTGATAAAATCACCGAGTTTTTCAAAGAAAACTTGCAATAAACTAAAAAAGGAGTCCAGATAAAAGGACTCCTTAAATTTTACAGATTTTCTGGAAGTTCGGCAAAAATCAAAATATCACCATATACTTCAAGATAATAAGTAAGTTTCGTTGAGGTCTTATTATCTTCGCAAAAATATCCATTTTCTCCAAGCCAAGGTATATAAGACATATAAAGTTTGGGAAGTACTTTATGCTTGTGATATTGCAAGATTTTCAAAGTGGTACTAAACTCTTTCATATACCGATGGAGCAACATAATATCATCTTTATGAGCTCCTCAAGCTTTAATAAAGCCGTATGCCTTTTTAACCCATTGCTGTATTTGGTCAATCGGGGTATGGGCATATTCCAAATCAAGTAACTTAGAGTAGTCACTATTTATCGTTTTTAATAAAACAATTTTTTTGCTGTTCGGAAACAATATCCCCAATAAATAGTTTGCATCATCTGTACGATACGAATTAGAACGAGTGAACTGATTATCTTTAAAATAAACAAGCTCTAAAGGTGTATTACCGCACAATCTGTCAAGATACGCTTCCATCTGTTCAACGCTTGGGTTAAGCGCATCCAAAACTCTGAATAATTCATCTGTTGTCATAATATTACACGGCTTTTACGTGTTAGCTTTCTTTAATAATTAAATAAATAAGATTCTTACGATATAAACTATATGGAAAAACGCTCAAAAGAGTCAAGAAAATTCAAAACTCATCTTTGTTCAACAAACTGTCATATCGCTTATGAATACAGCCAATGCAGGTTTTATGCACACCATCGGTAATTTCATAAATCATAAATCTCCCCTGACGAGTTACCGTAACAAAGCCATCGTCTCGTAGTTTCTTGAGCTGTTGTGAAACTTTCATCTGCTCAAGTCCTGTCCCGTTAACAATCTCAGTAACATTCTGCGCACCTTTAATCTCCAACCACTCTAAAATACGCATTTTTTCAATATGGGCAAATAATTTCATCCGATTCGCCGTCATCATCGTGTAATCAGCAGGTAACACAGCCTTAACACCATCTTGTAAAAAGAAAAAACAATCAGTCATATAAGCATAGAGCTTGCGTAGACATACAAAGATACTCGCCGGATACTCTTCCATAATGTCATAATAAATAAAAATCCCTTTGCGCGTTGTTTTCACTAAATGACTTTCTCGCATTTTTTTCAAAGCCTGCGAAATAATAACCTGCTCAGCGCCAAGAGCCTTAGTAATGGCAGAAACAGAAGAGCTACCATTAACATCTAAATATTCTAAAATCCGCAATCGTAAAGGATGAGATATATAATTTATCCCCTTAACTGCTTTTTTCATTATCTCAATCGGAAGCTGTTCCATTATAACCTCGCTTTACAAATTTAACGCTAATATATCAAAATAAATCACGATTGCAAATAAAAAAATCCCTCAGTATTTAACCGAGGGATTAGAGTTTTACTGAATGAATTTTGAGCTTAACTCATCAAAGCGTTGCTGGTTTTCTGTAGACCACCCCATCAGGTACTCATCTCCTATGCAAAATAAAGGTGTGCCAATATTTTTTCCAAGTTTAAATTTTTCAGCACATTTTTTAAATAAGTAAAATCCTTCTGGTTTGTCGATGCTAATAACTTCAATAGCTGCATTTGATCTATTTTGTGCAATATGCTTCTCAGCCATTTCACAATAAGGACAACCAGTATGGGTAAAGAAATAAATCTTATCTTTCGCCAATTCATCATCTGCGTAAAGATTGGTGCTAAACAAAATGCACACTAATATATAAAGAAATTTCTTCATCTTCCATCCTCTATTCAATACAACAATCAACAGCTTTACGGACAAAGGCTTTCATCTTCGAAAAAGCAGTCTTCGGCTCACCATCCGCATCAGCAGTATCTTCCACGACAACATCACCATTCGAAGCCGTCGCCAAAGGCGCCGCCGCATTGATTTTTTCGCTGATTTTCTTAATGTCGTCAACGCTGTCTTCAATCCACTTCATCTCAGAAACATTAAGCATATTCATATTTAAGCCCCAAAATAGACAGTAAAGGTCATACGCCTTGTTAAACAAATCATACGCTTGCTCTTTGTTACCCAAACTCTGCTGCTTTGTCCCCACTTCCATCAAACGCATAGAAGAGGCAAGCAAGTGTTTAGAAATACACCAAACCTCACCCTCATAGCTCGGAATAATCTTAAGCATCAATTTCTTGCGAGTTTCTCGCACATCCTCAATCAAATCATAAAACGAAGTTTTACCAGTTTTAGCCCCTGAAAACACCAAATGCTCTTCAATTGAAATCAAATTCATAATCGCAATCGTTAAGTCTTGGTCAGAAGACAAATCTTTCGGATTAACCTTTTTAGTTGCGTCAATGCGTTCCACAAATTCTTTTACATTCTCAGCTTTTTTCATCTCAAATTCTCCTAAATTATAATGGGTAGTAAGTTAATACAACACTAGCAATAAATAAACACACGACAGGCAATACAACCTTCTCAAATGGAAAATGTGCGTGTCCATCATTATGCTCTTTCATCCATTGATAAAGTTTTTGTGTTGCAATGTATAAAGCTGCGCCAATAAGGCTAGCAAAAAGAAAGGGATCTATATATAAAAAAACAATAATTTTGGGTGAATAGATTAAATTTCCTAAATATAAAAAGCCAATAGATGCCAAACTGCAAAACATCAATAAAAAATTTCTACCCCAAAAATTCCATTTTTTCTTCTCAAACCATAAAATAGCCCAATACCCTAATAAAGCAAACATTGCTCCAGCCCATAGCCCAACAACATTATCATCAATACCTAGCTTTTGAGCAATTTCAAGTGACGCCCCAATAGCAACAGTACAGACAACACACGCAGGATTCGCAAGTGCAGAAGTTACTGTACCCAAAAAACTTGCCATTAAAAATAATATAAATTTCATATTAAACTCCATAGATATAAATTACAATACATAGTATATTTGCTATATATCAAAAAGTCAATATGTTTTTTTCAGATTGGGATAAAAAAATCCTCCAAGTAAGAATACTTGGAGGAATAAGTCATTTTACACCATACCCGAAATAATGAGAAGATGCTTGCTTCCAAACATCATTACAAAATTTTCTAAGCTCAGCCGACATAGGTTCCGTCGGCAAGCATTGATTTTTAATTCGATCCCTTATCTCATTTCTAAGAGAATAGGGAATACCTGAAAAACTTAACAGGGTAGGTGTTGGAACGTATCCACCCGACAAAGATGTCTGGCGCTTTCCATAAACAGAAATTTTTCCATTTTGAACCATCAAATCGGCATACACAAAGCCAAATTGTTTACTGTCTAAAACATACATAAGCTTAGATTTAATAATTTAATGAATAGCAAAAAGATATCACATAGTGAATAGAATGTAAAGCATTTAATAAAGTAAAAATGTATTGAACGCAGATTTTTTTATGATATATAGATTACATAACAATTATATGAGGAATAAATATGAAAAAACTATTGCTAACAATCTTAGTGCTTTGTGGGCTAAACGCCTGTTCAAAGTCAGAGGAAACTATCGCAGGAAAAACTTTTGCACTCCTACCCGAAAAGAGCATAACCCTTTCGTTTGATGCTAAAGAAAATCGTTTTTTCGGGCAAGCAGTGAATAATTACTTTGGCGAATATAAACTAGAAAAAAATAATCTAACCCTAAAGCTCATCGGTAGTACGATGATGGCCGCTCCAGAACCGGAGATGAAAAAGGAAATGGATTATTTTCAAAACTTAGGAAAAATAAAATCTTATTCTTTGAAAAATAAAACGCTAGAACTTAGCGGAGAGGATATTAAACTGCAATTTGAAGAAACCAAAAACTAATCAAGCGTAATAGTTTGAATATTGTTGGTAAAATTCTTTCGTAAAAGCTACATATCGCTCCAAAGTTTATATCCAAAGAGCTTGGTCCGGAAAAAGGCTTTACGTTAAGAGCCATTATCAGCCGCAAGCTGTATGACAGATGGAAGAGGGGTAAAAGCCTCTTCTTTTTGTTTACACGAATGAGTAAGGGCATTTTTAAAAATCCGACACATATAAGTTCTCATCTGCAAAGCAGCTTGGCTCATATTATCATAATGCGGCATATAAAATTAAAGAGAAAATTCTAAAATACAAATAGTATCTTCTAAACAGGTATTGCACAGATTGATTGCTTCATTTGGTGTTATATCGGATATACATTTTTTATTAGAACCATTACAATGTCCAGTTCCATAAAAATTTCCTCCGGTTGTCGCATTTCCACGATATATCCAAACAGCTTCTAGCGTTTCGTGAAATGGTTTGACAATATTAAGTAACATTACGCGACACATTTCTTTGTTTTCGTTAATATCTTCATTCCGCTTTAGATAATAACTAACGACGAGCCTATCTTGTACATAAGGGGTAATATGTACTCCAAAATTATCAATAATAGTAGAAGCTTTAGCAGTCCACCCATAAGGGAGCTCTGTTGGTGGATAATACGAAGCAAAGTAAAGACGTTCTATATTTTGTAGGTCTTTTTCTCTCATAAAATCGTTTTTAAATAAAGCCAAGGATTGAATAAATTGAATATACTCATCGATCATTTTATTAAGTTTTATTTTGAGCATAGCCTTAGAATATCCAGAAATACCTCCCACTGATAAAATCCCCACAATCGCCAATACACCTAACATCTCAATCATCGACCGACCGTGCTGATTTTCTTTTAATATTTTCATCATAGCTCCCATTTAAATTATAAAAATAGCCGCCTTGATGAGAGGCAGCAGGAAGTTAGAAGCTATTAAAGGAATAGTGTAGGTATTTGGTATATATAATATATATACCTTATTAACTACCTTCCTGCTTAATGCAAAAAGGTAGTTTTACGTCTTAAACAGACAACCTTTAGAGGCTTCTAACCCTCATACTAGCCATCATCTAGTACGGCTCAACGTTATGCGGATAAGTACAAAAAGTCAAGGAAAATGAACACAAAAAAACAGCTCTGACTCCTCAGAGCTGTTTAATCAAATATGGAAAGTTAAAACTAACGTAAAGTTGCGCCAGTTTTTTTACCAACTTCAGAAATCACCTTATTCATCAATGCTTCAAGTTCTGCATCAGTATAAGATTTTTCTTTTGGTTGGAATGTAACCGTAATTGCAACAGATTTCTTATCTGCTGGCAGATTTTCACCTTCGTAAACATCAAAAATTCGAACGTCGCTAATATTATTGCGGTCAGCCGTTTTAGCAGCCCCAACAATACTCATAGAAGAAACATTTTTAGTGCATACAAAAGCCAAATCTTTTTCAACCGGTTGTAAATCATAAAGCTCAAGCTTTTTCTTTGCCTTTGATTTTCCATCACGAGGAAGTGGGATATTCTCTAAAAAGACTTCAAATGCCATCACATTGGTTTTAATATCCAAAGCTTTTAAAACTGCCGGATGAAGTTCACCAAAATATGCTAAAACATTTTTGCCTAAGCGAATAGCACCACTACGCCCAGGGTGATAATATTCCGGAGCATCAGTTGTAATTTGTGGCGCCTCAATAGGTCCTTTTGCCGCAGCAATTGCAGCCAAAGCCGCCGCTTTTGCATCAAATACATCGTATGCACGAGAGCTTCCAGTCCAATCTTTCTTGCTGGTTTTGCCCACAAAAATACCACTAGCTGCTGTCTGTTGTTCTCCAGGATTGCGACCATAAAATTCCGGTGCAACTTCAAAGAGCTGAAGATTAGCATATCCACGGGCAATGTTGCTTTTAGCACCAATCAACAAGTTTGGCAACAATGACGGACGCATCTCGTCAAGTTCGGTGATAATCGGGTTTTGAATATCAACAGGAGCGTTCCCTCTACGGAAAAATTTTGCAATAGCGCTGTCTGTAAAACTGAAAGTTACTGTTTCATACATTCCGCGCAGTGCAAGTTCGTGCTTAACCATCATCACATTGTTTTGTAATGGAGTTAAAACAGGTTTAGGAAATTCTGCAATTTTCATTGAAACCGCAGGAATATTATCCAACCCAATCATCCGCACAACTTCTTCAATTAAGTCTTGTTCACATTCAATATCTCCACGCCAAGACGGAGAAACAGCCGTAATAACACCATCACTTTCGCTCACCTTGAATCCAAGATTGCGAAGAATTTCAGTGCATTTCTCTTGCGAAACATCCATCCCGACAAAGCTTTTCATTTTCTCGATACGAAGTTGAACCGGTTTTGCTTCAAATCTCTCCTCGCCGACAACTTCCATTTCAGAAGCTTCACCCCCACAGATATCTAGAATCATCTGCGTAGCGTAGTTATTTCCAGAGATGTTAGACATCGGGTCAACCCAACGTTCATAACGTGCACGAGAGTCAGAATCAAGTTGCATCTTACGACCAGTGCGGGCAATACAAACAGGGTTAAATAAAGCACATTCCAACAATACATTAGTCGTGTCTTCATAGCTTCCTTTGTTTAAGCCGCCCATAATGCCGCCCAAACATTGCACCCCGTCTTCATCGCAAATACCAAGAGATTTATCGTCTAATGTATAACTTTTTTCGTTGAGAGCTATAAATTCCTCACCATTTTCAGCCATACGAACAGTAACATTACCTGTAAGTTTATCAGCGTCAAAAACGTGTAAAGGACGAGCCAAATCATAGTTAATGTAGTTCGTAATATCAACAAGAGCTGAAATTGGACGCAATCCAATAGCTGTTAATCTATCTTTCATCCATTTTGGCGTTTCAGCTTTGTTGTTAACACCCTTAATATAGCGTGCTGTATAAGTCGGGCAAGCCTCTGTGCATTTTACACGCACAGAAATCGGGCTTTTAAAACTTCCCTTGATTTCTGGGATATTGAGCGGTTTTAATGTACCAAGCCCAGCTGCCGCCAAATCTCGAGCAATACCACGAACACCCAAGCATTCTGCTCGATTCGGAGTAATTGAAACCTCAATCACAGGGTCAATGTTCAAAATTTCTGCAGCCGGAACACCAATAGCCGTATTAGAGGCAAGCTCGATAATGCCGCTATGGTCATCCCCAACCATAAGCTCTTTCTCAGAACACATCATACCCATACTTTCCACGCCACGGATTTTTGCAACCTTTAAGCGTTCACCATAGCAAGGAATGAGCGCACCTGTTGGCGCATAAATACCAACAAGTCCTTCGTGAACATTCGGTGCACCACAGACAACCTGTAACGTTTCTTTACCAGTATTAACCGCTAAAATATGCAAATGGTCAGAATCTGGGTGCATATCCACCTTTTCGATTCTTGCAGTGTTAAAACCGTCCAAAGCAGCAGCCGGATTGATAACTTCTTCAACTTCAAGTCCAATGCGTGTTAAGGTCTCAACAATTTCATCAACACTAGCTGTTGTGTCTAAGTGTTCTTTTAACCAAGATAATGTAAATTTCATCGTGCTAATCCTCCGTTATTGCTTAATCCACTTGTCATTGAAGAAAAATCAAGTGCAGTAAAGCCATAATTTTTAAGCCAACGAACGTCAGATTCAAAAAATGTTCTCAAATCCGGAATGCCATACTTAAGCATTGCGAGTCTATCCATCCCCACGCCAAAAGCAAAGCCTTGATATTCTTCTGGATCAATTCCACAGGAACGTAATACATTCGGGTGAACCATACCACAACCTAAAATCTCTAACCAGTCAGTACCAGCACCAATTTTAAGCTCAGTTTTTGTTTTCAAGCAGCCAATATCCATCTCAGCAGATGGTTCTGTAAATGGGAAGTAAGACGGGCGGAAGCGAACCGGCAATTCATCTACTTCAAAAAACGTCTTCATCACATCATACAAACAGCCTTTAAGGTGTGCTAAGGTTGTAGTTTTATCAATAACCAATCCTTCAATCTGGTGAAACATCGGGGTATGCGTTGCATCATAGTCAGAACGATAAGTTCTCCCCGGTGCAATAATACGAATAGGCGGCTGTTTCTTTTCCATCGTACGGATTTGTACACTTGATGTTTGTGTACGTACAACGTACGCATTATCCAAATCAAATTCTTTATTAACATTGTTGTTGATGTAAAATGTATCTTGCATCTGGCGAGCAGGGTGGTTTGGCGGTGTGTTCAGAGCGTTAAAATTATGAAATTGATCTTCAATATCTGGACCATCTGCAACCTCAAAACCCATCTCAGCAAAAATAGCCACCAATTCCTCATAAACCTTAGAAACCGGATGAATGCGCCCCTGAACTTCTGGACGACAAGGAAGGGTAACGTCAATTACTTCATTTTTAAGTTTTTCATTTAAGAGCTTTGTTTCTAATTCTTGTTTTTTTGCCGTAATTTGTGCTTCTAATTCAGCTTTAACCGCATTAACTTTTTTACCAAACTCGATTCTTTCTTCTAAAGGCATAGTCCCCAGAGTTTTTAAAAGCTCGGTTACACGACCTTTTTTACCCAAAGCACTCACACGCACATCATCCAGCGCCTTAATGTCTTGAGTTTTTGCAATCTGCTCCTCAATTTCTGTTTTTATAATCTCAATATCACTCATCGTATCACCTTATAAAATGGTTTAAAAACCTACTTCCCTCTTCCTCAAAATCCAAAGCTAAATTTTAAACATAAAAGAGCCATCTTGGTTGCCCAAGACGACTCTTCTTAACTGATATAAACTATACTAAAATCTTATTTTAGAGAGCCGCTTTGGCAGTTTCTACTAACTTAGCAAAAGCTTGGGGCTCTTTGAAAG
>JAMPED010000025.1 GCA_023665325.1 Acetobacter sp.
ACTCATCGTTATACCGGTCGATGTTCCTGACGATACATAAGAGCTATTATGCGACCCAGCGTTGGCATTACAGCCAGTTGGTTTAGAGACTGTCATATCATCACAAGTTTTTGATTCACCCCAAATATATAGGTCATGATTAGGTACTTTCAAAGCATTTGCAGGTTGACGGCAATCTTCATTTTTTTGACTTTTATCAACAAAACCTTTTAGACATTTCAGAGCTGTGTTATATGTACCGGTTACAGCATCGTTACCTTTAGAGATTGTGAAGTAACTTGTATCAGTACATTCCTCAGACCAGTTTCCGTATACACAAGAACTTTCTCTGTAACATCCTACACCAGTCTCGTACACAGTTGTTGCCTCAGAGTTCCAAGTTGCTTGACCTGTTGCTTTGGTTCCGCCAATCCAGTTGAAATATGAGGTATTCGTTTTGGAGCCATAACCTCTTTTACATACCGCTTGACCACAGTTTTCGTAATCACTATGTTCACCTGTATATTCTACATCATCTACATAGTCGCCTGTATGGTAGTCACCCCTAACAACATAGTAGTATCCTTTATCAGTATTACATCCATCTGAATAATAACAAGACTGAGTTGTTTCACCATTTAGACAAGATCCAGCATTCTTTCTTGCATAAATATTTGTATCAATCTTATTTGGATCTGAAGTATAATCACTTGCACAACCTGTGCCATAGTAACATTTATCACCAGATACAGTCAAGCCCATAGTACTTGCCGAAGATGACGTATATCTACAATAAGCTGCAGGTTGACTACTTGTATATTTACAGCTTGATGCACGGTAGCAGGTTGTACCACTTACTGCAGAGCTGAAATGGAAGTAATCTGAGTTGTTGCTACTTGTGTATAGACAGCCCGATGCACGATAGCACGTTTTATTTGTTGATGTTGCATCTGATCTCCAGCCATTCTTCAATGATATTGTTGCAGATGTGGTTTTGAAGAATCCTGCGTCTGGAGTGTATTTACAGGTTACTGTAGAACATTCAACATCTCCGTACCCAGCGGTATCACTTTCAGAATCTGCATCAGCTTTGCTGAAGAACAAATTGTCGGGTACATCTCCACCTAAGTAATACCAACCAGTATTACATCCAGATACATATTTACAGGTTACGTTCGTACTTGAACCATTAGAATCGACTGGACATTGACCTGCTGTTGCAATCAAATATGCATTTTGATCATTTGTGATTGTACCACTTGTATATCCTGTTGCACAACCATTTCTGAGGTATGCGGTACCTGTTAGGCTATTGCTACAAGTTGTACCTGATGTTGAGGTATAACTGCAATAACTTGCTGGAGCAACGCTTGTATATTTGTAGCTAAGTCCATAGCCGCAATCTCCGCTGTTTCCAAAGGATGCTTTATCAATCACAAAGTACTGGGAATTTGCGATACAATTCGGATATTTACAACTTGCTTTTGTACAAGTAGCGTCTTTCCAAACATTACAGTTTTTATTTTTCTCTACAGAGTCAGATGTATAGTTGAAGTAATCAGGTTTTGCTGGTGTTCCTTCGTAGTAACCCTTGCTTCCGTTACAGCTTGTAGCAAAATACGCTGTTGCTGTAGAACAATCAACTCTACCACTTTGGGAAGTTGAACTATAGGCAAATGCTGTTGGATTGGTTATTGCGCAATTTGGTCCTGTGATATAATCACACGTTGCCTCTCCGTATGTTGTTGAAGCCTTACTGAAGTATTGCGTATTTATATTTGGATATTTGCAATCAAACCCTGAGCGGCACGCCTGACCATTATCTGTGATTCCATTTGGAGCTGTCACAGTCTTATCGCCAAAGTAACACGCTGGAGTTGTTGTAATTGCACATCCTGTTGCTTTGTAGCAAGTTTCAGACTTACCTGTACAATCTGTTACAGATGTTGAAGTATATAAGAAGTAAATAGTATTTGGTTTTGCAGTACTCCAGCCTGCTGTACAACCACCAGTTAAGTAGTATGCTTTTACGCCACAGTTCTCTGTTGTACTCTGATTAAACATTGAGCCAAATGCTGTTGCACAGCTACCTACTCCACCTGCTGGAGTTTTGGTATTTACTGTAATATAATTACATTTTACAGTGTGACCACAGCCTGATGCTTCTTTTTCAGTTTTTGTGAAGTACGTTGTGTTTACGCTTGCATTTGTTGCACAGTAATGAGCGCTAGCATCGCATCCTGTTGGATATATTGCCTCTACTTTTTTACAAGTAGCATCACCACCTGTTACACTGGTTCCACCTAATCCACCATTAAAGGCTGTTGATGTAAATCCTGCATACGGACCAGTACACTTCGGGCTCTTAATATATGAGCATTCTACACCATACGTTGCTTTGGCGGTTTCAAAGTATTGTGTATTGATATTCGTATATTTACAACTATTACCTTTCCAACAAGTTATGCCGGATGCTGTTGATGATGTTGCATTGAAGTAACAAGGAATATCATTTGACGTTTCGCCTACACGACACGGTCCGTCTGGATTAACTGTTCCAGGATCTACACGGTAACAAGTAACACCAGAAGCTGCCGATGCAATTGTATAGAAGAATGATGTATTTGGTGTGGTTGCATACGCGCCATTGCCTGTTGCACACCCAGTACCCCTATAGCAGGCATTACCAGATGCAGAGGAGCTTACAGTTGCGAAGAACATTGTATTAGGACTTGCAACATATGCACCAGCACTCGCATTACACCCTGTACCACGATAACACGTTGTCGGTTTCTTCGATGTCTGAGATGTTGTCAAGAAGAACTTAGTATTTGGTATGGAGCTATATGCACCAGCGTCTAAGTGACAACTATCTGCGCGCCAGCATTGGAGACTACTTGCATTCTTGCCTGTTGGGAAGAAGAAACTTGTGTTAAATTCATCAGGTTTGCCTAATGTTGTTTCATCTTTATATGCCGTTGCAGAGCAAGCTGTTGCACGGTAGCAGTATCTTCCTGCTGCAACTGAGCGATTTGTGATGAAGAATAATGTGTCTGGACTTGATGCGTATGCACCACGGCCTGTTGCACAACCATTTTCACGCCAGCAAGTCACACCTGTTGCAGAAGATGAAGTTACATTGAAGAACGCTGTGTTCGGAGATACGCTATAAGCACCTTTATCAAGTTTGCAAGCTGGATCAGTGTCTTTATTACCACCAGCACGATAGCAGATCATACCTGACGGAGAAGTTGATTTAACTGTGTTGAAGTATTCTGTATTTGGTGCTGAAGAGTATGCTTGTGGAACACAATCATCACCACGATAGCAGATTGAACCAGACGCTGACTTATCCGTAATTGTGAAGAATGAGCTATTGATTTTTGCGCTTAATGTTGGCTTTGTTGTTGTGTTTTGATCATTTATAGCATCATCTACGCAAGCTGTTGCACGATAGCTAATGGTGCCAGATGCAAGAGAGCTTACTGTTTTGAAATATCTCGTATCTGGTGAAGATTTATAAGCACCTGCAGCAGCTGCAACATCTTGTGCACGATAAGACTTAGAGCCTGACGACAACGAATATACAACCTTGAAGAATGATGTACTCGGGGTAGAGCTATATGCACCAGCTGCAATATGAGCTTTTTCACCACGATATGCAGATGAACCAGATGCGTGTGAGTGTGCTACAATAAAGAATGACGTATTTGGAGATGAGGTGTAACCATTTACAATGCTTACTGCACGGTATGAGGTTGAACCAGACGCCAAAGATGATACGACATTGAAGAAATATGTATTCGGCTTAGAGCTATATGCACCAACCGCGATAGCAGCGGCGGTTCCGCGGTATGCCTTAGAGCTTGAAGCCTCTTTCATTGCTACGTTGAAGAACTTAGTATTTGGTGTGGAGCTATATGCACCAGCTTTAAGATTTACACTTTCAGCGCGGAAATATGTTGTACCAGTTGCTGTTGATGAAATCGTAGAGAAGAACGATGTGTCTGGGCTTGATACATACGCACCGGCATTTAAGTGACAACCCGCACCACGGTAACAAATTGAGCCAGACGCGCTTACACTTGTGAACAAGAAGAATGAAGTGTTTGGAACAGAGGTGTATGCACCAACTTTAATGTTACACCCTTGAGCACGGAAACATTCTTTGCTTGATGGTGATGTAGAAGAAATCACATCAAAGTAATTGGTGTTTGGAGATGCATTATATGAACCACGTTTAGTTGCGCAGTCATCACCACGATAACAAGTAACACCAGATGCTTGAGATTGAATCTCGTGGAAGAATGAAGTGTTAATCAATTTAACGTGTGTACCTGTTGATGCTGCTGCATCACCTTTAGTTGCATTACAAGATTCACCACGATAGCAGATGCTACCAGATGCAGAAGAATTTACGACATAGAAGAACTTCGTGTTTGGTGTGGAGCTATATGCACCAGCTTTAAGATTTGCGCTTTCACCACGGTAAGCCGTTGAGCCAGAAGCCTTAGAAGAAATTACATTAAAGAATTTCGTATTTGGAGCAGAGCTGTACGCACCAGCTTTAATGTGCGATTCTTGTCCACGGTATGCGGTTGAACCAGACGCAGCGGATTTAATCACGAAGAAGAACGAGGTGTTTGGTGTGGATGTATATGCACCAACAACGATATTTCCACTTTCGCCACGATATGCGGTTGAACCAGATGCCTTAGAAGAAATCACATTAAAGAATTTTGTATTAGGCATAGAGCTATAGGCACCTGCAGGAATGTGCGATTCTTGTCCGCGGTATGCGGTTGAACCAGATGCAGATGACTTAATTACAAAGAAGAACGAGGTGTTTGGCGTGGATGTATATGCACCAGCGTTAACACGACCACTTTCTCCACGATATGCAGTTGAGCCAGACGCCTTAGACGAAATGGTATTAAAGAATGACGTATTCGGCATTGAGGAGTATGCACCAGCTTTGAGGTGAGATTCTTCACCACGATACGCTGTTGAGCCAGATGCTTTAGACGAAATAACTCTAAAGAATGAGGTGTTTGGTGTGGAAGAGTATGAACCACATTCTAGGCAGACATCTTCACCACGATATGCGGTTGAACCAGATGCAACAGATTTAATTACATTAAAGAATGAGGTGTTCGGTGTTGAACTATATGAACCACCTGAGAAGTTGCAGCTAGAACCACGGTAGCAGATTGAGTCTAAATCTGCGTTTTGCATTGTTTGTGTTACAAAGAACGATGTATTTGGAACAGAACTATATGCACCAACACTGAAACGACAAGCAGATGAACGATAACACGTTGAACCGGATGCTTGAGAATTTACAAATACGAAGAATGATGTATTTGCGGTGTCATTTGATGTGGCAGCACAGTTTTGACCACGGTAACACGTTGAACCAGATGCTAAAGAGTTAATTGGAACAAAGAAGACTGTGTTTGGTGTAGAACTATATGCACCATTTGCAATATAGCAGTTTTGACCACGGTAACACGTTGAACCAGATGCCAAGGAGTTAATTGGCACGAAGAACGAAGTGTTTGGAGTCGAAGAGTATGCGCCCCCTGGGATATAACACGTTTGACCACGGTAGCAAATGGAACCTGATGATATAGAATTGATGACTGCAAAGAATGAAGTATTTGGTGTAGAGCTATATGAGCCACCTTTGATTGAGCAGTCTTGACCACGATAGCAGCCTGATCCAGACGCTAAAGATGCAATAACGTTAAAGAACGAGGTGTTTGGTGTGGAAGAATATACACCTTTGTCAAAGTGACAGTTTTGACCACGATAACACGTTGAACCAGATGCCAGTGACTTAATAACCGCAAAGAATGAAGTATTTGGCGAAGAGCTGTAAGAACCAGCTTTGAGATGTGCTTCTTGTCCACGATATGCAGTTGAACCAGACGCAGCAGACTTAATCACAAAGAAGAACGAGGTGTTTGGTGTAGATGTGTATGCACCTGCATTGATACGACCACTTTCACCACGGTATGCAGTTGAACCAGACGCCTTAGAAGAAATGATGTTAAAGAATGAGGTGTTTGGTGCAGAGCTATATGAACCAGCTTTAATGTGTGATTCTTGTCCACGATATGCGGTTGAACCAGACGCAGCAGACTTAATCACAAAGAAGAACGAGGTGTTTGGTGTAGATGTGTATGCACCTGCATTGATACGATCACTTTCACCACGGTATGCAGTTGAACCAGACGCCTTAGAAGAAATAATGTTAAAGAATGAGGTGTTTGGTGCAGAGCTATATGAACCAGCTTTGATGTGCGATTCTTGTCCACGATATGCGGTTGAACCAGACGCAACGGACTTAATTACGAAGAAGAACGAGGTGTTTGGTGTAGATGTGTATGCACCAACAACGATGTTTCCACTTTCACCACGATATGCGGTTGAACCAGATGCCTTTGAAGCAATAACATTAAAGAACGAGGTGTTTGGTGTGGAGCTATATGCACCGCCAGCTATGTAGCAGTTTTGACCGCGATAACACGTTGAACCGGATGATTTAGAGTTAATTGTCACAAAGAATGATGTGTTCGGAACAGAGCTATATGAGCCACCTTGGATATAACAGTTTTGACCACGGTAACACGTTGAACCTGTTGCTAATGATTGGATAGCAGCAAAGAACGAAGTATTTGGAGTGGAAGTATAGGCACCAACTTCAATCCAACATTCAGAGCCACGATAACAAGTTAAACCAGTTGCAGTTGAATGTGCGGTAACGAAGAATGAAGTATTTGGTGTCGAGCTATATGAACCAACCGTTAATTCGCAAGCTGTTGCTTTATAACAACGCGTATTATCATTACACAGAGAACGAATCTCACTAAACCAATCAGACCAATCTTCTGCAACATCTGGATGCGCGCGCAAGTCTTCAAAGCCAGCAGCACAACCAACCTTACGGTAACATCCTGTGCTGTCATTACATTCATTTACCTGATATTCGCAGGCTGGATAAATTTCTTTTGTATTCAATCCCTTATACCACACGCTGTATAAAGGTGTATTTAATGAGCTTTCATACAAGCTTTTATCTGCAGCATTGATAAAGGAATGATAGAAACGATTTTCCTCTGTACAGGAGATCTTTTTATAACAATTATTTTCACCGTGGCAAGATTGCTGAATGTATGTACAACCATAACTTTTTTCGTTTGCATTATAACCAACAAACTCATCACCTTCATAGATAAGAGCGGTACCCAGTACTGCTCCATCAGGCACTGTACAATTAACGTTATTTTTACCACAAGTTGAGCCATTTTGCCCCTCAGATTCACGACCTTCTACCCCTGTGAATTTTTTATATACACCATACCCAGGGTTAACATCTTTTAAGAAATTTTCGTGGAATTTACGATACGAATCGCTATAAATAGTGTTACTTTCATAAAAAGGATAGCCGACAACGTGTTCTACGTGTTGTAACCATTTTGAATATGTATCTTCATATACAATTCCCATATGATTCGAATTATTATACCAACGGCGAACAGTATTACACCCTGTATATTTATAACAATAGTTTGGCGTTGTTGAGCCACAACCGAATCCATAACCTTTATCCCAACCACGATTATCGTGTGCACCAACTTCAGGATCGCCATTATACGCACAAACAATCATATCTGTTAAATTATAAGAACCTCTATCTGTATCATTTACATATAATACGCGCTCTTTATTACTTGTATCTTTTTCATTACTTCTTACATCGCTAGATAGGTAGTCTATAAAGTTAATTATTTTGCCAGACTTTCTTTCCCAGTCATTATTTTCATCCGTACTACCATCCAAGTACATACTAGCATTTCTATAATAATGTTTAGAATTATCGCAATCATAAACTTGCATACAGCCAAAACCTCCGCAGAGAGTTTTCTCACGGAGTTTACACCATTCTTTATCAACAATACCACTATAAAAATGTCGATCTTCGTTACATTGCGCTAAGCGGCACTTAATCTTGTCATTACCATATTCATATCTTCCACCGCCAGCACCATCTCGCTCCCACTGACAACGAGCTGTATAAAGCACTGAAGAGCCATTTGGATTTTTAATTTCATTGATACCATCTTCAGTAAGCTTTGTTTCACTATCACTACCAGCAACTCCTTCACAATCCTTACCTTTGCATTCCGCAAAACCATATGAGCAGCCACAACTTTCAAAATATTCGACATTATCCGTTCCAACGCACTGATCGCCGACACCTACCAAGGCATCAGCTACCGGACACTCAACAAATCCAAGCTCTGAGCAACAATCCTCTCTGCGATATTTTTTGCCGTCTCCGTCTTCGCAATATGTGGAGCCGGCACGCGGTATGCTACATTTTATATACTCCGCCCCACACTGACTTTTCCCGTCCCAAGGATACGTTTCACAACTCGTATCACCAGTACGACAAACCTTAGCCTCCGCCACGCCAGAGCATAAGATTCCGAATGCTGCAAATGCAATTAATATCAGTTTTTTAGTCATAGCATACCTACCACATATAGAATAATATCTTTGCTAAGATATCATTATTTTAGATAAATGTCAACCATTTTATATATGCGAATCGTAAAAAAATATTTAACAAAAAGATATTTTTTATTTTATTTTTGCACCGTTTTTTAAGTAATCAACATTTACTTTTGAGCAATTTTAGCCCTCAAATGCTCTAACAGCCCCTCTATCCCTTTGGAAGATTTAGAAATATAAGAGGTATATTCATTTCTAGCCGTTTGTGCCAAACTAACATTCTCAATAATTATATCAATAATCTTCAATCTACCATTATGCTCGTAAACCCGCCATTTCACCGTAGCTGGCTTACCTTCTTTCATCGGAACTATCGTATTTACAAACACTTGATTTGGATTATTTGCAGCCGAGGTCCCCTCAAAAACAAATTTTTTCCCTCTAAATTCATCAAAGCGCTTAGACCATATTTTCACGTTAAAATCCCGATATAAATTGATAAATTCACGACGCTGTTGCGCATTTGCAGTTCGCCAATAACGACCCAGAACATACTTGCCAATAAAATCTAAATCCAAATTTTCTGTGAATAACTTTTCAAATCTGCGGTTTCGCTCATCCTGAGAAGCGGACGATACAACTAATTGCTCAATCCCATCTTTAGTAAGCTCTTTAACCATATCCACCGCTTCGTTTTTATTGATATCAGCTATTGCAGACTGAACAAATCCTAAAAACAAGGTCAAAAACATACATATTTTTTTCATTGTTATGCCCTTTCTCAAAAACTACTAATCCTCATTATCCATATCAAAGTCATACTCAGAGGTCTGCTCCGTACTTTCCGCACCACCGCAACGCTTTATTTTTCCGCGATTCTGCAAATACATAGATTTTACTGCCTCATAATAATCCACCGAGCCCTCTTCCAAACTCTCCAACATCTTAAGATTTTCAGCCATCAAATTAAGGTATTTCACTCCTGCCGCACCATAATATACTGCCCACGCATCTTCTCCATTACTCTCCTGCGCCACCCAGTACATTGGAGAGCTGTATCCATCAACCACAAATCCTGTAGCAGCGCGCGGCGTGCTCGGTCCAACAACAGGAAGTATCAAAAACGGACCATCCGGAACGCACCACGTTGCTAAGGTTTCATCAAAACCTGTTTTTTTCCGCTCTAACCCAACCTTAGAGGCAACATCAAACAAGCCAACACCGCCTAATGTCGTATTAAGCACAAAACGCCCTAAATTATTTCCAGAATCTCCAAGTTCCCCTTGTAAGATATGATTCACTGCAGAAACTGGCTCTTCTATATTATAAAAGAAGTTTGAAACACGTTCACGTATAAATTCATTTGTTACCGCTCGATAGCCTTTTGCTACGGGGCGAATAACATATTTATCCAATTTATCATTAAAGCCAAACATTGCACGATTATAACTCTCTAAAGCAGTTATTTCTTCAGGCGTATCTCTGCTAGTTACTGTTGTACACCCACTTAAACTGAATAACAATAAAGCTATAAAATATTTAGAAAAACCCTTAGACACTTTTCCCTCTTTTAAAATTTTTATCCAATATAGCTCTTCCACCAAATAAATCAACAACAAATTTCGCCACCTCAGAATGTTAATAAGTTTTCAAGCATTTTTTATTGTGAAAATGTTACAATTTAGAAATGTTTTGTGTGTTGCAAATCAAAAATTAAGCGCTACTATGCCGTTATGTTGAATTTTTTAAGAGGTAAACACTTATGACTAATACATATAATGGCAAAATTAACCTTTTTGATTGCGCAACTGCACAAAAAGTTATCGGGCAAGATAAATTTCTAAATGCTTTTAAAACAGTTTTAGACCACGGAGCTTATTGTCAGGGGCCAGAAACAAAAGAATTAGACGAGAAACTTGCTAACTATTCTGGTGTTAAGTATTGCGCAACTTGCGCTTCAGGTACTGACGCTTTGGTTTTAGCGTTAATGGCTTGGGGTGTTAAACCGGGTGACGCTGTTTTTGTATCTTCATTCACATTTGTTGCCTCTGCTGAATGTGCAGCAATTTTAGGAGCGACTCCAATTTTCGTCGATTCAGATCCTCATACATATAATATGGATCCAGCTGATTTACAACGCGCTATTGATGAAGTTAAAAAAGAAGGTAAGTTAAATCTTAAAGCGGTTGTTGCGGTTGACATTTTCGGCTCTCCTTGCGACCTCGACCAAATTATGAAAATTGCACACGATAACGGAATGAAAGTTCTGGAAGATGCTGCTCAGGCATACGGCTCTACATATAATGGTAAAAAAGCTGGCTCTTATGCTGATATGGTTGCAACATCTTTTTATCCAACAAAACCTTTAGCTTGCTATGGTGACGGTGGCGCTACATTTACTAACTCTTCCGAAGAGAATGAGTTATTAAAATCTTGTCGCGTTCACGGAATGAGCCCCGAAGATCACTATGATAATGTTCGCTTAGGTGTTACTGGTCGTTTAGATTCATTCCAAGGCGCTGTTGTACTTGAAAAATTGAAAATTTTTGATGAAGAATTAGTAAAAAGAACAAAAATTGCTAAGAAATACGACACAGAGTTGAGCTCTTATTTTGGTAAACAGAAAATCTTAGACAATGCAACCTCTGCTTATGGTTTGTACACCATTGACTGCGAAGATAGAGATGAGCTAATGACCTATTTGAGAGAAAATAATATTCCTTGTGGTGCTTATTATCCTCGTCCAGTTCACACCCAGACAGCATATGCTAAATGGAACACAAGAAGCTTACCTGTTTGTGAGAAACTTTCCAAGACTGTCTTAAGTATTCCAATGCATCCATATCTAGAAGAAGATGCTCAGAACTATGTCATTGGTAAGATGAACGAATTTGCTGCTAAAAAATCTAAAGTTGCGGCTTAATCAAATATTTATCAAAACCCCAAAACAGATACTTAACGGTATCTGTTTTTTTGTTTTATCAGAAAGAAACTTATTTATTGATTTTCTAAATATTACTCCTTATATTATGTTTAGTGAAATTTTTTTGAAGAAGGGGAAACTTGATTATGATAGAAGATAGAGAAGTTGCGTCTTATAGCAATGCACAAGTTGTTGACGAAGGACTGCGCAGCTATATGCTTAAAATTTATAATTATATGGCTGGCGGATTGGCTATTACAGGTATCATTTCATATTTCATTGCTAGTAATCCATCCATTTTAAGATTGTTCATTACCCCAACCGGATATTCAGCATTTGGATGGCTGGCTTTGCTTGCTCCACTGATTATGATTTTTGCATTCAGCTGGGTTATCAACAGAGGAACACTCGCTCAGGTTCAAGCTACGTTTTGGGGATTTTCTGTTTTAATGAGTATTTCGCTTGCGCCTATTTTCCTTATTTATACAGGAGCTAGTATCGCACGTGTTTTCTTAATCACTTCTGCTACATTTGGTGCATTAAGTTTATATGGCTACACCACCAAAAAAGATTTAAGCGGCTGGAGAAGCTTTTTAATGATTGGCTTAATCGGGTTGATTATTGCAACTGTTGTTAACTTCTTTATGCAAAGCCCAGGGCTTTATTACGCTTTATCATACGTTGGCATTTTCATTTTTGCTGGTTTAACAGCATATGATACGCAAAACCTTAAAAACTTATATTATCAAAATGGAATGAATGGCGATACAGCAGATAGAATCGCCATTTCTGGCGCGCTTTCATTGTACCTTGACTTTATCAATATGTTCTTATATTTATTAAGGTTAATGGGAGATAGAAGATAAGTTGTTTCCTGAGCGCAACCGGCACACTTGTTGCCGGTTTTTTATTATTTCATTCTAGAGAAATATTATAGTCGAGAAAGAAAATAGAAGTGATTGCTGCTAAAGATATTACAACGAACTCTCATATCATCGTTAACCCGTGTAAAATTATTCATCGTTTAAGTTAGTATTTGATTTCTTTATAGTATTTTATAAAACAATAGTTATCTTAAAAAATTCCTGATGGTTAAGATATTCCGCCAAGAGGACGATTTTAAAAACAGGTGTGCGTTATTTGCAATTATCAGAAGGTTTTGTATAGGAGGGTTGAGACACTTTGTAACATTAAGTCAGTCAGTTGGCAAAATCATTCTTTGTTGTTCTTTTTATTTCCAAAGACATAATATACAGGATTAGCCATTCCTCTTTTTTTGAAAGAGTTATTTTTATTTAAATATTGCGGATAATTTTTTGAAACATCTATTCCCTCAAACAACCAACGAGTTCGCCCCTTTTCATCAATTTCCGTTTTCCAAGTGTTAGGTTTATAAATTGCTCTAAATATACCTTTATATTCGCTTATAACTAACTCTATGTCTTTAATTTTATTTATATTTAACAACCAACTTTTACGCGTTGCATCATAAACATCTTGTGATTTTTGGTATGTATTATTGATGTTAACAATAAGCACATTGTGAATAATCTCATCTCTAGTTATATCCTCCGCACAATAGAAAGCCTCAATTTCTGATACAGATTTCATCCCATTATCAAGACTATGATATCCGCCCATTATATTTAGCAATTGCCTTTTATTCCATATTTCAGACGAGAAAATATCAATTAACGCTGCTTCCAAATGAAAAGCCTCAATTTCAGTTAACTTATGTCGGATAATATATTTTTCAACATTTGCTCCTGCTAATTGTATATCATAAATTCGTTTATTCTTTTCTTTTTCCGCAATCTCTTGCTCGTGAGCAAAAACTCTATTGCCACAACCTTTTCCAATGTAAAAAATTGTTTTATCTCTAGAATCTATCAAACAATATACATAGTACCCTATGTTCTCAATGGTTGCTTCGGAAAATTCAAACATCTCCAACTCTCTGTAAAACATTTTTATTTTGCAAATTGAAACATATATGAAAATAAAAAGTAGCACCGGAATAGTACCGAAAAATGAAAGGGTTTAGAGAAATGCTCTAAACCCTTGATTTAACTGGTGCCGCTAGTAAGAATCGGACTTACGACCCCGTCATTACCAATGACGTGCTCTACCACTGAGCTATAGCGGCATATTTATAAAGTGCCACCAATGACATATTGCAACGCTGCACAACCGTTTCATTAGTTAGCAATGGGTAGAATAACTGAACTTTTTATAAAATCAATAAAAATTTTCGCAATTATTTATTTTTTTCTTTTTGTTTAATTCTTTTGGCTTAAGTAAATAATTTATTTGAAAAAAATTAAAGTTAATGATAAATAAATCTCTGTTAACAACTCTTGAGGTTTCTTTATTATGCCTAATAGCAAAAAACGAAAAAATGTTTCAAACATAAAACATCCCGAAACTTTTTCGGTTACTCGGCGGTTTCTTTGGTTGAAACAAAATTTTGCATATTGTTTAGCAATTTCTGCAGTGGTGTGGATTGTTGGACTTAGCTATTATATAGAGCATTTTATAGGATGGGGGAGTGTCCTAGCCTTAAATCCTGCTGATTTTGGTCCGTTCATTCTTTCTATAACTTTACCTCTTTTAACAGTGTGGTTTATTTTGGCATATATTGAGCGCAGCAGCAGCTTAGATGCTAATGCTGAATTATTCCAATCGTATATTAACAGTTTAATGTATCCTGATGAAGGGGCATCCCAAAGTGCCAAAGCATTTGCGACAGCTTTGCAAGAACAGATAAAACTACTGCAGCAAGAAAACAAGCAAGTCGTAACGCAGTCTGCGCAATTAAAGACTGATTTGGATAATCGTGTTGAGGAGTTATCTAAAATTCTTTCGACTTTAGACCTGTATTCTTCTAAGACTTTAAATGAATTAAATGATGGGGTGAAGAATTTGGCCAATCGCTGTTCCTATATTACAGATAAAACTAACAACACAGTAAGCAATATGCGTGATTGTACCGCACAAATATCTCAAAACTCAGATATTTTTTTAGGAAAAATTACGCCTATATTAGATGAAATTTCCGCAGTATCTTCAAACATTAAAAATAACATTGCTGACAATAAGATCAATCTCTCCGAGATTAAAACACAACTTGAAGCTTGCGCAAACTTAAGTAAAAATCAAATTGAAGAAATGTTGATGAAAATTTCTGATAATTCATCACGAATTGAAAATGCTTTTTATAAAATGACTGATGAATATGATTCTTTATATAAACGATTGGACACAAGCATTTCAGGTATTGAGGGACGCGTGGAGGAACAACAGCGTCTCATTCACACGCAAAATAATGTATTAGATCACAATTCTGAAATATTAAATAATAAACTTACTAAATATGGTAAAACTCTATCTTCTGAAATTGATAAATTAGTTAAAAACTCTGTTGAGATGGAAAAAATGACGAAAAAACAAATTTCCGCTCTTAAAGCTGTTAATGTTGAAACTGGAAAAACATTAAATGGAATCGGAAACTCGTTTGATCAAAAACGTGCTGAATTAGAACAACGCTGCGAATATGCCGTCAACAGTATGCAAAATGTGATTATCGCTATCAACAAAGAAACTGAAAAACTGATGACATTTACTTCTTTAACACAAGCTAAAAATATGGATTTACAAAACATTTCTGAAACTATTGTTGATAAGATTGGGGATGTCAGTAGTAAACTTGCATTAAAAACAGATACCCTAAAAGATAAAGCTGTTGAAGTTATTGGTAAATTTACAGAAGCGAGTGAGCTTATTAACCGCAGCACAGATAAAATGAGCACATCATCAAGCTTAATTGTTAATAACAGCCAGCAGGGTGTGCGTCTTTTGGAGGAGCAGAGTTTTTATATTAACAATGCAATGACCAATGTCGAAGTTATTAGTGAAAAACTAAATAAGCTTAACTCTGATATTAAAAAAGCATCTGAAGATATTGCTCTGACAATGTCTAATTATAGTAAGCAAATAAATCGTTATGAACATTTACAAGAGGATATTACGCCGTTTGAAACAAATGAGCCCGAATTTGATGAAGAAAAACTTATTCAGACAGCAAATCATATCAATAAATTTTTAGCAAAACAAGGTATTAAAACAGAAAAGCTCTTCAACAATGCTGATATGCTTGATTTGTGGGAGAATTATTTAACAAAAGATGTTTCTATTTTTAATGAAATACTTACATCTACTTTATCTAAAAAACAAATTTTTGCTATTCGTAAATCTTTCGACGATAATGCAGATTTTCATAATCTAGTTATCCGCTATTTATTTTTGATGGATATTTTGATAAAAGAAATATCAAATCCATTGCAGAACAATAAAGATAATCTTATTAACTTTTCAGTTAATTATGCTTTAGATAAAACTTATTTTATTCTTCTTAAGGCACTGAATAATGCAGACTAATATTATTGGACTTAAAAGCAATGTATTTTTAGCGCCGATGGCAGGCATTACAGACTACCCTTTGCGAAAACTTGTAGCAAGTAAAGGTGTGGCGAATCTTTATTCTGAAATGGTTGCAATTAACGCTATAAGTAGAAAAAATCCTAAAACTTATAGAATTGCAGATGTACGCAATGAACCCTATCCTGTTATTGTCCAGCTTGTTGGCAATGATCCGTTACTTTTTTCTGAAGCTGCTAAGTTAGCTGAAGAATTAGGAGCATACTCACTTGATATCAATATGGGATGTCCTGTAAAAAAAATTGTAGGAAATAACTCAGGTTCTGCATTGATGAAAGATACTCTGCTTGCCTCAAAGATTATTCAAGCCACAGTTAAGGCAACACAACTTAAAGTTTCGGTTAAATTTCGCAAAGGATGGGATAACAACTCTATCAATGCAGTTGAATTCGCTAAAATGTGTGAGGATAGTGGAGCTGCTTATGTTACTATCCACGGAAGAACTCGTGCACAAGGATATTCTGGTATTGCTGATTGGAATATTATAAAACAGGTTAAAGAGGCTGTTCACATTCCGGTTATTGGAAACGGAGACGTTACATCTCCAATACTTGCAAAACAAATGTTAGAACAAACAGAAGCTGATGGTGTAATGATTGGACGTGGCGCGTTAGGAAATCCTTGGCTCCCTGGGCAAGTACACCAATATTTAAATGAAAATATTCCCCCGCAAAGTGTTCCTATAAAAGAATTAAAAGAAGCTTTGTTACAACAACTTGTCGATATGGTTGATTTTTATGGGAAAGAGATGGCTGTTGCTATTTCACGTAAATATGTATGTTGGTATTCAAAGAATCTACGTGATGCCAAAAAATTTAGAGAATATTATACTAAAATTTATGATTATAATATAGCTGTTCAAGCTATTGAAGATTATTTTACCCAGCAAGAGGAGACTATTACAGAATGAAAATACTTATTGGTGGTGCTGGAAATGCAGGACGCAGTGTAGTGGATTATCTTTCACAATCAAATAATGATATTGTTGTAGTGGACACTGACAAGCAACGTTTAGATGAACTTGCCAAGGAATTTGATGTTCAGACTGTTGTTGGTTCTATTTCTCATCCTGGAATAATGGAAAAAATTGGTGCTGCTGATGCTGATATTCTAATAGCTATTACTGATGATGACGAGGTCAATTTAGTTGCTTGTCAGGTTGCGTATACATTGTTTCAAATTCCGAAAAAGATTGCACGAGTTGATTCTGAGTATTTTCTAAATCCTTTATGGAATACTCTTTATAGTGATAAAAATTTACCTGTGGATTTAGTGATTTCTCCGGATGTTGAAATAGCAAAAGCGATTTTAAATCTTTTAGAGATTCCTGGAACTACAGCTGTTTTTCCGTTAGTAGATGAGAAATTATATTTGCTTGGTTTTAAATGCACACAAGCGTGTCCGCTAATTAACACAGAAATCAATGAAATTAAAAAATCATATAATAGTCCTGTTATTCATATTATACGAGGAAATAAAAGTTTTTTCGCCAAGCCTAACGAGAGCATTCATATTGATGATGAAATTTTCATTCTTGTCGAGAAAGATAATGTTTTTGATACTTTACACGATTTTGGGATTATTAGCAAACAAACTGAAAATTTAGTTATTTTTGGTGGTAATGCTGTTTCATATTATATCGCTAGTGTTTTGGAAAAAGATGACACTGTTAGTTCTTGTAAAATTATTGAAGGAAATGCCCGTATTGCACAAGATTTAGCTGAGAATCTAAATGACACACAAATCATTCAAGGAGAGATGATGAGCGATGTTATTTTAGAAGAGGCTGAAATTAAAAACGCAAATATCTCTGTTGCTGTCACAGATAATGACAAAGATAATTTACTTGCATCATTGATTGCTAAGAAAAGTGGGGTCCCTTATACGATTTCGCTAGTCAATTCTCGTACATTTGATAGTTTAATTGAAGATGACGGAGAGAATGTTATTGTTGAGCGTTCATTGGTTATTACTTCTGCAATGCTGCAAGATATTCGCAAAGCCAAAATAAATAACGCTTATTGTTTGCGACGTGGTATGGGGGAAGTCTGGGAAGTTCGTATTGATGCAGATAGTTTAAATACTGATAAAACTCTTGATGAATTAGGTTTGCCAGACAAATGTAAAGTTAGCGCAATTTATCGCAATAATCAAATTATTTACCCCAAAGCTGATGATCTTATTCAAGAAGGGGATATTTTAATTGTCTTTGTTTCACCGCAAGCGATGCGCAAAGCTGAAGAGATTTTCAGAATTTAAGATAATGTATTATTTATTTTAACTTTAAATAACAATTATTATCCTTTTCCACTATTTTATTGAATATTTTTTGCTTTTCGTATTTATCTTCATTTTTTGTGTACATATAAATTTCCGCTTCTGAGAAATGTCTAATATATGAAATTGAATTTTCTAAGATATTTAATTTCGTTAAATAATTTATATTTCTCGTCGTATATGCATCGCCCCATATAATCTCATATGGATTTATATTATATTGTCTGGATAATTTTTTATAATAATTGCCAAATTCATATTTATTCCATTTTGCTTTAGAGCATTTACCATCCCTTAAATCTTTATTAAATTCATTTTCTAATTGTCTACGACGTAGTTCATCTCTTTTCTCTTCTTCCTCTTCTTGCTTTTTTTGTTCTATTTTCTTTTTTTCCTGCTCATTCTTATCTATTAAAAACTGTTTAAAATCATCTTGAAAACGTTTGTCTGCCTCAAAAGAAGCAGACCACGGATTTGATGCTATTATTTCATAATCTTTTGATATTTCATCATTCTCTCGATGCATATAAAAAGTGCAACTACAGCACAATAGTACTGTCAATATAGTTTTTTCCTTCATATTATGTCTCTCTTTCTTTACATATATAATACATTAAAAATTTTTATTATTTTGTATGCCCTGATTTACAGGTTTCTCCGCAAGAACTACATTTCCATTTTCTAAACGAACAGCGTATTGTACAAAATAACCAAATCAATACCCAAATACCACCTATTATAACTGTTAACAGCAAGTGTAAGATGTGATTTGGTGTTTGCTTTTCGATTTTCACTTGTTTCTGGCAATGTTTACAATATCCTGTACTAATTTTATTTCCCATTTTCTTTTCCTTTCTAGTAATAACAAAAAAGCCGCTATGATGAGAAGCGACTGGAAGTTGGTAACTATTATAGGGATAGTGCGACATATTGACTGAAATAGCGTATTTTGCCGCCTTCCAGTCATTGACTAGAAAGCGTGCAAAAGTTTCGTCTTCACACAAGACGCCTATAAAGAGGTTACCACACCTCGAACAGGTTATCATCCTGTCTGATTGTGATTCTATAAATAGAAATTTTAAAAGTAAAGAATAAAAATGAAGACTGTATATTTTAAATACAGTGTTTAACTTTTAAATACATTGTTTAAATATAGTGTTTTTTTACCATTCAATAATTCCTTCAAAACGATATTGTTGTCTCCATTGAAGCAATTCTTCGTATGTTAGGATGTCATCTTGTATTACAGCTTTATAATATTCTATTCCACTGATTTTTACATCTTCAGGTGTTTCATATTTTAGCTTTAAAATCGTTTCTTTTTGCGTTTCTGTCATTTGCTTCAAAATTTTCTCTGCAACATTTTCAAAATATCCATCATATTTTGTACCGCTTTTAATTTGTATCATATCAATTTGCCACAGAGCTTTTCTTTCATCCTCATACCAAATATGCCATTCAAAACAATTCTCATCTGTATCTGCTAGATTAGTAAATTCACACTTTTTAACTGCAGGATTTGCACATAATTCGGTAATAACCGCAAAGCTCTGTTTAACGTCTAATTTATCCGTATAAATATGAAAATCAATATCGCAATGCTTAGCAAGTAAACCGAGCTTAACCGAACCAACTTGATTAACCCGCGCACCGATACTTTCCCACACTTTGACAATGTTTAGAGATTGGATGATATTTAGGGCTTTATGCATTTGCTCTGTAGATTGTTTTATATATGTGCTTTTCATATTTTCCTCGTTCCTAATTTCCTCTATATCTATAGCACGGCGTGTTTTAATTATTCAATATCTATTTTAAATACAAAAAAATCCTCCATAAAGGAGGATTCTCTAATTGGTGGGCGTTGAGGGATTCGAACTCCCGACCCTCTCGGTGTAAACGAGATGCTCTAACCAGCTGAGCTAAACGCCCATCTCATCAACAAGAAGATTTATAGACTATATTTTTTTATTATGCAAGAAAAAAATTACATTTTTTTGATTTTTTTATTTCATTTTATTTCAATATCTTAGCATAAAAATAGCAGGTTTCCGGTAGAAAACCTGCTAAAATGTGTATTTTTCAAGACTAATTTACGGCGTCTTGTAGTGTTTTACCTACTTTAAATTTCGCTTGTCTGCGAGCTTTAATTTTGATAGTTTCACCTGTGCGTGGATTACGTCCAGTTGTTGCTGCACGTTTGGATACAGCAAAAGTACCAAAACCAACTAAACGAATTTCCTCATCCTTTTTTAAAGTTTGTGTAACAGTGGTTACAAATGCATCTAGCGCCTTACCTGCATCTGCTTTAGTAAGACCTGCTTCACTAGCAATACTAGCAATAAGTTCATTTTTATTCACTTGAGGACTCCTCATAAAAAAATTAGACTGTGCAGAACTCTATCTGCACTTAAATTTGAGGATGTTTTCTCAATTAAATCAAATAAAAAACAGCTTTACGCACAGAAAAACATAATAAAAATAATGATTTCCGTGTTTTATTACTTCATTTGCATTTTCATTACTTTAGTTAGCACACTACATTTTTAGCCAAGCCACCTAAAGATGTTTCTTTATAATCACTTTTTAAGTTTAACCCTGTTTCATACATTGTCTTAATTATATCATCCAAACTAACCTTATATTCCCCATTTCCACGTATCGCCAACCGACTTGCATTAACTGCCTTTATTGCTGCCATAGCATTACGTTCAATACACGGAATTTGTACTAATCCTTTAATTGGATCACAGGTTAAACCTAAATTATGCTCCATTCCTATTTCAGCAGCATTTTCAATTTGGTTAATATTAGCCCCCATTACTGCAGCAAGTCCCGCAGCGGCCATTGAACAGGCTACACCGACTTCCCCTTGACAACCAACTTCTGCGCCAGAAATCGACGCATTAGTTCTGTATAAGCAACAAATAGCGGCTGCTGTTGTCAAATAAATAACATCTGCCTCTATTCCGCTAAAAGCTTTCTTATGAGCGAATCGTTGATAATAACGCATTACTGCTGGCATAATTCCAGCCGATCCCATTGTTGGAGCTGTAATAATCTTACCCCCCGCAGCATTTTCTTCAGCAACTGCAAAAGCCCATAAA
This sequence comes from Acetobacter sp., assembly GCA_023665325.1. The sequence continues at coordinate 21,304 of JAMPED010000025.1, forward strand.
TTGACCCAATCCAGAATAAATAAAGCATCATCTGAATTATTTTCAAAGCGTTCTTGCAACCTTCTATGCATTTCTGGAGCTCGCCTCTGTAACTTAATGCTACCAGGTAAAATTCCTGTTTTTTTGATGCCATCATCAATGTTCTTTTGCATTATACTGACAATTTTATTTATATATCCCTTCGTTTCCTCTTCCGAATGTAGAGCTTTCTCATTTGCTAAAACAACGTCACTTATTGTTATGTTATTTTTACAGCATATTTCTCGCAATTCAGCAAAACTCGAAAACTGATATGGTACATCTAGTGGTTTTCGTTCTATTTTTTGCTCCATTTCATCTATACGAGCAATAGTTCCACCCCCAACAGAAAAGTAGATTTCTTCTAAAATTTCCTGATTATTTTCATCGTATGCTATAAACTTTATACCGTTAGGATGCTCTTTAAGAAAAATATGTTTTTCTAATATGACATCTTCAGTTAATTTAAATGAAATTTTTTGCTTTCCACGCAAGATTAGTTCGTTATGTTCACTGATTTCCTTAATGTAATTTTGTTCTAAATCTAATTTATCTGCTTCGTAGCCGAGCAAACCATAAATAACGGCATTAACTGTTCCGTGTCCGATTCCTGTTAAAGCTAATGATCCATATAGATATACCTTAACTTTTTTTACTAAATTAATATTCTTTCCAAGATTATCAACAAAACGTTTTGCAGCCTTCATAGGTCCAACAGTATGAGAACTTGATGGACCTATTCCTATGGCAAAAATTTCAGCGAGACTATAGTACATATTTATTCCATTCAAAAATTTCACAAACGGATGGAATATATGCTATTTGATAAAAATGTAAATATATTTTTAAATTTTAATCAAATTTTTAAATAGAGATTAAATCAATAATCAGTCCCCAACACCCTATAAAGTTATATCATCAAAATCGTAATATTGTAGTA
>JAMPED010000026.1 GCA_023665325.1 Acetobacter sp.
ATAAGCTTTTTTTCTGAGAGCTTAACAAGTTGGTAGGATTTAACGTTCATTAGATTCAAATGCTGAGAAAATACTCATAATATCACAAAATCAACCATTTCTAATGTACTTTAGAATTCAAAACTTTATAAATAGAATAGACACTACATCCCATTATTTTTGCAATCCGAACCTTAGGTACGCCATTGTGAATAAGTAGCAAGATTTCTCTTTCTCGTCCATCTAAAATATGTTTTTTATTGCGACTACCAAAAGCTCTTCCAAGTTTCCGCCCACTCGCCTTAATCCGCGCCAAAGCTTCTTTTGTGCGTTGACTGATAAGTGTCCGCTCAATCTCTGCAGCTAAACCAAAAGCAAAAGCGAGCACTTTGCTCTGAATATCCACTCCTAGCCGATAATTATCTTTAATCGTCCAAACTTGTACATCTTTTTGCATACAAATATTAAGAATAGTCATAATCTGCATCAAATTGCGTCCCAACCTTGAAAGTTCAGAGCAAATCACAACATCATCTTTTTTAAGCTTTTTAAGTAACTTGCCAAGCTTGCGTTTTTCAAAGTCTTTAGTTCCAGAAATTGTTTCAGTAATCCATTGATCAATAGAAATACATTCAACTTTACAAAAATTATTGATTTCAAATTCCTGATTTTCTAACGTTTGTTTATCAGTGGAAACTCGAATATACCCATATATCATCATCTTATCCTTTAAAAAAAGTTATTAAACAAGATGATAATAATACGAACAAAACAAAATCCGTCTTATGTTAACGTTTTAATTTATTGTCAAAGTTCTTGTTTCGTCATTGGAATACATTCTAATCTAAAAGACCTAAATGGAATACAAAATCAAGGAATATAATGAATATTGCCAGCCATAGCCAAAACGCTAAAATTAACAACACGCCTTTTTTCTTTTTATATAAGCGGTAATTACTCCATATAAGTACTAATGTAATTAAAAAAATACCTTTAAGAGAGTGGAGTTTTTGTGAAAGCGATGTTGGAATTTCTACCTTAATATCTGGATACATCGTAAAATTATCTCGCCAATATACAGGGTCAAAAATTTCGTAATATAAATCAATACCTAAAGCTCCAAGCATAAACAAATTAAAGCTCATCAGCGCACAGTATGTGAGCCAAAATGAAGTCTTTTTAATATATTGCCAAAGTTCTTGTTTTGTCATCAAAACCACTTATTTAATCCCAAAAACCCGTATGAAATACAAAATCTACAATAGCCCAGAATATACCTAACCATACCAAAAAAGCCAAAATCCACAATCCACCTTTCTTCTTTCTATATAGGCGATAGTTTCCCCAAATAGTAACAACTATAATAGGAATAAATGCTTTAAGATATTCTAACTTTTGTGCAAGAGATGTAGGAATTTCAACTTCAACATAAGGATACATTGTAAAATTATCACGCCAAGAAACTGGATCAAAAATTTCATAATATAAGCTACTACCTAGGAAATATAATGTAAAAAGGTTAACTCCCATCAGCGCCGAGTATGTGAGCCAAAATAAAGTCTTTTTTGTATATTGCCAAAATTCTTGTTTCGCCATTGGAATACCTTGTTAAGTTCTATTTTTGTTCATTATACTGAGCGCTGATGAAATGTCAAGAAAAATTATTGTAATTTTTCTTTATCGTAGTGGACGTTTAAAATAATATCTCTTCCATATTTACGCAAAAGGTCAAAAAACTCTTTTGTGTGCCCTGGAATATCAATACAACCAGCAGACCCCATAGTAGCACCGCCGTGAATGGTAAAGTTATCTCTTCCATACATAGTGTTAGAGGAAAATGGTTCTAACCAAACACGCGTCTTGCCCCTTGAAGAATATTTTTTCACCACATATACAACAAAAAAGATACCACAAGGATACCTTTCTTAAAATCAAACCAACTTTCTCATTGGTTCAACTCCTTGCACCACTATAAAACAAAAAGCCCCACCACAAGGGCAGGGCTTTTTCTTTCTTGGTTGCAGCAACTATATATAAACCAGAAAATTATATAAACATTAAGTTGCTGATTTTATATTAAAATAAGTAAAATTATCTTCTATCATTCTATCTCCCGTTTTTTATTTTTCTCATTGCTTTATACATAGCAATTGATTTTTGAATTTTATTCATTTTCGGTAAACGTCGGCCCTGCCGGTCTTCTTTTTCCATACGCTCAGAAGCAACAGCTTGTAGAACATCGCACTTATCCACTGCATTTTCAACACCACTACGACTATAATGCGTATACGATACTTCTTTACCCTTGATAAACTCTCGGCAACTTTTCAGGTTTTCCGTATCACCATAGTAATCATAAACGGCTTTATAATAGATATGATAATCGTCAGAAGGAACAAGTTGTTGTTTTATACGTCCCAGTCTGTCACGATAATCCATAGTAATTCCTCCTGAAGCCAGAGTGGAAGAATTAGTGCGGGGAGTACTAGGATCGTGAGTTTCTTCTTCTTTAATTTCTTGCTCTGGACAATAACGATAAACTTGTCCATCCTTCTCTTCATACATTAAGGTACCGTCCTTATCATACTGCCGAAATCTTCCTGGCTCACGGACAGCAATAAGATTTCCCTCGTAGTCGTATTTAACTAAATATTTTTTATCATAGTTCAGAAATATACTAACACCATCCTCATCATATTTTAAATCTTTTCTTTTTTTCGTATGTAAATTTTTCTCTTCACATAAATAGTACTCATTATCCCTGTACTGGTTTTGTTTGTAGGTTTTACAATTTCCGTCTTTGTCTATCTCCGTAAAACTGAACAGCTGATCTCCCCATATGTTATTATATTGGCGTTGCAGACCATTCGGTAAAGTTTCCAAACGAAGTTTGAATTTGTCATCTGCTGTTATCGTATAAATTCTATGGGTACCATCGGGAAGTATAGAATCAATACGCCCTATCGGTAAAGTTTCCAAACGAAGTTTGAATTTGTCATCTGCTATCGTATAAATTCTATGGGTACCGTCAGGAAGTATAGAGTCAATACGCTTTGATTTCAAAATATTATCATAGTCCTCGGAGCTCATCTGTGGAATCATATATAACTCTTCTTTGGGAAGGTCATATTCAAATGCCTGATATTTTAACTTATTTATATCGGTTTTCATTTTCCATTTACTCATTTTCTTTCTCCTCAGAGATAATTGATAATATTAATATATCATAAATTTTAATTCCTGTCAAATTTAATATTACAAAAACAATGAGATGTTCTCCATATAGACACAAAAAAACGGAAGCATAAACTTCCGTCATAAAGGCTGTGCGCCTCGCACTGGTTGCGGGGGAAGGATTTGAACCAACGACCTTCAGGTTATGAGCCTGACGAGCTACCGGGCTGCTCTACCCCGCGATACATAAATGTTACCATCGCAACGAACGTATATATAAACGCAAAAAAAATAGTTGTCAATAATATTTTTATATATTTTGCATATTTTTTTTAAGGTGTTAAAATTCTCTATGTAAAGAAACAAGGTAAAGGGAATGAAATGACGTCAAAAACCCCTGAAAATACAACAGAAATAACCCGAAATCCTGAACGTAAATTAGGGATAATCGCAGGTGGCGGAGAACTGCCAAAAAAGCTTTTAGATTGGTGCGTAAAGCATAATCGAGCATATTATGCTCTGGCTATTCGTGGTAATGCGAATAATGATTATTTTACGCAAAATATTGCTCACGAGTGGATAAGGATAGGACAGGCAGGAACCGGTTTTAAACGTTTTAAAGAAGAGGGGGTTAAAGAAATTGTCTTAATTGGTACGATCAAACGCCCAACTTTTGCCGAACTTGTACCAGATTTACGGACAACAGCTTTCTTTGCTAAATTAGGAGCTAAATCACTCGGAGATGATGGCATCCTCCGTGCACTGGTAAAAGAGATTGAAAGTGAAGGAATGAAAGTTGTCGGAATACAAGAAGTTGTACCCGACTTGTTAGCCAAAAGCGGTATTTTGACCAAGAAAAAAACAGACAAAGATGACGAAGAAGATATCCGTCGCGGTGTAGAGGTCGCTTTTGAGTTGGGTAGATTGGATATTGGTCAGTCTGTTGTCATTCAACAAGGATTAGTTTTAGGTGTTGAAGGTGTTGAGGGAACAGATAAACTAATATGTCGCTGCGCTGATTATGCTCGTAAAGGTAAATCTCCTGTGTTAGTAAAGCTTCGTAAACCCCAACAAGATATGCGCATAGACCTTCCAACAATAGGCACTAAAACAATTGAAAATGCTCACCTAAGTGGCTTTAAGGGAATAGCGGTGCACGCAGGAAATACCCTAATTGTAAATGAAGAAGAGGTCATCAAACTAGCTAATAAATATGGAATGTTTATAAAAGGTATAATCCCTGCGGAGTATGGAAAATGTTAATTTATGTAATAGCCGGAGAACCATCAGGAGATATGTTAGGCGCACGTTTGATGCGTGCGTTACAAGAAAAATCCACCACTGTCAAATTTGCCGGTGTTGGTGGGGAAAATATGGAAAAGGCTGGATTAACATCTTTATTTGATATCACTGATTTAGCCATAATGGGCTTAGCCGAGGTCATCCCCAGCATTCCCAAAGTTTTACGCCATATTAGAGAAACAGTAGCTGATATTGCTGCTAAAAAGCCAGATGTTGTGATAACTATAGACAGTTGGAGTTTCTCAGCCCGTGTACATAAAGCCCTACGTAAAAAGGGAATAAAGGTACTGCAAATGCATTATGTTGCACCGCAAGTTTGGGCGTGGAAAAAGGGACGCGCGAAGACGATGCATAAATATATAGATCATCTGCTAACGCTGTTTCCAAATGAACCAGCATATTTCACGCCATATGGATTAAAGACAGATTTTGTCGGTCATCCAGTGATTGAAAGCTCAATGATAAAAGCAAATCCAACGGAGTTTTTGAGTAAGTATAATATCCCCACAGATAAGAAGATTGCATTACTCCTTCCAGGGTCTCGTCATAATGAAGTTGCAAATCTCTTACCGGTGTTTTTAGAAACTGCCGCAGAGCTTAAAACCAAACATCCCGAGTTGTTTTTTGTTTTACCCACAGTTAAAACAGTTGAGCAACGAGTGCGGAAAATGTTAAAAGAAAAGGGGGCAGATATATTGGTTGTGAACAAACAGGAAGACCGTTATACTGCTGCTCGAGCCGCCAAGATGGCAATTGCCGCCTCGGGAACAGTGGCCTTAGAGCTCGCTATTGTAAATATCCCTCATCTCATTGCCTATAAAGCTCCGAAAATTACAGCGTGGCTCGTGCGCCATATTTCGGATATTAAATTTGTGAATTTAACGAATATATTGCTTGATAAACTGATTGTGCCAGAACAGCTACAAGAAGATTGTACCAAAGAAAAATTACTTACTATAGCAGAAGAATTGCTAGACGAAAATTCAGACCTACATACGCGAGAGCTCAAAGGGTTTGATGATTTGCGCTGCGCATTAGGTTTTGGTAAAGAAAATCCTAGTAAAAAAGCTGCGGCAATCATTTTGAAAGCAATAAGTGAGAGGAAATAGCCGTGCGCTGGTGGGTCAAAAAACAACTCTTGCGCTTAAAGTTATACGCTGCCGAAAATTATATGAATGAGGCAGAAAGCCTGATAATTTGGTACGCTGTTTGTTTTGCTTTAGGAGCTGCATTTTATTTTGCTCTCCCTTTAGAACCCTCAGTTTGGCTCATCACCATATTACTGGAAGCCGTGCTTATACTTTTATATCTCACCCGCCGTCACAGAGCACAGTTTAAAACGTGGACATATATCCTACTGTTTATCTTAGGAGTGAGTATTGCTAAGGCAGATGCAATGTATCGCGCATTGAATTTAGAAAATAAAATGCCAGAAATCACATACTTGAGGGGAAAAGTTAAAGAATTGGATTACAATTCAAACAATCGACCACGTATATTATTAACCAATGCCGAAAATTTTGAACATCCACTCAAAGGTGACTTTCGCATCAGCTTGTTTTATGCACCAACGTGGTTGAAACCAGATACGTGCGTAGAGCTGGTTGCTAAATTACCCAAAAGATATACTCCAAATCCTTTGAGTAATTATAATTATGAACGTGCAAATTTTTATAAAGGTATCAGCGCTGGTGGCTACAGCATAGCGCCGGTATATGAGGTAGATTGTGAAAAACAAACACCTTATGCTCTGAGCACAATAAATAAAATACGCACTTATATAAAAGAGGTGGTAGAAAAGAATAGCAAACCTGAACAAAGTGCTATCATCAAAGCTTTAACAATTGGTGATAAAAGCAGCATCGCAGAAACTCAAACTGAAAATTATCGAACCGCAGGCTTAGCACACTTTTTGGCTATATCTGGAATGCATATGGGAATGATTGCCTTGTTGGTTTTCTTTTTGCTTCGAGCAATATTATTTCCGGTTGGGGCAGGGAGGTATGATCTCCGTAAACCAGCTGCCATCGCCTCTCTATGTTTTACGCTCATTTATTTTCTTATCTCAGGTCAAAGTGTATCGTGTATTAGAGCTTTTGTGATGACTTCACTAGTTCTACTGGGGGTGCTGATGAACCGCCGTGCTATCTCGCTCAGATTATGGGCGTTTGCTATTTTGGTTGTTACAGTTATTACTCCAGCAGCGGTCGTTTCTCCTGGTTTCTTAATGTCCTTTGCTGCAGTATTAGGACTGGTATCATTTTATGAACGATATGGCAATCGCTTACATCATTGGTTAAGTGCACAAAGTATATATGGTAAAATGGGAACATATTTTGCAGGTGTAGTCATAACCGATCTTGTCGCCAGTTTAATGACACTACCGTATAGTATGTATTATTTTCACCAAATTTCAGTATATACAAGCTTGGGAAATCTTCTTGCAGCACCTGTGATAGCATTTTGGGTAATGCCGATGTTGCTAATATTTTTAATTAGCTTGCCGTTAGGACTAGGTATTTATACTATTAAACCTTTAGCCGCTGGCATTGATATTATAAACTATATCACCACGTGGATAGCATCTTTACCAGCAGCAAAAAGCGGAGAAGGGGTTGGCTCAATGCCAGATTGGGGAATATTTATCTTAACTCTAGGGTTGCTATGGCTCTGTATTTGGCAATCACGATGGCGTCTTTGGGGGTGGTTAGGCATTGCTATCGGATTGGTTGGGTTATATTTTGCACCCACCCCAGATTTTGTATTTGATGAAAGCGGAGAAACGTTTGCTTATAAAAATATAACAGGAAAATTTGCCTTGTCACCATATCATAAAAATCGCTTTTTATCCAAAATGTGGACAGGTGGAACTAAACCAGCCACACCAGATGAAACCATAAATTGTACCAACAAGAGTTGTATTTATAAAAACGATATAGAGTTCAGCCGTGGCTTATTAAAACTGAACGGAAAAGATGTAGAATTAAAATCTGGAGGTTATATCACTCTTCCCGCCAGTGTCCATCATCACCATCCCGAACGCACTCGCCTGTGGAATAGGTCGTAATATCCATATTCTATATCTGTCTTTTCTTCCTGACATCTTGAATAATCTTTTCAAATCGCTTTGCTGCCTGCTTAGCCGTAAAATTCTTGAGGGTAATATCTTGAGCCCGCTTAGCTTTTGCTAAACGCTCAGCTTCATTATCCGGAGAGAGATAATATTCAATCAGCGCCACCAACTCCTCTTCAGTTTTCCACATTGGCACACTATCACCATATATTTCCTCAATTTCAGGCATATAATCAGAAATAACTAATGTGCCACACGCCGTTGCATCAAAAATTCTATTACTGATGAAACCAAATTTTCGCATAGCTGGACGAGTATCATTTAGTACAATTTTAGCAGAGCTATAATATTTTCGTAAAATCTTATTATCAATATAGGGCGCGATAGCTGCTTCTCCCCATTTACTGCCATAAATATCCACCGGAATATTATGCTTAAGTAAAATCTGTGGCGTTACACGATAAAATGTTTTATTCCCCACAAACAATACATTGGTTTTTAGCTCTTCCGTGTAATCAGGATAAAACTTTTGAGTGTTGGTAAACTGAGGCACATAAAGAGCCTTCACGCCTTTACTTTGTAAAAACTGAACGTATGACAAAGATGCCGACACGACAACATCCACTAAAGAGAGTTCTTTCTTAATTTCATCAAAATAAGCGTTTTTATCAAAATTCTGATTTTGTACAAATGCTTCCTCATTAGCCATCATCGGGAATAAAATATAAAAGATACTAATAAAATCTTGCTTTTTGTTCTTTTTTGTTAGTGGAATTCCGCCGCGAATATAAATATTAACATCTGAAAAATCTTGTAATATAGTCATCGGAAAGTTTACTAATGCAAAATCTCCAGCCGCATTGAATGCATCTTCCAAATCTTTCGCAATCCAATAATCTCCATTATTATAAATTCCAGGAAGTGTAGATGAAGTAATGCTGTAAGAATGCGAAATTTTAGAGGGAATATCCTGTTTAGTTAATAAAATATTGCTTAACCGCTGGGCCATAGATTGAAAAGATAAAACATACTGAACAAAATAAGCTGCTTTTTGTGTTGCTTCTAGGCGATATTCAGGCGTCATATCTAAAAAAGCCTCTACATCAGTTTTATCAACATAATAATGCAGAACGTCTCCTAATAAATAAGCTAAAGGATGATTAGAAAATGGCACCACATCTAGGGCCATAAAATGTGTTAGCACGGGAACTTTGCGCATAATAGCATCTAAGAAAAACGGAGAAAAGTCTTGTGAAAGTGGATGTAAAGATACATCATTTGCCACCACTCCAGCAACCATATCACTTTCAGCCCAAATTTTTTGGACAGTCAAATAATCTGCTTTATCATAAACTTTATAGTGAATCTTTCGTTGATCAAAAATATTTCTGAGCCAAGAGTTATCACCTATCATCACAAAGTAGCATTTTTCTTTATCAAACTGTTGCACGCACGGCGGTATTTTTTTTACTTCATCTACCGCTGTAACTAATGGAAAGAAATAAACATTATAATCAGCATTTTTCAAAAGTGTAAATAAATCCATCGAAGATACTAAAATCAAATCAAAATCAGAAAGAAATTCATAATCGATGTGTGATTGCCATCCTAACCATAAAATATTATAATGGTCACGATAACGAACCTTAGGCACAACCGGATTAAAGAAATTTGCGGCGTAAAAATCAACTTTTTTACTAAAGGCTTGTTTATTGAGAAGATTATTTAATTCAGGTGCAATTTTTTCAGCCCGCTCCTTAATAAACCCATCTTCAGCATAAACAATTGTAACTAAAGGTTCTTTAAAGATGTGCTTAACACAAATCCCAGCTATTCCGCTCAATAGCACAATCCCTAATAACAAAAAAATTTTACGGCGCACTGTTTTTTACCTCACGGATAATATTCTCAATTTTTTCCGCAGCTTGTTTTGCCGTAAAGTTTTGAAGCGTAATCGTCTGTGCCTGTTTAGCTTTTTCCAAACGTTCCGCCTCATTAGCTGGGTCAAGATAATATTTAACCAGTGCCATCAGCTCTTTTTCATTTTTCCACATCGGGATGCTATCTCCATAAACAGCCTCAATCTCAGGCATATAATCAGAAATAACTAACGTTCCACACGCTGTTGCATCAAAAATTCGATTACTGATAATCCCGTGCACCAGCATCTCACGTCTAGTATCGTTCAAAACAATTTTAGCCGAACTATAATGTTTACGTAACTCCTGATTATCAAGATAATCTGCCACAGCATCATCCCCCCAATTAGGACCATAAATTTTAACCGGTATCTTATTATCAAGCAAAGCAGGAACCGCACGACGATAGGGGGCATTCCTACCCACAAATAATACATCCGTCTTTAATTTTTCGTCATAATCAGGATAAAAACGCTCGATATTTGTAAACTGTGGCAAATAATAAGCTCTTAAACCGCTATCACGTAATTTTTGAGTCATACTTTGCGAAGCAGTAGCAATCGCATCGTATGCAGCTAAGTCCTCAATAGCCTTTTGGTAATACGTTTCAGTGTCGTCAATAGTCTTTTGAGAAACATCATCACCTAATTGAGGGTATGCTAGATAAAAAATATTGATATCCCCCACACGTTCAGGATAAATTCCAATAAATCCTCGCACCAAAATATTAACCGCAGTTTGGTATTTATAAAAGGAATTAAAAAAGGTAAGTGACGTATGCCAACCAGATTTATTAAGATAAGACATTGCATCCTGCGCTAACCAAAAATCCCCACTTCCAACGTGTCCCACAGATACAGGCAAGTCAAAGTTTAGGCTTCTTTCATCAGTTTCAGGAGTATATTCATCATCAGAACGCAAAGCTGTTTTCAAAGACGTAACAGCACGTTTTAACGAAAATTCTTTTTTAACCAATCGCCGTGCATTTTGCATCCGTCTAGTAATTTCTTCAGGCAATGTTTTGTTTACCAAAGCATCAAGCAATCGTTCTGCATCAGTTGTATCTTGATAAAAATTAATATTATCATTAAAAAGATTAGCTGCCTCAATAACTTCTGGCCACCCCCAGTATGTAGCCATTGGAATTTTTTGTGCTGCCAACGTTAAGAAGAGTGGATGAATATCTACAGAGCCCTCACAAAAAGCCGTATTTTCAACAAAAGCCGCCTGAAATTCGCCCATCTCTTGCAAAATTTTCTTTTCGTTATCTAATGTATAATGCCGATAAGATATATTCTTTTGCTTAAGTATATCTTCAATCAGTGGAGGATTCCCCACCAAGGCAATAAACTTTTTTTCTTGCGGTAAAATATCTAATTTTGATGTAAACAGAGGGATATAGTAGGCTTTTTCATCATTACCATTTACAAATTCATTAAGAATAGGAGTAGAAGTTAAGATGATGTCAAAGTTACGTGTGTCTGGCAACACATTCGGATTACTTCCCATCCAAAGAATGCTGTTTTTTTCAAACTTATGCCGTGGCGAAATAGCATCGCCAGCTTCAAAGTTTGTCGTGTATAATGTGTATTTCTTACCAAAACCGCCCTTAACCGTACGGTTAATTTCATTAGCCAACTGTTCTGCGTATGGACGAATTTTCCCTTGCACACGGTCCGAAACCGTAACAGTTGCTCTTTGAGAATAAAAATACCCCCCGCCGCAAATGAGTAAAAATCCCCCGATAATAAGAGCCAGAAAAACTTTTTTCATCATTAACCGGTCCTTCAAAATCTTGTCACATCATTGTGGCGTAGGCATATTTTTGATACTTTTAACAGCTTGTTCAATAAGCTCCTGCCGTTTCTTTTCAGAAATAGCTTGCCCTTGAAGCTGTTTTAATATCGCGCGCATAGCACTTTGAGCTTTAACCACGTCCTCAGGTGATAAATTTTCTTTTTGAGCCATAGCCTCAACATCTTCGTAGATTTGGTTAATTGTTCCTTTTTGTAATGCTTCACGGCTCCAATTATCAAACAAAACTCCTGTTGCGATTATCCAAATCCCAAACATCATCACTGCTAAAAGACGAAATTTAGCAATAATTGGTTCATTATCCGAACCATATATTTCATCATCTTCATTAGCTTCACCATAAAGTTCTTCAGCCTCATCAGTTGGTTTAGAAAGTAGACGCACCATCACTACAACCCAACCCAAAGCCGGAATAAACGCATACATCGGATTAAGAAATACAAAAACCATAAGAACCGCAGTTACAGCCAAATAAACGGCAGAGCGTCGGTTTGTGTCGTGTAATCTGCGTGCCATTACCGCAAAAGAGGGGATAAGTGTTGCCAGAGCATAGTAATAAGGCAAGAGTAACATATCAGTAAATTGTGCTAATAAATAAAGTGGAATATATAAAATAGAAGAAACTGCCGCAAATCCCCAAAATTCTAGACGTGTAGCACGCCCACGAAATTGCAAATACTTTGCTGTAATTCCTCGCAAATAATAATCAAAAGCATCTCCCCAAGCTTCACTCATATTTTCTTTGCTAATACCTCTGCGAGCAGGGGCTTGCGTTATCTCCTGCGCATCATTATCATCTTTTGCCGCTAAAATATCTTTATCTTTAATTAGCATTTTCTGCTCCTTCAACGTCAATATGTTGTAAATTTTCTGTTTTAGTCGCTGATGCATCTTTTTTTCTTAGGCGCTTACTTTGGGGCAATCCATAGAAAAAGTCATACATCTTAAAATAAAGAATACTAATATAAACCAACACCGCCGCCCGTGTTATTGTTGCAACAAGAAAATGGGCGCGGCTCAAAATAAACATTGCAATCATCAAAATAAAGAAAGCCCCAAATGCAACTCCGCCAATTTTCCAAAGATTACCTTTAGTTTTGGCATATGTTGTCAAAAGAGAACGATTCTTTCCGGTGATTTCTGAAACAAAAGCAAACGACGGAACAATAAAAAAGACAGCAAACAACACGAAAATAAATGCATATTTACCAATTAGCCACAGCGCGCTACCAAATATCGCGTCAAGAATATCCCCCCCGATATTTGGGAAAAATGAGCGGAAAAAATAAATTCCGACGTTAATTAACACCGTTGAAAGGACAATAGATGTTAAAAAAAACACAATAGCAGCTAAAAAACGCACACCTGCTGCCATAAAAATATGTTTATCCCATAAGATTTGTTGTTTATAGTAGCAACCAGCCGCAAAATAGAAAAATAAATACGTATATACCAGCGATACTATCTTAAATGCTGCATCACCAATAATCATAGGCAATAAACTACCCAAAAAATAAAAAACTGTCAGAAACAAAAAGGCAAACCAATGACTAACAACATATCTATATGCGTTGCGGTAAACCTTTCTGACTGACAGTTTTTCTTTCATATTGCCTCTATTTATTGCGCTTGTTCATATATTCCGTTAACCAATGAATATTATATTGCCCATCAATAAACTCATTTTGAGAAATAATATCTTCGTGCAACGGAATAGTGGTTTTAACCCCCATAATGATAAATTCTTCCAAAGCTCGACGCAAGCGCATTAAAGCAGCATTACGTGTTTTTGCGTGTACAATAAGCTTCGCAATCATACTATCATAATATGGTGGAATTGAATATCCAGAGTAAATTTCCGAATCAACACGAATTCCTAAACCACCCGGCGCGTGCCATTCGGTAATTTTACCAGGGCAGGGGGCGAATGTTTCTGGATCTTCAGCGTTAATACGACACTCAATCGCGTGACCATTAAAATGAATATCTTCTTGTGTAAACCCAAGAGCCGCACCAGAAGCAATACGAATTTGCTCCCGTACAATATCAATCCCAGAAATAGCCTCTGTAATTGGATGCTCCACCTGCAAACGTGTATTCATCTCAAGGAAGTAGAAACGCCCATCTTCATACATAAATTCAAGGGTACCAGCATTTGTATAGCCAATTTTTTTAATCGCATTACAAACAATATCCCCAATTTCCTTGCGTTGAGATTGATTAAGCGCTGGAGAAGGACATTCTTCAATAACTTTTTGATGGTTACGCTGAATTGAACAATCACGCTCACCCAAATGTACCACATTGCCAAACTTATCAGCAATCACTTGCATTTCAATATGCCGAGGGTGTTGCAAATATTTTTCCATATACACCACATCAGATGGAAATGCAGCTTTAGCTTCAGCTTTAGCCATTGTATAAGCCTCACCGATATCATCATCAGAGTAAGCCACTTTCATACCCTTACCGCCGCCACCATCTTTGGCTTTAATAATCACCGGATAGCCGATTTTGTTTGCCCATTCTTTAGCGTGTTCAACACTTTCCAAAGCTGTAGACCCAGGGGTAATTGGCAAGCCAGCCTCAATTGCTGCTTTACGAGCGGTGATTTTATCACCCAACAAACGCATCTGTTCAGCAGTCGGACCTATAAAGGTTATGCCGTGCAATTCAACCATTTCAGCAAAATCTGCATTTTCAGATAAAAAGCCAAATCCAGGGTGAATAGCATCAGCACCAGTAATCAAAGCTGCGGAAATAATTGCCTGTTTATTCAAATAAGACTCACCTGAACGTGCTGGCCCAATACAAACAGCCTCATCGGCTAAACGTACGTGCATCGCATTCGCATCAGCCTCTGAATGCACCGCCACCGTGCGGATGCCCATCTCCCGACAAGCTCTGTGGATTCGTAAAGCAACTTCGCCGCGGTTAGCAATTAAAACTTTTTCAAACATTAGACTTAATTCCTATTTATTAAATTCTCAAAGCTTATTCAATTACAACCAACGGTTCGCCATATTCAACCGGATCGCCGCTTTCAACCAACACTTTAACAACCTTACCGCCTTTGTGAGCTTTAACAGGGTTAAATGTCTTCATAGCTTCAACCAAGCAAACTGTGTCGCCTTCAGCCACCGTATCACCCACTTTAACATAGTTCGGTGTTTTCGGATCAGCTGAAAGATAAACCACACCCACCATCGGAGATTTAACCGCATTAGGGCTGTTTGTATAATCTTCCTGAGCGGCACATTCAGCCACAGGTGTTGCCGCAGCGGCAGGAGCAGAAGCAATTGGAGCAGCCACAGGTGCTGGAGCTGGAACATATGCACCAGAAACAGCCACACCTGCCGGATTTCTCACTAAAGAGATTCTGCAGCTTTCATCTTCATATTCAAGTTCTGTTAAATTTGTTTTATCCAAGATTTCAGCCAGTCTGCTTATTATTTTTGTATCCAAGGGATTAGACATAGTTATCCTCTCATTAAAAATTAAATTCTCTCGATTCATAAGCTGATAATAACAAAATTACAAGCATTTTCTTCCATCTCTCCCCAAAACAATGCACAAGCACCACAACAAATATGTAAAAACAAAACGTTATGATACATTTTAAAAGGAGTGTATTAGTTTTTCATAATCATCTGATACAGTCTATTGCAAATTAAAGATTGTAGCGCATTTACATCCGTAATCAGGCAACAAGAAGAGGCTTCTAAACCTCACTACGCTCATCACACGCAGCACACAATATACAAAAAATACCAGTACACTCTTTATTAACTTATGATGCATATTATATCCGAATAAAACTAACATCACAAAGGGGATAAAATGCGTGAATTAACCGAAGTTTTGAAAAATTATGGTATTAACGGCACCGTTGTTGGACACACCCGCGGATCATTGTTGGAAATTATAGAGTTTCAACCAGCTGCTGGAACAAAATTAAAAAATATAGCCTCTTCTGTTGATGATATTCGGCGAGAATTGGGTGTATCTTCATTGCGTGTAGAAGCAGCTACAGTCGGTAATACGATATTATTTCAAATACCTGCAGAAAATTTTGAAACAATAGATTTTAAGCAATTATTGGAAAGTCCCGAATTTATTGCAGCAAAAGAAAATAAAACACTTCCGCTAATTATGGGAACAGATATAAAGGGAACGCCAATTATTGCAGATTTAGCCAAAATGCCGCATTTGCTGATTGGTGGTACGACCGGATCAGGTAAATCTGTCGGGTTAAATACATTTATCCTTTCGTTGATTGCAGCAAAAAAGCCAGATGAAATAAAATTTGTGCTAATAGATCCCAAAAAGATTGAATTTAGTATTTATAATAATCAAAAATACTTATACACACCAGTAATAACAGAAACAACAGAAGCTATTGCCACGTTAGCATATCTCGCAGAAGAAATGGACAAACGTTATGCGTTGTTTGCTGAAAATATGAGTAAAAATCTCACTGATTATAATAACCACGCCGAGGAAAAACTGCCATACATCATCTGTATCATAGATGAATTTGCAGACTTGATGGCAATGGATAAAGATGTTGAAAAAGACGTAATGAGATTAGCACAAAAAGCGAGAGCCGCAGGAATTCATTTGATTTTGGCTACACAGCGTCCATCTGTAGATATTGTAACCGGCGTCCTAAAAGCTAACTTTCCAACACGACTTGCTTATAAAGTTGCCTCATCAGCCGATTCTCGTACCATCTTGGACACCACAGGAGCTGAAGATTTAATCGGTCGAGGCGATTCGTTATTTTTAGCAGCAGATGGTATCTTAACCCGACTACACGGAGCATATATGCCAGATTCTGAAATAACAGCAATATTACAACCATATCAGACCCCAATAAAACCACTAAAATTAGAATATAGGGCAGGGAGCAGCGTAGCAATTATAGATAAGCCAGCAGAGCCAATCCATAAACGAGCTTTTCGTTTTTGGACAGGACTGCGACAAAAAGATAAAGATATGATTATCAAGATAGCAAAATACGTTTTTGCATATTTAGCCGGATGGTGGAGCAGTCGTAAAGAAAATAAGAGAGAAGATAAAACAAAGGGTTAGAGAGATATTCACAAAAAAATGTAAAAAATCAAAAAAAAACGCTTGCCAACTAAAAAAAACTCATATATAAACCTAACTCGTGGCTGGCCAGATAGCTCAGTTGGTAGAGCAGAGGACTGAAAATCCTCGTGTCGGGGGTTCGATCCCCTCTCTGGCCACCAGTTAATAAAAAGACGCCCTTGTGGCGTTTTTTTGTTAACTGGATAGATTAAGACCGGGGGTGAGAACCCCAAAAGGGGGTTTGAAACTTCTCTTAATGTTGCAAGCAAGCATAGCGAACACAGCAACATTTAGTTGTTCGCACAAGTAGCAGACAAAGTCTGCGTAGCGGTGCACTACCAGCGAAAGGCGGGCGGAAGAACGCCGGTCGGCAAAAGCCGATGAGCGCCCGTGCGGCCGAGGCTTTTAACAAAAGCCGAAGGTCATCCCCTCTCTGGCCACCAGTTAATAAAAAGACGCCCTTGTGGCGTTTTTTTTGTTAAAATAATATTCCTTGACAAAAACTAATCTTTTCTCTACATTACTTCCCTGATAAAATAACTATATGTCAAATAAAAAAATTAGTATGGAAAATTTAACTGAAACTACTTTGGAAAAGATAGTTAAAGACGGGCTAAAACAAAAAAAGCCTATCATTAAAGGAAAACAGTTTACAGTAGTAAAAGAATGTGTACTTAACGAGAAACGTTTTAACGTTATCGTTTTTCCCCACAAAAAATTCGCCTTAGAGGAAACCTGTCTGCAAAATCGCTATATCGATTTGGATGCTTACTTTCTGAGTGTTACAAACACCACAAAACGCACCAAAGACATTGTAGATTTTGAGGATGCAATCCTCTACAATGTGGCAGAAGTGAAACCGTATGCAGGGGATAACAAGAAACTCGGGCAAATTTATGCTGGCAGAATTATTGTTCTCAATAACAAAATTCTTGTCTTATGTCGTGAATGTATCCCACAGTTTTTTATTGTGGTTGCAAATGAGCTTCGGGAAATTCCCGCCCAATATGTTGAAGATATCATTCGTTTTCAACGTCTGACAGCTATCCAGAAAATAGCGCTGCAGAAATATTTTTCAAGCGAAAACTGGGAACAGCATAACGGAATTTTGGTTAATCCGAGCACATTATCGATTCCGTCAGAACTTCATTTCAAGTTTTGGCAACGAGGCAGAAACAGCCGAGCAAACCTCGGTGCGCACATCGATATTGGTATTTTAGCCAAAATGCTTACGCGTAGCCAAGATGAAAAACCCGTTGTGAAGTACATCAATCTCTAAAAGAAAACGCCCTCCTGAAACAAACAGGACGGCGTTTTTTGTTTTATATTAAAGTCACAATCAAAGATTATGCGCCGGAAACTCCCTTCAAAATAAATTCGCTCAATTTTTCGTTAAACAAACTTGGGTTAGAAACAGCTTCCCCTTCAGCAATTTTTGCTTGCTCAAGCACCAACATAGATGCATCTTTAACCATATTTTCATTAGCTGGTTCTCCTAACATTTCAGCTAATTTAATAATCAGCGGATGATAAGGGTTAATTTGCAAAATACGTGTACTATCAAAAGTTGTTTTTTGTTGATGATTACGCATTAAACGCTCAAGATGAATACTCATCTGCCCACTTTCAACCGTCAAACTAGCCGGACTTTTCGTTAAATTCTCCGTAATTTCAACTTTTCCAGTTTCACTTTTAAACCAATCGCTCATTTTTTCAACTAAGGTCTGCAGTTTAGCTTCATCCGCTTTCGGCATATCTCGTTTCGTATCAAGCTTAATATCTGCTTGTGAAATATGTTTCAATTCGTTTCCTTTATAAGAGAGCAGGGTTTGTGTCCAAAATTCATCAATTGGATCTGTCAAAAGTAAAACCTCAATACCTTTTTCCGAAAAGGCTTCCAATTGCGGATTGCACGCTAAAGTCTTAGCATCATCACCGGTAATATAATAGATAGTTTTTTGTTCTTTATCCATCCGTTCAATATAAGCATCCAAAGAGGTTAATTTGCCATCAGATTTTGTGGTGTAAAACCGAGACAATTCAGCCACTTGCTCGCGGTTTGTAAAGTCTTCATAAATTCCCTCTTTAAAGGCAATACCAAATGCTTTCCAAAAAATCTCATAATCAGCCTCATTTTTTGCTTTAGTCTTCAGCTCTTTAAAAAGACGAGAAACTGTTCCTTGACGAATTTTGGCAATTAACGAACTTTGTTGCAGCATCTCACGAGAGATATTAAGCGGCAAATCTGCACTATCAATCACACCTTTAACAAAACGCAAATACATCGGCATCAAGCCTTCAACTTTATCAGTAATAAATACTTTGTTTACATAAAGCTTAATACCAGTCATTCTGTCAGGTTGAAATAAGTCATACGGCGCCTTAGACGGAATAAACAATAGTCCCGTATATTCCAAACTTCCTTCAGCCTTAAAATGTAATGTCATCCAAGGCTCATCCGCATTTTTAGTAACGTGTTGATAAAAATCTTTATATTGCTTTTCAGTAATTTCCGCTTTATTGCGAGTCCATAATGCCGCAGCAGTATTGACAGTTTCTTCTCCGGCTTCACCAAGGTTCAAAATAATCGGATAGTCAATATGCTCAGAATAAGTATGGATAATATTGCGTAAATAAATCGTATCCGTAAAGTCTTTTGCATCTTCTTTAAGAAACAGTTTAATATCTGTCCCATTATTCTCGCGTTCTGCCTCCGAGATTTCAAAACCACCAACACCATCAGAAACCCATTTATAAGCTTTGTCACTATCAGCTCTTCTAGTGATAATTTCTACTTTAGAAGCAACCATAAATGCTGAATAAAACCCCACACCAAACTGCCCAATAAGGTCAATAGGAGAGGCGTTTTCTTTAGCATTTTGTAAAAACTCAGCAGTACCAGATTTAGCAATTGTCCCGATATGGTTAATCAAATCATCGCGGTTCATCCCAATACCATTATCAGAAATTGTCAGAGTATTATTGTCTTTATCAGGTGTAATCGTAATTTTATATGGTGCAGATGGCTTTTTAAGGTCAGGATTAGCCAGTGTCCAATATTTCAGCTTATCCAACGCATCAGATGCATTAGAGATAAGCTCACGCAAAAAGATATATTTTTCAGAATAAAGCGAGTTAATAACAATATTTAGAAGTTTGTTTACTTCAGTTTTAAATTCGATTTTTTCAGCCATATCAATAAGCTCCCCAAATAAGTTGAATC
The DNA here is from genome assembly GCA_023665325.1 of Acetobacter sp. The sequence goes on from JAMPED010000026.1 coordinate 19,580, forward strand.
TCAATCTTCAATTTATATAGGGCGCCAAACAACTCTTCGCAAGAGAGAAAACGTTTTTTTATTAAAACTAATAAGTTGCACCTTGTTGACGTAGATATTTACTAAGGTCATAAAACTTCTTACGGTCCGAAATACGCAAAGCCGTATCTCCATCAGCATTACGGAAGTTAATATTTGCCCCGCGCTTAATTAAGAACTCCACACAAAAACGTTGGTTAGCAATAACCGAAACCATCAATGGTGTAAAACCAGCCATATCAGGAATATTGATATTTGCACCCCCTAATAAAAGGGCAGCAATAACTTCATTATGTCCATCTTGAGCAGCACGATGTAAAGCGGTTAATCCAGTATGGCTGCGCAGATTCACATCCGCACCATTATCAATCAAAAACTCTACAAATTTAATTTTTCCAAGTGAAGAAGCAATCATCAGAGGTGTATAACCATCAGAATCAGACTGGTCAATATCAAACCCTAATGCCACCATATTTGAAAAGGCAAACTGGTCTTCGCTGTTAATGATTTCATAAATCGTCTTATCTGCAGCCAAACTAACACCAGCAGAAAGAAATAAACCAAGAAAAAAAGCCATACCTTTGATAAACATTTTGATACTCCGTAATAATAAATTAGGTTAATAATAGCATATTTTTTTGCTTTTGTAAAGCGAGATAATTAACAATCCCATATATTTCCGTTAGAAATGTGAGTAAAAATTTATATACACACCGCCGAAACTATTGACTTTTATGACATAGTATGTTAATCAAAAGAGCAGAATGGCTAATTGTCATTTAAGCAAATCCGGTTCGCCGGATTTTTTTGTGCCCAAAAGGCATCTATAAACATAACCAGAGAACCGTACAAAACGGTTCTTTTTTTTTATTTTTTAGGAGAAAAAAATGACTATTCAATCAGAAACGAGCAAAGTTGTATATACAGGCGATGGTGAAACCAAAGAGTTTGCCGTACCTTTTTACTTTTTTGCGGAACAAATTAACGTATATAAAAATTTCAGTGAAACACCTTTGCGTCTTGGAGCAGATTATCTGGTGAGCAACACTAATAATTACAACGGCGGTGAGGTTATATTTTGGTTAGCCCCTAAAGTAGGCGATACCATTACCATCACCCGTAATGTGGAATTAAAACAATTGATTACATTTTTAGAAGGAGAGGACTTTCCAGCTAAAGATTTTGAGTATGCATTAGATAAAATAACAATGGCGTTACAACAGTTGCGTGAATGTATAGCACGAGCCATTGTCGTTCCTAATGGAGCAACAATCAATAAAGATGATGTTTTTCATTGTCTCGAATTGTTAAACCAATATTGGGATAACATTATGGCTGTACCAGATATAGTTGATAATCTGCTTAATGCCAGCACAGATAGCGTTACAGAAGGAGATAAACGTCTAATCACTTCCGGTGGTGTGCAAAAATATGCATATTCAAAAAATATGGTTGATGCAAAAATCAATACATTAGCGCAAAAAATCTATCATACATCCGTTAGCATTGCTCCTAGTACAGTACAAGAAAGCGACGAATGCGAAGGTTATCCCTATAAATTTAACATTGCCATAGAACAAGCCGAAGCAACACATTGCCCTGTAGTAATGTTTAATCAGGAAGACGCGCAGAGTGGTCATTTTGCGCCATACGCCAGTGCATACAATGGTGGTGTAAGTATATATTTGAAAGAGGATATAACTTTAGACACCACCATTCCCTTAATTTTATTGATGTAAAGTGAGGGGTTATGGAAAAGATAAAGGAAATCATTACTAGTTATAGCTGGTGGGGCTTGTTTTTAGGAATAATCACTATCTTAATCAAGCCATTTATTTCCGTTCGTCAAAGTTTAAGAGATATGCTGATAACCTTCATTGTCAGTATGCTTTGTGGTTTAATGACGGAATATATGGATATCCCAATACCAGTAAAATATGGTATATCAGGTGTGTGTGGGCTATTTGCAGTTAGAATATATATGATAGCCGATAGCTTATTAAAAAAAGCAGAGCAAGATCCGCTCCGTTTTTTTCACGCCATCAAAAACAATGAGCCTCAAGATTGAGGCTCTTCCCGCCATTGGTAGCACATTCTCTTCCCCCCTCTATTATCACTTGCTTCACAAGCCATTAGAATACCTTATAAAACATCTCACGAAAGGTCAAAAATGCAAAAATACTTCATCTATTTAATCCTCACCACCTCCCTTTGTTGGCTCAGTTACATCTATGGCAAAAGTCAGTCCAAAACCGAAATCATCGAAAAACAAGTGGAGATAATCAAATATGAAACTAAAGAAATATGTAAAATTATGGCTAAGCCAAATCTTGATGATGATAATATTGTCAAGCTGTTCCGCGCCGGAAAGTTATAAATCATCCCCAGCCTGCATCACCTGGGCAACCGGCGGCAAAAGAGTAGGGGAGGTATATCAAAAACTCCCACCCGCAGACAAAGCCATCTTAAATGAATGGTTCAACCGCCTATACAAACTCCGTCAACATCCAATCTTTTGTCAAGATTGATAGCTTTTAACGTAC
>JAMPED010000027.1 GCA_023665325.1 Acetobacter sp.
TATGTCATCGCTCTGAGCGTAGCGAAGTCAAGCGATCTCGTGAGAGTATGGGTGCGGTGTGGAGAGGGAGATCCCTTGACTCAGGGTGCCGGAGCAGGGCACCCTGAGAGGGATGACACAGAAAAGCAAGAGGGATGACAGTGAAAAGCAAGGGGAGGGAAAGAAAAGGTTCGCAATGGCGGGGGAAGAGGTAAGGATTGTCGGTTTTGAAGTTGGGGGAAAATGGAAAATAATATTTGCAGATGATGAAAAAAGTTTATATATATGGAGATTATGAATAAGAATTTTTAAGTTTAAGGAGCGAAACGTGATTATCGGTTTGGCTGTGGCGGTATTAGCAGCTTTTTTGGATCAAGCGTCTAAGATGTTGGTGTTTGGCTATTTGTCTGAAACGGCGCCTGTTGTGCAGGTGACATCTTATTTTAATTTGGTGGCGGCGTGGAATACTGGTGTGAGTTTTTCTATGTTTAATGATTTGGGGAATGCTGGCGTTTATATTCTTTCTGCCTTTTCACTGCTGGTGGCAGGTTTTTTAATTTATTGGCTACTGAATGAAAAAGAACGTTTGATGCAGGTCGCTTTAGGACTGGTTATTGGTGGGGCAGTCGGTAATGTGATTGATCGGCTGCGTATTGGTGCTGTATTTGACTTTTTGGACTTTCATATTTCTGGTCATCATTGGCCGGCGTTTAACTTGGCGGATAGCTTTATTTGTATTGGAGCCGTGTTGATTATTTGCAATGGGTTGCTTTTTAACTGTGATAGTAAAACCGCCATTTCTGACAAAGGATTTAAGAAATGAAAAAAATGTTTATATTGTTCGTGACGATAATGTTTTTAACAGCGTGTGGGATGACCAAAGAAGATTTGGGGATGGCGCGCTCTAAACCAGATGAGAGTCAGGTGAGTAGTCGGGCTAAATTAGTGGTGCCGCCAGACTATGGTGTTCGTCCTTAATTATGGGCGCTTGTATAACACCTGTTATTTTATGTCGGCGTCTTGTTGTTTTGGGATTGCCGCGTTTTATTATGTTTTTCTCGCAATGATGATGTGTCGTGGCGCATTTGCTTTTTAGGAGTTGGGGCTGGTATGAAACAATTATTTCTGGTGTTGCTTTGTTTTTTGGTGGCAGCGGTGGCTGAAGCTAAGGTGGCTGATGTGGCTGCGTTTAAGCTTAAAAACGGGCTTGAGGTGGTGGTGATTGAAAATCATAAGGCGCCAGTAGTGTTGCAGATGCTTTATTATAAAACGGGGTCGGTGAATGATCCGAAAGGTAAGGGGGGAATTGCTCATCTTTTGGAACACTTGATGTTTCGTGGAACGAGCCAAGTGCCGGATAAAGAATTTAATCGTTTGACAGATGTTTATGGGGCACAAAATAATGCCTATACAACTTATAATGAAACAGGATATTATGAGTTTTCGGATATCTCTAAATTAGAATTGATGATGGCGCTGGAAGCGGATCGGATGCAGAATCTTAGTATTAACGAGGAGGCTTTTGCGGCTGAACGTGATATTGTACTTCAAGAGCGGATGCAACGGTTTGAGAGTAATCCGGTACCGTTGTTTTATGAAACTGTGCTCAAGATTTTGTGGCAAGATAGTCCATTGGCTAATCCAGTAAGTGGCAGTCCGGCAGAGATTAAGGCGTTGACAGCTGGTGATGCGCAGGCATTTTATGAGCGGTGGTATCGTCCTGATAATGCATTGTTGGTGTTGGCGGGGGATATTACTAAAAAAGAAGCTGAGGTGTTGGTTAAAAAATATTATGGCGGGTTAAAAGCCGAACGCGAATCGCAACAGGCAGTCGTTGTGTCGGCGGGGAGAGCGGTTGAAACGGAATTAGTGATGAAACTTAAAGGGGTGACACAGCCACGGTTTATGTCTGCTATACGTTTGGAGGCGGGGATGCTTTCAAAGAAAGATGTCTTGGCACTGACATTGTTTGCCGAATATTTAGCTGGGGATGATACGGCGTATTTGTATGATAAATTAGTGTACGAAGACAAAGGTTTGCTTTCTGTTGATATGGATGTATCATATGAAGAAAAATTGGGCGGAATGGTTTCTTTTTATGCGACGCCGGCAGATGAGACGCAAACTCTTAAAGATATTGCGATGAGGTTGCGTTTGCAGACGGCGGAGGGATTGCGTGTCCTTGATGCGGCGAAACTTGAAAAAATTAAAAACCAAGTGTTGAGTGCGGCAGTTTATTTGCAGGAAAATCCGGAAAGTGCGGCTAGGTTTGCTGGTGGATTGCTGCTTTTGGGATATACCCCTGATGAGGTTGAAAACTATGATCTTTTGGTGCGGGAGATAACCCCAGAAGACGTTGCGGCTGCTTGGCATAAGGTGCTTGGGGCTGAGGGGCGTATTGATGCTTATTTGGAGGGGGAGTAGATGAAAAAAATCGTTATAGCAGTAGTGTTGTTGGCTATATTAGGAGCAGCGGGGGCGGTTTGGCACGGGCAAAAGTTTAATGCAGAACGGATTTTGGCGCAATCTAAACTTAATGGGCGCACGTTTAAAGCTGAGGTGCAGGAGGTGACGGCGCTTGATGGGACGGTTGTGGCGTATTTGATGGAAGAGCATAGTGTGCCGTTGGTGGCGATGTCTTTTGGATTTAATCGTGCAGGTAAGGCGTATGAACCGAAGACGGGAGTGGCACTCTTAACTGAAAGTGTTTTGCTTGATGGGGCTGGGGCGTATTCACGTAGGGAGCTGCGTGAGATTATGAAAGAAAAAGGCATACAGCTGGAAGTTTCTGCGCAGACGGATAGGCTTTCTTTTAACTTAACGTTTGTTAAGGAGTTTGAAAAGGAAGCGTTGGATGTGTTGCGGGCGGTATTGTATGAACCAATGTTAACGGATGCTGATTTGGCGTTGGCGAGGCGGCAATTGGCTGTGCTGAAAAAACGACAGGCAGAAAATCCGCAATATCATTTGGGACGGTTGGTTAAAGAGAAATTTTATATTGAGCATCCTTACGGCAAGGCAGATATTCCGGATGAAAAAGAATTGGCAGCGGTGACAGCGGCAGATATTCGGGTATATTTAAAAAGTTTTATGGGGCGGAATATGCTCAAAATTGGGATTGCTGGTGATATGGATAGAGCTGAAACAGAGGCATTTTTGGCGCAAGCGTTTGCAGGATTAGCTACAGAAAGTGTGGCGCAAGAGTTGCCGAGGTTTGAGCCTGAATTTGAACGTGAGGTGGTGACAACTGATGTGCCACATTCGGCGCAAAGTTATGTGATTTTGGCGGCTCGAGGTGTGGGGCGGTTGGATGATGATTTTTATCCACTATATTTGGCTGATTATATTTTAGGCGGGGCGGGGCTTTCCTCTCGGTTTAATCAGGCTGTGCGTGAGAAAAATGGTTTAACATACGGTATTTACAGCTCTTTTTCAAATACGGATGCGGGAAATTTGTGGCAGATTTATTTTTCGGCAACGCCTGATAATGCAACGAAGGCGTTAGATGTGGCTGCGGATGTGTATGCGGATTTTTATGCAAATGGTGTGACGGCGGAAGAATTAACGCAGGCTAAAAATAGTTTGCTAAATTCGTATAACTTGAGATTTGCTAGTCTTATCAGTATTGCCCAGATGTTGGAGCAGATGCAAGTACAACATTTGGGGCGAGATTTTTTGAATAAACGACAGGACTTAGTGCAGGCAGTAACGCTTGAGGCTGTGAACGATGCTATTGCACGGCGAATGCCTCAGAGTTTGACTGCAAAAGGCGGTGTGCGGACGTTTGTGGCAAATGGTAAAACAGAGTAGACCTATTCTTTTGATTATATTTTTAAATAAAAAAATATTTTTTTCTTATACGAAAAATTAACGATATTTGTTGTCTAATATTCTTAATGTATTAAATGGCAACAGAGGTGCGGTAAGCGATGAATACCTTAAATGATATTATGGAAAAGTTTAAGAAATCCGGCGTATTGATTGTTTTTGGGGTGCTCTCGTTTTACTTTACGGTGAATGCGATTAAAGGTGACCGCGGCTTTTTTAAATATCTTTATCTGAAGGGCAAAGTGGAAGCGGCCCAACAAGAACGTGCAAAATATGCTGTGATGAAGAAAGATTTGGAACATAAAGTTGCTATGCTTTCTGAAAAAACACTAGATTTGGATTATCTGGAAGAGCGTGCACGAATCGTGTTGAATATGGTCGGTGACGGCGAATATGTTATTTTGGATAAAGATATTGATAAACGCTAAAAATCCATTGTCATTTAAAATATATTTGCTATAAATAGCGTGAATTTGCAAGGGTTCGTCCTTGTGGGACCATTTTAATTGAACGGATTTTTTTGATTGAGGTATAAACGGTATTCAAATAGGCTAAAGCCGGTTAAATATCAGGCATCGGAGGATAGGTCTTTGTTTTCCGAGAAAGAATTTATTATTCGTTCTAATGGGAAAATGAAGATTTTTAAGATTTCTACTCGGTTGCAGTGGAGCTTGTTTGTGATGATGCTGGGGGCGGCCATCTGGACAGCCTATTCATATCGGATGTATAGTGTGTCGGATCGTATTATCTCATATCAGGAACAAAAGTTAGATGAAACACGTAGTGCATACGTTGATTTGATGAGTGATTTTGTGACGGTGCATAAAAACATTACCTCTATGGTTGAGGTTTTGGGTAAACCGCAAGAGCAGCAAACTGACAGCATTGAAGAATATTTGAAAAAGGCTGAAGTTATTGAAGAACGTATTCGTCAGATTACGGCAAATGAAGATTGGATAAGCGAGAAAGAGTTGAACCGGAAAAATGCAGTGAAAGAGGCGATTTTGCGGCGCGATGTGGCGGTTGAAGAAAAGAATTTGCTTGAGGAAAAAGTTAAGCATTTGGAAGAAATGGTGCGTTCGTTGCAGGCGTTTGAGTTTGACTTACTGCAAAAAGTTGAGACGGTTTCGAATAAAGAGATTGATAAGCTTAAATCAACAATTTCGACGGTTAATGGTGAGCTTAAAAAAAGAGGGAAATATTTTAATCCTTTGGCAAACTCTAAGAAAAATAGCCGTGGGGGCGAGTTTATTGCAGATGAGATGGCTATTGGCTTTAGTGATGAACTGATTAAGCAGGCACAGCGTGCTTATACGGCAGTTGAAGATATCAATTATTATCAAGAGGCGGTAAAGAAAATTCCATTAGGAAAACCGGTGTGGACGTATTGGCTTTCTTCACCGTTTGGCAAGCGTTCGGACCCGTTTAATGCTAAAAGTGCTAAACATAAAGGGGTTGATTTGGCCTCAAATAAAGGTAATAAAATCAAAACGATGGCAGAGGGGAAAGTTACACGTGCTGGTATGGCTAGTGGTTATGGTAAGATGGTGGAGATTGACCACGGTAATGGATTTAAAACTAAATATGGGCATATGAATGCAATTTATGTGAAACAAGGACAGATGGTAGAGTTTGGGCAGACTATTGGTGAGGTTGGTTCAACGGGGCGTTCAACTGGTCCGCATCTGCATTATGAAGTTTTGTATGACGGGGTTCACCTTAACCCGATGGTCTTTATTAAGGCAAAATAAGTTTGAACGGAGGTTTCTGATGAGAAAATTAAGACGAGTGATGTTTTTGAAGATGGCGAGATTTATGCGGGGAGAGAAAAATATTGTGCCGTGTATTATCAGTGCTGGAACGAAAATTATCGGCAATATTACCGATGGTGATGTGATTCATATTGATGGACACATTGAAGGGGATATTACCTGTAAAGAATTGGTTATTGGCGCGCAAGGGGCTGTGAGCGGTAAGGTTGAAGCGAAAAGTGTCGAACTTTATGGCGAGCTAAATGGTACTCTTAAAGCAGAAAATTTATTTATTGCTGGAACGGCGAAGTTTATTGGTGATTCGGTTTATAAAACTATTGCGATTGAACCGGGGGCAGTGCTTGAAGGTAAGTGTTCGGTAAATAGCGGAACGCAGGCTGCATAAATAAAGATTATTGAATAGAAAATTAGCAGCTGTTGCTATATAATTAGGATGTTAAAGAGTTATTTTTGCGGAGAAGTCTGATGAAGAAATCTGTCATTGTTTTAGGGAGTGTGTTAACGGCGGCGGCTTTGGGCGGCGCCCTTTATTTTATTCAAGGGGGGAGTGGTGTTGATACAGCGCAGTATTGGGATGGAAAAACTGAGCTTAACCTTAAGGGGGCGGATGGTAATTTGCCGTTGATTAAAGCGGTGGCTGTTGGTGATGTGGCGGCAGTGCAATATTTCCTTGACAAAGGGGCAGATGTTGATGTGCGTAATAATGAGGGAATGTCTGCATTATTGATAGCTATGGAAAAAGGAAATGCGGCTTTGTTTATGACTTTGGTTGCAAAAAGTGCGGCGGATTTTAAAGAGCCAATATATCTGGATAAAGCGATTGAAGGGGGAAGTGCAGAAATTGTGCAGGCTTTGTTACAAAAAGGTGCAGATGTTAATGCGGTGTTAGCGTTTAAGGGACGCAAACGTCCTGATGATGTATTAAATTATAAAGACCCGCGTGTGACAACGCCGCTTAAAAAAGCTGTAATTGAAAATAAGCCAGAGGTGGTGAGGGTGCTTGGCGCAAACGGTGCGGAAGGTGTGGTTGATTTTCTTTCTGAAAATTTAAGAGAAACGACACCTGAGATGGTGAAAGCGTTAGCGGAAAATGCGGGCGATTTGCGCAAAATTGTTATTAAAGGGATGGATTTGCTGACATACGCTGCTGGTGGGGCAAAACCTGCGGTGGTTGCTTATTTGCTCCAACAAAATGCTGGAGATGTGAACCGCGCGTTTGCTCGTGTTTTAGGACAGCGTAAAAATGATAATCAATATAATGAAACGGTTGAGCTGTTTTTAAAAGCTGGTGCGATGCCAACGATACAGGTTTTAGAATTGATGCAGAAAAAGAAAAATCCGGATATGTTTATGAAGCTTGCTGGATGTTATGCGAACCCAAATATTAAGCTGGAAAAAGCTGGAGAGGATGCCTTTATGTTTGCTATTCGTCACGGGCAAGTAGAAGTGGTGAATTGGTTGATTGAGCATAAGGCTGATATTTGGCAAGAATATGATAATAAGATGACACCGTTTAAAACGGTGGTTGGTTTAGCTGCAGAGCAGCCTGAGTTATTGGCGTTGTTTGAAAAGCAACTTAAGGATGTGAATGAAACTGGCTATGATGGTGAAACGTTGTTGATGTTATTTGCTGGTGCGGGAGATTTTGAAAATTTCCAACGGATTATCAATAAAGGTGGTAATATATGGCAAAAAGATAATAATGGCAAAACAATGTTGATGTATGCGGCAGAAGGAGGGAGCAAGCAGGTGATGGATTATCTTATTTTTAAGGGGGATAATCTGGCTGCTCGAGATAATTTTGGGCGCAATGTGCTTTCATATGCTGCGGCTGCAGGTAAGAGTGATGTGGTGAAATATCTGGCTGACAAAGGGATTGATATTTCAGCACAAGATAATGATGGTAAGGCGGTGTTGATGTATGCGGCAGAAAAAGGGCATAGCGCTGTCGTGGATATGCTTATCAATATGGGAGAGAGTGCGGCGACTGCGGATAAAAATGAGAAAACTGTTTTGATGTATGCTGCAGAAAGTGGCGAGTTGGCTGTGGTTGAAACTCTTTTGCTGAAAGGTATGGATGTCAATGCGATGGATAAAAATGATGTGCCTGTGTTGTCGTACGCAGTTTTAGGTGGTAATGCGGAGATTGTTCGGCGTTTGCTTAAGTTGGGGGCTAATGTTTACGCGGCAGATGTGAATGGTTATACGGCGATGATGCACGCGTTTATGCTTGGGCGTGAAGATTTAGTACGTTTGGTGCAGCCTTCTAGTTTAGAATTTGTGGGTAGTGCCAAAGATACGGGGAAGAATATTGGCATTATGGCTGTTGAAGGTGGTAATGTAGATTTGATTACAAAAGTATTAGATGAACGGCGTAATTTATTAAATGTGCCAGATAATAATGGTACGACTTGTTTGATGTTACTTGCTGGAGAGGGACGACCGGATGCCTTGAGGACGGCTTTTTCATATGGTGGTGATATTGAGATTGCGGATCATAATGGGCGGACGGCATTGATGTATGCGGCGCAAAGAAATGTGGGCGTTAATCTTGTTAGCGTGTTGAAAAGTGCGAGATCAGGTGTGAAAGATTATGTTAATAGAAAGGATAATGATGGGCGAACAGCATTGATGTATGCGGTGGGATTTGAGAATAATCAACCATTTAAATCTCATACATTATTAGTGAATGGGGCTGATGCGAAAGCAGCGGATAAAAATGGCAAAACGGTATTGATGTATGCGGTGGCAAATCCTTATAGTCGGGTCGATGCACGGGGGATTAGTGAGATATTAGCCGCAGATCGTGTTGTGGATAGAAAAGATAATGAGGGACGGACGGCATTGATGTATGCAGCGGCAAATGTGCAGACGGATGGTAATGTATTGATTGAGCTTTTTAACGCTGGAGCGGAGGTGAATGCACGTGATAATAATGGTAAGACGGTGCTGATGTATGCGATGGAAAGTGGTGATATCGGTAAGGTGCAGCTGTTACTTTCGGCTGGGGCTAAGATGGATGCAAAGACCAATGATGGCAAAGTCGTGAAAGATTTTATCAATCCGAATGCGTTATGTTTTAAGGCTGCGATTGAATAGAGCTTTGATGGCTTGTGAGCAAGCCGAAAGTAGATGGGAGATTGTTACCCCACTTATGCCTCCTCCTCTCAAGGGGGAGGTATTTTTGTGTATAAAAAAACACCCAATGTTGTGATTGGGTGTTTGGGGTTTTTACATTTTTTCTGGAGCGGTGAAGCCTAAGAGGTTAATGTTTATTTCAAGCACATTGTAGGTTAGTGTTATCAATGCAACTAATGAGCGCAAGATGGTTTCATCGGTTTCAGCTAGAATCTTCTTGTCGTGATAGAAAGCATTGAACTTATTGGCAATTTCGTAGATGTATGAGCAGATAATTGCTGGTGCATCTTTCTTTATGGCTTCGTTTAAAGTGTGTGAAAAGCGGATTAAGGTTAAGGCTAATTCACGCTCGCTATCTGTTGTAAATGTAGTGAAGGTGGACGGCGTACTCTGCGCTGGTTTAAGGATTGCCTCGCTGTGTGTGTCTGAAGATACGGAAGAGGAAAGCGTGAAAATCTCCGGTTTCTTTTCGGCAAGTTTACTTAGGATAGACTTAATGCGCACCATCGTGTAGAGGATATATGGACCAGTGTTGCCTTCAAAAGAAGCAAATTTATCGATATCAAAAATATAGTTACTTTCGCTTGGGTTCATCAAATCTCCATATTTGATGGCGGCAAGACCGATGATTTGACTTAAGGTTTTTAGCTCCTCGGCAGTCATTGTTTCGGCATCTTTGATATTGACTTGGCTTTCAACTGTATCTAATAATTCCGAAAGTTTCATTGTACCGCCGGCACGGGTTTTGAAAGGTTTACCGTCTTTGCCATTTACTGTACCAAAGCCGATGAATGATAAATCAGTTTCTGCTCTGGTAACGCCGGTTTTCTTGGCGCAGCGGAATACTCGCTCAAAGTGTAGTACCTGACGTTTATCGACCACGTACATTACTCGGTCAGGCTGAAATTTCTCTTCCCGTTCAACTAATGTTGCTAAATCAGTTGTTTCGTAAATCGCGCTTCCATCAGACTTTAAGATTATGCACGGTGGAATGGGAGCGTTGTCGGTTTCTTCCTTAACGTCTACCACGAGTGCACCTTCTGATTCATAAGCAAAACCTTTGTCTTTCATCATTTTAACCATATTAGGAATGTATGGTTCAGAATCTGATTCACCGTTCCAAAGGTCAAAATCTACATCTAAACGGCGGTAATTGCGCTTTAAATCTGGTAATGATACGTTCATAATATGTTGCCACAAAGCTCGATAACCGCGGCGGCCAGATTGCAACTCTTTGGTGGCATTACGGGCAGCGGTCAGGTATTCTTCATCTTCTTTTGATTTGCCGGAAGCAAAAGGATAAATTTCTTCCAAATCTTTTAAGCTAAATGGGGCTTCTGTTGGATATTCACCGGTGTAGCTTTCATCAAAATATGGCAAGGATGGTTGACGACAGGAAAGTTCGTGAATAATTAAGCCCATCTGTAAGCCGAAATCGCCTAAGTGAGCGTCGGCAATAACCTTATTTCCGGCAAAGCGGTTCATACGTTTTAGTGCTTCACCAATGACAGCAGAGCGCAAATGACCAACGTGCAATGGTTTGGCAACGTTTGGTCCGCCATAGTCTATGACGATGGTTTTAGGATTTTCGGTTTTGGTAAAACCTGCATTTTCAGCGGTTGCCATTTCACTTAAATATTGAGAAATAAAAGAGTCTTTAACTGTGATATTGATAAATCCGGGAGCAACGACTGTGACATTTTCGACAATGTTATTTTCGGGCAGGTTAGCGACCACATCGTTTGCAATCATCAGCGGAGCTTTACGATATAACTTAGCGCCAGACATTGCGCCGTTGACCTGAAACTGGCATAAATCTGGTCGTGCGGAAACGACCACGCGCCCCAAATCAGCCTCGTAGCCAGCATTCTTAAAGCTTTCGGTGAAGATTTCATTTAATGTTTCGATGATGGTTTGCACTTTTACTCTCCTATAGTCATAAAATATCGGGGAGGGTAGCGAATTTTTGCGGAATTGTCAAGAGGTTTATAAGGTATTAGAAAAGGGTGTCAACTGACACCCTTGGTTAAGTTTAGAGTAGTGGAGACCAAGCAGGGTCTGAGCCGTCACCAGGGGTGATGACCATACGCTCATTTTGACCGGTGATGTCTACCGAATATAGCTGCACAGGGGCATTAGTGGTAGCGGTGCCACGGTTTTGACGGTAGAACATCAAAACACGTCCATTTGGTGACCACGTTGGTCCTTCAACCAAAAAGCCGTTTGCTAAAATGCGCTCACCGGTGCCATCTGGATACATCACCCCGATTTGGAATTGACCGCCATAGATGCGTGTGAATGCAATATAATCTCCGCGTGGTGACCAGACTGGTGTGGCGTAACGAGCACCTTGCTTGAAGCTAATGCGCTCTACATTTGAGCCATCTCTATCCATCACATAAAGCTGCTGGTTGCCTCCACGGTCAGAGTTAAATACAATCTTTGTGCCATCAGGGGAGTAACTAGGGGAGGTGTCGATACTTGGACCTGAGGTGAGCTTTTTGCTTTGGCGGGTGGCTAAGTCCATCTCGTAAATATCTGTAATACCGTTTTTCGCATAGCTCATCAGTACATATTTGCTATCTGGTGAGAAAGCCGGTGCAAAGGTCATTCCGGGGAAGTTGCCTAAGAGCTCAGTACGCTGAGTGCGCAGGTCATACATATATACTCTTGGTTTGTTATTGATAAATGATAAGTAGGCAATGTAGCGCATATCTGGTGAAAAACGCGGTGTTAATACCAGATTAGCTCCGCTGGTTAAAAACTGGTGACCATCACCATCTTGATCCATCAATGCTAAGCGTTTGACGCGTTTGCTGGAAGGACCAGACTCTGAAATGTAGGCAATGACAGTGTTGAAATAGCCTTTATCACCGGTTAGGCGTTCGTAAATCGCATCTGCCATTGAGTGAGCCATTCGGCGCCAGTTGTTTTTATCTGCCGTGTAGATTTCAAACATCAATTCTTTTTGGCTGATGATATCCCACAGTTTAAAACGAAGTTTCAGTTCGGTACCGTTTTCTTCCATTATAACAGATTGAATAAGGACTTGAGCGTTAATTACCCGCCAATCACCAAAAATTGGCTGTTCGTCTATGCTCGAAAATTTTTGGATATAGCTACGTTCGTTTATAATTCGAAATAAACCGCTTCTTTCCAAATCTGCTAGAACGACATCGCGTACTTTATCTGCATACGAAAAGCCGAAAAATGCGCCGAGACCGTTATTATCTGAAATGATTTTCGGAAAAGCAACGGGTATTGGCTCTTGCGTGGCGCCGCTGATGCTGATATTTAGCTGTGCGTGAGCTGGTACGGAAAGTGCCCAAAAGGCGCAAACGAGGAGGGATAAAAGCTTTTTCATTTTCTATAACCTTTAGGTTGGTGTTATGTTTCGTTTTATACTAAGGTGGTGTCATTGGTTTGTAAACCTAAAAATAATGTCTATTAACAAAAAGTAAAGGTTGGGAGGAAATTAGGATATTGAATTTTTTTCAATACGGAGGAACGGGATGAAACCAAATAGATAATAGGATGTTTGAGAAAAAGTGTATTTTTTTAGTATCTTATTTAGTTCTGTTTTGTATGCTTTTTGATAGTTGGAGGAGAAACGTTTATATTTGGTTATGATGCTATTGGTATAGCTTTTTTTGTATCTGGCATAGATTTGTTCATTTCCTTGTGCTTTAATAAAACTGAGCACTAGGTCGGTAATTTTTAAGTTATCAAGATAATGTTTTTCCTGATTTTGGGTGATGGATGCGCTATGTATGCGGCGAAAGTAGAATTTTTCTTTGTTAATTCCTATAAGGGAGGCAGCAAAGAGTGCTTGTGTGAAAAAAAGGTTATCTTCAAAATGTAATCCTTTGGGGAATAGGAGATTGTTTTGTTCGATAAATTTTCGTCTGTATAAGGTTAGGCAGGCGGTGACTCCCATTTTTTCACAGAAATGCTGACAGTCCGCAAAATGAAATGTTCGATAGTCAAAATTTGAGGGTAAATATGTAAAATTAAAATAATTTTCATTAAGCAATTCTTTGGTTTTGTTATTAACATTATAACCGCTGAAGCTTAGCATATCCAGTTCTTGGGTATGAGCGGTGGTGTAAAGTTGTTGGCACGTGTCTTCTCTTATCCAATCGTCGGAATCTAAAAACTGTATATATTCTCCGCTAGCTATTTTAAGTGCGTTATTGCGACTGTAAGATATTCCTAAGTTTTTCTGATTGATAATTTTAATTCGTTGGTCTTTTTGAGCATATTCATTTAGTATTGCAAGAGAGTTATCTGTTGAGCCATCATTGATACAGATGATTTCAATATTTTTGAGAGTTTGTTTTATAATACTGTTAAGACATTCTGGTAGATATGCACTGGTATTGTAAATTGGGATAATAATAGAGATTTTGGGAGAATTATTCATTGATGTTATCCTTATTTTATTTTTGCGATTAAAAAAGGGAGACCAAGCAGATAATATTTGTAAATTGAACCGTTTTTTTTACGACGGATTTTAAACAATGGTATTCCGCAGATTTTCCAAATTTTCTTTTGTCTGGTTTGTTTGTATTTATAGATGGGCATAAATAAAAAAAGTTTGATTGTTTTTTGATATGTTTCCTCATTCCATTTCTCAGGCATTTAGAGTCCTTTCATCTAACGAACGTTTGTTGCTCGTGATTGCTAATGTGTTAATAATCCACATATTTTATTATATAATTTGACTTTGCGAAATGTTTGATTTAGGGTAAAAGTGTTAGCAACAAACGTTCGTTAGATGCACACGTTTTTAAGCTACTAAAAGCGTGTCAAGCTTGCATTTGTGGGTGGGGTGCCTCGACCAAATGCTAGGTCGTTTTTTAAGCGGATGTTAAGAAGTTGTGGGTTACTTTTTAAAAAAGTTGTAACCAAATTTTGTGCAGAGTAGCTTACTTTTTATGATGAAAATGAACTTAAGATATTTTAGAAAAAGGTTGATGACTGGAGTGTTTGCCTGCGGGATGATGCTGAGTATGGCGTTGCCGGCTTGGGCACTTAATGTTATCAAAGATATTCGTATTGGGCAACAGGTGGATGGTATCCGTATTGTGTTGGATGGGGCGGAAAAGTTTGATTATGATGCTTTTTTACTCTCATCTCCGAATCGTTTGGTGATTGATGTTAAAAATGCGACTTTGCCTAAGGCGCCGACAGTGACGACTAGTAAAATTATCAGTGGTTTTCGTGCGGGGAATTTGGCTACTGGTAAAGGTAAACGTTTGGTGTTTACACTTAATACGGATGTGAATATTAAGAAGAAATTTGCGATTGAGCCAAATGCGGCACAGAAAAATTGGCGTTTGGTGTTGGATTTGAGTACACAGGGGTTTGGTGCACCTAATAGTACGGTTTCTACGAAGGCTTTGAATGTGGGTAATGTGCGTCGACAGAAGATTGTAGTACTTGACCCTGGACACGGTGGAAAAGATCCTGGAGCGATTGGACGTTCATTTAAAACATACGAGAAAAATATTACTCTTTCAATGGGGCAAGAACTTAAAAAACATCTCGAATCTAAGGGGTTTAAAGTGTATATGACCCGTTCGACGGATATCTTTATTCCGTTACGCAAGCGCGTGGATATTGCGCGTAGCTATCACGCTGATTTGTTTATTAGTTTGCACGCTGACAGTGCCGCAAATCGTAAGGCGCAGGGGCTTTCTGTATATACTCTTTCAGAAACAGCTTCAGATAAAGAGGCGGCAGCGTTGGCTGAGCGTGAAAATAAAGCAGATATTATTGATGGGTTGGACTTTTCGGATAATTCGCCAGAGATTAACGATGTGTTGATATCTCTTTCGCAAAATGATAGTCGCAATAAGTCTTCTAAATTTGCTGGTTATGTGGTTAATGATATGCAAAAGCAAGTGAAATTGGTGAGTAATGCGCATAAATTTGCTGGATTTGCAGTTTTAAAAGCGCCGGATATTCCCTCTGTTTTGGTTGAGTTAGGGTATCTTTCCAATTATTCGGAAGAAAAGTTTTTACGTCAGCCTTCATATCGGAAGAAGCTTGCAGAATCTATTACCCGTTCAGTGGTGAGGTATTTTAAAGATCCAGAAGTTGCCTCCTCAATATAAGAAGGTGTTATTTTGTGAACTAGCTCGTGGATGGAAGCCCCGCTTTGTCGCAACACGTACGTTTATGTACGCTTATGCTCCTTGGGGGACATCCGCGGCTATTTCGCAAAATGGTGGCAGCGCCACGGGCATAACTTATGTGTTTTTGTGAGATATTTGTGACTATTTTTTCTGTATTTTATACAAAAAAAGCCCTCCGTTTGGAGGGCTTAGGTTTTTATTTTTTTAGAAATCAGCCAAAACTTCGGAAGATTCTTTAGTGTTATGGATATTTACCATTGCGATGGTGTTGTAGCCGTTATCTACGTGCAATACTTCACCAGTAATAGCTTCACCCAACGGTGAAAGAAGTGCCAAAGCAGTACGACCAACTTGTTCTTGTGTAACATTTGCTTGCAACGGAGCGTTTAATTCATTCCAACGTAAAATTTTGCGGAAATCACCAATGCCTGAAGCTGCCAATGTTTTAATTGGACCTGCGGAAATTGCGTTAACGCGAACTTTCTGCATTCCCATATCTGCTGCGGCATAGCGAACAGAAGCTTCTAATGCAGCTTTGGCAACGCCCATAATGTTATAGTTTGGCAATACGCGTTCAGAACCCAAATATGTTAATGTAACGATAGAGCCGTTTTCATTCATATAAGGAGAGGCGCAACGGCAAGCTTCCAAGAATGAGAAACAAGAAATGTGCATTGTATTAGTAAAGTTTTCTAAAGTCGTATCAATTGTTCGACCTTTTAATTGATCTTTATCAGAGAAAGCAATGGCGTGAACTACAAAGTCAATCTTACCCCATTTTTCGCCAAGCTGCTTAAAGCATTCTTCTACAGATGCAGAATCGGTGACATCACATTTAATCAAAGTTGGCTCAAAAGAGAGTTTTTCAGCCAATGGTACAACTCTTTTCTCAAGAGCTTCATTTTGATAAGAGATAGCGATTTGTGCGCCTTGCGCATCTAACGCCTGAGCAATTCCCCAAGCAATGGACTTGTCATTTGCAAGACCCATAATCAGGCCCTTTTTACCGGCCATAAGCAGTTCAGCAGTCATATATTTACCTCATTAAATTGTTTATAGTATGTTATAGCATACTTACTAACCGTGCTTTTTATATGAAAAAATGGTGTTTGTAAACAATTATTTTGCGGATGTGTGAATATTAACAATATTTGTTTTTAATTTGTGGTTAACTTATTGTTTTCCCATTTTCTTTTAAAAAAGTTTGAAAAAAGTGAAAAAAGTACTTGCAATTCGAACAAATAGTGAACATAATGAGCGCACAATTTAACAATAGGACTTTTAAGGGGTATAGAATGGAAAAAGATAAGGCGTTGGATGCTGCGTTAAGCCAGATTGAGAGAGCATTTGGTAAAGGTTCAATTATGCGCTATGGGCAAGATACGAAGGTTGATATTGAGGCAATTTCGACTGGTTCTTTAGGAACGGATATCGCACTTGGTATTGGTGGCTTGCCGAAGGGGCGTATTGTGGAGATTTATGGACCGGAAAGTTCTGGTAAAACCACGATGGCTTTAAGTGTTATTGCGCAAGCGCAGAAAAAAGGGGGAACGTGTGCATTTATTGATGCTGAGCACGCTTTGGATCCATCGTATGCTAAAAAAATTGGTGTAGATATTAATAACTTATTGATTTCTCAGCCAGATGCTGGTGAGCAGGCGCTTGAAATTGCAGATACATTAGTGCGCTCTGGGGCGATTGATGTTTTGGTTGTTGACTCGGTAGCAGCTTTAGTTCCAAAGGCTGAACTTGAAGGAGAAATGGGGGATTCACATATGGGCTTGCAAGCACGTTTGATGAGTCAGGCTTTGCGTAAGTTAACTTCTACAGTTTCCCGTTCAAATACACTCATTATCTTTATTAACCAAATTCGTATGAAAATCGGTGTGATGTTTGGCAACCCTGAAACAACGACAGGTGGTAATGCTTTGAAATTCTATGCTTCTATTCGTATGGATATTCGTCGGGTGGGGGCAATTAAAGATAAAGACGATGTTATCGGGTCTCAGACACGTGTTAAGATTGTGAAAAATAAGGTTGCTCCGCCTTTCAAAACGATTGACTTTGATATTATGTATGGCGAGGGAATTTCTAAAGTTGGTGAACTTATTGACCTTGGTGTTAAAGCAGGAATTGTGGAAAAGGCTGGTGCGTGGTTTTCTTATAACGGAGAAAAACTCGGGCAGGGACGTGAAAATGCTAAACAGGTGTTAAGAGATAATCCGGCTTTGGCAGATGAAATCGAGCGCAAGATTAGGGCGGATGCGGGGCATCTTACTTCTGAGCTTATCGGCGACGAGGAAATAAGTGATTCTGCGGACGACTAACTCGCAGATGGAAGCCTCTCTGCGTCGCGTCGTGTACGTTTATGTACACTCGTGCTCCTTGGAAGACATCTGCGGTTATTCGACCGTATAATCGCTTATTTCACTACAACCACGTGGGTGTGGTTTGGTGGCAAAGGGATGAGCGGTCTTTTCGGGATGCTTAAAATTCACGTAGGCTTAACTACGCTAAAATTTTAAGCGCCCTTAATCCCATCTCTACTCCTCTCATATAATCTCCAATTTCACTACAACTACGTGAGTGTAGTTTTGGAGCGAGGGGTGGTTTGAGATTGGGGGGTGGGTGTTTTGTACACTCGTGCTCCTTGGAGGACATCTGCGGTTATTTGCAGGATATTTGTGGCTATTAAAAAAGAATTAGTCTCCAACTAATAAAAGGCGCTTTTCAGGGCGCCTTTGTTTTGTTTTTGATGTGGTTAATTTTGTGGAGATTTGGGAAAAATGCCGCTGATAATACCTAAAAATTGGATAGCACAAGCTTTGAGGGTGAGCCATATAAAAGAAAATGAATATTCCTTAGTTGTATTATCAAGTAATTTTCCTTCTATAGGATAGGCTAATGCTAATATTATGGCGGCAGCTACTAAAACAAGTGCTAAAATCCCGATATGCGTTATTGCTTTTTCATCTTCACTGTTTCCATTTTTGCGAATTCGCATCAGATAACTGGGAATATTACACGGTGTCGCAAAGATAATAAGGATTGCCGCTTCATACCATCCGGTAATATAGAAAAGTCGAAAAGCAAGCATTCCACATAAGCCAACCATCGCAAACTGAATGAAGTGTTTACGAAAAATATTTTCGTTTTCTACCTTCGTGTTTATTTCTTTCTTTGTGTTCATAATGATATGTTTTAAATTACAATAATATTTTTCCTGAGTGGGATAATAGTTTGAATATGTTTAACTGTCAAGTTTTTTAGCGAAAGGTTCGGCTAAGGTTATTTCACTGAAGGGAGGGGCACTTACATACCAAAATGTTAAAAAAAATCCGATTAGGGTTTATTTTTTTTAAACTATTATTTATATAGTATGCCAATATGGATTTATTTTAGGGAGTTTACGGATGATTTTCGGGCTGTCGAAAGCGGTGATTGCCAGTGTGATTTTGGTATTATCTTATGCGGTGTTGTTTTCGGAAAAACTTAATCGTGCGGTAACGGTGCTGCTTGGCTCGGCGGTGATGATTTTATTGGGTGTGCTTTCTTATGACCAAGCGATTAAAGGTGTTGATTTTAACACGATTGCCCTCTTAATTGGGATGATGATTATGGTGGGGATTATGGAAAAATCTGGTGCGTTTCAATTTGCAGCAGTGGCATCCTCTAAGCTCGTGAAGGCGAATCCTCGGGGGATTTTGGCAGTACTTGGATTGGTGACGGCGGTTTTATCAGCGTTTTTAGATAATGTAACCACGGTTTTGTTGATTGTTCCGGTAACGATAGAAATTACCCGTAAGTTGAAGATTAAGCCATATCCTTTTCTTTTGATGGAGATTTTTGCTTCTAATATCGGAGGGACGGCAACGCTTATCGGTGATCCGCCGAATATTCTTATCGGCGGGGCGGTTGGTCTTGGCTTTACGGACTTTTTGAAAGAACTTTCTTTATTAGTGCTGGTGTGTTTGGCGGTGCTGATTTTAGTGTTTGATTTGTTTTTTGGGCGGAAGATGACTGCAACGGCGGCGGCGAAAAAGGAAGTGATGAGCATTAACGAGTATGATTGTATTACAAACTTTCCGCTGTTATGGAAGTCTTTGTTTGTGTTAACACTCGTGATTTTGGGGTTTGTTGCTGGCGAGCATTTTCATATTGAAAATGGGACGATTGCGCTGTTTGGTGCGGCGATTTTGTTGGCACTTTACACGATGGGGCTCCCACATTCGGAGCGCGATAAGCGTGTGGAGGATGCCTTTTCACTGGTGGACTGGACGACGATTTTCTTTTTTACCGGTTTATTTGCGTTGGTTTATGGCTTAGAGGTTACCGGCGTGTTGGAGATGTTGGGGCATAAGGCATTGATGTTGGTGGATGGCAGCGTTAAAAAAGCGGCGTTTCTTATCCTTTGGTCATCAGCTATTCTTTCGGCGGCGATTGACAATATTCCGTTTGTGGCAACAATGATTCCTCTAATTAAAACGATGGAAGAGAGCTTAGGTGGGCGTGAAGCGGTTATGCCGGTGTGGTGGGCGCTGTCTATTGGTTCTTGCTTTGGCGGTAACGGCTCGCTGATTGCAGCGTCTGCCAATGTGATTGTAGCGGGGATTGCCGCACGCGAAGGGCACGCATTGAATTTCTTGAAGTTTTTGTTATGGGGCTTGCCGGTGATGTTAACGTCGATTGCGATTGCCTCGGTTTATTTGTATGTGGTTCATTTTATGTAAAGGGTAAACGATGGTGGTTCAGGACTTGATTTTTGGTGTTTCTCCGCAGGTGATTGCGCTGTTAGCGATGGGGATTTGTTACCTTTTACTCTTTACTGAGAAGATGAATCGTGCAGTGGTGACAATGGCGCTGGCGGCAATTTTGGTTATGCTGGGGGTATTGTCACAAAAGTCGGCGATTTCAGCGATTGATTTTAACACAATTTCACTTTTGGCGGGGATGATGATTATCATCAACGTGGCGGAACGTTCGGGGATGTTTCAATATGTTGCCATTTGGGGAGCGAAGAAAGTGCGGGCGCATCCGGTGGGGATTTTGGTGGTTTTGGCGTGTGTTACTGGTGTGTTTTCGGCATTTTTAGATAATGTGACGACGGTTTTGTTGATTGTGCCGGTGACGATGCAGATTACGCGGAAATTAGAGGTTAATCCATATCCGTATCTCTTAATCAATATTTTTGCCTCTAACATTGGGGGAACGGCGACGTTGATTGGTGACCCACCGAATATTCTTATTGGTTCGGCTTTGGGGTTGTCGTTTACAGACTTTTTGTTTCACCTTGCGCCGGTGGTGTTAGTGATTATGATAGCGCTTATTTTGATGTTTGTGCATTTTTGGGGACCAAGCCTTGTGGCGCCGATGAAAAACCGTGCCCTAGTGATGAGTATTAACGAAAAAGACGCTATTACGGACTTTACGCTTTTATATAAATCTCTGGGTGTGCTCGGGGCGGTCATTTTTGGGTTTACGTTGGCTGAGCATATTGGATTGGCAAATGGGTTTATTGCGCTATTTGGGGCGGCGGTTATGCTACTTTTATATACGTTTCATTTGCCACACGCGCAGAGTGATGAGAAGGTTGAGGATATTCTAAATCACGTAGATTGGACGACGATTTTCTTTTTTACTGGCTTATTTGTGATTGTTGGGGCGTTAGAGCATACGGGCTTTTTGCAGCTGGTCGGAAACTATCTGGTGGAGGTTACTGGTGGGAGTATTCAAAAGAGTGTGTATGTGATTTTGGGAGTGTCGGCTATCTTTTCGGCGATGGTGGATAATATTCCGTTTGTGGCAACGATGATTCCGACGCTTAAAACGATGGAAGAGGCACTTGGTGGAAGGGAGGCGATGATGCCAGTTTGGTGGGCGCTGTCTCTTGGTGCTTGTTTGGGGGGAAACGGAACGTTGATTGGGGCTTCGGCTAATGTGATTGTGGCGGGAATTGCCGCACGTGAGGGGCATCCGATTAGCTTTTTACGTTTTCTTATCTGGTCGATACCGGTGATGGTGATGAGTGTTATTATAGCCGGTATATTCCTCTATTTAGAGTATTTCTTATAGAGGGGATGGTTGTTTAATATGTCAGTGGCAGCGCCACAGGCAACGATTAAGGTTATGGTGTGGGGAGAGTGTGATTTTTAACGAGCGGGCTCCTTGTAGGGGGGGAGGGAAGAGCAAGGTTCGCAATGACGGTGGTAGCGCGGGTGGATGGTTTAATTTTTTTAGGAAGATATAATGAACGGATTTGAGATTATTGGTTATATGGCGGGGTTGTTTACAGCGGTGTGTTTTATGCCGCAGAGTATTAAGACTTTGCGTACACGGGAGACTAAGGGGATTTCTGCGGTGTCGTATGCGTTGTTTTCTTTAGGGCTTATTTGTTGGATTATTTATGGGGTGTATCTTCACTCGATACAGATGATTTTGTTTAATGCGATATCGTTAGTTTTTTCGTTGAGTATTTTGGTGGTAACGCTGTGTAATTTGAGAGTAAAGTAGCGTTTTTTGCGTCATTGCGAGGGCTTTAGTAATAGGTGATGGAGATCCCTTGACTCGGGCAGCAGAGCTGGCTGCCCGAGAGGGATGACGGGGAAAAGCGAGTATAGTTTTGTTTCTTTTAATATGTCATCGCTCTGAACGAAGTGAAGTCAAGCGATCTCGTGAGAGTATGGGTGATGTTTATTTATGGATTGCGCCGCTACGGAAAACGGTGTTTTCCTACTTGCGCGAACAACTAAACGTTGTTGTGGTCGTTCCTTCCTTGCAACGTTAAGAGAAGTTTGCCACGTGCTTGTGCCTTACGGCGCACCTCGCAATGACGGTGCGCTTAAAGAGGGAGATCCCTTGACTCAGGGTGCCGGAGCAGGGCACCCTGAGAGGGATG
>JAMPED010000028.1 GCA_023665325.1 Acetobacter sp.
TAAAAAGAGGAATAAGAATAAGCCACATACAAGAAGTTATACGGGCAAAAGATAAAGTCAATCCCCAAAAATTTAAACCAAGATTTCTGATTCTTTGCGCTAACTGTCCAGATTTTTGTTTTTTAAGATAGATTGATGAATGTTTAGAAGCATATATCAATGCATATTCTTGCGCTCGCCAACTAACCATTGACCGAACTTTTTCGCTTATCGTTTCCCTGATAAAACGAACAGAGTTTGTCATTAAAAACACCCCGAATATTCCTCCAACATAAAGCATCGCTTTACCCCAGGAAAATTCTTGTAAAGAAACCGAAGAAAAGTAATCAATGAGTTTTGCAAAAATAACCATCACCCAAATTTTGGATAAGCTGAGCAAAAAAGAATACACAATATCAAAAATAAATATCCAGCGATATCCCTTAAAAGCACTAAAATAAAAATACAAAGCAGATTTGGTAGAGGCTTGTTTTAATTCTTTATATTTAATCTCAAACATTTTTGCCTCTCCTCTTTTTTTGTTGTGCAAAATAAAGCTTGGCAAATTTACCTCCCTTGGCAATCAGTTCGTCAAACCGCCCTTCTTCAACAATCTCTCCTTTGTGCATAACCAAAATTCTATCCATATTTTTGAGTGTAGAAAGTCTGTGCGCAATCGCAATCACTGTTTGGTTTTGAATAGCATTCTCAATCGCTTTATTGATAATTTGCTCCGATTCACTATCAAGAGCCGATGTCGCTTCGTCTAGAATCAAAATTGGTGCTTTTCTCAAAATCGCTCTGGCAATGGCGATTCGCTGTCGTTCTCCGCCAGAAAGTTGGCACCCTCGATCGCCGGCAAAACCATTGTATCTGCCTTCTTTTACCTCAATAAAATAATCTGCGTATGCTTTTTTCGCAGCCACTCTAATTTGCTTTAAGGTAACATTCGGCATTCCAAATGCAATATTTTCAGCAATACTACGATTAAACATCACCGTATCTTGCGGGATAAGACTAATGTTTTGGTGTAAGCTTTCTTGAGTTACGGTAGATATATCTTGACCATCAATCAAAATCTGACCGCTTTGTATATCGTATGCTCTTTGTAATAAGTTAATAAGCGTTGTTTTGCCTGAACCAGATTCGCCGACAATTCCGACTTTCTCCTGCGAATGAATTGTCAGATTAAAATTTTTAAATACGGGCTTGCGCTTATTAGCGTATGTAAATGAAACATCTTTGAATACAATTTCCCCTTTTTTTGCTTTAAGGTCTTTGGCATTCTCCACATCAATAATACTATGCGTAACTGCAAAAGGTTCAAGTCCTTGTTCAATCTTTGCAATCTGTACCTTATAATATTGCAAACTTTCAAATATCATTGCAATTTGGTTTAGTCCACCAGTTAGTGTTATCAAAATAAATACCACATCTGCTGTTGAAATCTGCCCCATACTCCAAAAATATACCGCAGTAACAAGCAGAAGAAAAGAAGATAAACTAACTGCTACACCAATAGCTGTAAATTGCTTAAAAAAGATAATAGTTGCTTTAATGGTATGGTCATATTCTTGTTTCAATAATGGTTTCAAACGTTGTTTTTCGTATTCAATATTATAAAATTGTTTAACAAGTTCCAAATTGTTAACCGTGTCTAAAATTCTACCACTAACGATTGCTGAGGTTTTAGCACGAATTTTATTAGCTTTGATTAACATCTTGCTGAAATATTTTCCAGGGAAAATAACCATTACCCCTAGCAAAAAATACCCAATACCAATAACAGGAGAAATAAGGATAAGCAAAATTGTTTTAACCAAAATATCAAATATAGCTTCTAAATCCCACATAAAACGGTTTAACATTTCTGGTAATTGCTTAACATCATTTTTTTGCGCAATTAACATCCCGCTTTGTTTAGAGGTAATAAACTCATAACTATGTCCTAAAAGGTAAGAAAACAAATCTTGCTCCATTCTGCTCTTGACAGGAACAAGAAAGTACGCATCCGTAAAATACGTAGCATAATGCTTGGCAATAATTGCCGCAATGCTACATCCTGCAAACCAATAAACAAATTTTAGAGCATTGTTGAAACTATAGGGATTATCTGATTTTATTTCTCCGATAATCTCTGAAAAGAAGCGCACATTAAGATTATATAAAACAGCTGCCACAATCATCAATAACATAAACGCAGCAATCCGCCATTTAAAAATTTTGAGATACCAAAATAACAGCGGAAAAAATCTTTTAGGAAAAGGCTTCATAATACCTCACAAAATTGTATATAATGCTGGTGAACATATCACAAAAATATTTTTTTGTCAACTATGTCAAATAATGGAAAGTAGTCCTTGACAAATAGAGGTTTAAATCATATCGTGCAATCAGATAATTTATTATTGTAACTAAAGCTATATTGTATGAAAAAGAAGATTCTTTTCAGTTATTATTTGCAAAAGCTCGCTCAAATGGAGCAGGAGCTTTTGGGTGTAAATGATCAGCGGGCAGCACTTCTTGCCGTTGTTCTTGCGAAAACAAATCTCTTTCGTCGTTTTCCTAGTGGATGCACTATGCAGGAACTGTGTTTCTGCAATCCGAGATACGCGCAGGAGCTATTTGTTTATATCTGCTTAAAGGCAAAAGAGAATGGAGGCAAGCTCCGCTCTTTGTTCGACTTTTCTCAGATACAGGCTCATTATCCAGCAATGTGGGGACAACCCTACATCGAAGACAGGGAGATATCTCGTTTTTTGGATAAAGTTTTCCCAGAGGTTAAGAGCAAAAGAGAGATTGATACATCTCTCTATACTAAACTCCTCGCGGAAATACCAGAAAACGAATTAGGGAGTAAGTTTGTACAGCTCTCTAATTTTCGCAATGTCAATATAGAAGCAATGTGCCACGAACCTTGTGCAGAAACAGCAATCGTTGATGCTGCATTAGCTGAAATGAAGGGAGATGCAGTGTTGCGCAATATGTTGACCCTCAATGGTAAGTGCGACATATATGCAAAGAGTCCCGCATATAAAGGATATCTGAACAACATATCAGATTTTCCCAGAGCCCACTAAATCTTTCCCCTGCTTGTATTAGCAGGGGTTTTGTTTAATATAGTTGTTTATATTGGTAAAATATCGTGCATAAAAAATCATATTAGTAAAGTGTTAAGATTAGAAAATATAGAATGTAATAAATAACATTAAAATAAGGAGATATCAATGGATATAGAAATTGCAAATTATCATAAAAAAAGACGAGCATTCATTATATTACCCAAAGCTGGAATACTATGGGCTGAACCGGGATCAATCTTAACACATCGAGAAATCTTATTAACAGCAGGTATCTCTACAACCAAAATTGAAAAAATTATTAAAAATTGTCCTAGAGGATACTATTTAGATAACACTCTTATTCTCTATCAAGGGGATGTTATAAAAGCTGGTGAAAAATGGGAACTACAGCCTGATAATTTTCCAGTTGTTAAAAAAGTTTTTGCAGATTTAGAAAATATACTAGCATTAAATGCTGAAACAAAGATTTTTTTAGGTGTAAAATGCGGTATCTTAGGGACAGTTTGGGAACAATATAATCAAGTCGATATAAATTTCTTCAAATAACTTGAATAAATATACTCGATATCTTTGCTATATCATAACTTGAAAAGATATATAATATAAGACTAAAAAGAGTTTATTGACTAAAACGTTTTTAAGAATAATATTTTTTACATTAGAAAAGATAAAACTAAAAAAAAGCTGTCTTGATAGACAGCTTTTTGCGTTCCTGGCGGGAGCGACGGGGCTCGAACCCGCGACCCCATGCGTGACAGGCATGTATTCTAACCAACTGAACTACGCCCCCATCGGAACAAAAACACTTATAACCAACAAAAAATATAAATGCAAGCTTTTTTTTATATTTTTTATGATATTTTTTCAAGAAGAAGAGCTACACGTAATTTATGTGGGATTTTCAAGCCTCTAACCTCAGGTGTTTTATTAACATAAATTTCCCAATCAGCAATAGAATATGAATAAAATCTATCTCGATATTCTTTGATAATCCAGATTTTTAAATCTTCTTTGATAATGTAACACTTTCCTAAAGTGGCGCTCGAAAAATTAGGGAGATTTATTTGATGCAATAATATATTAAGACTGTCCGCCTCTGGAAAATACATCTGCCCACCTAAAATAGTCAGCAATTTTTGCAAAATATAAAATCGTAGCTCCCTGTGCCAACTCAAAAATTCTGTATAGTCAAAAGAAAAACCACATTTTCCCCACTGATGTACTTTTGACTGGATAATTTCATCAACTGTATATTCAATAAAAGCTTTAACTTTTCTTAAATTTTCTGCTGCTTCGCACAATCGCGATGGTGTAATAGATGTTTGTTTCTCAATTAACGGCAAAGTCTGGCGCATCTTAACACGTAAAAAATCAGAGCATTGATTCGATTCATCTTCAACCCATTCAATGTTTCTGGTTCTAAGAAAATTTCTCATAATTTCTGGCTGTGTATGAAGTAAGGGACGTAAAAGAAAAATACCATCTCGAACAGATACATCGTCCATTCCAGATAGTCCAAATAAACCACTTCCACGTTGTAAGCGCATCAAAAAAGTTTCAGCCTGATCGTATGCGTGGTGTGCAGTTAAAAGATAAGTAATATTATTTTCTATACACCAATCACACAAAAGACGATATCTAGCAATCCGAGCCTGTTCTTCTATGCCTGTTTGAGGTTTTTCTCCATCCCAAATAAGAATATGATGCTCTATATCAAATTGCGCCATAATTTTTGCCACATAAAGAGCTTCTTTATGAGAAGATGGGCGTAGCTGATGATCTACAGTTAAGGCAATAATCCGATACTGAGGGAATTCTTCCTTAAACATTAAAGCTAGAGCAAGAGAGTCTGCTCCCCCAGAAACCCCGATTGCAAACGTGTTTGCTGTAATATTATTATCAGTTAAAAACTTACGAATTATTTGCACGCTAAAGCCTCAGCTTCTTTTTTTGCACGGGCAGAAATGTCCGGATTAACCTTTCCAAAAATAGTTGGTAAGTTTACAAAAGCTGTGCAAGCTTCACTTTTCTTATTAAGTGCTTTCATTGAGAGCCCAAGTTTTAAAAGACAATCCGGTCCTTTACTTCCTTCAGGATATTTGCTATATCCTTCCTTAAATGCAACAGCAGCTTTCGCGAAGTTTTGTTGCTTATAATAAACTTCTCCTAACCAATATTGAGCATTACCAGCTAAAGTATCTTTAGGGTAAGATGTTAAAAATTGTGAGAATTTTGTTTCAGCATCAGATAGTTTATTAGCTTTTAAATCATTTAATGCCTTTTCATATAGCTCTTTAGGCTTAACACCTGCCGGTGCTTTTGCTGTATTAGTGTTTTTTTTATTACCTGTTTGAGTAGTAGAATCTGAAGCAATAGGAGGTGTTTGCTTTTTCAATTGTGAAAAACGTAGATCAATATCCTTATCAATCATTTCCATCTTTTTTTCTAAGTTGTTCAATCGAAACTCAATATTTTCAACCTTTCCATTCATATCCCGAATCATTTGATCATATTCACCAAATCGTACGTGAAAATCTGAAACTTCTTCTTTGGGGGCATCTAATTCAGCTTTTTCTCTATACATCTGCCGTTGCAAAACCACAATATCATCTTTAATTTGGTCTAATTCATCCCTAAGATATGTATCATCAGCTAATGCAGTAAAAGTGAAAACAGATGCTAACAACAATGCATCAGAAAATAGGTTAATTCTTTTCATAATATCCCTCAATAAAAACAACAAACTATACTAAAATATACGCTGAAAATTTTATAACTCAACAAAAAAAACGTATTCTTGCGAATACGTTTTTCTAGAAATCATCAGATTAAATTATCTGCTTAATTCAACAACTGTTACACCACGACGGCTTTTTGCGTATGCTTCTTCAGTATCACCTGGGAATGCATATTCTTTACCGTAAGAAACAGTTGTAATTCTGCTTGCGCAGATACCTTGGTCAACCAAGTATGCTTTAACAGCATTGGCACGACGCTCACCTAAAGCGAGGTTGTATTCTGCAGTACCTCTTTTATCGCAGTAACCTTGAACAACAACGTTTACTTTCGGATTTTTCTTCAGCCATTCAACTTGAGTGTCCAATGCAGCTGTTGCTTCGGCAGACAAACTAGACTTGTCATATGCGAAGTAAACAGTTGTATCAGCATTTTCAGCAAACTCACGTGCAAGTTTAGACTGGCAATCGCTACCACCAAACCAGCTACTTGTTGTAGAACAGCCTGATAATAAAACAACTGCACAAAGCAAGCTTAAAAGTTTTTTCATTTATTTTCTCCATATGGTTAAAAAACGAAGTTGATTATTGAGACATCTCATAAACAACTAGACACCTCCTAAATTAAGTAACAAAAGTAAATATTTCAATAAGAAACTATACTATTTGTGTATAAACTAAAGTTTTAAAAAAGTTTTTTTTAGTACTTTAGTTTTTAATGCCATAACTTTTTAAAACTTTTTCACGTTGAGTTTGCAAATCAAAATTTGGAGCAATGTTTAACTTAGGTGCGATTCTGGATATGATTTTTCCGCCAGTCGGACAGGCATTCCATCCGGAAGTTACAAAATTAAACGTTTCAGGCAAACCTTTCGGAGAATCAATAATTACCATCACCGCATATTTAGGGTCAGAAACTGGAAATGCAGATACAAATGAGGTCATATTTTTACCCTTAACATACCTACCGTTTTCCAGTTTATTGGCTGTTCCTGTTTTTCCGGCAACCTCATAGCCATCAATATTTGCACTTTTCCCAGAGCCATAAATAACAACATCCCGCAAAAGTTTACGCATATCCATTGAGGTTTGAGTTGAAACGACACGTCGACTTTTACGTTCAACTCCTTCAGATATAAGAGTAGGCGGTGTATAAATCCCACCATTAAGAATAGCTGAAAAAGCAGTGATAATGTGCATAGGTGTAACTGAAATACCATATCCGTAAGCGGTTGTAGCAACGGTATGATCCTGCCAAAATTTTTCACTGCGGTGCAAAGGGCGTCCTTTTTCGTAAATCTCCAAGTTCTCAATCTTGTCAAAAAAACCTAAATTTTTCAAAAATTGGATTTGCAATATTTTCCCAACTTTAAGTGCCATCTGCGCAGAAGCAATGTTAGACGAATGGATAAGGGTTTCACCAACGGTTAGCCACTTTGCAGGAACGCGGTAATCTGTAATTTTATGTCGTCCCATTTTAAGCGGTTTTGTAGCATCAAAACTATCCGTAATTTTAACTTTACCGCTATCTAACCCTAAAGCTGTGTTAAAAACCTTAAAAACAGAACCAGCCTCGTAAACCCCTAAAGTAGCAAAATTAAATTTAATATCTTTATCCCTAAAATCACGACGATTTAAATCATAATCAGGAACCGAAGATAATGCAATAATTTCAGAAGTGTTAATATCCATAACAATAGCGGTAGCACGCTCAGCCTTAAATTTCTCTTTAGCTTTCATCAATTCATCGCGAACCATATACTGCACACCTAAATCAATCGTTAGATGCAAATCACGCGTTGAAGAGCTTAATCGTGTATCCAAAGATTTTTCCAAGCCTGAAATGCCATTTGAATCAATATCTGTGTTACCTAAAATATGTGATAAAAGTTCCTTTTGCGGATAAACACGTACTTCACTGTTTTCAAATCCTAATTCAGGAAAGCCAAGAGCATTAACTTTTACTTGCTGTGCTGGAGATAGATTACGCTTTAATGGAACGAATTTTGCTTTTTTAGTAAGTTTAATAAAGAAATCATCATAACTTGTGTCGGGAAAAATTTCTGCAAGTTTTGTTGCTACAATTTTAGGATTGCTCACCTCGTGAGGCAGCGCAAACAAATTAACTGTAGGCAAATTCGTTGCCACAACAATGCCATTTCTGTCTGTAATGTTTGCACGATGAACTGGAGAAATAACACCATTACGTGGGCGATAATATGTCACCTCTTTGCGGCTAAGCTGGATGCCATCTACAAGGCATACATTAAAAATTCTGAAAATAATAATAAAATAAATAAGTAAAAATAAACCGATGATGTAGACAATGCGGGTACGACATACGTTAACGGCCTCATCTTCTGTTTCCCAACCAAAACTCCCAGCAGAAAAGTGAATTTCCTGCCCAGGTTCATAAATAAATGTATTCTTTTTTCTGGATAAGCTAACTTTTAACACCTTGCAACCATCTAAATTTATCGTTCAGAATTAGCGAGTTGACGCAAAACTCTGTTATTTTTAGCAAACATTGTCGGATTCTCAATCAACTCACCTTCTAATGGTAATGCAGAATAGTTAATAATTTGTTCAGGTTTGATAAAATCTAAAGAAATATATTTTGCCGCAAGTTTTTGCAGACGTTCAGGATTATTTAATTCGCTCCAATCTGCCTCTAAGATATGAATATCACGGATATCATTTTTGATATCATTGTTAATTTGGGCTAATTCTCTTTCCAAATTCTGTACATCATTGGTTAAAACGAAATAGTAGGAACCAATTACTATCGTAAATAAAAACCATAAAATAGATATAGCAGTCTTAACATTGCTCATTATTTTAGTTCCTTTCTTTTGATGGCGTAACGCAATTTTGCTGAGCGTGCACGTGGGTTAATATTACATTCTTCTTCTGTTGGAATAATAACTTTAGATGCAAAAGCTAAAGGTAAATCAGAATTTACAGAGCACTCTTCCATAACTTTATAACGTGAGGTATGGACTTTTTTGGGTGCGTTCTCTGCAAAAAAACTTTTGATAATTCTGTCTTCTAATGAATGAAAGTCTACAACAACGATTCGCCCTTCAGAAGCGATAATGGAAACAGCAGCGGATAAGCCATCTTTAAGTTGTTGAAGCTCATCATTAACTGCAATACGAATCGCTTGAAAAGTACGTGTAGCTGGATCTATTTGACCAAATTTTTTAGGCAGAACACTGTAAATAATTTCAGCTAATTCTGTTGTGGTACAGATTTCTTTTGTTTCCCGATAAAGGGCGATTCGGTGTGCAATTTGTCGGGACTTCTTTTCTTCGCCATATTGAAAGATTAAATCTGCCAATTCTTTTTCGGGCATAGTGTTGATAATATCTTTTGCAGAAGTACCAGACATAGACATTCTCATATCCAAATCTGCTGTTTTACTAAAAGAAAATCCGCGAAAATCATCATCTAATTGCATAGAAGATACACCAATATCAAAGACCACACCATTAACAGATTCGTTAATGAGTGTGTCTAATTCTCCAAATGTACCTGCTCTAAAGCTAAATCTATCACCATAAAGTGCTTTTAATTCGTTAACTCTGGGCAGAACAGATGGATCTCTATCAATGGCAATAACACGGCAATTAGCAGATTTTAATATAGCTTCCGTATATCCTCCATTGCCAAAAGTTGCATCAACATAAGTCTCTCCATCTTTTGGGGAAAGTGTTTGCAAAACTTCTTGGAGCATAACTGGAATATGGCGAGTAGCTGTCTGCATTATTTTCCCTCCTCAAGTTTGAGAGACGGGCGATTTAGTTTAATCTTTTCCCGAATACGCTGTTCTTCTTTAGCCCAGTTTTCTTCACTCCAAATCTGAAATTTACGTCCTTTACCAACAAAAACCGCTGAATCCGTAATTTCTGCGTGTTTTAATAATTTTTCAGTTAGCATAATTCTACCAGTAGAATCGAAACTAAATCTTTTAGCATCTCCGAAAATCAAATTGGTTAAGTCATCTTGTGCTTCAGAAAAAAAGTCAGTGCTGTTCTCAATGTCTGTTGCTAGCTTCTCAAGTAAATCTTCAGTGCAACCCTCAATACAGGGGGCGGTTAAACTTCTATAACAAACAATTTCAGTTGAGAGCTCTTTAACAATGGCACGGTAATCTGATGGCAAAGAAACGCGTCCTTTGGCGTCTACTTTATTGATGATTGTATCTAAAAACAAAAATGTTTTTTTCATTACCGTTTTCTCTGATTGTGCACACATTAGTTATGGTATAACATAGGATTTTATGGGAATCAATGGGAAAATGTAAAATATTTAATATTTTTTTACTTTTTTATGCCAAAGCGCGCGAAATCGCATATTAGCGATTCGCGCCTGTGGATAAGCCTGTTAATAAAATGAATGTATGCAAGAAAGTTACTTGAACTTAATTTCTATCGAGCATCTTGTATCTTCTAAACACGAAGAGCATAACTCTGTAATTTTAGGTAGGGTTAAAATAGATAAACAAGGTTTTGAGATATTGCAGTATTGGCTTCCCCAATAGTAGGAGCTAGGTTGGGTTTCACCACGGAATAGTGCTGCAGTATATATTGAGTCTGCATAGGGTTTTACGATATTGAGCCAGAGTTTCTGACAAAGTAATTGTATATCTTTATCAACATTTTTTGTCTTCGCTGCTTTGAAGCGATAATCTAAAGTAATGCTATCGACAACAAAAGGAAAAAGCTCTCTGTTCTCATTGTCATAAATGATAGCTCCTTTAAGTTTCCATCTATCAGGAATAATTCCTAGACCAGATAACGCTGGTGCGATATGGTATTCGTTAGCTTTCAGAATAATGTCGGTATTCGCAATCAATCCGTTAATGAAAAAAGAATAGTCTTCAATAAGCTTGTTTATTCGATAATTTGCCATTGCTTTAGAATATCCTGCGATTCCTCCAACGGATAATACGCCAACAATCGCCAGTACACCTAACATTTCAATCATTGATCGCCCTTGTTGATTGGAATAAAATAATTTCATAGTCGACTCCTATTTGTAATAAAACAAAAGCCGCTTATAAAAAGCGACTGGAAGTTGGTAACTACAGCAAGATAGTGCGACATATTGACTGAAATAAGCGTATTTTGCCGCCTTCCAGTCATAGTATCGACTAGATTAGGCGTGCAAAAATTTCGTCTTTTACACGGACGCTTGCTGAGAGGCTACCACACCTCAGGACGGAACACCCGTCCTCAAATAAAGATTATAAAATTTATCAGAAATGTAAAGTTTTTTTATTAAAAAAGCGCCAAACATAATGTTTGACGCTTTAGAATTTAGGCTATAGGCCTTAAATCATTGCCATACCACCATTAACGTGTAAGGTCTGACCTGTAATATACTGAGCTTCATCCGAAGAAAGGAACGCAACAGCATTTGCAATATCTTGAGCTTCGCCAAGTTTACCTTGTGGGATTTTGTTTAAAAGTTGTGCTTTAACGTCATCAGGCAAAACATCCGTCATCGGAGTTCTGATAAAGCCAGGAGCAATAGAGTTTACAGTAACTCCACGAGAGCCAACTTCTTGCGCTAAACATTTATTCATAGCAATCATACCTGCTTTAGAAGCAGAATAATTAGCTTGTCCAGGGTTGCC
Organism: Acetobacter sp.; assembly: GCA_023665325.1. The sequence continues at coordinate 11,439 of JAMPED010000028.1, forward strand.
CATAACTCCAACAACAGAGGCTATACCGATAATACGACCGAATCTTCTCTTCATCATACCACGAACAGCTGCTTTAGCTAATTTAAAGCCAGCAGAAAGGTTTACGTCCAAAACCAATTGCCAATCTTCATCGCTCATACGCATAAATAAATTATCACGGGTTAAACCTGCATTATTAACTAAAATATCAATGCGCCCCATTTTTTCTTCAACATTTTTAACAAGATTATTAACATCATCAGAGTTTGTTAAATCAGCTGTAAAGCATTCAACGCGAGAACCTAACTCGGCCTTCAATTTTTCCATCGGAGCGAGATTTCTATCTGTTAAAGCCAATGTTGCACCTTGTGCGTGTAATGTACGCGCAATTTTATCACCAAGCCCTCCAGCTGCACCGGTAATTAACGCGATTTTACCATCTAAATTAAACATATTAAATATCCTTTTCTCTAAAAAGTTATAGATTTTTTGCCAATTCTTCAATTTCCTGAATGGAGCAAACTGAAATTGAGTTTGCTTCTTTCAAACTTCTTTTGGCGATACCGGAGAGAACTTTTCCGGCGCCGAGCTCAACAATATCTGTAACGCCATTTGCGCCAAAGAATGCCATTGTTTCTCTCCATCTTACGGTACCGGTAACCTGTTCAACCAAGTTTTTGATAATTTCTTGTTTCCCTGTTTCAGGCGCAGCTAATACATTTGCTACAATCGGAATAAGGGCATTGTTTGCTTCCACTTCCATAAATGCACGAGCCATAGTTTCAGCAGCAGGTTGCATAAGTGGGCTATGAAATGGTGCAGAAACAGGAAGTTTTAAACATCTTTTAGCACCAAATTCAGAAGCAATCTCAACGGCTTTTTCAATAGCTTGAATATGTCCGGAAAGAACAACTTGCCCATCAGAATTGTCATTAGCTGCAACACAATAATGTGACGAATCATTACACGCTTCAACTAACGCACCGACATCCTTGAATGATAAACCTAAAACAGCAGCCATACCGCCAACTCCAACTGGAACAGCCTGCTGCATTGCATCACCGCGAATACGTAAAAGTTTTGCAGTATCTGCCAATGAAAATACACCAGCAGCACAAGCCGCAGAATATTCACCAAGAGAATGTCCGGCAACGTATGCTGCTTTGTCTCTCAAGTTGATACCAAATTCTTTTTCCAAAACTCTGACAACAGCCATAGAAACAGCCATCAAAGCTGGTTGAGTATTTGTCGTCATTGTTAACTCAGAGTCAGGACCTTCCGTCATAACTTTGTATAAATCTTGTCCTAATGCCTGATTAACTTCGTTAAAAACATCCTTAGCTGAGCTAAAATTTTCAGCTAATTCTTTCCCCATTCCCACAAACTGTGAGCCTTGTCCAGGGAAAACAAATGCATATTTCATTTAAGTCTCCAATTGTTTTTTATGCAAATAAGCTAAATGACTTGCCTTGAAAGTCAAGATTTAAATCCTCACGATGTGCATAGCTTTGCCAAAATAGATTATACACATAAACTTTTGTGTTAATAGTTTGTTTAAAATTTAGCGTTAAAATCATTTCAAAATGAAGTTAAAACTAGAGGGATATATGGCAAAGAAAAGTAAAAAGAAAACTGCAAAAAAAACAGCAAATAGCGTGCTTATAAAAATATTAAGTGTCGTTTCAGGTATTTGTTTATGGATATTTGCAGTAAGTTTAATATTAGGTATGTTTGGCTATAATCCGTCAGACGAGTCTTTTAATGTTTCAAATTCAGCACAAATTAGTAATTTTATGGGGCGTTTCGGTTCCTATAGTGCAGATTTTATAGTAAACAGTTTTGGATTTGCTATCTTCGTATTTTTAATTCCTGTAATGGTTTGGGGCTTTTTACTAATAAAGCATCAGAAAATTTTGGAATTCAGAATTCGTTTATTTGCTTTAGTTTTAGGAGTTATTTCACTTTCTGGTGTTTTGTACCAAACAGCGGCAGTTGCCTTAGAAAAAATAAATTTATTAGGTAAATTTAGCCATCTTTTGCCTCAATCATTAAATGATTTATTCAAAAGTTGGAAATTAGATGGATATGAAAATACAACAACTTTTGCTTTATTGTTTCTTATAACAATAATGTCATTTAATTTGGCAACTGGAATAACTTTAAAGCAGTGGGGGGGGGTAACGCGAAAAATATGTTTGTTGATTGTAGGTAGTATATATAGGGGCTATATATTTGTTTGCCAATTGTTTAATCGTAATAAAGACGTACAAATAAAACCAAAAGCACCTAAAAACAAAGAAAAGACTCGCAAAGAACCAGTAATGTCAGCTGTTGAAGATAAAGATGATAAAAATATTAAAAAATCAGCCGAGGTTATTTCTATTGCTGGCAAAACAAAGGCAGATAGAAATGGCTACCAATATCCAGATATCAACTTATTAAAGCGTCCTAAAGAAAAATTAGGCTTAAATATCAGCGAAAAAGAGTTAAACGAAACAGCTCGCAAACTTGAAGCAGTTTTAGAAGAGTTTGGAGTCCGTGGACAAATTGTTAAAATTCGCCCTGGTCCGGTTGTAACTCTGTTTGAGCTTGAACCAGCACAAGGAACAAAAAATTCCCGTGTTATCAGTTTGGCGGATGATATAGCACGTTCAATGTCAGCAATTTCAGTACGTATTGCGGTCGTTCCGGGGTCAAATACCATCGGTATTGAAATACCTAATACTAAGCGGGAAACAGTATGGCTTAGAGATTTATTAGAAGATGTAAACTTTACCGACAGTAAAAATGCCTTAAATGTTGTACTTGGTAAAGATATTGGTGGAAAAAATGTCTACGCTGATTTAGCAAAAATGCCTCACTTGCTCGTTGCTGGTACAACAGGTTCGGGTAAATCTGTAGGCGTTAATGCGATGATTCTCTCTTTACTATATAGAATGTCACCGGAAGAATGTAAATTTATTTTGATTGATCCGAAAATGCTCGAGTTTTCGATGTATAATGGAATTCCTCACCTTTTAACACCGGTTATCACCGACCCTGCTAAGGCTGTATTAGGGCTAAAATGGGCAGTTCGCGAGATGGAAGAACGCTATAGAGCAATGGCTTGTTTGTCAGTACGTAATATCAATGGATATAATTTGAAACTTAAAGAATTGCGTGATAAAGGCGAAAAACCAATGCGTACCATTCAGGTCGGATTTGATCCGGAAACAGGTAAGCCAAAATATGAGCAGCAGATGCTGGATACCACGCCATTGCCTTATATTGTAGTGGTTGTTGATGAAATGGCAGACTTAATGCTTGTAGCCGGTAAAGAAGTTGAAGCCGCAATTCAGCGTTTAGCCCAAATGGCACGTGCTGCAGGAATTCACTTGATTATGTCCACCCAGCGTCCATCTGTAGATGTTATCACCGGTACCATTAAATCAAACTTCCCGACTCGTATCAGCTTCCAAGTAACCTCTAAAATTGATAGTCGTACCATTTTAGGCGAACAAGGTGCAGAGCAACTGCTTGGCAAAGGCGATATGCTCTATATGCCAGCAGGTTTACGCCCACAGCGTATTCACGGCGGTTTTGTTGAAGATGCTGAAGTAGAAGGTGTAGTTGAGTTTATTAAATCTCAACGTGAACCAGAATATGTAAACGATGTAACAGCCGGAGAACTTGAAATGAAAAATAAAGACGCCGGAGCATTATTTGACCAAACATCAATGGGGCAATCCAGTGGCAAGGAAGATTTATACGACCAAGCGGTGGCAATTGTCCGTAATGATAAAAAAGCCTCCACAAGTTACCTACAACGCCGTTTAGGTGTAGGATATAACAAAGCAGCTTCATTGATTGAGCGTATGGAAAACGAAGGCATCATAACCCCCGCAGACAAAGTCGGTCGCCGCGAGGTAATTTAAACTTGCATTTAAAGTATAGATTAAGTAATGTAAAAAGAATAAAAGTATTTTTATGTTTAATTAAATCTATATAATTATGAAAAATGACTATTCATTAAGAAACACTTTGCAAAAAAGTATAACTCTTTGTCAGGAGCAAGCAAAGGGGGTAATTTCAGATTTTCCACAATGGGTTTGCAAAGTTCTTAGCGAAGAGCTTTGGTCCTTTGAATTATGGGATATTTTTGAAAAAGTTATCGGTAGTAGCACGTATGGTAGCTCTACAATGGGCGGTCCAGTTTGGATATTGGACTTCAGATTGAAAACTCTGAAGAAACTTTTTCCAGAGCATCCGTGGATTGTGTTTATAAATCAATACGACACAGAAAATTCTGAGAGGCTTGCCTCCGGGATTGGAAATTGTTTTAGCTTTTGGGCATATCTTTTTGTTAAAAAACAGGGCTTATGCAATGTACTTGTTGCTGTAGATAATTTGTATAAACGCGAGAGTGTAACATTTTATTCTCTTATCTCGTTTAACAGAATGTTAAGTTCAGTCTTGCAACAAGGTGAAGTTGAGGGTGCGCCTATGACGATGGTTTATGATATTTTAATGTCAAGAAACTCTAAAATAAAAGGAGATGACTATATATGGGGCGCATATTTTGGACACTTGCCAGAAAGCTTTCCAAACAGATGGTCAAAGAAAAATAATGCATCTTGGCTGCTATTAAAACAAGATGGCAAAGATTATTGTCGACTCCCATATCCTTGTCCGCAACTCATCAGTATTAAAGAAAATGCAAATTATGCATATTCCCCCAAACACTTCGTTTATCAATTTGCAAAAAATTATGCTCAAAGTGTGCAAGGGTGGGAAAACTATCTACCGATGGTTATCTATGACTGTATGGAGCTAGTGTCAATGGGATACGTGGCAGAAGATTTTCCAGAGTGTCAGTACCCTATGATACAATATCCTCCTGAAAATAAAGATTCTTTTGAACTGGGAATGTCATCAAGAATGCGAAAACCTTTTCTGGATGTGCAGATACCGATGATATCAAATCCAGAACAATGGCATAAAGAATTCAGTCCTAAAGAGTATTGGCAGCTCATAAAATGACCAGAAAAGTACATTTGTAAACAATCAAACCCTCGGTATTAAACTATCGAGGGTTTTTCTGTATTTAATTAGATATAACTTTTAAGAAATCTGCTACATTTTCCACGCTTTCATTACTTTGTCCATACTATTATTGACAACAATAATGTCTTGCCGCATTTTTTTGCTTTCATATATTTTTAATGCAGATTGATAATAGTCAATCGCTTCAGTTAAAGCTGTTCTATCTTTTGCATTTTTTCCGATATTGTAATAAACGTTAGCAATGTTTTCCTGAATTTTCGCCCACGCAACAGGATAAAGTTCTTTTCGGTATACTTGCTGCTTATTTTTATAGCTCTTAATCGCCAGTTTGGAAATATCATTACTTTTGGAAAATAATCCCAATAAAGAAAGATAAAATCCCAAATAACCTTCAATTTTAGACCAAAGCTCAGGGAAAGAAATCTGAGTAAAAGTTTTTTCAGCTTCGCGCAAATAATGTACCGCGTCACGCAGTGCTTGAATATCATTACTGAATTTCCAATATCTGAAATATAATTGCGAAAGTTTAAATGAAATCATAGCAAAATCGTATGGATAATTATAATGATCAAGGTATTTTTGAGCTGTACGATAATTGCTGATTGCCTCGCGAAACAGTTGCCAATACCCTCCCAATTCCTGCTTAAGAGCTGTTTCATAAAGTTGACCTAAATTTTTATAAATACACCCTAAGTGTACATTTTGCATAATCTGATTTTTATAAGACAGGGCATTTTGCAACAACTCTTTAATAGTATCAAAGTTTTTTTGCGTAAGTTCACGTTGTATGTGGCTAAGATAAATAAGAGCTGTCGCATTTAGAGCGTATGGTGAAAGCATTAAACTATTATTTTCATTATCAGATCCAGACACAAAGCCAGAAATTGTATTTTTCAAAAGTTTTTGTTTTAAATGACGCAAATCGATTCGTTGCTCGCTGATAGACGCCGCAATAGTGCCAGCAATAAGATTCTCTAATACTTCGGGGAAAAAGCTAATATGTTCAAAATATTCTGCAGGAATAAACAGACTCTCAACAATAGAACAAGCCACGTTTTCCCAGTCAGAATAAGCATTGGCTGTTTGAAAGTTGAGGCGAATATTTGCTTCTTCTTGATATCCCCACACAATAACATCTGCATTTAATTTTTGCAAAATCATATTTCCAGCATCAACTAAATCAAAAAAGCCTCGCCCCTGTAAATTAAGAAAATTCTTATTAAATGGTTCATCAAAATAACGAACGTTAAAATATTGATTTTTTTGTAATAATCGCACCATAGCCTGACCAAAACCATAGTTGCCATATTCGGCAAATTCAACAACCACGATTTTAAGCGTTTCAACTTTAGGCAAAAGTCTTTTGCTCGCAGTATCCTTTCCAAATAAAACCTTGATAAAATTTGCCATCAAACCCTCGTCATAAGTTATTTTTTACGGCTTTTTTTATTATTTTTCTGTTTAGTTAAAGCACTCTTTATAGCATTTTTACCCCATCTTGAAATAGATAACAACTCTTCTGGTTTAGTATCCCCAGATAAGATTGATAAAAGCCATAAATTAAGCGCAATAGTAAATACTGGAAAAGCCAAACGTTCAGTCGCAGCAATTTGAATGGTGGCAAAAACTAAATCAATTACTAAGATTTTGAAAACACCGCGAATAACCCCTTGTTCATATTCTCCGTCATTAGAAAGAAGGAAATAAGATGTACACATAAAACCTCTTGCACAAGGAATTTTTTCAATATATCGTCGATACAAAACTAATCCCGTCTCTGTAAATAAATAAGATGCAGCAATAAATAAAGAAACCTCAGCATATTCAACAGCACTAAAGAGCATCAAGCAACCAACAATAAACCCTAATGAACAAAAAGCGCCATCATTCATTATTAGTTTTTCCGGTGGAAAACTAAAAAATGCAAAAGCAACCATTGCTCCAGCATAAACTAATGCCAAAATACCTAAAATTTGTGGTAAAGCTCCAAAATAAACCAAAATAACCATAGCAAGCATAATCGCAATAAATTGCATAGAGGCAATACCTCCCAAACCATTTAGCAAACCAAAACCTTTGGAAAGGGTAAATAAAAACAATATAATAGCAATTTTTTCTTGCCAAAGCTCCAGTTGCTCAGGAAATAGGCGAAATGTGCTCGGCAAAACAGAAATCATAATAGCAGCCGCTCCTAATGTTAGGACATTCGTTAACCATCCTATTCCTAAAAGATAACTTATATAGATAATCGCAGCAAGAATAATAGGGACAATAACATCAAATAGGCTATACGAATAGAGTGTATCTTGTAATGTTGGGAAAAAAATGAAAGCACTCACCCCTCCCACAAGCATAACACTTATGATATACCAAAATGGATCAAGTTGAAATTCATAATCTTCAGGAATTAGCTCCGCATCAATTTTATCCAACAAAAAAGTGGCAATTGTAAAGCAAATCAGCAAACCGCCAATACCATAAATTAAAAAATCACTCATAATGCCTCCATTATTGGATATACTGGTTCTTAAATACCATCATAACACAAATATGTTAATTCTTTCTTTTTAAAAGCGCCACAAAAAAGCCATCTATTCCGCCAAATTCTGCCAAATGTTGTGGTAAAATACGTAAAAAACCTTCTTTAGTGCACATATTTTCGGTTCCTACTAAAGAAATTGGAGAAATATCAATTTCTTGATGTGCCTTAATAAATTGGTTGATTTGTCGCTCTCCCTCAATTTTAGCTAACGAACAAGTTGCATAAAGCAAACACCCGTGAGGAGCTAATAAAGAGAGTGCGTGTTCTAGTATTTTTTTCTGCAAGTTAGCTTGTTTCTTTATGTCTGAAAGTGTTTTGGTATGCATCATCTCAGGATGACGGCGAAACGTTCCTGTTGCAGAACAAGGAGCATCAACAAGAATTATGTCAAACTTATCATCAGATAAAAACGAAAGTGCATCAGCACAAATAGTAGTCAGATTTTTTGTTAAATTTAATCTTTCCATATTTTGAACCAGTACAGAGAGACGAGTTTCCGAAATATCAACTGCTGTTACAATTGCCCCCGCATCTAATAACTGTGCTGTTTTTCCTCCAGGGGCAGCACAAAGGTCTAATACACGTTTTCCTTTTAAATCCGTCAAACATTTAACGGCTACCGCAGAAGCAGCATCTTGTACCCACCACTCACCCTGCTGAAAACCACTAAGTTCCATAACTTTAGTATTTGCCGGCAATCTAAAACTTCCTGTAGGTAGAAGCACGCTATCAACTTTATTCCACGATATTGCAGATTTAACAGTAATATCCAGTGGTGGTTCAATAGCGGCAAATTTTTCTATTTCGGTAATTTCGGTTGGAGTATAATCTTGTTTCAAAATTTGTAAAAAATCTTTACTGAAGTAACCACTTTTTCGCTCGTTTAAAAGTCTATTTTTCTGTCGTGAAACATTACGTAAAACAGCGTTAATAAAATTTGCTCCGAATTTATCAGTTTTAATTTTTGCAGCATCCACATACGAGTTAATAATTGCATAATCAGGTGTGTTCATAAAAAGAATTTCAGTACAACCAAGGTACAGCAGATACTCTAATATCTTTTGCTTTTGCGGAATTTTCTTTTTAACAAATAGGGGTAAAACTTCAGTTTTAATAAAGGTAAGTTGGCGAAATGTTGTCATAAACAACATATTCATAAAACCTCGATCATTACGTTCTATTTCATTTTTGATAACATTAAAAGATACTTGTTTATTCAAAATATCTTTTAAAATTTCTGCATATTCAGCTCTATTTTCAGCCATAAAAATCCTTTTAAATTAAAGATTTGTTAAAGATAATATTTTACCTTATAACGCGAACTTATATATATGTAAAGGGTAAAAAGATGAAGTTTCGCCAAATATTGTTTTCGGCTTTTCTTTGTACAGGTTTAACTGCTGAAAAGGTAAATGCATTAGATGTCTTTGATGTTTATAAAGCACAAACACCAGTAGGGTGCTTGGAAGATAATATTTCAATCAAAAAAGAGGTTTCTTTAATCGATTTAATTAGAATTGGTATCTGCAATAATCCGAGTCTTAATATTGATTATATGGGCCTAAAAAG
>JAMPED010000029.1 GCA_023665325.1 Acetobacter sp.
ACTAAACGTTGCTGTGGTCGTTCCTTCCTTGCAACGTTAAGAGAAGTTTGCCACGTCGCTAACGCTCCTCGCAATGACGGAGGGGAAGGGACGCATAAAGAGGGGGATCCCTTGACTCAGGGTGCCGGAGTTGGGCACCCTGAGAGGGATGACAAAAAAAGAGGGCGCAATGACGGTGGCAGCGCCACGGGCAACGGGTTTGGCTGCGGCGGGTGAAGAGTATGATTTTTAACGAGCGGGGTTATGGGGGGTATAAATGTGTAAATATGCTTGCGAAAATGGAAGAAGGGGAATATTTTAGGACTGTAATTGTGACTTTTTTTGAGTTATAAAGATGAATTTGAAAAGGACTATAAAACATTTTATTCGTTATATTGGGCGGTTGCCGGTGGTGCTCTATCTTATCGGGACGATGGCTGGTGTGTATGTGTGGCTGGTGGGAAAAACCGGTCGTTTTGATGTGCAGGGAATACGCGAGTTTGAGGAGATGATTGCTAAACATAATGGTGGAATATTTGTCACTTGGCACGGGCGAGCGTTGATGTTACCTTATTTTTGGCATAATCCACGGATGATGAAAGCATTGGTCTCTCCCCACGCTGATGGGCGGATTATTGCACGGTTGCTTAAGATGTTTCGTATTTTTAGTATTGATGGTTCTAGTGATAGACAGGCGCGAGCGGCGGCACTTGATATTGTGAAAGAACTTAATGCGGGGACGGTGGTGTCATTGATTTCGGATGGTCCGACGGGACCAAGTATGCGGCTTAAAAAAAGTGTGATTTATTTTGCTCAAAAAACAGGTAAGCCGGTGATGGGTTTTACTTATAGCTCTAAAGGGGCGCGGGTGTTGCGGCGCAATTGGGATGATATGTTGGTGCCGCGGTTATTTGCAGATGGTTTGGTGCGAGGGACAAAACCGTTGTTTGTGCCGGCAGATGCTGATGAGGTGGAGATGGAACGCTTACGTTTGGCGTTTGAAGATGAGCTTAATCAGCTGACGATAGAGGCTGATGCGGCTTGTGGGATAGTGCCGCCAATTGTACCTAAAGAACGGCGAAAGGCAAAAAAGGAGAAGAAAAAATGATTATCGGGATGTATAAAGCTTTGATGACAGCGATGTTTCCGCTTTTGAATGCTACTTATATCAAAAAACGGCGGCGGATTGGTAAGGAGCATCCGCAGCGTTTTAATGAGCGGGTGGGGCAATATACACATCCTCGTCCGGCGGGCAGGCTTTATTGGTTACACGGCGCGTCGGTGGGGGAGGCGATATCGATGTTGCCACTGATTGATAAGCTTTTGGCTGAAGATCCTGAACTTTCGATTTTGGTGACAACGGGAACGTTGACCTCGGCGGAAATTATGCAAAAAAGATTGCCAGAGAGAGCGTTTCATCAGTTTATCCCGTTTGATGTGCCGCGGTTTGCAAAGAGATTATTGGTACATTTTAAGCCGGATGCGGTGTTATGGTTTGAGTCTGAATTGTGGCCGGCGTTGGTGTCGGAAATACATAAAGCAAAGATTCCACTGATTTTGGTTAATGGACGGATATCGGATAAGTCTTTTCAGAATTGGCAGCGTTTTAAACCTGTGATACGGGAGATTTTGGGCTGTTTTAATCTTTGTTTAGGTCAATCAGAGCAGGATAAGAATCGGTTGAAACTCTTGGGGGCAAAGCGGGCGGACTGTTATGGTAATTTGAAATATGCGGGGATGCCGTTGCCAGTGGATGAGGCGAAGCTTGAGGCGTTTAAAGCAAAGATTGGCGAGCGACCAGTGTTTTTTATTAGTTCGACGCATCATAATGAAGAAGAGCAATTGGCGGCGCATTTTCAGCGGTTGCAGCAGGCGGTGCCAGAGGTGTTGATTTTGTTGGCGCCGCGACATCCGAATCGGGGTAAAGAGATTGCGGAGATGTTGCGACATAAAGGGTTTACAACGGCGCTGCGTTCTATGGACGAGGTGTTAAATGCTGATACGGCGGTTTATGTGGCGGATACAATTGGCGAGATGGGGCTGTGGTATGCGCTTTCGGCGGTAACGTTTGTGGGGGGATCACTGATTAACCACGGTGGACAAAACTTTATGGAGCCAGCGCGTGATAAAAATGCGGTGATTGTTGGTCCGAGTACGCAGAATTTTGTTGAGATGTTGGCGCGGGCTAAGGCGGCGCGGGCAGTTTGGCAGGTTGCAACGGCGGCGGATGTGATTGAAGAAGTTATTATACTTCTGAACGAGCCTGAAAAATTAGCTGAACGGCAGCAAGATGCATATGCTTGGACTGTTCGAGAATCTGCGGTATTGGATGGTATTTTGGCGGCGTTGAAAAAGGAGCTTTTGAGATGAGAACCCCTAAGTTTTGGATGAAAGAGGGATTTTTACCGTGTTTGTTGGCTCCGATTAGTGCGGTTTATGGCTGGGCAACGCAGCGACGCATTAGGCGCGGCAGGTCATACCATTCGGAGGCAAAAGTTATTTGTATTGGTAATATTACGGCGGGTGGGGTTGGTAAAACTCCGGTGGCGATGATGATGGCGAAGAAATATCAGCGTGAGCGAAAAAAGGTTTTTTTTGTGACGCGTGGATATAAAGGTAAGCTGAAAAATGTGTTGGTGGATTTGGCGGAACACTCGCCTGAAGAAACCGGCGATGAGGCTAGGCTTTTGGCGCAAGTGGCGCCGACGATTATTGCTCCACGACGTGAGATTGGGGCGCGGATGGCGGTGTTGATGGGGGCGGAGATTATCATTATGGATGATGGTTTTCAAAATCCGGGGCTTTATAAAGACGAGAGCTGGTTAGTGTTTGATGGTGCGGTGGGGATTGGTAATGGTCGGATTATTCCCTCTGGTCCTTTGCGTGAAACACTTGAGGATGGACAAAAAAGAGCGGACTATGTGTTGATTATGGGGGAGGATAAAACTGGATTAGCGGCGAAGTGTTCTTTGCCGGTGTATTATGGACATTTGGAGGTGGAGCTGTGCTATATTCCTAATAAGCGGGTGTTTGCTTTTGCGGGGATTGGGCATCCGGAAAAGTTTTATCAGACTTTGCGTGAACAGGGGTTTGAGGTGGTGCGGACGCGTGATTTTGCGGACCATTATGTTTATTCGGAAAGTGATATGGCGGCAATGAGTGAGGTTGCGCTGGCTGAAGATTTGGTTTTAGTGACAACTGAGAAAGATTATGTGAAGTTGGGTGAGTGGAGTAGTCGGGTTTATTGTTTACGCGTGCGTGCTGTTATTGATGGTGTCAGCGGTAACGATTAGGGCTGCGGGTGGCAGCGCCACAGGCAACGGTGCTAGCAGCACAGGCATAACTATGGGGTGCGGCGTGGGGAGAGTGTGATTTTTAACGAGCGGGATGGCAGTGGGAGATCCCTTGACGGCTTGCGAGCAAGCCGAGGGATGACGGAGAAAAGCGAGTTATTTTGATATGTCATCGCTCTGAGCGTAGCGAAGTCAAGCGATCTCGTGAGAGTATGGATTGCCACGGTTGCTGCCCTACGGCGCACCTCGCAATGACGGGGTAAGGATGTATTATTGTCCCCCTCACCTGTCCTCCCCCTCCAAGGGGGGAGGGACGCTTAAAGAGAGGGAGAGTGGAAAAATTAACTTTACTTTTATGAATTTTGTTTTATAGTATGTGGGTCGGCAGAGATGTCGTCAGGGCTGTCAGAGGCTCTCCACATTAAAATGTCCTTGATGTATTGTCAGGGAGCTTATGGCTATATATTGAAGGCTATAAGAGTCATTATGTGGTGATTTCTGAACTCCCTGGCGCTGGATTTTCTAGCGCCATTAGTTTTAACATTAAACAGGAGTTTAAAATTATGACATTTACTTTTACATTAGAAGAAATTAACCATCGTCATCAGCGTATGAAGACGATGCGCAAAAAGTTTAAGACTAAAATTGCGGCGGCGTTGTTGCAGGAGCGTATTTCCCGCAAGCTTAAGCTAGAGGAAGTAAGTACGGCGATTAAAGTTTTGCCGGAGCGGATTGAATCGCACGAGCTTGGGATTGGAAAAATGCGTTGGGAAGTTATCGGGATGTTGCTCAAGTATTACGGGAAGACGTTTGAGATTACGTTGAAGGATATGCCGCCGCAGGAGAAGTGATACGAGTGGTAGTGGGAGATCCCTTGACTCGGGCAGCAAAGTTGGCTGCCCGAGAGGGATGACAGAGAAAAGAGAGTTTTTTTAATATGTCATCGCTCTGAACGTAGTGAAGTCAAGCGATCTGGTGAGAGTATGGATTGCCACGGCGACGTTGTCGCCTCGCAATGACGGTGCTCTTGGGGCGATGAGATCCCTTGACTCAGGGTGCCGGAGTAGGGCACCCTGAGAGGGATGACAGTGGCAGCGCCACGGGCAATGACGGGATATAGATGTATTATTGTCCCCCTCACCCTACACCCTCCCCCTCCGAGGGGAGAGGGACGCTTAGAGTGGGAGATCCCTTGACTCAGGGTGCCAGAGCAGGGCACCCTGAGAGGGATGACACAGAGAAGAGAGAGGGATGACACAGAGAAGAGAGAGGGGTGACGGGGGGAAGAGAAAGGCTTGCAGTGACGGTTGGATGGGGGTAAAACTTGCATAAAAAGAAACTGCCGAAGGAGGAGGACGGCAGTTAGGTGTATCACGCTAATTAAGCGTTGAAATGGTTTATTTAATTTGTACGGACTTCACGACATACTTTACGACACGTACGGGTGGTTGTCGTTGTTTTTGTTGTTTTTTTCGTGGGGCACGGAATGTATGTGACTTCTCTGGCAGGAACGTCATAAACCTGATATTGGATGGTTTCGGTCATCATTGCTGTTTCGGGGCAGCACTCGCGTGTTTCAGAAATGCACGGGCATTCGCAATTACCCTCAGCGCAAGGGACAGCCTGTAAATAAACTTCTCTGGTGCAGCCGCTGAGCAATATTGCTAAGGCTAATAACAGACTCGATTTTTTTAACATTTTTTGGCTCCTTATTTGGGTTTCATTCCTTTTTAAATACAACACTTTGGGGGAAAAGTCAACCTTTTTATAGTTGACTAATTTTTTTAAGGCTGTATATTCCTTAGTAGGAAAATATATTAGATTGTTTAATTTTTATATAATTTTTTTTATTATGACAAAAAAAATAATTTCGCTTATTGAGCGTAATGCGGCAGATGAGCTTAAGGCTTATCTCGACAGTACGACGTTGGAACGTCCGCTGGACTGTCACGAAGAATTGGTTTTGCTGGAGCATTTTTTGCCAGAGGCTGTTAAAAGCTATATCAACCGTTTTCGCTTTAGCGAGGGGGCGGAGGTGGCTTTTTTGCAGAAGGCTCCGCGTGAAATGCGCCAGATGTACATTAACTACTATGGTCTCTCGGAGGCGGCGCAGAAGTTTATCATCGACAAAGACTTGAAAGAGGTCGCGCAGGATTTTATGAAACTCCGCCGATTTTGGGATGATGGCTATGTGCTTGATAAGGCTTCGGTGAGCATTTTGCGCCCATATACGGCGATGAATGTGCTGGAGGGGGATGAGCTGGTTTTAAAACTGCTCAAACACTCGAACTCGACGCTGTTTCAGGGCTATGTTTCTAAAGGGCGCTACATCAGTAAAGAAGTGTTGCGTGCGGTGATTAGCCTGCGCAAAGAAGCGGCTTTTAAAGCGTTGATGTATCGCTTTTACAATCGCTTTAAGCAAAAGGCGCGGACGGCGGTTGATTTTGACCAACTGATGGAGGCAGTGGCGGAATTTGCTTTGCCCGCTGAGTTGCAGGTGGCTGTGTTGTTGATGTTCAATCGAGGTTTTCTTGAAATCTTGCTCAAGACATCGCCCTTGGCACCCGAAGCTCAGGATTTGCTCTTTAGGCATAATGTTGATGCTCAGTGGCTTAAGCTGCACGCGGCGACACTTTATGGCGTGGGGGGATATCGTTTTACACCGGAAAATGAGCAGCGGCTCTTTAAGGTGTTGGCAAGTAAGAATCTCGATGACTGTTTGACGACGTTTAGGCAGCGTGATGATGTTTCATTTGTGCGTTTGGCGTCGGTGGAGGCAGTTTGCAAGTACATTAAGGGATTTTGGCTTTCGGATGAGGCGCAGATTGCTTTGCTGCAGCGAGGGAATGCGCATCTTGCCAAGGAACTTATCTCCCGCTATTCTCCTGAACACGGTTTGTGTTGGCAGGCGGAAGTGGTGCTAGCGAAGAACTTTTCTGAAGAGGTGGTGAGAACGTATCTTTCCTTCCATTCTATTTGTTTTGATGCGCAGGATGTGTTGCGCGAGCGAATGGGGGAGGGGGTGATGGCGTATTATTTTTCTCTCCATCCTTATTGAAATGTAAAATTTTATTGTTTTAAAGCAGGGCGATGGTCCTGCTTTTTTGGTTTAAATTTACAGTTATGGGGGGCAATGATGGGGGAGAGTGTAAAAGTGAGGAAAAAAGTTTTTTATTTTCATATATGAAAAAAATATTGACATTATGTCAGAGGTATGTTATTAAGGTTGCACAATGGGTTAATTTTATTTAGGCAGGGCGGGGCTCTGTCTTTTTTTATGTCTTGAGGTGGCTGGGGGGTATGCTCTTGGAGGGGGGAGATCCCTTGACTCGGGCAGCAAAGCTGGCTGCCCGAGAGGGATGACGGGGGGAGGAGTGACTGCGTCACTGGTTTGTGGATTGCCACGGTTGCTGCCTTACGGCGCACCTCGCAATGACGGGGGCGGAGATCCCTTGACGAATGGCGTTGCCATTCGAGGGATGACAGTGAAAAGCGAGTATAGTTTTGTTTCTTTTAATATGTCATCGCTCTGAGCGTAGCGAAGTCAAGCGATCTCGTGAGAGTATGGATTGCCACGTCGCTAACGCTCCTCGCAATGACGGTGTGCTTGGAGTGGGAGATCCCTTGACGAATGGCGTTGCCATTCGAGGGATGACAGAGAAAAGAGGGAGATCCCTTGACGGCTTGCGGGGCAAGCCGAGGGATGACGGGGGGAGGTGTGACTGCGTCACTGGTCTGTGGATTGGTGGCAGCGCCACGGGCATAACTTTAGCTGCGGTTTGGGGCTTGTTTTTTTATGGATTGCCACGTCGTTTCACTTCTCGCAATGACGGGCTGCGGTGTGGAGTAGGAGATCCCTTGACTCATGGTGCCGGAGCAGGGCACCCTGAGAGGGATGACACAGAAAAGAGGGGGATCCCTTGACGGGGCTTTGCCCCGAGGGATGACAGTGAAAAGAGAGAGGGATGATAGGGGGAGATTTTTGGTTGGCGTTAGATGGTTTGGGCTGTCTGGCGCTTTAATTTTATTTTGATGAAAGGAGAAACTTATGTTTGGAAAAACAAATAGTTTAGTTAAACAATCATCGTCGAGTGGCGGTGATGGTGCGGATATTGTTTATGCGGTTAATAATACCGGCGGTGAAATTGCCGTTGGAGATAAAATTTGGCTTAATAAACATATCTATGGGAATAACGATGGTGTTTTTGGGAGCTGGGGGGATTCGGCAATCCAATACCCAGTTCCTTATAATATTGATAACAAATGGTATGTTAATGTTGTGACAACGCTTTATCGGTTGGATTATGATGCGGTTAAACCGGAATGGAAGTTTGTTAGGGTGGGGGCTGCTAATCATAATGATGCAAACTCGGTGTTTTTTAAGGAAGATATGGTATGGTCGGTTTTCAATAATGTTTCATATATTCTTAAAGGAAATGGGTATCAGCAAAAAATTGAGGGTATTGTTTTTGCTCCGGGGAAAGCTTATTCGCAGACCTCAAGCAAACTGACGACATATAATCAAGAAACAGGTGAGATAGATAAAGATAATGGTTTTGCTCTATCTTATTATCGTATGGAAACGTCATTTCTTTTGGATGGAAATATTTTATTTTATAATATGGATGGATATACGTATAGTTTTTATGATGTGACGGATTATGCGGCGCCAGTTTTATTGAACACTGGGACAATAACGTCATCACTTAATTCGGTATATTCAACGGGGACTAGTGTTGGTGATTATATTGTGATGAGATCGGGGGGTGCGCGTGAGACGGTAGAAACTACTTTTTATATGTATAAAATTTTGGATGGCTATAGATTGGAGCCAGCGGATGATTTGCCTGATAGTCTGAAAGCGATGATTGGGACGAAGGCGCGGGTATCTTATAATAATAAGACAAAAATCTTGATTGTAGGGTCTTTTACGAAGATACGGTTTTATAAATTTGAGAATGGGATGTTTAATGAGTTTTTCATTGACTTTCTATCTTTGCCGCAAAATGATGGAAGATTTGCTTATTTGGCACGTTTGTCTGACGATATGTCATCGATAACGATAACCGTATATCATTCGTATCGTTTTTATGTGTATGTGTATCGGCTGAATGCTCAAGACAACAGATGGTATGCGGAGGCGTGGAATGATGCTCATCCGCTTAGTTTGATGGGGTTTGTGAACAGTGAAGCAAATGAGGAGGGGATGTATGAGATACGGACGCTTTTGCCAGAGGTTTGTCGCTATGACGTAACTATTACCCCAACACCGGATACAATTTATTTTAATGGAGATGTAAGATGACAATATATAAAGTATATAAAAATATGCCGTTTCAATTTAAGGCGATGAAAGATCGTTATTGGGATATGACGGTTAATAAATCTATTGATGCAGATATGGCGGAAACGATTGCGATGGAGCCATATGCTGGTGTTAATGGCGTGATAAACACAAATGCGGCGGCACCATTGATATTTGTGGATGGTGGACTGTTGCCAGATTATCATAAGTTTAAAGATTTTTCGGGATGTTTGATGCCTGAGGGGAAAAACTATCTGGTGAGTTCTGAAGGATATTATAATATTGTGAAGGTGGGGGAACCCCGTGTGGATTATGTAACTGGAATAGTGAGCGGTTTTTCTGCAGTCAATTATGTTCGTTTTGGGATATGTATTGACCATCCATATTATGACTGTATTCAAAAGGCGTATTTTGATGGTGATGAGAGGGTGCAAACGATTTGGTATTCGCAAAATCGTCCACCGATTGGGATGAAAGATAAGAAATTTGGCGTGGACAGCGGTGGCTGGAAATTAGGGGCAACGGTGTTTGAGAGTGGTATTTATTGGTTTCGGGCGATTTTTGATAATGGTACTCTTAAGCTTTATGTGTTGGCAGATGAAGCGGAGAATTATACGTTAGATAATTTGCCGGCTATTGCTGATTGGGCTGAAGAACTCTCGTTGGAGAATGTTTATAATCCATTTATTGGCGCTAATTTTGGTTTGAGTGGTGATAGAGCGGAATATTGGGGCGGCAAGATGTATCTTTCTGGTGGATTGGTTATGTTTGAAAACAATGAAATCCGTTGGCAGGCAAAAGAAAATCTACCTAAGATTTATCCGGGATTATTAGCCAGAAATCAACCTTTAGAAGAGGAAGATACGGTTTGTCATCTTTTTTATTATGATGATAAGTTTTGTGCGGATGTTGCTGAGGCTAAAGCAGGATATCGTTGGTGCGGAGAATTTAATGTGCCAGCACAGCGGGTGGGGCAAGTGTTTACACAAAGCTTTACTGTTGTGAATGATCCGGTATTTTCTTATCCATATATGTCATCTTTTTATCATACCAGATATTTAATTAGTTCAAAAGCGATGCCGCAGGGACAATATTTTCCGGTGAATATAAAAGTGGTGTCCAGAGTTGTGAAAAAATATAAAAGTGGAATGCAGTATATTTTCTGTGATGAGTCAGAAAATAATCGTGGGTTTGGTGTTAATGGTGATTCTTGGGCTTTAACGACGACATATGATGTGAGAGGTGTGGCTGCTACGGATAATTCTATTTATTGGGTGCAGGTTATTCAGATGGCTAACGAAGGGACGAAGTTGTATTATCTGGAGGATAATGATGAGACTTATACCTTTGATACTTTGCCAGAGCTGTCTGAGTGGTCATTGGGGGTTTCTGCTGATGATATAATATTTGACCCGACAGGGCAGAAATTACGTATTGGTAATGGTTATAAATATACAGACAAGTATTGGGCGGGGCGTATTGACCTTGTGAATACTTGTGTTTACCATAGTATTTCTAATGCGGGGACGGATGTAACGTGGGTACGTTATTGGTCGCCGTTTAGTTAATATGACTATAAAGGGCTACGGTTTGGTGGCTCGGTTAGAACAAACCCGTGATAATGCCGTCGGAGGTGACATCAATATCTTCGGCGGCAGGGTGTTTGGGGAGCCCTGGCATAGTGTTTATTGCTCCGGAGATAGCGACGATGAAGCCAGCTCCGGCGGATAGTCGGACTTCGGTTATTGGGAAATTATAGCCGCTGGGGGCGCCTAATAGCTTTTTATCGTGTGAGATAGAGTTTTGCGTTTTGGCAATGCAAACAGGTAGATTGCCATAACCCCACGCGGTAAACTTGGCGATATCGCGTTTGACATTATGCGGTAGGCTAATGCTGGCGGCATTATAGATTTCTTTGGCGATGGTTTCGATTTTTTCCTTCAGCGACAGGGTATCGGGGTAGAGCAGAGATGGTTTGTTGATTGCTCTTAAGCGGTGGCGTAGGGCTAACGCTTCCTCGCAATGGCGGTTTTGAGGGGAGGATACTGCTGATAGGACGGCTTGGGCGAGGGGGAGACAACCGGCGCCACCTTTTTCCCATCCCTCAGAGATGATGGCGGTTGTTCCCTCTTTTTTGCACAGTTCTTTAATGTGTTCGAGCTCTGTTGGCGTATCTGTGCTGAAGCGGTTAAGCGCGATGATTGGCGTGTAACCGAATTTTTTTATATTATTGATATGGGTTTTTAAGTTGCTGAAACCGGCATCAATTGCGGAGAGGTTTTCGGTGCTTAAATTTTCTTTAACGACGCCACCGTGCATTTTGAGCGCGCGGGCGGTGGCGACGAGTACGATAACATTTGGAAATAAACCAGATTTGCGCGCAAAGATATCAAAAAATTTTTCTGCTCCTAAATCGGCGCCGAATCCGGCTTCGGTAACGACATAATCCGCTAGACTGAGAGCGGTTTGGGCGGCGATGACGGAGCTGGTGCCGTGGGCAATGTTGGCGAATGGTCCGCCGTGAACAAAGGCGGGGGTGTGTTCTAAGGTTTGCACCAAATTGGGTAATATGGCATCTTTTAATATGGCGGTCATTGCACCGTTTGCTTTTAGGTCTTTGGCGCGAATCGGGGCGCCGGATTTATTTTCGCCAACAACAATTTCTCCTAATCTTGTTTTTAAATCTGCTAAATCTTTGGAAAGGCATAAAATTGCCATTACTTCTGATGCGACCGAAATATTAAAATTATCTGTTCGGCGTTTGCCATTGGCATTACCGCCTAAGCCTATTCTTATTTCTCTTAGGGCGCGGTCATTTAAATCTAGACAACGTTTGAAAAATATTTTTTGGAACTGTAGCTCGTTGCCGTGTGTGATGTGGTTATCTATCATTGCGGCGAGGAGATTATTTGCTGCAGTGATGGCGTGGATATCTCCCGTGAAGTTTAAGTTTATTTCATCCATTGGGATAATTTGCGACCAGCCGCCGCCGGTGGCGCCGCCTTTGATGCCGAAGCACGGACCGAGGGAGGGTTCACGCAACGATAGGGCGGTTTTTTTGCCGAGTTTTCTTAAGGCGTCTGCTAAGCCGATGGAAACGGTGGACTTGCCTTCGCCTGCGGCAGTGGGGGTGAGGGCAGTGACAAGGATGAGGATGTTTTGACGGGATAGGGGGAGGTTGGTTAGAGTTTGGCGGGAGATTTTGGCTTTATATTTACCATAGAGCTCGAGGTCGTCAGCCGATAAGCCTAATTTAGCGGCGACGTTGCAGATATTATCAGGGGTGGTTTGGTTGGAGATTTCGATATCAGATAACATTGCGGCTCCTTTTATATTATTTAAATTCTTCTAAGGCTTGTTCAAATTGGGTGGGGCTGGTTTGATTATTCCATCCCATTACATAGTTATTTCCTATGCATATCAAAGGGAGGGTTAGCTCTTGATTGGGGATGTTAAATTTTGCGACACATTGTTTATAGAGTTCTAGATTATGGTGATGTTTCATATCTGTTATGGGGATGTTGAGCTCTTTATGGCGGGTTTCGAGATATACAAATGCATCTTTGCAAGAGCTGCAAAGTGAGTGAGCGAAAAAGTAAATTTTATCATTTTTTAGTTCGGTTTCTGGGTTTTGGGCAAGGTTGGGGATGTCTTTGGCATAGGTGGGGGTGGCGATGAGCATTAGCGCAAAAAGTAGGTGTTTCATTGGATTTCCTTTCTGTTTTGGGGTAGTATAGGCGTTGTGCTAGAAAATGCAAGTGGTGGCATTGGGGTTGTGGATTGGTGGCGGCGGGTGGCAGCGCCACGGGCAACGGTGCTAGCAGCACGTGCAACGATGGGGCTGCGGTGTGGAGCGGGAGATCCCTTGACTCAGGGTGCCGGAGCAGGGCACCCTGAGAGGGATGACGGAAGGGGATGGATTGTTTTCCCCCTCACCTGTCCTTCTTGCTCCGAGGGGGGAGGGACTTTTGGAGAGGGAGATCCCTTGACGGGGCGTTGCCCCGAGGGATGACGGAGAAAAGTCGAGGGATGACAGAGAAACGACAGAGGGATGACAGGAGGTGGAAAATATTTTTTGTGGGTGTTCAGATTATGTTAACTAAATGTGTTTTATGGTGTGGGTAACGCCAATTTAGCAGGATTATGCTTATGAGCCATTATAATTTAGAAAAAATTTTAAATACGGTCATCAACGCTGATTGTGTTGAGACGATGAAGAAAATTGCCGATAATTCGGTGGATGTGATTTTTGCTGATCCGCCTTATAATCTGCAGCTGGGGGATGCTCTGAAACGTCCAGATAATACGGATGTGAAAGGGGTATATGAGGAGTGGGATAGCTTTGAAAGTATTGCTGAATATGACCGCTATACGAAAGCGTGGATGGTTGAAGCGCAGCGAATCCTTAAGGACAATGGAACAATATGGGTTATTGGCTCATATCATAATATCTTCCGTGTGGGGTATATTATGCAGGATTTGGGATTTTGGATACTTAATGATATTATTTGGAATAAGACGAATCCGATGCCGAACTTTAAAGGGACACGTTTTACGAATGCGCACGAAACGTTGATTTGGGCGACAAAAAATCCGAAAGCGAAATATACTTTTAACTATGAGGCGATGAAGGCGATGAACGACGATGTGCAGATGCGCTCGACGTGGGAAATTCCGCTTTGTACGGGAAAAGAACGCCTTAAAAATGCTGATACGGGTGAAAAATTGCACCCAACGCAGAAGCCCGAGGCGCTTTTATATCGTGTTATTATGGCGTCTACTAATGTGGGGGATGTGGTTCTTGATCCATTCTTTGGAACGGGGACGACGGGAGCTGTGGCGAAACGCTTGGGGCGCAAGTTTATTGGAATCGAACGTGATGCAAGTTACATTAAAGGTGCTAATGCGCGTTTGGCGGCGATTGAGCCTAGTGACGATGCGACAGCGTTAGAGTTTACTTGTAAACGTAAGTTGCCGAAAGTGCCATTTGGTGCCGTGTTAGAAAGGGGCTTGATTTCTCCGGGAGATGTGTTATACGATACCTCAAAGAAGATTAAAGCGGTGGTGCGTTCGGATGGGACGATTAAATTCAAAGATGATATTGGCTCTATTCACCAAATGGGGGCGGCAGCGCAGAAATCGACAACTTGTAATGGCTGGGCTTATTGGCACTTTATGGATAAGAAAAGCAAGAAGTTGGTGTGTATTGATGAGCTACGGCAAGTGATACGCGCGGAGATGTGTTAAGTTAAGGTACTGTCCTGAGGGGGTTACGCTTGGGGCGGGAGAACCCTTGACGAATGGCGTTGCCATTCGAGGGATGACACAGAAAGAAGAGAGTATGGATTTGTTTCTTTTAATATGTCATCGCTCTGAACGAAGTGAAGTCAAGC
This sequence comes from Acetobacter sp., assembly GCA_023665325.1. The sequence continues at coordinate 13,971 of JAMPED010000029.1, forward strand.
GATCTCGTGAGAGTATAGATTACCACGTCGCTAACGCTCCTCGCAATGACGAGGTAAGGGACGCTTGAAGAGGGGGATCCCTTGACGGCTTGCGGGCAAGCCGAGGGATGACACAGAAAAGAGAGTATGGATTTGTTTCTTTTAATATGTCATCGCTCTGAACGAAGTGAAGTCAAGCGATCTCGTGAGAGTATGGTGGGGTATTTATGGATTGCCACGTCGCTAACGCTCCTCGCAATGACGGTGGCAGCGCCACCTGCAACGAGTAGGGCTGCGGTGTGAAGAGGGAGATCCCTTGACGAATGGCGTTGCCATTCGAGGGATGACACAGAAAGAAGAGAGAGGGATGGCAGTGCGGGGCGTACGGGCGATGATGGGGGATGGTAGAGAAAAAATAAAGATGTTATTATTATGTTGATTTTGTTGAACGATTAAAAAATAAGAAGTAATAAAAAACTATACGGAGAATAAATTGAAACAGCAAAACGGACTGTTGGATAAACGAAAAAAGAAAAAATATCAGCGGGGGGAGAAGTCTTTACCGTTGCAAGATAAGGTGACCTCAATTGCGCAGAGTAATTATGCGGCGATTGATTTGGGCACAAATTCTTGTCGCTTGGTTGTGGCAACACCGACGACAACGTCGTTTCGTGTGGTGGAGACTTTTTCAAAAGTGGTGCGTTTGGGTGAAGGGATTATTAACGATAATCAATTGTCTCCACAGGCAATGCGGCGGACGATTCACGCTCTTAAAGTTTGTCGTGGCGTAATTAACGAATATTCACCAATTACAGGATCACGCTTTGTGGCGACGGCGGCTTGTCGGCGGGCAAAAAATGTGGCGCAATTTGTTGAGATGGCAAAGCGTGAAGCAGGAATTGAGTTGGAGATTATTTCCCCTAAAGAAGAAGCGCGTCTTTCAGTGGTGGGATGTTTGCCGCTTTTGAATCGTAACATTAAGCGGGTTCTTGTGTTTGATATTGGCGGAGGATCTACCCAGATTTCTTTGGCGCGGGTGACGGATTTGGGGAAAACTTTTATTGAAGGATTTGTTTCGTTGCCATATGGTGTGGTGACGGTGTCGGAGGCCTTTGCGGGGCACGAGATGAGTACGATGGAATATTCTACGGTGGTGGATCGTACACAAAATATTTTAGCGGAATTTGAAGAGAAACATCATATCAATGAGGCGATTGCTAACCAAGAGATTCAAGTTATTGGGACATCGGGGACGGTGACGGTGATTGGGGCGGTGCATCTTAAGCTACCGCGGTATAATCGTTCGGCGGTTGATGGAATCGCTATTTCAGCACCGGATGTGGCGGCAACGGTTAATAAAATCAAGACGATGGGCGCTGATGGGCGCTGTAAGCATCCTTGTATTGGTCAGTCTAAATCTGATTTGACATTGGCGGGATGTGCTATTATTGAGGCATTGACGACGTTTTGGCCAATTTCGGAGATTACGGTGGCGGATCGTGGTATTCGCGAAGGAATTTTGCTTGATTTGATGCATTCGAAGAAAAATGAATTTGTTAAAAAACGTAACGGACGTTTTCCGTTTGACAGGAGAGGTAGAAATGGACGGTCTAAAAAACACAAAGCATAAACCGATGTTTGCTGCGATAGATTTGGGGACAAATTCGAATCGGCTATTGATTGTGGATGAGAATTGCGTGCCGGTGTATCGGGATGTGAAACACGTGGCGTTGGGGGAAGGGCTGGCTGAGGCTGGATGTTTTTGCTCTAAGGCGATGGAACGGGCGATTTGTTCGTTTATGGATTTTGCGGAGATGATGCAGCTTTATAATGTGGTGTCTTATCGGGCAATTGCGACGGCGGCGTGTCGGATGAGTGCGAATACGGAGGCTTTTCGGACGGAAGTGAAGAAAAGCTCTGGGGTTGAGGTTGAGGTTATTAGCGAGTTTGAAGAGGCTCGCTTAACGCTTAAGGGGGCGTGTTTGAATGCTCCGAAAGAACCGAAGTATTTGTTTGTGTATGATTTGGGGGGCGGTTCGACTGAGGTGAGTTTTGCGACCAATACTGCGACGCCTGAGATTTTGGAAACATATTCTATTCCGTTGGGGGCGCGCAATGCAACGGAGATGTATCAGTTGCAGGATTATGATGCGGCGGGCGTTTTGGCGCTGGAAACAGAAGTTAAGCGGCAGTTGGTGGATTTTTTAGCTAAGGTGCGGACGTATCCTGATTTTACTGATGCGGCGGTGATTGCGACATCGTCGACTCCTTTGCGTTTGGCTGCGTGGATTTTGAAACAACCGGGGTATGATAAATTTGCGGCAGATGGAAAGTGTGTTGCTGTGGCGGATTTGGATGCGGTGATTGCGGAAATTTTGCCGTTGACATATGAGGAACGTGCTAAATCGGAATATGTGGGGGCGAATCGGGCAAAGATTTTTGTGGCGGCGTGTGTGATTTTCCGGACGATTTATCAAGCTTTGGGTGCGCGTGAGGTTGTGGCGTCACTTAAAGGTGCACAAGAGGCGATTGTTAGCGAATTGATGGCATCGGGTGGCAGTGGTAGTACAGGCAACGATTAGGGCTGCGGATGCCAGCGGGAGATCCCTTGACGGCTGTTTCACAGCCGAGGGATGACACAGAAAAAGAGGGGGATCCCTTGACGGCTTGCGGGGCAAGCCGAGGGATGACAGGTATGGAGTGACTGCGTCACTGGTTTATGGATTGCGCCGTGCTTATGCCTTACGGGGGCGCTCGCAATGACGGGGGGAAGGGACGCATAAAGAGGGAGATCCCTTGACGGCTTGCAGGCAAGCCGAGGGATGACAGAGAAAAGAGCGGGGGATCCCTTGACGGGGCGTTGCCCCGAGGGATGACACAGAAAAGAGGAATGGTGGAAAAAGTCGTGGGTAAGGTTGTGTTTTTGAGTGCATTTTCTGTTTTTATTTTGTAGTTTGGGGATGATGACGATAAAATAGAATTTAATATGGGGCTTTTTTTTGATGCAATGTGAGTTTGGATTGGAGCGGTGTTTTTTTTCTATAAATGAAATTGCTGAATTAACGAATAAAAGTGTGAAGTTTGTGCGCAGAGAAGTTGCTTCGGGAAAATTAAAAAGCATTAAAAAAGGTAATAAAACGCTTATTGAAAAATCTTTTTTTGAGATTTGGCAAAAAGAATCTGAACAGCATTATCAAGACTATATGGCGGCGGTTAATGTGAAAAAATCTGCTGAAATAAATAAAAATAAGAAAAAAGTGGATGTTGTGAATTGGGTGGATGTGGAAAAAGAAATGGCGTGCGTTGATGCGTGGCGGTATCATAACCAAATTCGTGACTTTAATTTTATTGACTTATTTGCGGGGGCAGGGGGGCTTAGCTGTGGGTTAGTGATGGCTGGAATGATGCCGATGGAATCGGTAGAAATTATGCCCCAAGCTGTTGAAACGTATAAAGCTAATTTTGGTCATATTCGTGGATTTTGTGAAAATGTGAAAGACAGAGATATTCGCGATGTTAAGGTAAAGAGTGAGTTAATCCAGTCTGTGGCGGGGAAACATATTCATTTGATTGCTGGTGGGTTTCCTTGTCAAGGGTTTAGTATGGCGGGGAATAGAATCGTTACTGATCCGCGGAATTCTTTATATTTGGATATGTTGGAGATTGTTAAAAAAGTTAGCCCTGATTTTGTGTTGATGGAAAATGTGGAAGGGTTACGCTCTATGTTGGGTGGAAAAATTGAAGAAAAAATCATCAACGACTACAAAGAAATTGGCTATGATATCAATGTGACGGTGTTGGATGGGGCGGATTATGGTGTGCCTCAATTTCGGCGGCGGGTGATTTTTATTGGTAATAAACTGGGGATTAAAAATTTTCATCCGAAACCGTTTTTGGAGGAGCGGACTTATAAAACAGTGGGGGATGCGCTGGCACAGTTTTTAAATATGCCTGAAGATAAAGCTATCAATCATATTTTTGCTAAGACAAGCGATGAGATGAAAGAGCGGCTTAAGGCGGTTCCGGTGGGGAAGAGCCTTTATGGTAACTATAGTGATGCGTGGAAAAAGGTGGATTGGAATAAGCCTTCGTGTACGGTTAAAGAAAATCACGGAGGGGTAAATATTCATCCTATTCTTAACAGAGTGATGACGCCGCGTGAGCTGGCTAAGCTACAGTCTTTTCCGGATGATTTTATTTTTAGTGGTTCGAAAAAATGGCAGTTGGTGCAGATTGGTAATGCGGTGCCGTGTCTTTTGGGGAAAGCGATTGGTTTGGCAATTTTGAAATCATACGATATGAAAGAGAAGGTGTGAGATGTGTCGAGAGTATGCGGATAAATTAGTTTTTGTTAAAGCTCGGATTATTCATTATCTGAAAGAGATTTTTAAGGTTTATGGGAATGAATTGCTCTTGCGGCTTGAAGATTGTAATTTGTTGCAAGATGAATGTAATTGTATTGAAACCTCAACGGCGACGGGATTTATATTGGAAGAGTTTATTACCACTAAGCTTGAGGTTTATACGCAAGGACACGAGGGGAGGGGTGAGATTAGAATTCGTAAAATTTCGAGTTCTACGGTTAATTCGAGTTATGATTGCTATGCGGAATATGAGGGAATTTTGGTGATGATAAACATTAAAATTCAGAAAGCGACGTCGAGTAATAATGCTGTGGCGGCAATCAATATTTTGCATAATGATTATGTTTTGACAGAACCGGAGAGGGAAAAGGCTTATTTTATTTTAAAAACTTATTATAGTTTTGAGAATTCGCTGAGAGATGGAGAACGGAAAATACGGATTCAGGATGTGAATGGGTATTTTTTGGAAGAATTTGATTTTTCTCTTGGGCATAGGCAGGATCATCGGAATTGGTCTGAGAATTTTAATGCAAATGCTGGGAGGTTGCAGGTTTCTGCTGCTTGGGCGAGAGAGCATCGGATGGCTGCGGAGGAGATATCATACGAACGAACAAAGGCATTTATTCAGCAGATTTATCAGAGGAATAGGGCGTAAGAAAGAGATTGTAGAGGCTTGTGTTTTTTCTCGCAATGACGGGTGGCAGCGTGGAGCGGAGTGGGAGATCCCTTGACTCAGGGTGCCGGAGCAGGGCACCCTGAGAGGGATGACACAAAAAAGAGATGGGGATCCCTTGACTCGAGCAGCGGAGCTGGCTGCCCGAGAGGGATGACGGGAAAGGTGTGCTTCGCACCAGTTTGTCGATTGGTGGCGGCGCCACCTGCAACGATGGGGCTGCGGTGTGGGGTTGGTTTGATTTTTAATGAGCGGGCTTTTGTGGTTATGGATTGCCACGTCGCTAACGCTCCTCGCAATGACGGGGGGGAGGATGGTTTTTGTTTCTTTTAATATGTCATCGCTCTGAACGAAGTGAAGTCAAGCGATCTCGTGAGAGTATGGGGGGCAGCGCCACGGGCAACGATTAGGGCTGCGGCGGGTAGATGGAGATCCCTTGACGGCTTGCGGGCAAGCCGAGGGATGACACAGAAAAGCGAGTA
>JAMPED010000002.1 GCA_023665325.1 Acetobacter sp.
ACTGTTACAGCGTCGACATTCGTAATAGCCATTATATCGTTATCTACTGTTACAGTAACTACCTTTTCTGGTATAATGGGAACAACGGAAGCCGAACCTGCCTCTACGTACTTTCCGTCTACCTTTACATACAACTTCTTGTCCATAATAACGAACAATGGTGATTGTGCGCCAGTCGGAAGCTCAAACGAAACTTGTGCGCCTACGCCATCTTCCCTTATCTTCGTTATCTGTGTCTGAACATTCTGTATGTCTGTTGAATGAATTGTAGCTTGTTCTTGACTGCGTTTTACGCAACGCTCTTCTAGTTCTGAAAGGCGCGACTGATAAGAACTAACAATCTCAGCAAGACGAGCTTGCTGCTCTTTCCGTAAATCATTGACAAGCTGGCTTGCTTCTGTTTTAGCGGCCTCAAGATTTTTACGAATGTCATCCATCTCGTCTGCATACCGCTCAAACTTAGCAACAGTTGCACGCAGTTCTGTGATTTGTGTCTGTATATTTTGAATAACTACGTCGTCCACTGTGCCTCCTCCAGCTAATACTTTTTCCAATGCGTCCATTTGCTTATTTGCATCAGATATAAGACGTTTAGCATTATTTATTACTGTTACGGCTCTTTGTAAAAGCTTTTCTATTGCTGACGCAGACATATAATCGTCTTTGTCTTCTTGCGACATAGAGCCGAGAGAAATACTTGCTATCTTCGAGTGCGGGTCAACTATCGTTCCTTTTTGGGTAACTACATCGACAACAGCATCTGGCACTAACGGAATTTCTACATCTGTTATCTCTAACTCTAATTCAAATATTGCGCCGTATTGCCAGTAATAATACTCTTGACCATCTTCTTTGACAACCCTAAAAGGCATTCTATTTCGATAGTCATTGAGTGGTGCTTGATTTGAAAGTCCTCCACCAAGTCCTTTCTCTTTCGGTAATCTGGGCTTACGTGGCGGCTTCTTTTTTGGCGTATTAGCATCGGCTTCGTCGTATAACCTTGCCACGGGTGCCCGCTACCTCCTGCGATATTCTGTACAATCAATATTGTTCTTGCGCACACAAACCAAAAAATAGCAGCTATATGTTCTACACATAGCTGCTAATCTCGTATTAAATATCTTAAACAGTTGCTTCTGCTGCCCAATCAGCTTCCGTAAGTTCTTGCTCCTCGAATATACAATATGTCGAGGGGTTATCAGCGAACATATCTATAAGCTCTGCCTTATCTGCTTTCTCGAGCTCTACCAGCTCCGTATGGTCTTTTCTTAAACCACGAATCTTTCTGAAGAAAGCATTTATCCACTCGTGCAATGTTCTTTCTTGGGACGATACATTTTCTCCCTCAAAGTCTAACGAGTCTGGCGTTCTGTCTGTTGCCGCATACGGGGCTACTCGACGCTGACCAAGACCGTTCAATGTAATCGTCACATTATCAATTGCTGATACTCTGTCTGGGTAAATGTCCCATTTGTTTTTCTTGGCTGACCAGTTAGCGTGACCAGACAAATACTGTGCGTCCGTATTCTGTGCTATATCAACAAAGAAACAACTTACGCCGATTTGTGTACCATTGTTTGGCTTTGTTTTTCCGTCTTCTAAAATGGACTGTTTCTCGCCCCAATTTTCTGCGTTTGACGGTGCCGTATAAAAACAGAACTGGTCAGCGGTAAAGTCGAATATAGATACTACTCTGTCTGCTGCCCCAACCGAATCTACATCAAATCCAGCTCTACGGCTCAACTGTTTTGGTGAGAAACGAGCGTCAGTCAAGTCAGTGAGTGGACTTGTCTTACCAAAGTAATAACTTCCGTAAAACTGAATGCCGCCCTGTAACTGTATAATTGCCGCATCGAGTTCTGCTTTGACAGCATTGATTCTGTCATTTACAACTTTTACCTGAATTGCTGTAAGCGGGTCAGTACTGGAAAGGTCAGAAACCAAATGAATATGACCGAGAACTTCTGGCGTGGCCTCTACTTCTTGGTGGCTTGCTGGCGCCGCCGATAATTCTGCAAGAGTCGGCAATCTATGAACGTGTCCAGCATCTGCCGCTTTGCCTGTTTGACCTACTGACGCCTCTGTAGCTGCTGGAAGTGGTAAGGTTGTCTCATTCAAAAGTACGTGACCGTAAGTTACGTCATTTGCGTGTACTTCTATATGAGAACGTCTGGCATAATTGACGAGTTCGTCATCAAGTTTTGCCCCTATTTCCTCTGTAGTTGGAAGTAATCTCTTTTCTCCGTTTAATACTGTAACTTTAACAGCCATAATTCGTTATCTCCTTAATCGCCTTTACTATCAGTATTGTCTTCATTGTCCTGATTTCCTTCATCTGGACTATCCGGCTTTTCTTCTTCATCTGGGTCAGTATCTTCACTCAGCCGTAAATTCTTTGTCTTAACAAGGAAATTCTTCTCCATAAATGGCAATACTTGTGTCATTAAATATACGGGTGGCAGACTTGCTAACCCTGTAAGCAATCTTGGCTCCTCTTCGTGTACATCGTAAATAGCAAGAAATGGAACTTCCTTTGGCATATCTTTAATGTCTATCTGCAGCTTTAACTGCATATTCGAAGCATCTACGCAAGTAAATTCCTTAAAAGTTGTTCCGTTGATAGTTATCTCTTCTTGGTCTTTTCTGAGAACACAAGTGAACGGAATATTATTCGCTACTGTATAGTTATCACTGACACCGGGGGCTTGCCCTATCATACTGTAAACATCAAGCGACATCTTGCTTGCCCTCCTATTTGCCTCTTCTGCTGCTATTTGTGTTGTTTCAGCCATCTCAATTACTCTGCCTAAAAGCTCTTCCGTTTGCTTGGCTGTATAGTAATCCGAAGCCTCTTCTTCTGCCATACTACCGAGAGTAAGCTCTGCTACTCCTGTATCTTTATCTACAACAGATTTTCCGTTAATACGAACATCAACAACGAAAGGCGGTGTCGGGTCAGTAAATGCGACCTCGTCGGTTATTTCAAACTCGATTTCCATTGTGGCGCCATATTGCCAATAATAGTAACCTTCCGAACCCTCTTCTATATAGTGATAAGGCATTCTGTTGCGATAATCATTCAAAAATGCCTCATTTGAAGTTCCACCGTGCTCATTAGCTGGAGCAGCGTGTTCGACAGCACGAGCGTAGTCGTCGTGTGTCTTAACTACGCTTTCATCTACTTGTGAATCGCTGTCAAAAAATCTGCCCATCTTACTCTCCTTCGCCACCCAATGTATCAGACATCTCTGGTAACTCTAAGTCTGTCGAAGACTCAGAACCATCACCCAAAAGGTCTGGCAATTCTAAGTCACCAGTATCGCCACCGTCACCTAAACCAAGGTCTCCGGCCACATCATCCGTGAGCTGTGTATCGCCCATATCGTCTAATGAGCCTTCGTCATCATCCCCACCAGCTTTTGGCTCTTCAGCAGTCATTGCCTCGTCAAGAGCTTTAACAAGCTGCGGGTTCGTTATAATCTCTTTTAACATTAACGAACGAAGTTTACGAAGCTTATCAGCATCTTCAACTTGTGTAAAGCTAATAATACTCTCGTAAAGAGCTAACTTCGTTTGCTGTTCTTGCGCTTCTGCATTTCTTGTTTCATCATAAGCGCCAAATACTTTTACATCAAAGGCATTAACAAGTTTCGTCAACCCTTTTGCTAAAAGTACGTTATTGATTGCTTTCTTTATAAATGAGCCAAGCAATCGTTTTACTCTCTGTACAGTGGACTTAAACCGCTGTGTGTACTGTTCTACTGCTCCACCACCATCAAGTCCACCAGCTCCTTCCGTGAAACCGTAATTTTGTTTCGGCGCGCGCATTGCTGAAAAGAAAGAGTTTACAAACGGTGTCAAATAATATAACTGCCCTGGGTTATATTCACCGCCAACAAGATTAGCTGTAATCTTGCCTACACCGTTACTGGTAAATGAGTATATGTACGCGGGCTTCGATTGCGGGTTAAGGTATGACTTCATACCTTGCCGTCCCATTGATAACTGACCCTCGAACAACGAACGAAGTTTTACCTTCGCTGCCTCTACCTGCTGTTTCGAAGCAGTACCTCCTTCTACTTCTACAAGCATTATCTGTGCATTCTTTATTAACGATGCGAGAACAATACTGTCTTGTAAAAGCGAAAGGGTTTTCCACGCTGTATAAGCGTCTTCAAGAATTGAGTGCCCAATAGCTACATCATAAGTCTCTACTGTGCCATCCTCATTTTCTACTGTGAGCTGAACTGGCTTCGAACTCGTTGGAACGCCGAATGTTTCATAACAATAATCAAGGGCTGAATGAATTACTACATCTTGATAGTTAAGTCTATCCGCTTCCCAATCAAATGTATCGAAGAAACTGCGCTCTTTCCGAACTTCTATATAACCGATACATCTTTCATATTTAACAATAGGAAATACTGTATAAGTGTCCGTAAGCACAGAAAGATTTGGCATTATTGTGCCCGGGTCTCTTACATAAGTAGCTTCTTTTGCTGCACCCGCTGACTCAAGTGCTGAATTAAGTTTGTCGTCTAGTTTCTCTGTGGCTGAGTGCAACAAATCTACAGCCTTCGTCGAAGTAGCTTTTTCTTCCTTACTTGCTGTGACCTGCTCATTTGCCGCAACTTGTGCAGCAACAGATTTTTGAGAAAACTGCTCGAATTCGCCAATAGTTATACCATTCTTCAAAATAGAATAAGTAACTTTTTCTAGCGGTATGCAAAGGCGTTCATAAATATTTGATATTATCTGCTGACAATTAGCGTCTTCGGCAACAACAGAAACTAAGTCTCCGTTTGAATTTGGTAAAAGTACTTCACTCACATAGTCTGTGAGAATAGCAGCTGGCAAGCTGTCTGCCGCCATTATATCAAGCTCTTCTTGTTTTTGTTTTAGCTTTTGAGTTAACCCCGTGAACCCTTGAAATGGGTCAGAACCATTTGCCAAAGCACCCGCAAGAAATGTAGCCAAATCGGCCCCAAGAGCTTCTTTTTTCGCTCTTGACGCCTTTGTCTCTTTTGGTTTCGTGGCAGCAGACTTTGTTGTCGTTGCTGCTTTTGTTTGTTTAGTTTCTTGCGTCTGGTCCGGCATTACCGACTACCTCACTTATCTTCACTTTGCTTTAATACTGGTGCTGCTTCCTCTACAATGTCAAGTATCTCTGGCTTATTGCTTGTCTGTGGCATAAGCTCTCTACTCGGTGAACCGACAGCCGGCAAGTTATTATACTTAACATTGAGTGCGTTCTGTCCAACATAATGAAGTGCTCTTTCTTGGTCTTGAAGCTTTAATTCCGTCTTAATATACGAAAGAACCTCTTTCGGTATCTGCTGATTTATGTACTCCAAAATGTCTTTATTTGATTTATGGAACAAATCCATATTATATTTATCTTTCGGAGCCTCCGGCAATTCTCCTGCGTCCATAACAATAGCACCCTGTATCAGCTTCAAAAACTGAATAGGCGTCAATGTCTCAGACACAAAGTCAATTGACGAAATCTTTCCTCTTGGGTTAATAAGAGCAGCAGACAACCAACGGTGATGTCCGTCGATTACAAAACGTCCATTAAATGTGATAATAGGCGGACCAATCTCAATTACATCAGCAAAGTATCTGGGGCCGTCATCTTCTTTCATTCTCGGAAGAACAGCATCAAGGAATATTTCTCTCTGCGTTGGCAATAAAGACGATACTGTGAGCATCGTCTCTTCGCGCTTTATGTCTATATCATCTACGACATCCAAGTCAGTTGAAATATCACTTGCTGGCAACTTTGCAAGGTCAGAAATATATGCTCTGTATGATTGAGAACGCAGCTTTGATAAAAGCTGCAATTCTGCCTGACTGTTATACAAAGGAATATTTACATCTTCTTTTGACGATAGAGTCACGAATGGCTCTATCTGCTCAATGGCAAGTTTTATCATAAATTACTCCCTTATGCAATCTTTGTTGGCGATACTCTTAATACGCCGTCCGCGCCATAAATATTTCTGAGATATTGCTCGACCTCTGCCTGTGTTGAACTTGACGAAGCAGTAATCGTAAGCTGAAGAACTTTCGTTACATCTTTCTTATCTGTAACAAGTGCATACCACTTAATCGTTGGAACCTGCTCTTCCGTTGTAAAAAGAACCGAAAAGTCCTCTTTTGCGGAAAGAACTCTTGCCGAAACCCCAAAGTCTTCGAGCGCTTTTGTTACTTTTATAGCGGTTTCTTTTGTAAGTTTATTCACCTGTCCTGCGATAGGGGTTTTCGAGGTGTAAACCACGTCACAGCCGAGATTATCGCCAATCTCTGTATCAATGTAACCCTCAATCTCTTCTTGGCTTGCGCGTGTCTTGGCTTTGGCAGCTACGTCTGCTGATGCGTCGTCCACGGGCTTACCTTTATCTGTTGCCTGTGGGAACTCTACATCTTCTGTGGCGTCTTCTGTGGCTCCCATAGTATAAAGAATCTGGCGTCCTCTTACTTTGGAAAGAGAACCATTTTTCATTGCTGTACGAACACTCGAAACATCACCCGAATCTATATAGCCTTGTTCTCTCTTGTTGAAAGCTTGGAATCTGCTTTCGCAAGCTACAGCTTCTGTTGGTTGTTTATCTTGTGATTCTCTTTCGTCTTTCACAGGCTCTCCTTTTTCTTGTGTTGGTGTTTCTATGTCCTCTGTTGCAATAGACAAATTTCCTGTCGGCTCATTATCTATAATACTTTGGACATCGTCCTTCAAACTTATATAATAATCTTCTTCTTTTTCGTCGGTACCGTCATCCCAATCAACAAGCACCTTCGTTATAAAGTAGCGACTGTCTGAACGGAAAGCCCCCAAGAACATTTTTCCACGTTTATCTACATCCTTTCCGTCTTTACAAAATGCTGGCATCAGCTTATTATACAAAAGGGAGCCTGCCCAATCTGGGTCATCTTGACTATTCAACAAATCTTCTTCCATATCAGCAAGCTCGCTGTAAAAGGTGTCGTCGTATTCTGGTTCACCCTCACAAGCTACTGCCTCTGTGGGCTGTTTGTCATCAGAGTCTCTCTCGTCTTTTATGGGCTCTGCATTATCCCCTTCCGTCTTTACTTCAGCCTTTTTGTTGGCTGGGTTATTTGAGCAAGTAGAACAATTTTGCTGCTCATCTGTACAAGCTACAAAATCATTATATGTGCAAACGTCGTTTTCTCTTGTGTCATTCGAGTATGTTGCTTCTTTTGCTGGACGAATAAGCTTGGCTCCTTTTATTTCATTAAAGTTGCCTACTGGCATCGTAACCTCATCTCCGGTATCACTAACAACAGTAATATTACGAGCGCCCCAAGCTGTCGGGTCGTCTTCTGATTTCGTAACTGTAAAAGTTGATTTATAGTTATCTCGCTTCCACTTAAACTTATAGCCCACTTCAAAACCTGTCTGTGGGTCTTGTATAGTCTGTGCTTCTGCTGCACTTGCAGACTTGCGCTTAAAAACTGGGCGTTTTACACTCTCGTTTACCGCTTTTGCCTGTTCCTGCAAATCGATTGTCTGACTCTTTTCCTTGCTCTCTTCGAGTACATCTATCTCTCCTTTCAATTTGCCATCCTTATCAAGCGTCAAATTGTTCTTCGGGTGTTCTACTCTCTTCGGAGCCACGCCAACCGAAATCTTTTCTTTTAACTGTTTTGCTTGTTCCTGAAAATCTCTACGAAAGTTCGTAGTATCGACAGGCATAGACGCAATTCCAGCAAATCCAGCACCTACTGGTGTAGCTGCCTCTGTTGCTGATTTCTTTTTCGGAAGCGAGAATTTCTTGCTCATTTATACATACCTCGACTTATATAATTTCGATTGTCTCTAACAATCAATATTGTTTTCGCTGCACCATTAAAAGAAATTAAATGGCGAACTTGGCGGCGGTTCATTGCCTCCACCACTCTTTTTCTTCTTTTTGCTGTCACCAAATGCATCATCATAAGCACTTCTGTAACCAGACAAACCCTGCGTCTTATATGCACCAAATTCGTTCTCAAACATCTCGTGAGTAAATATTAACTCTTGTGGCAATCCTGCTTCTTGCGCTATAAATTCTTCTGAGCCAGACGTACCTAATAATGTTTCCGCTAGAACTACATTATTTAGTACAAACTTTTCTTTGTCTTGGCTTGCCGCATATACCCAACCACAAAGAACCTGCGAGGCGTCATCATTTCCACCTTGTGGTTTATCAACACGGCCATCTTCATATTTAACAAGGTGCAAAAGCTCTGTCGTTTGGTCTTCATCGTCCAATAACTCAATTCTGTGCTCGTATATCGAATTACGAAGAACTGAATATGGCTGATTTATTCCGTTTGTTACACGGTCAATAGATTGATACCCGTAGTTAATTCCTGCAGCCACCAAATCTTGTCCAAATTGTGCCGACTGGTACTGGTCAGAAGTAACTTTCGCTAAATTTATGCCTTGTGCCTTTAACCAGAAAATAAATTGCTCATTCTTTCTGAGCATCGTTTTATCGCCTTTCGGTGCTCTTACTTTTACTTTGAATATTTGTCTATAATGTAACTCTGGTTGAACAAGTCCTAACGAGTTTGTGTGCTCTTGTGCATAAAGAATTCTGCCGCCGCTAATTGAGTTACCGTCATCACCCAGTGAAGCATCCAAATGTATATACCAAGGTGCATTCAAATCTTCTTGTCGTATTCTAGATATATCAAAATAGTCTTGATACATCTCGCTGTCCTTCGTTCCGCAGAAAATAACACCTTGTGTAAACGGGTTCTTACTCTGCCTATTTATACAGGCGCCTATATGATTACCTGCTATAAATGCGCCGGCTCCACTAACACTTACACCTGCTATATTTGTCAACGCCGTCATCATATCACGAGCAAACTCGTCATATGTTTCAATGGGCGGGTAAATTATTTGATAGCCAGCATCCTTGTATGTTTGAACATCTTTTTCTTCTATAATCTCGCTTGGGCGAAGCTTGTCTCCAAGAGCTACGGGGAATGTTTTACCACTATAAGTTCCCTCTGGTAATACTTCCCATCTTGGCTTATCTATAACAAGTGTACGATAACCATTCTTCCCGCTTAATAGCTCTTCTGCATAAACTTCTGCAAATGCTTGGTCAGTTCTTTTTGACGATGCCATTATAATAAGACCATCAAAGATACCACCAAACTTTGTGAAACGAGATTGAATACGTTCAAGACAAGCATCAAATACTGATTTTGCTATTTCCATCTGGCGCTTTATATTTTGATTTCGTGCAAACGAAACCTCATCAAGAAAAGCACAAATAATATCAAGACCAATAACGTCATCAGCATTACGACCGTAAAGTAGGTCTACGGGCTTTCTAGTACAAACCCACTCTGGACGACGACCCTCTGTCTTTATTCCGTACTCCATAAAAAACGGACTTTTTAATAATGCTGTATGAAACATACCCCAAGCATTCTTATATGCAATGGACTTTGTAACTATGTTAATAAACGCAAATGTTATCTTCTTTTGCGCTTCTAATGCAAAATATTCGTGTGGGTTTCTTAGGCATAAAACGATATGCAAAAAGTACGCCATTACCATATTCACAGCCATACTTGTTTTACCTACACCGGTTGCCCCGAGTAAAATCAGTGCTGAATATGGCGAACGCAAAGGTAAAGGGAACATCTTTTTGCCCTGCTCCATCCAAAATGGCCACGGGTGCTCCCAGCTGTTCCCTAAATAATATGGGTCCCTTATGAATGTTGAAAAACTGGCTGGCATCCGCTCGAAATCTGCAAACAAAGGGTTATCTAAGGAGAGCTCAATTTGCTGCCCGTTTTCTAATGTTACATAATCTGGTGTACTCATTGTTATCTGTTTTCCTTCTCTCTGCTTCGACGGGCCCTTTGCGAAATTGAAAGCTTCTGTCTATGCTCAATTGATAACGACTTGCCCTTTTTGGCATCAGACATTTTCTTTCTTGCGTCCTCTGAAAGATGCCTTTCACGAGAAGCTTTCTGCATCTTTGCTCTGTACTCTGGGTCTTGCCAACGACGCCTATTACTCTCTGAAATAGCAGCTCGTCTCTGTGGCGAATTAGCATAAGACTGCTTAACTTTATCGGACATCTTCTTCTTTGATTCATCAGTATGCCTTCGCCCCAAGCCTGCCGCTGATATCTTTGCCCTCGTTTCTTCAGATATGTTTTTACTTAGTTCAGATAACTTCTTCTTTGTTTCCTCTGTATGCGTTCTTTGCTTAGCCAAGAGCGATAACTTATTCTTTGTTTCTTGTGTGTGGCGAAAACCCATATTCCCTTCCTTTATCTTCCGTATGTGTTCTAAAGACAACCTCTTTCCAGTATGAGCATTAGACATCCGTCGTACAGTTTCCTCACTAAATATATGATTAACCCCTTTAACTATTAAATTATAACCAGCTGGGGCTAAAGTATTATATTTAATAATATAATATTCCTCTAGCTTATTTAGCTCGTCGATATCTTCAAAATCAAGCTCTTCTAAAATCGTATGAGTAAAATTATTCCATCCATACTTTTGTATTGCTCGCCAAAAAAGGGTACACTCTTTGTACCCTTCTCCGTTATTCCAACGATATTCTGGCTTAGCAGCATAAGTCTGTCCTATATACGATTTTCCGCTCGGACTGGTGTGCATATAAATATATCCGTGCTTTACATTAGCTACCTGTTCGGCGAACAATGGGTTATCCAACGATAAATCTAATTGAGAAAGGTCATAAGCCATTAGCTATTACCTCCGTTGCTTATACTTGGTCTTCTTTTATATCTTCGTTAATGGGAGTAAGTCCTTCAAGTGCCTCATCGGCTGCTTCGGGCGGAATCTGCCACATTGCACAAGCCGTAGCATACTGTTTCGGAGACATCTCGGCTGCCCAAGAACGATACAGCTCTGAGCGACGCATTTCCCTAAGGGCTG
The DNA here is from genome assembly GCA_023665325.1 of Acetobacter sp. The sequence goes on from JAMPED010000002.1 coordinate 10,945, forward strand.
CACCGAGATTTCCACCTTCTATATCTATAGAATCTGTATAAACGCACTTCTTTGTTTGTGCATCAGTAAAGAACCAAGTAACTAACTGAAGATAACGCTCTGGCTCTTTTGTCCAAGGGTTCTGCGAAGTAATAAGACGATAACCTGCATTTACTCTGTGAAGTGCAGTCTCATTTTCACCGAGCGAGCGACTAGTGCGAACTCTCTGTGGCAATACCTTAACATATCCGCGGGCGAAACTTGACTCGCTGTATTTCTTACGAAGATAACGAGCTTTTTCAAGCAAGTGCTCACGAACGTACTGATGCACTGGAATAGAACTCAAATACAGCCATTCCATCAAATTTGTAAAGCAATATGAAACATACACAGCTACGTCACGTTGCTTTGAAAAATCTGCGGCATTTGCAAACTCGTTCGGGTCTTTTTTCTTGTTATAAGAAATAGGGTGCTGGAATAAGTAATCCACAACAGCCTGAGCATCGTCTTTAATAGGCCACAATGCCTCTATATGCACAATAGCTTCTCTATAAAGACGTGGATACGAAGCAATAGCATCACCCTTACCTTTTGCTTTCTCTCCTGTTATATACTGGTGCGCCGGCGCCGAAATTTTATTATAAAAATCTGACGTCTTGTTAGCCATCTCATAATATCTATCCAAAACCTGGTCGGCAGTCGGGAACGGAAAAGTATCGGGGTGCGGTATGCAATACTTAATAACGTCCAAATCAAACTGAGTGGGCGCCTGTATAGCCATTTCTTCTGCTGGTTGTCTTACTGTTGAAATTCTCATTTCCTCAATCTCCTTTCGGCTTTGAATCAAATATCACTTTTTGATAGGAAGCATTCAGCTGTTTGCGAATATAATCCAAAAGTGCTTGTCTTCCGTTAGCTGTTATAGCTCTTAATTTATCCTCTACCCAAACAGGCTTCTCATATACGCAAAAAGCAAATCCTTCTATGCCTTTTTTGCGCATTTCATTTACATCAAGGGCAGTATAAGTACGGGCTAACACATCTGGGTACTCTTGATAAAATTCGCACGTAATAAAGTTTTGTGGCGTTAAAACCAATACGGCGTAATAATTATTAACTTCTGCTGTTTCGATTATTTCCATTAGAAACTGTCTACTCCTATTACTTTGCCTTTATCTGACAATCCCGTAACCATATTTGGTCTATCGGTTACAACAATGACTGTCTTCGTCTTCTCAATCAAACCCAAATCTATTCCGTCATCACAGTCAGTAACAATAACAAATAAATCGAACTGTCCTTTCTGTGCATTTATACTCGAAACCACATAACCAAGGTTAGTACCACCACCTATACTACTATCATCAAGTGGTTGCGACAACTTAGCTGGCTGACCTAATCTTGTAGCAAAAGGAATAATAACTGATAAAGTTTCTCTGAGCAAATGCTCTCTACGTAAAAATGACTGTCTTATTTCTTCTGGTGCGTTACCCATTGAACCCGAGCAGTCTACATAGAACATAACTCTGGGCTTCGGGTCATCTAACCGCTGACCTTTCATAGGTGTCTTAAGCGGGCTATCTGGGAAACCGTAAGACGGTCGTCTACTTGGTCTCTGATAAGTACGAATACGTTTTACATTAGCTAAAAAGCGTCCAACATATTCAAATACTTGGTCTACCCAAAACTTCTTTCCGGGCATAACGGGCTGATAAGGTACAGACCCGACCTCTGTACGAGTTAAATTGTCTCGTATTTGCTGAGAAACAGCACTAGCCATTTCTTTCTTTATCTTATCAAGTGAAATATCTTTTCCTGCCTGGTCACGAGTGTCATCAGAGCTACGATTACCAACAGAACCACCAGTAGAGCTACTTCCATCACTCTTTGGTGCAGATACACCGTCCATACTATCGTCTGCGCCATCGTCAGAATCACTATGCGAAGAATTCTCTGAATCAGAAGAGTCGCCACCCTCATCTCCGTCTGCCCCTTCGTCATAGTCATCCCAATAGTCGTCCGAGTCTTCATCGTAATCATCCTCGTCGTCTTCTTGGTCGCCTTCATCGTCAAGGTCACCGTCTGACTCATCATCTGAATCCCCATCAGACGAGCCGCCAGTTCCATTACCGTCACCATCATCGGTATCATCGTCTAAATCTGAGTCTTCGTCTGGCTTGTCGTCCGAGTCCCCTTCTCCTTGACCTTCTCCGTCTTGGTCTTTATCAGCCTCATCCTGTTTCTGCTTACGACGATTTTCTATGTCTTTCTTTTTCTTGTCGAGCTCTTCTTGCTCTTTCTGCAAATCCTGCTCTTCTTTTTCTATGCTGTCATCTTGACCAGAAGAACCGGCGCCAGAAGATTTTTCGCTATTACCGTCTTCATCTTCGTCCTGCTCACCATCACCTGAACTACCTTTGCCGTTTTGCTGTTGCTTCTTCTTTTCGTCAAGTGCTTGTTTCTTTTTATTTAGCTCTTCCTGCTGTTTATTTAACGCGTCCTCTTCAGCATCTAAATCAGAGTCTCCGTCACTATCTCCACTGGAGTCGCCTTTCTTACTTTGCTGCTTCTGTGACTTTGAACCTGAACCAGCAGACGAAGAACCGGAGTCTTGCCCTTCCTCACCTTCGCCTTCTTGACCTTCAGCATCAGAGCCTTCACCTTCCCCTTGCTGTCCTTCCTGCTGTTGCTGCTTCTTTTGCTGGCGTTGGCGTTTACGCTCTTGCTTAGCTTCTTCAGAGCCTTTCGAGAAACCATTCTTCGATGCTTTTTGCTTTTGTTCGCCTTGCACCTTTTGTTGGTCAGCCATCTCTTGAGCCATCTGTTGCATAGCTTCTGCTATTTTTTGTGCTTCTTCTTTCTCTTGTAAAAGTTTTTCTTTTAATGAAGTGAATATACTGTGTGCTGTCTTCAAGTCGGGCGAAATCCCTAATGCCTCTCTTGTACAGACACCATCTGGTAAAACAAGTCCAGTCGAAGTAACGGCATCGTTAACAACGATATCCATTGCTACATTAACAAGCTCGTGCCATTGCCCTTTTGAAAGTCCGCTACCTCTATCATAAACAGCCCAAGGGGCACTTGAATGTCCAAATATATCGTGGAATAACTCGTGCCCAAAAACACCAATCCTCTCATCTGGTGTAAGTGATTCGGCAAAATCTGGGTTTACAAACACATTGTGTGCGTTTGTTGCCATTGTCGAAATTTTGCGAGTAAATACAACAGTGGGCAGGGCATCTACAATAGCGTAGTGCCCTTGCTTCATTGCTGATTCTCGCATCGATTTTATGAATTCGCCGTATTCCATTCTGCTTCCTTAAAAATTATACGTCTATGCCTGCTTCTTTGAGCGCGTCGTAGAATGTCTTACCTTTATCGGTTACCATAGAAGTCAATATCTCGGGCTGATAAGCATCCCCAAGTGCCTGTTTTACATAATCGAACAGCTTCTTCAAACCAGCTGGCGACAAATCTACTCTACCGATAGAAGACGAGAGCTGTGCCTCACCACGAACATTAAGCGTTACCCAAAGTTTCTGCATAAGGTTTATGGTTTTCTTTGTCGTGTTAAATGTCGAGCTACCTGCCATATCTTGCTTACGTTTGTTTGCGTAATAGGGAACCCCTATGTCTGCAAGGAAGCGCATAACGGCTGTTGCAAGCGTGGTTACGTTTCTCCCTGAAAGGCCAACGGAATCCAAATCGTCTATATCTGACAAAGCATCTGGTCCTTTCGTCTTGGAAATTTCTTCAAGTTCTGCAAGACCTTCGATAAAGTCTTCGATTGCGCGGGGCGACTGGAACGTTCTTGCCCAAGCATCAAGCGATACAGAAGAATCTGCCAACATCTCTGCCAAGTGCGGGTAATCGTCAGACATTTCCAAATAAGAGTTCTTAACATACTCAATAGAACGTCCCCAATCCCCGCCATAATAAATTATGTATTTGAAACGGTCAAGCAAAGGCAACGAAATGGGCTGAACGCTTGGGTTATCTCTTGGGAAGTTACCAGCTGCCGCAAAAATAACAGCATCCTTAAAGCTATATTCATCTCTGTTACCAAACCGCTTATGCTGAACCAAGTCAAATAAGGTATTCAGCGTGCCGCTCTGTCCCTGGTTAATCTCGTCGAAGAAAAGAACAGTGCGTTTTCCGTGTATAACGTAATTATCAATTACTTTGAACACCCAATCTGGAGCCGAAACCCTTTGCTCAATTCTTTCGTCAGAAAACTCTCCCATACGAGCATCTATTTCTGCATCGTCTACTTGTATAGTTGGTGCGAGACGTTTAGCAATGGTTTGTCTGGCAATCTTTGGACTCATATAGTTCTTGCCGGACTTTTCCATTTCAGCATCCACTGCCGCACTCAGCTTCTCGCTACGAATAGCAGAAGCCACAGCAGCTCGTTGCTGAACTTGGTCTTTCTTTACAGTTAAAGGCATAGGAATACCACCGAAATCTTCTGGCAATTTTGTTGCCGTTGACTCAGTGATTACATCATAACCAAGCTTCCTTGCTGCTTGGTGTATTACCTGCGTTTTACCAGTACCAAAAGTACCGAAAATCATAACAGGCTGTCCAATCCTAAAACGGTTTGTCACCCACTTTGACAAGTCGTCTGAATTCTTCGCAAAGTGCACATTCGGAAAGAACTGCTTAGTAATTCCTACGCCAAGCAAATCCTCCACTACTTGCTGTCTTTGCTCTGGATTCGAGATATCAGAAAAATACTCTCTTCCTAACGTGACTATTTCGTCTTCCATTATAACGTCTCCTTAAAACCTATGTCTCTTACAGTCAATATTGAATTATTAACGCACCCTGTAACTATCAAGTGGCACGCTGTTTGATATGGCATAACACTTATTCGCGAGAGATACTTCGTGTCTCGGAACAACATACACTGCCCTATCTTGTCTTTTATCTTTCGGGAATCTGGCATTCATCAAGCCATTAACACCGTCATTCGTTCTTGCTCTATGCTTACCTGCTGATGCATCGTAAAAGATTTCTACAACAAGCCCCCTCTTTCCATTTACTATCATCTCCCCGCCAGTCGTCCGCATTTGTTGTATAGCTTGGTCAACTGTAAGTGATTGATTAGTTGATGCTTGTGGCTGTTGCTGAGCAGCTGGCTGTGATTGCTGACTTGCGCTTTGAGTATTGTCAAAAGCACTTATGTGTGAGTCCATTGCAGATAAAAAGTCTTTCTGTATGTCTAAGAATGACATATCGACATCGAAATCTGTAACAGGCTGCAATTCCATATCTGCTATCTGGTCTTCTGTAGCAAACTTACATATCGACTTCAAAATAGTAAGTGGTAAGCGTTCTCGTGATATGGACCTTCCCTTTATAGTCTGGGCTTCCTGTTGATTTATATCCGCTAACTTATGTAATAAATCATCGGCATCCCCAAAATATAGACCTTTCTGTTCTCTGAACAGCTCATCTATCATATGTTCCTTTGTTATTTGTGCACCAGACGTCAATCTATCTGGCTTCGTCCAAACAATGTCCCCATCAATCGTCTGCCCAACATAGCTAACAAAGTTTGAACCACTATCAAAAGGAAAGATTACATAGGTTGCTGGAAATGTTCCACGAACATCAATCATACAGCCTTCGTCCAAAGCAAAGTCATCCATCTTATAAATGTCTATTATTGCTTTTAGCTTGTCCCTGTATTTTGCGTGCGCGGCTGGGGCAGACAGACTACGATACTTTGCCAAAGCCTCTGTAGCCGAACGACGAACATTTAACTTCATATAATTACCTCCGAACTATTACATCTGTTATGTTTGAACTTAATGCAAGCTCTATGTCCAATAATTTTTCGCACTTACAACGAGCTGGCAACCCTGGAGCTATCGAACATTGCGAATTAAGAATAGCATATACAGCTTTTGAATCTACACCCGCAAACGGTCTTGTTTTCACCTTTCGTTTTGATAAAGCCATATACTCAATCGGAATTGCGCGCTCGTCGTCCCCAAATACTACAAGTTGGTCTTTATATGGCCCGTTCATAACCACAAATCCGCCATTTGTCCAACGAACAGAAGCCACATCCCTAAACGACATAGTGTTATCTGCGCTCGGTAATGGTACTCTAATGAGACCACAATCAATATTACGCTCTGCTTTCTCAAAGTCAGCATAAGTATAAGCATAAGCAAAATTTCCACAAACATCAGCTACCCCATTTCTTGCATATGGAAATTCTGCACTTAATATGGTATCAGCAATATCCGAAACACAAATATAAAGGTCTGTATCTGAAACAACCTGCTCATAAACAACACCGCTACCTATTATGCCTGCCAACATATTTCTGTTCGCAAAAAAGGCTGAACCAAAATAAGCGTTCTTTGGGGCATCATCTAATATAGACTGAACAACTGAGAGAGTTTTTTCACCTGTCAACACTTTCTTTGGTGGCAATACCTGTACTTCGCCATCAATGGTACAAATAATCACGACAATATATGCACCAAAAGTATAAGACGATGACGGCGTATCTAACATCACCATAGGCAACCGAAGAGCGGCAAAAGGTCCTGTACAAAGAACATCTCCGCTTGTTTCCTCTAACAATGTGTTAATGGAAGTTACCTTTTTCAAAAACTCATATTGCTGCGTTCTGGAATTGTACATTATACTTACTCCAAAAAGTATTTTTCTCCTAATTTTGTTGCTTGCGCCTCAAACCAAATAGACTCATATTCTGGCACAGTACGATACCAGTCAACTAACTCTTTTGCTGTTATTTTTTGTTTTGCTAATTTTTTGACCATTTTTCGCTCTTTTAATTCTCTGTACCAGAAACGAATAATGCTCGGTAAAGAAACTACAAATAAAGTAATCGGTCCGAATATAAGGGCTTGAATACCGTGTCCGTGTTCGTGCTGCTTCATATGCAAACTTGCTGAACAGTTATCTGCTAATACAAACATAGGACCAAATTCACAGCCGCAATTTTTCACAAACTTAACTGTAAAATAAAAAGTGCATCCGAATCTGTGCGGCTTGTGTCCTGTCATTAACATAAATAACGACACAACAGCGCCAATCAAAAAGGTTGGCGCTGCCCAAATGATATGTAGTATCCAGTATAAAATCGCCTTAATGGCTTTCATCGAAACATTGCTCCTAACATTGCTAAAGCTTGCTCTGCTTCGCCTGCATCTGGTTGCCGAACTCCTAAATCAACTAGCCACTTAGTTAACAAGGGAATTCCGACTACTATCAGCAAATATACAAGCAAGGCGAGAATAAGCGCCAACCACGTCTTCTTTATCACAACTTTTATCTTATGAAGTATAAAGGAAACTGGTGCAACAATAAGTCCTCCTATCGTAAAAATGTAAATCGTATTGAGTACGAATACCCAAGCCGCCATAACCTTTACGTGGAACTTACTTGTCGTCTTTTCGTCATAACCGAATATTCCGCAAGCATCTTCGTGCTTCAAGAAATGCTGAGCCTTACTCTCGAGCTCCGCTTTATCGCCTATCGTGCTTGCCTTATCTTGTACAACTTTCTTTGCTGTATCTAAAAGTTCCTTCTTTACTTCGTCGTCTGTTGCAATAGTATGAACAACAGCCTGACCAAATACTTCTGAAACTATTTCATTTGCTTTTTCTGTTGCACGGTCAACCGTCTTAGGTGATTCTCCTGTTTCTACTGTTGGAGCAAACATCTGTGGAACAACCGCTGGCTGTACTGCCTGTTGCGGCTGTGCCTGCGGTACTTGTTCAACCACAACAACTTGTGGCTGTGGCTGACCTGCCTGCTGTTGCTGCTGTTGTAAATTTAATTCTTGTGGTTGTACTGCTCCCAATGGTTTCAACTCCATAACTTACCTCAATTATTCTTCGGAGCCTGCTTCTCCTTCTGATTGTTCTACTTGCTCCTCTTCAACAGAAGCATCCTCTGGCTCCTGCTGCACTGGAACCTCTTTCAAAACTGGTTCCTTCTCTGCTTCTTTTTCTACTGTCCCGAAATCAACTTTCGGAGCAGCTGGCTCGTCTTTCACTTCTTGTCTTGGGTAATCACGATTAAACGCATCGATTAGTGCCGAAAACAATTCAAGTGTATAAGAGTTTGTTTCGAGGCGCTGATTGATTTCCTCGATTTCTCTCTGCAGTTTTGGCAAACGGTCTTGGTCTTTCTTCATTTGCGCCGAAATTGCAGCAAACTGCTTTTCTACATCTTCTCTCTTGTATGTGGTTACATTTTCTGCCACAGTTGCCTCGTCGTTTGTCATATTCAACAATGATACTGCCATAGTCTTTATTATACCTCGTAATCTTTGATTTGGCGGTATTCTATAACTTTGTGATAAAGTAATAGCCCGTCTACATTATAGTACAGCGGCGTCTGCTGGCTGTGTTACGCGTTGAGCAGCTCTATTTGCTCGTCGAGCATCTCTTTGAGTGCAGGCTCGGAACATTCTGCTGTCATTGCTTCTACTTTCCACTTACCAGTATTCTTATCTTTTGATAAAAGAGCTGTCGGCACTTGTGAACCAAAGAAAGTACCCTGCGCCATCAACTTATCTGGGTAACGATACTCCAAAAAAGCTTCTTCTAGGTCTTCGCTCTCCTTAGCAAAGATTATATACTCTTCTCCTTGCTCATCGTCGGCAAAGTAGCTCTGATAATCTTGCGAAAGCTCTTCGTGGTCGTAAATCCAGCCCTCAATCTCCTCTGCTGTAAGACTGTCATCTGCAATGAGTTCTCCGTCAGTCGTAAATGTTACTTTACCTGAAAAGAAATTTGCAAAGTCTCTGGCAGCTTGCTCGTGTTGAGCCAGCCAATCAACTATTTGTTCTTTCGTTGTTCCACCTTCGACATCTTCTGTTGCCGACTCTGTGCTACAACAGCCTGACCCGTTAATAAGAGATAGAATTGCTTCATCTGTGTCCATCGGAACAGTCACTGTAACACTCGTAGGCTCTGCATCAAGCATATACTTTGCTGCCTGCTCACCTTGGTCGAGAGCTGAAGCCTCACTATCATAAAGGACGTCATCTCGCAATGCTGAAACTGTTCCTTTCTGTGTCAAAGCGCTTGCTGCAAGTCCTTCAAACATTTCTCTGTATTGCGGGAAATCTTTGGCGAGCTGTTTATAATGAAGAACCAGCGAGTCTAGCTCACTGTCAATAGACGAAAGATTAGCGTACAAATCGTTATCTCTTTCTGTCTGCATTTCTTCTTTTGCAACTTCGTTCTTAACTGGTCTTGTTGAAATTTTCATTTCCTTATATTCTCCTTTACGGGTACTGCCATAAAATCTCTTCCCACGGTCCGTAGGTCTCTTGTTCTACAACTTTTTCCGCGATTTGCTTATCATTGTAACGATAAACCATCTTCTCGTCTACACCACCAAGCATATAATAGACCTCTTTGTCAACTCCATCCTTAAACATAGACATTGTTTTATCAATTACTTGGTCGCCAATCTCTACCCACGCGTGATTGTAACGAATTCCTTCTAATGGGCCTCTCCCCATCACAAGACCGTGACATAAAAGCGGCTTTTTGGAAAGATTGTCATAAAACGTTCTGAATGCTGTTTGATAACAATTCCCGTGCTTGTTTTCTTCTGGAACATCATCAAGTACATCTTCGTTAGCTCTTTTCTTTTTCTTGTGAAGCTCTGGACAAGAAACTGGTGCGATTGAGCCGCTTTGTGGAACACCTGCCGTATTCGGTCCAAGACCTGCCCCAACAGAACCACCTGCTATTCCTGCACAACCGCCGGCATCTTCTGTTGCTGACTCTGCCAACTTTTGGTTTTTATTATACCATTCGGCGGCAGCATCACGAATGAGTTCAAATTCGTCTTGCGTATATTCCCTGTGTCTGCGCAAGAACTCGTAAGCAATACTGCGAGTAGAGTACGAAAACTTTTTTGGCACATATGGGTTTTGGTCAAGCCACCCAAAGACAGCTTTCTTTACTTCTGGCTGGTCTACTCTGTGCAGCCAATTTTCTGGGACCATTTGTCCTGTTCTTTTATCGAGTACGAATTTCACTGTTCTTTTTCACCATAAAAGCTCTGTGAGCATCTTCAATGGCAGCAACTGCTGCGTCTGCACCTTCTACATCTTTTACTTCCGTTCCTTCCTGTTTTGGGTACTTATAGTTTTGCAGATAGTGAAGAATCTTCTTCATATCTACATCACCGTGTTCCATATAGAACGGAGCGCAAATTACTTTGTCGTCCTTTTCGCCATTATCAATCATACGAACAATAGCAATAGGACGACAATTTATAATCGTCCCAGAACGAATTGTTTCGTCTGAAATTACAATAGCATCAAGACTGTCTCCGTCCTCTGCAAGCGTTTGCGGAATGCTGCCGTAATTATAGGGGTAAGCATATTTCTTATGCAAATCTCTTACAATAACAGGCGCGTTAATTGCGTCATCCCACTCATACTTATGAGTAGAACCTTTTTCACACTCTACAAGAACTCGTAAAGTGCGAACCTTGTTTCCGTAAGTATCATCATCCCACGGTAAAAGTGAACGTAAATAACCCATTATGCTGTTGCCTCCTGTGCTCCTTTAATATCTCCGCCGTAAAAGAAAAGTCTTACGGGTGTTGCTGCTCTTATGGCAACATCATTGCCTGAAATCCTATTACGAATAAGTAGCTTACTATATTCTGCTACATCGTGCGCATTTACACTGCCGCCAGCAATGGCTTCTCCCCCACCACCGCCTGTAACATTCTGAAGAATCCACTCGCGCAGAGCATTTATCTCTGCTATGAGTTCTTCTTTTGTTGTAAATTCTAGGTCGTTGTCGAACTCTGATAATGCCGTTTTTGGTGTGTGTTTTTCGTAAGCTTGGGCTCGAACTTTGACTTTAATTAAATCAGCCATCCATCTGTACCCCCAACGACGGGTCGTTAAGTCCACCACGAACCCTTATTTTAACACCCTGCTCAGTAAGACAAAGGTCACAAGCGTAATCGTATGGCGAAAGTTCTTCTTTGTCTTTCGCATCGGACTTCGGAAGTCCAACGTACATATACAAGGTGTATTGCCCCGGCACCATCTTTGCGGTAAGCAGCTCGTCTACAACAAACTTTGCTGTATAAGAGCGATTTGTTGTCATTCCGAGTTTATCGTATGGAACTACTTGGCGTTCAAGCTCTTTGTCCTTTACATCACGCAAGACAAAAAGAAGCACAGCCCCTGGGGTGTTCTGTACATATTCACCAAATGACATATATGCTTCTTGAGCCATTTTACTACCCCTTAAAATCTGATTTTTGGTTTATTTGCTACTGGACGAGCTGCCTCAGCTGCTGCCGCGGCTTTTTCTCTAGCCTCTCTTTCAGCGGCCTCTTGAGCTGCCTTTATACGAGCTTCCTCTTCTGCTCTTTCGCGAGCTTCCTCTTGCTCAATCTCTGAAAGACGAGCTCTCTTTTCTTCGAGTGAAGCAGCAAGAGCAGCTTGCGCTGTCTTCGTTGCCTCATTACGTGCGTTCAGTTGCGCAAGATAATCATTTGCGTCAGCCTCTAATTTTACCTTATTTTCATCGAGTTCGGCAACACGGTCACCGTAAATCTGATTTGCTTTTGCGACTGCTGCCTCTGCCGCGGCAAGTGCTCTATCTTTTGCTTGCGTTGCCTCATCGTAGGCAGCTGTATATTTTTCGCTTATGTCTTCCATCAAAGAACTGTACTCTGTCTGTGCCTCTGTGTCAAGAGCAGCTATAGCTTCCTGACTCATAACTTGACCTTGAAGAGCAGCGATTTCTGCTATAAGCGTAATCTTTTCCTGATTGTTCAACATTTTGTTTCTCCTTATACTTGCTCGTCGAGCAGATTTAATATAGTGTCTATGTCGTCAAGTCCGAAAGTAGTATTCAAGTCGAACATTAACTTCTGTAAACCGTCTTTATCCAAGCTATATTCGTCTAATAACTCCTCATTCTCAAGTACCTTAATTGTTCCATCTTGAACTGGCCCAACTACTGGTAACGATACCATAAAAGTTATGTTTTCTTGCTTGGCGCTTAGTTCAAATTCTTCTCCTACACGCTCCCTTATGGGCTCTCCGTCTTCATCAAACACATAAAGTATTCTGGCATTTCCAACCTCTTCTAACTCTTGTGCTTTTGGGTCGAATATATGCGGAATATCTGCAATTGAGCTTGTTACGATTTGATTTGTCATTAAAACTTAACCGTTGGACGTTTAGGCTCGGGCGCGGTGGCTGGGTTAGTTGCTATATCCTTTGCCTTTTCTGCTGCTTTATCTACAAGAGAGTTAGCAAAATCAGACAACTTTCCTTCTGGAATATCTGCAAGCAACTGACGAGTAATCTCGTCAAGTTGTGCAATAGCGTCAGTCGGACTTACTTTAACGTCCTCTGTTTGTTCTTGTACCTTTGTTGCTACATCAATGGCAATCTCTGGAACAACACTTGCAACAGTAGACATAACATCATCGAGACTTATCTTTCCGTTCTTAATCATACCAAGAACAGTTGCAGTAGCCTCGTCAATGCTTAATTTACCGTCTTTATTCTTATCAAATCGTTTAACAACAGCAGTCTTTATAATTTCCCAAACTTTTTTGACGCCAAGCTTTTTCCAAATCTGATAGAATAAAAGCTGATACATCCATACACCGATACCGTTCGAGAAATAAACAGCTACATTATATGCTGTACTTTCTACATTCTCTACCCAATTAAAATGCTGAGCAAGTGCTGAATATGTACAGCCAAGAGCCATAGCGACAACAAAGCCAAGAATAAACCCAACAATATCGAACGTCTGTGTTCTCTGTATACTGTCTTCGCCGTCTTTATAAATAAGCTTATGGAATGGCTTCTTCAGAAAGCCCACCAAAAAAGTGCCAAGCAAACCTACTAAAAGTAGCTGCCAGCCATAACTCTTTAACAAATCATTCAATGTCATAAGAACACACTCCTTGCTTATTGTCCGTTACAGTCAATATTGTTCAAAGAATGCAGACATAGAAAAAGCGACCCCGTGATAGGAGTCGCCTTCTTATTTTTCGCTTATTGTAGTACGTCTCGTTCCTCGATGTCTGCCAGCCAATCCATAATCTCTTGTGGTGTGTTCAACACTGTATGATTTGAAACACCAAGCCACATATTATTGATTAGCGGGTCGCCTTGTACTTTCCAGTACTGGTGAGAATTTGCTGGCAATACATCTATCGGGTAAACCTTGCTGATATCTTGACCTTTATGCAACTTCGCAAACTCGGTGCAATAAAGTGCTACTGGCTTGCCGAGAGCATAAGCGATACCTGCTTCTACTGCCGTCCCGGGGTCGTCTCCGTCTATATAAGCAATAAGGACATCGCAATCACGAATATGCTGAACATCTGTTTCAAACGTCTTTTGGCTATCTTGGAGCGTACTCTGGTCCTCAAAGATTACTCCCTCGTCTCGCCAAGGAAAATAGACCGTGTGTCCAAGACTCTCAAGCATATCTGCGATTTTCTTTTCGTGTTCGTAATACGCAAGATTGTCCATTATCTGGGCGAAATATATTTTCATATTATTTCGCCTCCGATACAGCCACTTTCTTGTTCTTGATAAATGCTCCTGCTACATAAAGAGCAAAACCAACAAACGCCAAAATATATACCACAGCAATCATCCCGTTGGCAAGACCACTAAGTTCTAATCCCCAGTATCCGCCGCCAACCTCATATTCAAATGCGTTGCAAAGATTTATGCGCGTAAAAATAGCCAAAACAATGCTGCCCACAATAGAAATAGCGGAACCAATAAACAAAAGAATCTTCAAAATCGATGGCCGTGTCTTTTCGATAACCGCATCGGTCTTATTTACTTCTTGCGCATCCTCCACAAGAGCGATATATTCAGCACCAACCCCCTTCTTTCTCCAGCTATTCGTCAACTTAAAGCCAACTGGTGAAAGAATTGCTTGACCTATAAGCTCTACAACCATACCGATTGCTGAGAAACCAAGCAAATGAAGTGCTATCTGTCCAAAGGTATTAGCTGCCCCACCAGCGAACCAACCCTGCCACATCGAAAAGAAAAGACCAAAAAACATATTGTCGATAAACTGACCAAGACCTGTCGACACATACGAAGCAACAGCATAGGCCTTAAAGCTAGTCCTGTTCTTAAATAACTTAAGCAAGAACCCGCTAAGAATGGAGTCGATAATAGTAGCAAGAGCAAATGCCATTGTTCCGCCAAAGCAAGGCCAAAACTGAGCAAGAAACAGCTCATTAAATGCTGCTGTTGCATCGCCTGCTGAATTTTCATAAGACCCTGGAATTGCTGCACCGATAGAAAACATCGAAATAGCGATAAGCTGAATACCGATAGCTGCCAAATTCACTTTAATTGCTGCCTTTGTTCCAAAGCACTTTACCATCATATCGCCAGCAAGGAAGCCAATCCAAGAAATGAATATAGCTGAGTCAGCAGAGAAGAACTTCGATATTGCATCTCCGGCTTTCTGCCCAAATATTCCTCCGAAATCAACGCCCTTGTTTGCCAAGAAGTTCATAACGATTAACGTCACGCACAAAATAGCAAAAGGAATTGCTGGCAGACACTTAAAAAGAACCCTTGTTTCGTGCCAATCTTTTTTGAGCCACGTAACAAAACGGTTCTGCTTCTTTTCAACTGTTTCTGATTTCATTTTTATGTACCTCTAAAATTTATTTATGGTTTTCTATTCATTGACTTGAGAATAGAAAGCAAGGCGGCGGGTTAGAGTTCCGCGGCATACTCCTGCTACTTTGTTACATTGTCCCGTTCAGTCGTTAAATGGGTAGCTAGTGAACAGATAACGCTGACGCTTTGTGGGCACCTCCTCTTAACTGTAATATTTATTTGCATTCAGAATTGAGCCAATCGAGCTTACACTTAGAACACGCATCATATAATCTTGGTCCTTTTATAAGCTCTATATGCTCTGCATCTGTTTTTGCTTCTGATAATAGTACATCACGCGGACAAGGGTTTCCTTTAATCTTTTCATATTCTCTTACCACAGTACCTTTCCAGCAAGGCGTTAACCAATGTGTACGAGATAATTCTTCTGGCGTCATTGACTTAATCTTTTCAGCAATAGTCATATAAACTCAGTCCTTCATAAAATTCAAGGCATCTTGCTTTAACCGTAAATTGTCATAAGCATCACTGTCGCTTTCGCCCGCAAGCATAATGTAAGAATATACGTCCTTTGTTTGACCAATTCTGTGTAATCTGTCTTCTGCTTGGTCTAATATAGCTGGACTGGTGGGTGGCTCCAAGAACATTGAAACTTGTGTCTCTTGTAAATTCAAACCATATCTAGCTGTATTGATAGAAAGCAACAATACATCGCCTTCTCCACCCTTCCATTTATCAAGTACACGAAGTCGTTCTTTTGAACTCAATTTTCCGTGATAATACGCTACGCTAAATCCTTGTTCTTCCATTCTCGCTTTTACTACATCGAGAACTTCTGTAAAACGAGAAAATACAAGCGGTCTATGTCCTAACTGTATATGATGCTTCACTAAATCTAACTTAGACTGGTCTGTACAAGTCATTAACTGCAACTTTGAACCAAGAGCTTGTATGGTTTTATACCCTGCTTTTAATACAGCTTTTGAACCTTTACGATATAGCTTGGCTAGCTCGGCATAGGCTGGGTTCTGCATTGTCAATTGTACAACTTCCCTATGCTTGGGTGGCAAGTTAAGTAATGACTTTGGCGCCGTAATTAGCACCGGTGCAATAAGTTGCTTTAGCTGCTCTAAATTACGATAACCTTTGCACACGTAATGACCAAAATAATCAAATCCCCAGTTACCATAATACTTATTAAAAGCTGAACGCGAACATTGCTCTTTTTGGCTTTTATAATACAAGACTCGTAAAAAACGAAGCACTGAATAATATTCGAGTGGGTCATTCAGTGCTGGTGTACCTGAAAGAGCAAGACGAAGCTGGTCGTCTGTTGCCTTTATGTCGTGAAGTCCTTGCGTCTGCTCTGCATTCATTCCTTTTGCAGACTGTACTTCATCAACCACAACAGCGTCATAATGTAACGCATTTATAGCATCAGTCAGCTGAACTGAACGACAGCTTTCAATACCGATTAAATCTGTAAATAATTCTTCGTTTTTGTGCTGCTCTTGCAAGTACTTAATTCTTTTTGGTACTGGTGCTGCTGGGTCACCTGCAACAATACGCATATTAAGATATTCAGCATAAGAACGTCCGTCCGCAACCTTATGCTTTCGTGCATCCTTTAACCACTCTTCTTGCAAATTGCTAACACCCGTTATAATAAGAATACGTTTACAACCCTGGTCAACGAGTATCTTCATCGTTGTGAGTGACTTTCCACAACCCTGACTAAAATTGATTAGTCCGTTCTTTTTGCCTCTCATAAAGACGACGGCATCGTCTTGATACTGATAGTCATAGTCATTATGATAAACGAATTCTTCATACAGCTTGCCTTGTGGCAACTGGTTTAATTCTGTTACTTGTGGCTCGTTCTTCTTTATTATTTCGTAGACTTCTGGCGTTATTTCATACTCTTGGTCTTGTTTATGATAACGTGCCAAAACATCTGAGTTCTTCAGATAAATTAGCGTTTCGTCAGAAAATTTAGAAACATATACGCTATAAGGACTTGGCATATATTGTGGCCAGCCAAACTTGACGTCCATTAGACAATTCCTCCGTGGGCTGCTGTTACTGCGTTACTATATACTGAATAGCCTCTTTCAATGATGTCCAAGTCAAACAATTTTTATCGTCTGGGTGCATCACAACAAAAGGACTGTCTTCCATATAGTAAAGCGTGTACTTTCCTTCTCGTATAAAATGAACAAGTGCTGCTACTCGATACGGTCGGTCATTCTGGAAATTATAATAAACTTTCGCTTCTTCAAAGAACTTTTGAAACTTTTCAACTTCCTGTTTCTGCTGAAAGGTGTTCAACGAGAAAGACTTATCTCCTGTCTCTTTTACCTCTAAGATTTGCGTCGTTCTTCCAAACAAAATGAAATCCGCAATATTACGGACATTAGCTTGTCTAGCTTGTGGCGTTCTTAGTCTAATAACAAAGACAGGCTGCTCAATTTTTTGGGCAGCCGTCTCAACCTCGCTCTGAAATTTGTTTCCGTCGACACGCTCTCTTGCCATAGTCCTTATCCGAGCAAAAATGAAAGTTGCTCTATTTCCTTATCGTCATCAATCGGGAAATCGTCGGCTCTACGTGGACGCCTGGTATAGGTTATGTCTTTTGCGTGCGAGTCTGCAAGTACTTGTTCAACCACTCGAAGTTTTTCGTCAAATCCTTCTGCACTGCAATCCAGACGAATAATGCCGTTACCAATCCCCGTTGTATATCTTATTTCGTAAATCTCGTTAAGCACTGAGTACCTCTTCTTTTATGGACAACACATTGTTAAGAGATATTACTTTTGCAGCGTGTAAGAATAACACAGCATAGAGCATCTCTTCGCCAAAAGGCAGGTCTCTGTCAATAACAAGTCTTTTGGCTTTTTTGTTACTAGTATAATTCAAGATAATTTTTCGCATTGTACTTGACCTCCTTTATGTATTGTATCTCTTGTGTCAAATACAATCAATATTGTCTTTCTTGCTGATACATATAGTACAGCTTAAAAGGTCTAAGACCTCACGATTTTGTCCAGCAGACCATAATTTCCGGCTCTGCTCCTCCGGCAACCCCCAGCATATCATTACAAACATCGTTCATAATAAATGCTAGGCGGTCTCCTGCTGCTTGAGCTGTTTCATCTGGCGCCTCAATCATAATTTCATCGTGTATATAATTTACGATATGTGCACCAAGACGCTTCATTTCTTTGTCATCTTGTACTACAATTGCAGCAAGCTTCGTCATTTCTGCGCCTGTACCTTGTACAACGGAATTTGTGCACTGGCGTTCTTCTGCGAAAGCTGTTGATTCTCTGTCTCTCACATAAATAGCGAGATGCTTTGTTTCTTTCTTTTTACCTGGTTTTTCGAGCTCTGCAATAAACTCTTTGAGTCTGCTTCTGTTGTTCTTGAAGTCATACAACTTCTGCATAACCTCTTCGGCGGTAATCCCTGCGTTCTTTAGCCCTGGTCCGAATATATCGAATCTTGGTAAACCAAGTGCCTGGTATCCGAGACCCTTATAATAACGACGATGCTTAAAGAACGTTTCATTATATCCGTGGCTCTTAGCAAAATCCAAGCAATACTTTTGGAAAGTGTGAATCTTAGGACAAACACGATAGAAAGCATCCACGATTGCTTGTGCAGCCGACTCAGTTATGAGGCAAGAAGCTTCTTCTTGAGCAGTAAGCTGACGACCGAGTTTTTTGCTTAATGTCTGAATTGCGTCTGCTGTCAAGTCGGCAGCCAAAGATTTAACCCCCATCGAATAGTTAAGACCAAGAACAACCGACTTCATCTGATTTCGTTTTGCACCATTGACCCCGTGCTTGCCACACTCCTCATAAGGCAAATTAAATACGATTGAAGCCATCATCGCATAAAAGTCTTTACCTGAACGGAAAGCATCAAGCATCACCTCGTCCCCCGCCATCGCCGCAATAATACGAACTTCCTGCTGTGAAAAGTCAACAGAAACAAGCTTATGACCTGGTCTTGCAATAAGCATATTTCTATACTTATTGTCTCTTGGTATATTCTGCAAATTCGGGTCCTTACTTGACATACGACTTGTATCAGCGCCAATCGTATTAAAATCTGGGTGTATTATACGATTTTCACCTTCCATACTCGTAAAGTCAAACAAGTTGGTTGTATATGTTCCTTGCAGCTTGACGATACCACGATATTCCAAAATTGCCTTCGCAAGCGGGTGCGGAATTTTTTCAAGCGCCTCTTCATTTGTGCTCGAAAGATTGTATCCAAACTTAGCAAATACTTCTTTTACTTGTTTTGGGCTACTCGGGTTAAATGTCGGGTTCCCTGCAAGCTCTTGAATACGAGCAAGAGCTGGAACTTTCTTTTCTTCGAGTTCGTCATATAACTTTTGTACAAGCGCTGAGTCAAGACAGAAACCATACTTCTCCGTTTCGTAAACTGGCTTCAATACACGAAGCTCAATCCTACGATACCTCTCATATATTTCTGGCAATTCTCGCAACTTGTTTTCAAAGTATTCAGTTATGACATAATGCTTACGAGCATCGACTGCGGCATATTTGTAAACGTCCTTCGGGTCAAACTCGTTGAATGGTCTCCCGCCGAACAACTTCGTAAATGAATACTCTTCGTAATTTGGGTCAATTACAGCTTTATAGGCTGGTTTCAGCTGGTGTGGAATATTGATGTCGTAACATCTTAAAGCGATAGACCCTTCTCCGGCAAGCTCGAGATTGCGCAGTTGCGGGCGGAATGCTTCCAAGAAGTGCCAATCGAACTTGGCGTTGAATCCATAGTACTTCCGCTCCAACAATATCTCGCACATTATCTCGATATCATCTTGATAATTTTGCCCCACAGTGTGCTGAAGCGGTATGTATGCACTTCTTGTTGCTGTACCGAGTGAAAATCCGGCAATCTTGTCTTTGTAAAATTTCAAGCCTGTGGTCTCTGTATCAAGACCAAATACCTCTTGTTGCCTCAAAAACTCGATAAGTTCAGCTTGCGTTGTAATAAGTATTGCGTCTTCGTCAGCAAAAATGCGGTCAATTGTTGACCGCAATTCTGCCGTTGTGTCCACAATTACTTTTTCCTGTTTGCTCTTTGAACTGGCTTTCCGCTTCGGCTTAACTTGTGATAAGTCTGCTTTAATCGGTGCTGCGCCGGCTTGTTTATCGCCAGACACAGCTGGTTGCTGTTCTTGCTTTCTCAAAGGAATAAGCATTGCATCTAAATATTAGCTCCTTGTAGTTGTTTGTTTCGCGAGTTTCATCTCGTCTAAAATGTGGTTTGTGTAACAAGTACTTAATTAAAAGTACTTGCTCTTTTTGGGTGCTGCGGGGGCTGGTGTCGGGTCAGCAGCGGGAGTGGGAGCAGGCGCTGGAGCCGGTGCCGGGGCGGGCTGTTGAGCCTGTGCTGCGGGGGCTTGTGTTTGTGCTGCGGGCTGTTCCGTTGGTGCGGTGTAGTTGGGTGCCGCTGCCGGAGCCGAAGCAGGCGCCGAATTCTGGCTGTTCTGCGCGGGTGCTTCTGGTATCGGGTAATTGAGCTCCGTTGCGCCGTCTACCTTAAAGGCGACATAGCTTATATCCATAGTGCCTGGGCGACGAACTTTGATTTCCCAAACATTCTTACTTGCTGGCGTATCTTTTTCGATATACGGAGCAAGATATTCGTTGTAAAGGTATTCCGAG
The DNA here is from genome assembly GCA_023665325.1 of Acetobacter sp. The sequence goes on from JAMPED010000002.1 coordinate 31,294, forward strand.
ATTTCCCAGCGGCAACGGGTCGGGTTGGTGCCGTTTGGTCCGTACTGTACACAGTTGAATGTGATACGATAGGCTCCCTTTCCTTCGGGACAAGCGTCATCGTACAACCATTTCTTCTGGTCCTCGTCCCAAAACTTTTTGTGGGACTCGATTGCGCTGGCATCCGTAAAAAGGAAACGCAAAAGTTTTGTTTCTCCTTCGACCTTAAACTTAATGAAGTCTCCCCCACCGTTCGGTCCGCCTGCGGCTGCTACTTGTGCTCTTCTTTCTGCTAAGGTTGGCATAATTTATATTCTCCTTTATATGTTTCGTATTGATAGTACAGCTTTTTGCTGCACTGATTAAACTGAAAAATGAGTGAACAACTCTTTGTACTCTGGTATATACCATTCGTGTGTATAATTCCACGTCGAAAGTGTATATTTTCTGTCTTTTTTGTGTCTTACTGCAGCCAACTGATACAATGTATCTTTTATGTGATATGCAAGGGCTATCGGTTTCTCAAGTCCTTCTATCACAAGAATATCTGCTCTATTAGCTGCCTCAATGATTTCTCCTGCTTTACCACGATGCTGATAATCTGTATATTCGAGTATAAGTTCATTTACATCGAGTATATATACACCAGTCGTATTTTGCAAACTGTCGAGAAATGCTTCAATGGCTTTCTTTCCTGAATTAGCTTCAATCGCCACTGACTTATAAGTTGCCAAAGCTGTTATGACATCAGTCTGTAACTTTGGTGGCTTATCTCGTGGTGCTTGACGAATAATTCGCTTTCCGTTACTATCACTTAATTGCTTAATGGCTTTTTCATCGTCTGCGTGCAATTTACATAACTGCGACTCAAAGTCTTTCTTAGCCATTCCACCCTTAAATGATAATAACCAGTCCTCTACCGCTTGTTGAACCGCCGGACTCCGTGTTATTGACTTTGCCCAAGCCTTCTTTGAAAAGATATACTTATCTGTCTTTTCAGGCGTAGGCAACGGGGCTGGCGGTCTTGGCGGTAACTTTGTAAAGTCCTTCATAGATTACACCTGCGGCTTAATCTTTTCCCAAATAAGTTTGTCGGAAACATTGTGCGCTTCGTTGTGGGCAACACCGAGCATCGAAGCAAAAAGGTTTGTTTCATAGACGCCGTAAAAACTGTCCTCGAAATTGTTTCCGTATGGAATTTCCTTTCCTTGCTTATGGAAACGAATTGCTTGTGCCTCTTCGACGTACAGACGCATAAATTGCTGAATAATGAATACGGACTTTCCACCAACTCCGCCGTAAATGAATTCTTCTTCCCATTTATAACAAGGAACTTTCTCCCATTTACCATCTGGTTTCTGGACATTGCGAATACCCTTAACCCAGCTATTAGCAATACCCACGCCGCTAAGCAGTGAAGCAATAGCAACTGACTGGTCTACTTCTGCTATAGCTTTCTGCTGATTTTCTGGCGTATCCAGCATATCTGGGTCGCAAAGAATAAACGGGTCTTGCTCGCGATACTTGGCTACCATCTCGGAAAATGCTTTGAATGTGTCCAAAGCGTGTTGACAAGCGCCTCCTTCACAAGAAAGAACATATTGCCCTGTATATGGCGCCGTAAAGAAGTCTGAGCTGTTTTCGAGCCAGTCCAGCATAGCGTCTGCGCCTTCTCTCGTAATCTCGCCCTTGAATATCTGAATAAATTTTTCTTTGTTTGCTTGCAAATTCAATGACATCAGCTAATCTCCTATGCTCTTTGTGGTTTACTGTAAGATAGTACAAGGTCTTCAAGGAACTGCTCGTTTTCCCCTGTAAGGGCTTCGAGAAAAGCCCGCTTGCCAAAACCTTTTACGAGTTCACCAGTCTCGGTATTCGTGAACTGATAGTTGGCGCCCTTTTGTTCTACAAGACCAAGCATAACCGCTGTTTCTACAAGGTCAAGTTTCGGGTTAAAACCTGTCAAGAAATTGACCGTAAAAGAAACTGTCTTCCAATCTCTGGGACCGGTCTTATTCTTTTTCAAGAAGTTCCAAATACGAACACCCGTTGCTGTATCTGATTTGTCTGGCTGTTCCTTGCCGGCATCATCTACTGGTGTAGAACGAACTTGCAATCGAATCGAGCAAAAATGCTTCCAAGCGTGTCCACCCGGCGTCTGTAACGGGTCACCGTATTGCGACATATTATCTCTGACTTGATTCAACCCGATAACCGTTATACTTGGTCTCTTGAGCAAAACCTTTGTCATCTTTTGAGAGAACGTCGAAAGTGGTTTACTGATACCTGCCATCGTAAGTTCCGTCATATCTTTTTCTTCGACATTCTGCGGAACAAGAGCGGGGAACGAGTCGATAATTATCAACGAAACTCCGTCCGATTCCGCTACGTGTAAGCACTGCTCGAATACTTCTTCTGCTGTACTTGCATCTGGTTTCCAAAGAATTACCCTGTCATTGTCGACACCGAGCTTCGCTGCCCAAAACGGGTCATATGTTCCTTCAGCATCAACATAAAAGATTTTGCGCTCGTCTTCTTTTTGAAAACCTGCTGCAATAATCAATGCCGTAGACGATTTGCCTCCGCCCTCTGCGCCATAAAGTTCTATAATCCTTCCTCTTGGACATCCACCACCCGTAAATGAAAGATTGAGCTGGTGCGCTGGTACTTTGACTCTTGGAATATCTACTACCTGCACCCCGTCCATAAGTGCGCCCTTGCCGCTTGCCTTTTCAATGTCTTTGAGAACATCTTCAAGGGTCGGCGTTCCTGCACTTGCTGATTTACCTGCCATCTGTGTATCTCCTTATTCTGCTTCTTTCGTCTTTACAAGAACGTAGCAAACCTGCGGGTGCCCCATAGCAATAACGTGTTGCTCTTGGTCCTGCATTTCTACGTTTGCAAGTGGAATAGCCATCTTGACCACGTAAGTACCGTCTGCGAGTTTTTCGTTAATCACATCTTGGTCTCCCGTAATCAACACTTCCTCGTGGTCCATAACAAGCTTCTTCTCCATAATATATCCTCCAAATTATTGTTTTATTTCTGTTCCCCAAAACGGGTGCGCGAATCCATTATGCGATTGAGTTCGCTGCACATCTGATACACATTGTCTTGCGTATCCTTTATGATTTGTGCCATATAGTCGAGAATAATCTTTTGCGTTTCCTTGTCGGCATTTACAAGAACATTATCATTCTCTATGTCGACCTTCTTGCTATTCCCGCGACGCTCAGCAACTGTTTTCGCGTTCGACTTGTTTATATCTTGTTTCCAAAGAGCCGAAGCAAGAGCGTAAGCGTCTTTGTGGGGAGTTAATTCGCTTGTTGCTACCGAAAGAGCCAATCCCCACTCGTGAAATTGTGCTGTAGGAATACGGTCTGTTCCGTGAACCAACTGCTCCTTTATATCCGCAATAATGCGATTTATGGGTGCAAGCTTTGGCTCAAGAACTTCTTGTGCAGACTTAACAATGCTGTCTATGTCTGCTTTCGTCTCCATAAATTCCTTTTCTTGGTCTTCCATAGAATTACTCCTCCGCGTCAGTCTGTCCGTCATCTGGTGCTTCTTCTGGGCTTACCATAAATAAGAACTGGTCTCCGTAAAGCAGCAAGGCGTATTCTGACTGCGCTATATTTTTTGCTTGTTGCATAACCGAAAGTAGGTTCTGAATATTGTACTCCATTTTCGGGTTTGCGGACGGGAAATCAAACGGTTCAAAGTCTTCTCCTGCCACAACTCGGTCTTTTTTGAAGATACACATTTCGTGTGAAGCGCTGAGACGCTTCAAGCTATCAAACAATGTGCCAAGTGGATACCTGTTTATATTCTCCGGCAAAGCTGCCCGAAGCGTGTCCGCCGTTTCCTTATAGTCTAGCTCTGGTGCTGGAACATAAATCGTACCTGCTGACATATTGAATACATATGTCGTATGTACGTTTCCTTGACTATCGGTTGACGTAACTGTCTGTAACTCTACTTCCTGTCCTTCAATAAAATTGATTACGTCTGGCGGAAGAAGCAACGGCATAGTGCTCTCTACTGTACCATCTATACAAGCTACCATCGAATTACAGCTGACTGCCGTAGCGTCGTCGATATAAATGCACTGAAGCATCGGGTTTGCCAAATTCTTCAATGTTGCACTCGAAAGACGACCTGCCGCCAACTTAATCCTTGTCGAAAAACAATTCGTCGTATCAAGATTCTGGTCTTCCCAACCAAGCATAAAATATGGCAGTTTGTATTCGGCGCCGTTCCGTAATGTAAGATGACAGCAATCTTCAAGCAAATCTACTTGCGTAACCTCTGCCATAAGAGCAAAGAACTTTGCTGCCTCCACATATTGTGGTTTATCCCCCGTTACCGTAATAGCAGTCGGAATGGCTTCTTTAATATAAACTGTCTTGTCGAACCGAGAAAACAATTTCGCGACTGGGTCAATCTTCAAAACTTTACTTTCAGCCACAAGCTGAACTTCCTTCATTTTTTCTGTGAGCATATATTTCTCCTTTTACTCCGTGGGCTTTATAGTACAGCTTAGTTGCTGCTTTGTTCCTTATTCCAGTTATCTCTGGCTTCGTCTTGTGTAGTAGCAGTCGTCGTATGTCCGCAAGAGTCACAAACAACCTGATAAACAAAGCTGTCTTTTGCCATATAGCCAGTTTCTCTCACATTCGTCGATTTGCACTGTGGACACTGTTTGATAAGTTCGTTCATTTTATCAACCTCATACATAAATCAAATAAATCTATTGACTCTTCCTCTTCAAACACAGCAATTCGTCTTGCTACTGCCCGAAGTTTGTCTCTATTGACAATAGGCTCCCCTGTCTTCTGGCTCAATAAAAGCTGTCTATTTTCGTCTCGTGCATAGTATTCGTCTTTTGTCGATAATAACAAATTACGATATATCCCTTGGGCAATCTGATTCCTTTCCGCAATAGAAAGGTGCACTATTGATGCAAGCAACATCTCTGGATTCTCAGTTCGTATTGCCTTATAAACGGTCTCTTCTGTGCGCTGTGGGTCAGCATCTCGCTCTTCATCTTTTCGCATCTTTTTTACCCACGCCCAATTATGATTTGCTGCCATAATTTGCTCTGGGTAAAGGAATTTCTTGTCTAATAACTGTTGTTCTTCTGCACTAAATTCGAACGGCTTTTCTTTTTTCTTTTTTTCTACTGGAATTAACGGCATTTGCCTTTCTCCTTATAATCAACAGTACAACTAATGTTTCCTTTTAGCTCTGTCATAAATTTCCTTCAGTCGCCTTTGCGCTTCTTCCTCCGTCAATCTTTCTGGTTTTTTGACTAGCTGCTCAAATGCACTACTTGGAATAAATATGCCAACCGTGTAAAACTTCTTTATAGATTTCACAACCTGCGAACCTGCTACCACCTCTGAAAAAGCTTCTGAAGCAAGAACCCCATCGTTCAAACAGACAACTGATAAAGAGTTACCTTTGCCAGCTAAAGCCAAATCAGCAAATTCTTCTATTGCTTCGTATTGTTGCTGAGTCGGCTGCGAGATATTCAACTCTATATAAGACATAGTTCCTAACGCGGAATTACACCTAATCCACTGTGCGCCCGAAAGCACATTACGTACATCTTGCTCCTGTATATTCAAGGTGTCTTCTATGTCAGCAAATAAATCATCGTGCGATTCTGGTAAAACAACAAATTCCCCTGACGGCAAAATGTATAAAGAGCCAACTTTTGGCGCTAACGATACTTCACAATGCGAAAGAATGTAGCCCTCAATCTTATCGTAATCCTCTAGCAACAAATTCGATATCTCACTTTGGTCTCGCATAGCTCTTTCCTCACCTAATTAACACCAAGGACCTTCTACGAAAGTAAGCTTATCCTTATTCTCGAGCCACCACTTAAGCCCTGCGGGCCACTGGCGCTTCTGAATTTCTGCTTCGAGTTCCGGCGAATAGGTGAGAGCCTTTCTCCAATCAGTTACCTGCGCTTTCTGCATCGACGCAAGCAAACCTTTCTTCCTTGTCATATACGGCGGAACCGTCGGGTCAAGTGCTTTGATATATTTCGAGCGTTCACGACAATTCCACAAATAGCGTTCTGCCGCATTTACTCTTGCAAGGTCAAAGTCAATGCCCATTGCTGCTGCCTCTTGGCGTAAAAATGGCTCAATCTGCGCGTATTGTGCTTCTGTAAATTCACCTTTATGGTGCATCTGCGTATCTTCTGCAATCTTGATTTTATCGCCGTTAATAAATGCGATGCCGCTTGCTTGTTCTCTTACCGCTGACGAAGAGTCCGAACTCGTAAGGAACGGGAGCTGTTCGACTACACTCTTAACTTGCAACCCGAAACCGTGACACTGCCCTGTATAATTGTATCTATCAAATACTTCGTTATACAAAGCTCCCTGATTTAAGCGAAGCTGTTTATCACTCAGTGCAAGACCTGCGCCAAGATAACGAATAGGCATTCCGAGTTCATCTCTGTATTCAAGAGCTCTTGGCAACAAGTTCTTTACATCTTCGATATGAATGATATAAATAAACTTGTCTCTGACTTCTGGACGAATTTTACTTCTCTGATAAAGATAATCTCGCCACGTTACTTCTGCTGATATACGCATCCAGTCTGGACCGTCAGACTCGCGCGGAATATAGTCCATACAGCACATAACATCGAGCTGGTCGCCCATCTTATTTACATAGTCGATATATGCGTCTTGGTCAAGACGAATGCCTTTCTTATGTGCTGGGAACTCTCCCGAGTCCATAAAGCGTCTACCTGTCCAACCGTTTTCAATGGCGTAATCGAGTGATGGCGCCTTCTTGCCGTCGTACGTGAATAGAAAGTCCTCGGAAAGTCCGGGACGTTTCAAGCCGTTAAATACCACGTGGTAAAGCGTATACGCAGTAGTGTCTTTGAATTTGCTCATATCTGCATAGTTTGTTCTATCTATGACAGTCTGTCTGCCTAAAAATGCCATCTATGTTTCTCCTTAACTGTTATACTTATAGTACAATTATTCTGCGTAATCGAATCTTGACTTCCTGTCGATAAGTACTTTATCTTCTTCGGCATTGTAGTCAAAAATCATTAGCTGGTCTCGAATGTCAATAATCTGAACTCGTGTCCAATGCTTCGAGCAACCAATGTATTTATGAGTATCTTTTGCAAGCTGCTTCATATGGTCACCTGTCGTTCTTGCGTGGAACTCTAAATGTTGGCCTCCGTGCTCGTCGAACATCACCATAGCGTGAGTTAAATTGTCTCCGAGTGTAGTTACTACATTCGAACCTACTGCACGAAATATAACGTCCATAACAGTTCTATTTCCGTAATACTTTGAGAACGAAAGTACAGCCGATGCAGCATTATCGAATAATCCGCCCGAAATAAATCCCGTTACATTGTCTGTTACAACTACCTGAAAATATTCCATTTACAAACCCCTGTAATCTTTTATTGCTTAAAGTATAATATACTCAGCAACAAACCGCTGCGGCTTACTGAACTCCATTAAACAAAAGAGCAAATAACTGTGCATAAGCTTCATCTGTTCTTTGTATCTTATTCAGCTGTGTAAGTAGTGCACCGAACTGTCTGTCCGTAAATTTATCTTGCACTGTTTTTACTTGCTTTCTTGTCGTTTCGTCACAAACAATCTCTCTTATACGATACTTATCTTCAAGTAATTCATATATATGAGCCTGCAATGCGCGTACCCATTCCAGCAAGTCCGTGCTTATACTGTTTAATATAACAATACCACTTCCCGGACTATTTGCCAACACAGCATTGATAAAAGTTCTCATTCCTTTTGTATCTGGAATTGCAAGAAACTTCTTCAACTTGGTCAAGTCATTCAAGTTGCCTTCGCAAGTCGTTTGAAGCAACTTCAACAAATCACGTACCTGACCATTTGCTCTACGAACAATTAAGTTAATTACTTCGTCCTTTAACTCGTAACCTTTGTGCTCAAGAACCGCTTGCGCATATTCTTTGAGCTGGTCGTCTGGCACTGAATAAAACTTAAGCATACGAGAGCGACCACGAATAGTCATAGGCATCTTCGTGTACTCTGTTGTAGCGAAAATGAAATGTATCTTATCATTTGGTTCTTCAATGGACTTGAGCAACGCGTTCCAAGCACCATTAGAAAGCATATGTGCCTCGTCTATAAGGAATACTTTATGTCTCCCCGTAAGCGACATTCTTGATGCTTGTTCATTGAGTTGTCTGGCGTCCTCAACACTGTTATGCGACGCTGCATCCAGCTCAATCAGTTCAGCATTCATTAGCAACGGAATTATGCGACTTGCCGTAGTCTTACCGCAACCCGATTTCCCGTAAAAAATAACGGAGTTGGGCAAGTTATTATTCTTTATCCATTCCGATATAATTTCTCGATTTGTTTCTTGTCCTACCATCTGGTCAAGAGTTTTGGGGCGTAACTCAACCGCCCATTCCGTATTAGCCATTAGCTATATTCTCCTTTCTTTGAGTATCTTATAGTACAACTTATTTATTTTTTGTTATTTGCAAAGAATTGTTTCTTGGCAGCAAAGTAGTCCTGTTCTGCATACTCTACCGCCTTCTCTAAAATGACTTTTTGCCTTAACAATTCGTCTGTTAATGCTGTTTCTTCTATTTGTCTGTTTACTTCATCGAGCTGTTTCCTTCGTTGAAGTAATTTTTCTCTTGCTGGTTTGCAAGTTTCTATATAATCTTTCGCTCTTTGTAACTTTTTTGCTTCACGAATGCGTCTCTGTTCGGCATCCTCAATTCTTCGCACCTGCTCGTGTTTCTCTCTTACCCAATCGTCCATATCTTGGTCTGGGTCAGCAAAAGAACAAGGCGGGTCTCTGTCAAACCCGATTGCGTGCCCGCAATATTCAGCTCTGGCTATCGGGCATTCGCTGCAATCTAAATCTTGCTCTATAAATTCGGCAAAAGTCATATTCCTTAATCCTCTACAACCAAAACATTAACGCGCTTAGAAAGATTTGTACAACTGTCAATACCAATAACCTTATTTTCTTTGTCCTCATAAATTGAAAAGTCCTTCTTAAATCCGTGCTTCAACAGCGGGTCCCAATCTTCAAACTCTCTATGCAACCGCCAAGTGTGCCAATGCCCAACAACAATCGTCTTGTAGCTGTCAGCGCCGTTAGCTTTTACCTGTTGGCAATGATAAGCTATTGCCTCCTCAGTGTTAATCCAAGACGCTTCGTACCAGTCAGCAGCGTCAAATAGCGAGAGATTTCTGTTTTGATAGTAGCCATACGGCAACCACCCGTGAGTAAAGATATAATGCTCTGTTTCAAAATACGGCGGCATATCAGCCAACCACTTCTCTAAACCACTATACTTTCTTGCAAGCTCTATCGACAAATCTTGTGTAAAAATAGCTTGTGACTTTGACATTCCGCTAAAAGAGCCAATCGTGCTGGCAACGCCGTTGTAAATATCTGTCTGCGTCATATAACCACGTGAAAACACTTCTTCCAAAATGTGCTCGTGATTACCTTTTATACAAATAACTCTTGGCAAATGAGTTAAATACTTATAAACTCCTCTTGATAGCCCTCCACGGTCGAAATTGTCACCAAGACTTATCAGCGTATGATTTTCGTTGTCTGGGTCAAATCCTGCTTCGCTCAACGCTTGCTTCATCTGATTAAGACAACCGTGAACATCTCCGATTACAAAGTACTTCATAAATTCTGTGTCCAACTATATTGAAATTCGATTCTTTGCGAATCTAGTCCGTACCAATATACTATAATCTTCTTTGTATTTGCTTTAGCAAATCCTTCTACGTAATTTCTCATACTGTCTTGGTCACCGCTACAAAGATTAACCGAGCTTATAGCACCTTTCTCCAAAGTAACTTCAAGATAATGCTTACCGATTATCTGGTCTGGCGTTGCAGCGAACAAAACCCGTTTCCCTTTTACAAGTTTTACTTCGTGAGCAAAGCCGTTCCTAACAGTGCTGATACTATGAAGCAAAGAATTCATCTCTTCCTCAAAAGTAAGAATTTCTCTGCCCGATATATTTCCGTCGTTATAAATAACAATCTTTTGATACATAGCAATTAGCCTTCCTTCGTTATTTTCTTCAAAAACTCGCCATTGTGCGCGTCATAAATTTCGATGTCGAGCAAATCAATATATCGTCTGCCTGTTGGCAGCTTGGCGTACTCTACATTATGGCGAGTTCTTCTTGACGTATAAATATGAATACAATCTGTGTAGTGATAAACTTCGAGCGTTTCTGCGTGCGCTGCTTGTAAGAGAGTATCTGAGCAAAAAACAACATCTCCGAGTTCTGCGCATACAACAGATACCTCTTCCACAATACCCATACTCTGTACTTTGAGATATTTTACAAGTCTATCTATTATAAGTCTTTCACTATCGACGCGCTTGCCTTCGATAGTGTTATCCTTATTCACAATATAAATATCATACATCATATTACTTATTTTCCTTTATTTCAATTTGTATTCCTAACGACTTAGCAATCGTTCCGTTTGCCTTGTCTACAAGAAGCTGAAATCGTAACTTTTCCATATCTTCCATTGACTTCTTAATTCTTTCATATTCCTTAATGTCGTTATAAAAGAATTCCTCTGGCGTACTGTTGCAAACATCTATAATTTGCATAAGAACACGAAGTGATGGCTCAAAGTCTTTTTGACATTCAAGCCTGTTAATATAGCTTGGGTTCATTCCAAGTTTTGCAGAAAGAGCTTTCTGCGTAAATTTAGCGCGCTTGCGAATATAAGATATTCTGCTGATTATTTCTTCTTTTTCCATAAGTTAATCCCCTTTCCCAATCAATGTGAATATATAAATTTCACAAGAATTATTTACCTGCTTGATTATCCGTAAAATCTCTTTGAGCGTTGCACCTGTCGTATTTATATCATCGACAATAAGTAGCCGTTTATTTTGCAACTCCTTGAACGCGTTTTCCTTCTCTATATCCTCGAATTTCAAATAATCCTTAATGTAACTTCTATACTTTGCTGGAATTAACTGTGCAATCGAAAAGTAATCTTTTTCTTGTGCTTTTTGTAAAATATCGAAAAGTTTATCGCGCATTTGTCTATGACGATTGTCTTCGCTCTTACTCGCACCAAACGGGACGTCATTCACAAACTTGCTCCAATCCACTTGTATCGACTTTGGCAATGATTTGATTAACTCAAAGAATACAGGCGGTACATCGTGCCGCAAGAAATCCCCTATTTGCTGTATAACTTGACTGACAAGTGGACTACGCCCGCTCCTCGGAGTTATAATACAATCAATCGTAGTTAAATTTATTTCTCTATCGAGCAAGACAAGCGGTTTTTCAATAAATTTATGCAAATCACTTGGTCTCGGTTTCTGTTCCGCAAGCCCTTTGATAAAATGAATTACCTTTGACCTATCTTGCGACGAAATATTATCGTAAAACTGATAGCCAAAGTGATAAGTGTTCCCAAGAAAAGTATCCCCGTGCAACTCATCAGCAATAAGTGATAAATAGTCGTCTTGCTTGTCTAACGAAAAATCAAAAACAAGCTGTCCGTCCTGTTCTCTTATTCCGTCTGTTGCGCTTCTTGTCGATACTTTCATTTCCTGTTCTCCAAATTTATTACCTTGATTATAATATATCAAATAATCCGTTGCTGCGGCTTACTCAATCGGATAACGATATAAAGAGATATGACGAGTGCTGTCAATGCGAATAGGTGCTACGTCGTCCTTAAATTCAGCAGAAGCTATCCACGCAATACCTTCAAAGTCTTTTAGACATTCGTTCATATACTCTTCCGTGATTACAGCAATACTATCGACATCTTGACGCGTTATACTTACGACTTCTACTTTTTCGAGCCGTTTATTATACGCAATCATAGCGTCCTTTTGATTACCGAAAATACGCAGTTTATCGTCATCTTCTACCATATTCCCTGTGTACAACACTCTCTTCTCTTTCAGAACAAATACATACTTCATAATCTACTCTCCTTTAACACGACAGTTCTCGCACTCTACTGTGCATAACACATTACGCATAACATATTTACATTTTGCAAATCGCATTATTAAGTTATACAGTAATATAGTTACTCCTATATTAAGTTTCACTGTGTACTTCAAAGTACAGCAATAATTCAGAAAAAATAAGTATTCTCAATAAATATATCGAAAATACTTATTACTCAACTTGATTAAATTCAATATACTAAAATGGAAAATCGTCACGACAAAAGTGATAATTATACATAGCCATTACACCTAATAATTCAAGTGCTTCACTTGTTGACAAATGCAATTCTTTCATAGCCTGCTTAACAGTCATATGAGATAACTTTCCACAAGTCAACTTACTTTCTTTTAGCTTCTTATTCAGTATCTCTTTCTCTCCACAAAGTTGGGACACTGGGTCATCGTCAGTAAGTCCAAAGTGCTGACTTTTCGCTATTTGTAGTTGCTTCTCGTATTTCTTCTTTGCTGTATTGTAACCATCCCACCAAAGTTTCTCTCCTATATCTGAAATACCAGAAAGCAACTCTTCCTTATTTTGCTTCATTATTTTCCTCCTTATTTCGACGTCTGCGCTTGATGCTGCGACGTATTACATATTTCCCGTAATAGATTGCTGTAACTAACCAAAAGACTGGTGGCAATAAGATAAGCAAAGCTACCATACCCCACTCTGCGGCATCTATATGTGCATATCGTGCCAACCAAATAGTTCCAAAGGCGTGCAACAAATAACAAATAGAAACCACTATCAAAGCTATCTTCATTACTATCTCCTGAACTCTATTTGGCGTAAATGCAACTTTGTCTTTGACTGTAATATATGATAAATACGCTCTAACTCGTGGGCACACCAAACACGATAAGAACCATACTGCACATTATCCAAATCCAAACCTGTAACATAATAGTCTGTTTGGTCAAATCCCGATATGGGGCTTCCTTGTATTCCTCTCGATTGAAATACCATAGCTGGTCCTTTCGAGAAACAAAGACGTAAAATGTGTGCTGTTGTTCTTCCGCTTGCTCTGTAATTCGGCATAAAGCTTTCTTTTCCAAATATGTACTGAATTTGCCACTTATATAACTTAATATTAAGCGCCTTATTTATCTTTCGCACATAATGCGTCCTCTTAAGAAAATTCATATAAAACTCCTTTATATTTTATGTACAGTATTTCCTTAAAACATAAGAATAGCAACAAGCGTTGTCTTGTTGCTAACTCTATTAAATGCTATACCACGGCCCAGCAAAAGTTTCGTCGTCTACGGTCTCCTTATGCCCACAATCTGGACAAACAAGATAATTACACTGAAGACGAACTCGACCGGTCGGTATAAGATATCCTCCTACTGATTTCATCTCTTTTTCAGTAAACATATCTTTTTCCATATTAGAATAACCGCAAACTGGGCAAGGAAACTTATCTTCCATTATCATCATCTTCCTTCATAATTATTTCCACTAGTCTTGTAGTGCAACGCTTTATCACCTCTGACGGTTGAAATTCTAAAGCATCATTAAAAGATGACAACATCAAATCTTTTGGTGGCTCGACCCCTACCGAAGCAAAGAACTTCTTCGCTAATTGTTCGGCTTCGACAAGTGAGAATAACTCAACCTCGTGCACAAAGGTAAATCTACGGAACAACGCAGCATCTAGCATATCTGCCCTATTTGTCGTAGCTGTAACAACACAACCGTTTTGAATAGTGTCCATTTCCTGCATAAGTGCAATCACTACTCTTGACATCTCGCCTACATCGTTGCGCTGCCCGCGTGATAAACCGATAGCATCTATCTCATCAAAACAAACCACTACTGGCTCTTTACGAACATAATCAAATATTCTTGCGATATTTTGTTGCGTTTGTCCTAAATATGAGCCAACCAAATTTGAAAACCGCACATAAATGAACGGCAACTTTAACTTAAATGCTATATACTTAGCCAGCAGCGTCTTCCCCGTTCCTGGCTTTCCTGTTAGCAACAAAGCTGGCACATAATGGACGTCAAATAACTTAAGCTTCACTGAAGCAGCATTCGCCATAAGCATAGAATCCACAATCTTTTCTTCGTCTTCTCGCAAAACAAAACGGTCTTCGCGAAAATGTGATACATCTTGAGCAGCAAGCACTTCTGATAAATTACCTGGCAACTGAAATGGCTTACTCTCTAGCTCGTCTAATTTCTTCTTCATCTCCTCACAAAAATCTCTGTCTTTTTGTGTAGTCGAAGCACAAAGTATTTGACGAGTAAACTGACGAGCGTAGTCCATCCTGTTTGTACAAACTGACTCAATTAAACAACGGTCTAGCTGATTCATAATTACTTAGCCCCATAAATCGTAGAGCAGCTCTGACAACGATAACAAATCTGCCCATCCTTTTTTATTCTCGAGAACATATTAGAACCACAGCTTTCGCAATGAAACACTTTACCTTTTTGCATAACAAACATATTACGTTCTAATACCTCTGCCTCAATGGGCTTGGGCTTATGCATCATTCGGTCTTCTTCTGTTGGGTACGGAATATCCGCACAAGCACCGCGATAGAACTTGCGCTTCATTGCATCATTTGCAATAAAATTGTGCTTTGCGCTCTCTCCGTTATCAATGGGAATAAACTGTCCTTGAATAGACTTGTTGTGTACAGTCAAGAAATAAATCAACTCTGCTGCCTCACTCGGGTCTGACCATTTATGTAAAAGTGTTTCTTTCTTGACTTCTTCCATAAGCTCCGCGTCCTCAATGAGCCAATCGTTCAATGGTGAAAATACACCTGCTGGAACAATAGCATTTACGAGAACTCCGCGATGCGAAAGACGAAGAGCCAAATTCTTTGTATAAGCATATCTAGCTCCCTGACTCATAACATAAAGTGGTGGTTCTATTCCTGTGGTGGCTGAAATGGAACAGACATTCACAAGCGCTTTGAGGTCATAATTCAAAACGCCATATTTCTCGGCTATGTAAAAATATCCCATAGCATTTACGTCCATACAAAGTGGTTCGTGGTCAGTTCCGGCATTATTGACAAGAATATCAATCGCGTCTATTTCTGGGAAAGTGTCTGGCTTACTCACATCAACTATATAGTGCTTATAAGAGCCGCCTTTTTCTCCGAAAATTTGATTGTCTTCGTCAATCTCGTAAATGTCGAAACCGTGAACCTCGTACCCTTTTTCAGCAAAAAGTTTTGCCGTGGCGTGCCCTATTCCCGTTGCAGTACCTGTAACTAGAACTTTACCTTTTGGCGACTTTTGAATTTCCTTGTCTATAATCAAAGCTTCAAGAGCAATAGAACAACCTTCGCGCGTATCTTGTTTCACATACAAAGAACTATTAACAGTTCTGCGAGTATCTTCAAGCAAAGTAATGCTAGCCAACTTAATTAAATCTTCTGTTGCCTCTCTCGATATACGGTCAAACCCGGACTTCTTGACATAGTTACCTTGATTGTTTACTTCGTCTACAAGACTAAAATAACACTTTACTGCTTCAACTGGGTCTGAAAATAGCTGACTAATTTCTACGTTCGGTAAAACGGCTTCACATTCTGGCAAATGTAAAGTAGCATCAATCGAACGAACTTTCTGTACCAAATACTGCTGCTTCATACAATCTCCTTAATTTATAAATAAACTTGTTCCATCAAATATAGTACAGCTCGGCTGTTTTCGTATAATAGGGCTAGCCGAGAGCGATATTGTGGAAATAGGGTGCCCTTGTACAGCAGCAAATAAAAATACTGCTATAACAGTAGAACTGCCCTTTCGCAAAGTGCCAAATATTGAACGAGCGCCTTCTTCTGTTTTCAACATACTCAACAAAGATGCCTGCAACATAGATTTATTTATTGCCTCATTCTCCCAACTTTCCGTATCTGTTATTTGAGACAACACAGCTTGTTCAAATGACTTAAGCGATTCATCAAAGTCCTCAAAAACAAATAATTGTTCTGGTGGAATATTCATACGGAGCTTATTATCTCTTATGTAAGACGTCGAGTAACTCAAAGAAAATACAAGTTCAGGCAAGTCATCTGGAAATGGCATAAAGCTCGCAATATGTTGCCTATGAGAGTGAAATACAGTCTCCAACTCTTTTTCTAATTCCGAAAGATTGTTGCTGTCCGTGCACTCGTTGAGTAATTCTTCGCTATTTTCCACGTTAATGCCTCCGAAGCTTGCGCCCCATCGTAATGCACGTATAAGTATCTTCCAAGAACTTTTGCACATTTTTAACTTTAACTTTTTTCAATTCATTAGTACGAACATTCCAAAGATAAGCAAAAGGGGCCTTCTTGGCTACAACATACATAGCTGTCTGTAAATAGTGCTCGTTATTTAGAGAGCTCACAAACTTTAATTCCCAAGGAATATTCTTATCGTCGACATAATCCATATACCCTGATGCAGTAAACTCTGCTACTACGTGACAAGGAACCTGAATACGAGAGCTTTCTGCGTCGAGCTTTGACGACAAACGAGAAATCAGCAATTCGTGATTTTGCTTATCCATAAATTCTGGCGTGGCTTGCTTACAATATCTAAATAATTCTGTCTCGTAAGCAGTGAGCGCCAAAGCCTTCTGCTCATCTGTTAGTGCGCTCTGCTCGCTCATCCACTTACGAATACGCGTAAGAATGGGTTTCTCCTGCAAACGATTAACAGCCTTATCAAAGTCATATTTCTTAAAGAAAGTAATCTCCTGAAAAATTCCTACTGCTGGTGACAAGTCTATATTCCCGTCTGCCGTAATGGCGTCAATCTGTGCCGTTTCGTCTTGTGGAATATCCTCTATCTCTATATCTTCCATACAACGAGCAATATCTGCTGGGTGCTTAAATCCAAACATAGTGCTTGGTTCAAAGTCTGGTAAATCTTGCGAATAAGACAAGGTTAAATCAGCAAGCTCCAAGAAGTGCTCATCTTTATGCGTGGGGTCCCTATAAAATACGATTTGCTTCTTGCCTCTCGATGCTGCAACACAAAATAAATTTCTTATGATATTTTGGTCTACAAACGGTTTTTCTACTCTGTTCTTAAAATGCGAGTTTGTCCAATCTATTACAACACAAACGGGGCGCTCCATCCCTTTGCACCCGTCATAAGTCGTAACAATAAGAGAATCCGGCTGAATACGGAAATTTTCGTCCTTATCTCTTATACTTGTCCAAACCGTTTGTTTATTATACTTTTGCGGGTTATGGCGCTCAAGAATATTTACAAGCTCTTGCGTTAAACCATATCTTGGTCCAAGTATCAAAACATCTTTGTTTGGCGTTTGGTCAAGCAACCACAAAATCTCCTTGAAATCTTGCGTTTCTTCTACAGCACAATCAGAGTTGACACCAACAATACGCTTTCCCCACATATTTGAAAGCGTGTCAGCAAGCTGAGCAGAAATACGGAAAGACTTCGTAAATGCGAGTGGCACGTAATTTGGTGCTATCTTCTCAATGCAATCCTTATAAACATTGACCTTTGTTTTGTCATATATCTTTTGCGCCATATCACCAACAAACACCCACTGGGCTTGTGGACATTCTTTCGCTAAATGAAGTAGTAGCTGTACTGTGTCTTCTTCCAAGTCCTGGTACTCGTCAATACATATCAAATCATAGACAAGCGGAATGTCTGTGCACTTCTCTAAAAATGCTTTTATTTGTTTATCTGGCGCTACCTTAATATTTCTGCGAATAAGATACTTATACACAAACCCGTGATAATTCTGAACAGTAGTATTTCTGTTCGTTATCTTATCTTGAGCGTCCATCTTGAGCAAACGATTATATGTAAGATACAAAATACGCCTGTCTGGGAATTCATTACATACGCACTGTATGGCAAACGTCTTTCCAGAACCAATGCAGCTATCTACTACAACCGAATTCCCTTTCTTTAACTCCTCGATAACAAGCTTCTGCTCGTCCGAAAGCTGCTGCGTGTGTATTTGTTGTACAGACGGAATCTCGGGCTGGCTAGGTCTAGCAGCACCGATAGGCTGTGGCGTATTTATTTGTCTTTGCTGACCAAAAAACTTCATAGTAACTTCCTAAATAACATTCTACTGTATAGTACAGCAATTACTTCTATCTTACCATCCAGTCATTATGAGCATACGAGTCTGCGAAAATGTTTTATAAAGATAAACTAGCTGATAAAGAATTTCCTTCATTGTGTCTCCGCCGTTTAATATGTCTTTATCTTCTAGCTTCTGCATAAACTTTTCGTGCGTCTGTGTTCCGTGAAGACACTGAATAATAAATTCTCTGCTTAGCTGCTCAGCTCCGCAAAATGCTTGGTGATTTTTGTCATTTTTCTTCTGTTCATCTGTAACTTCGCTCGAAATTCCCAAACACCGATTATATAGCTCTGGGTCGTCTATATCTCTATCCCGCCCCGTATAATCAAGAATACAACTGTGGACTAAATATTGCTGATAGTCTTTGTGAAATAAGTCTATCAGTGTATACAGCTTTTTCTTTGTTACAATAACTGGGTGGTCCTCGCTATTCTCAAACTTTTGCCACATATCCGTGCCCGACGGAAAAAGGGTTTTTGCGGTGTTAAATACGTGATAAAACGGGCTATTCCGTTCAACACAAAGAACCTCCTTCAACACGTGATAATACGGTACCGCATCGTCATTCTCAAAAGCGCGCTTAATTTCTTCTGGCTTACCTAAATATAAATGCAATCTATATCCCATAAATTTATTCCGCATCCTTTACTTTGTAAGCCATAAGAACTCTCAAAGTATCACAAATGTCTTGCGCATCGTTTATTCTGTTTTCTCCGAAAGCCCGCTCCAACTGTTTTTGTAAAGTGGAAATTCTGTCGTTTATAGCAACAGATACCTCCCACATTAAAGTTGAGTGCGGAACGCTTTCTGGCGTAGTAACCAAAACCTTATTCGTTGTCATCTTTTCTTTCTCCTTCGTTTAACTGCGGTGCCACAAAACCGTCTTGTATTGCAGCAACACCGGTCGAATAAATTTTATGGTCTACATAAGCGGCAACCTGTGCCTTTGCTTGAAGTACCATTTTGCTTATTTCTTCCTGCGCCGAACGCTTCGCAAAATCATTGTTCTGATACAAATAGCGCGCCTCTTTGAGCTGGTCTACAATCTCTTGCATTTGTTTCTTTGACAAATATCCTTTGCCGTCAATTGCTGCCTGCAGCGTCGAAAGCGCCGACTGGACACCGCTTTCTGCTTTGGAAATCTGCTCGTCTGCTTCTTCCCTTATCATATCAATTTTTGCTGGCAACGGCTCATATTTTATATGCCCATCCTCTTTTGTATAAGAGATTGTACAAGGGACGCCGTCACCGACATTCATATTCGTAATAAGCTCTGAAAATTGAATCGGTGAAAGCTGAATTTTAATGAGCGTCTGCTCCCCGAACGGCCAATCGTGGTGCAAATCTCTTTCTACTCTTGCTGACTTAATGGTCAACTCCATAAAGTTGCCAACAGAAACATCGGACATAAACATCTGTTTATCTCCGAGTGTGCTTCCGCTGCCCACTCTGTTTATACCTACCATACCGTAGCTCTTGCTTTCAAACATCTTTCCTTGTAAAATTTTCATAAAACCTTCTCCTGATTTATTGTACAACCTAATTATAAAGAAAAGCCACAGCTTGTGCTGCGGCTTTTCCCGGAGTTAATACTACTGAATGTCTCGAAGAAATCAAGAACACTCTGTAAGCGTGAAATTTATTCGGGCGTCGTAATCATCATTATCAATAACACTTATCCTAACTTCGACTTTTGGGTATTCTTCGCTGCTGGCTATAAGCGGAACCATTGCACCAGTCACGACAAAATTTTGTTCTCTAGCAATCGCATAAATGCGTTTTGCTACTTCTTTGTGTGTAATGGTTGCTCCTTTCTTTAACCAAGCACAAAAAGTATTTGTGCTTATGTCGTCATACCCATCAACAACATCTTCGATAGCCTTCTCTACAATACCCCTTGCTGTATCCCAATCAAGATACGGCGGCTCTGGTATCGTCTGTTCTGGCTGCGGAAGTTGTTGCGCAAGCCAATTATCTGCTTGCTTCTTTGTTAAAATTTCTACTGACAACGGGTCTCTATTAGCGCCCTGCTGCACAGAAACGACAACCTGTTCCCCTTCAACCAACTTTCGCGTAGAATAAGCGCGAAGTTCACCATTACCGTCATTGATAACGGTCAAATATGCCCCTTTCTTTGCTGCACTTGGTCTCTGGGAAACAACAGTTGCCTTCTTTATCATTTCTGTGCACCTTCTTCTTTACGAAGCTCCGTAAGCTCTTCTGAATACTGAAGCGTCAACTTATCAAATTGTTCAAGAGACTTTTTCAATTCTTCTTGAACCTTCGTTACGCGAGCTTCCGCATCCTTCAATAAAGCTTCTCTGTTAGCCTGAATGCCAGCTAAAATAAGCTGAACTTCGAGCTTTCTCTCTTCGGCGGTAAGTACGCGCTCCGAAACAACAGGCTCTTCTACTGTTTGCCCCTCCTGCTCCGCTGGCTTCTTCTGGGCTTGCGGCATAGGTGGTACAGCCCCTCCTACACCAGCCAAAGACGCCATAACAACAGCCTCCTCCTCTGGTGTAAGTTGCTGCCCGCCCTGAACTGGAGCAAGCTCTTCTTCTATCAATTCTGCGTGTGCAAAAGTTGCATCGTCTTGAATGGGCTCTGTTGCCGATTTGCGCTTATTAGCCATTATACACGTCTCCGCCGTTAAAGTTGCCGTAAACTACCTGAGCATCGGTGCTCTTGTCCATCTCGATAAGCTGACCCTGTCCGTAAATACCTTGAATATTGTTTCCGATATTCACAAAGGCGCCGAACCGAATCGTCTTTTTCTTGTTGAGCCAAGTACCGTCTTCCTGTGCACTACGAATTTCTGCGTTGGAGCAAGAAAGACCGTAAATTTCACCGAGCTCGTTTGAGCCTACAAACAGAATTGAGCCGCCGGTCACGTTGCGAGCATAAAGCATATTGTCCGTGATAACCGTGCACCCCGTCAACGAAACTGCTGGGTACATATAGTCGCCAAGAACAACGGTACCGCCGTCGATTTGAGCATCCCATCCCGCATATACGCTGCATTTCGGGAACTCAATACGCCCGCCGTCTGCTGAAATATGTACCTTATAGCTCGATACATTTTTGTCCGTAATACCGTCAAACGAAAGAGACGTCCCGCGAGCTGTAATATTATAAGTGCCGGCTTTCTCGAAGCGCAACTTTACGTTGTGGCAGTTATACAACTCGATGTCGCTATCTACAACAAGCACTTGTCCTTCTACGAACGTGCAATTGTAAAGAGCGTTTTTGCCACTCGCATAAAAGACTGCGTTTTTGGGAAGTGCTTTCGTGTGGCAATCGTAGAGTGTACAACCCTCAAACTCTGGAACCATCTTCGGGTCCTCAAGGTTCGGCTGGAATCTGACATACAGAAGCTGACAATTTTGGAAAAAGTAGGGCTGAGCATTCAGATTGTTGAAGTTACCATTTTGCATAACTTGCAGATTCGTATTATGCTGCATAATTATACCTCCAAGAATATGAATTTTATTTGTTTTGTCGCGACATAATATAGTACAGCAGAAATAAAAACAGATTAGCAAATTTCTCTGCTAATCTGTTAAAATTTGTTACTGCCAATGAAAATTTGGCTTTATCCTTCTGGCATATAATACTGTATAAGTCGTAGTAGTTGTATTAGTACCAGTACTCGAACAAGATAAACTATTTCCCGAGAACCCCAAATAGTACTCGATATTTGACGGCGGCGGAATTATAAAAGTTAATCCATCGGTCCAACTCTTAATTACCATCTCCATATTAGTTCTGGTTTCTGATTGTATAGGGCCGCCCGTCATCGTTCTTCTTATGACGTGCTCCTCTACCACAACAAAAAACAATCCATAACTAAAGGTCCACATTGTACTTCCGCTACTGCCCGAAGTAAAACTATTTACTCCGTCGTAAGACAGCGTATAAGCAAGTAAATTATCTGTTCCTTCCTTAAACCTTCCGTCAGTTGTTATGCCCCCCCCCGACAGAAGTTATAGAACCACACTCAATATTCCCGAATTGACTAGTCTTATTACCTTTCATTGAATTTCCTCCAACACAGTCAATATTGCACTAGTCTGTATTTCCGTCATCCTTCATTTCTTTCTTTACTTTTTCTTCTGCTGCTGTAATCTCTTCGTAGGCATCTTGCAGCTGTCCCTTAAATTCATCGTTAATGGACTTTTCGGCATTTTCGGAAAGATACTCAACAGCCTCAATATACTCTCGCGTATCCTCGTCTTGGAGTGATTCTTCGCTAATCTCCTTTAATGCCTTTATGTAGTTCTGAATTATGTCGTTCCGCTGCTCCTCTGTGCCGTTTTGATAATCGGCGTAATCGTCTATACGAAGTCCGAACATATCAATAGAGATGCCTTGCGTAAGTCGTAGCGCCTGTTGGAACACCAAAGCAGATTTACCAGACAATGTTACTTCTGTTGGAACTGCGCCGGGCAAAGCTAAATACGCGACGTGCAACTGTGGGTGGCGTATATTCAAATACGTTCCTTCAACTTGGTCTTGTGTTTCCTCTACGGCAATAGTCTCTTTGACATTAAGCAACATCGGGTTAATCATTGTCATAAGAACTTCACGCTTTTGTTTTTTCATTCTTAAAACAATAATAGATTTTGGATACTCGTCATCCAGCAACTGCGGCGTTGCATAAAGTGACTTCGGGTTTTTACGAAGATATTCTTTTAACTGTGTAACCTCGTGCGAGATTACAAAAGGGTTATCTGCCAGCTGCTGCGGGTCAAGTGCGATTGATTGCTTTAATAACATCAGTTTTTCTCCTTATATGTCTCTGTATCAAACAATACATTATTTTCTCTCAAACAATCAAGCATAACAAGGTTACAAGCCAGCTGACCGTTAAGACGTTCCCCTATTTTATAATAATTTGATAACTCTTCGCCGTCGAACTGATAAAATGGGGACATATCGTCTGCGAATTTGTCGACGATAGAACAAATACGATATTCGTCCGCATCCTGCATTGCATACTTAAAATCTTCGAATATTTCTTCGACAGAGTCTTGGTCTTCCTCCGATAATCTTCCTGACTCAAAAAGTTCGTCTCGCAAGTCGTGCAGTATCTCTTCCAATTCACTGTCTACAACAGAACTGTCAAATTTCGTTGCTCTTGTATTACGTGAAAGTTTACCAAACAAGTAATAAGAGCTTGTCGGAATTTGTTGCTCTGCCGTTTTCCAAGTACAATCAAAGACCCATTCACCATAATCGCCACTACAAACAATAAAGTTTTGATAAAAGGCGAAATAAACCGGGCACTCTAATCTAGCTTTAACTAGTATAAATGACGGCGTCCGTATCACTGATTCTACGGTTAGCTTCTCTCTGACATACTTATATGCTTCTATTTCTTTGTTGACATCTACCATACAATTACTCCATCATATCGTCTACTGGTTCAGACGGCTCTTCCTCTGACTGTTTCTGCATCTTTCTTACATAAGCGTCAAAGTCAATCATTGCATCATCCACCAACTTAAAAATGGAATAGCAACGATATGCTGCTTGCTTCATTTCTTCTAACGGTCGATAGTAGGAAGTCCCAAAACACCTCTCTATCTTTTTATCGCAATTAGCACAAAATACTTCTCTAAAATATTTGCGCTGCTTGCGTTTGTTTGAAACAATATTCTTAAAGAGATATATTCGTCTTATTACATCAATCGTTTTTTGTGTCTGACGAATTTGATTATTATACAACTCAATAAGTCCAGCAGTTTGAGCTCTTAACGCTTCTGGTATTTCTGGGTCAGCAATATTATCTAATGCATCTCGAAGCGGTTCAGCGTAAGTCATTTTTTGCTGCTCCAACTGATTTATAATGTCATCCAGCTTATCTTGAGCTGCAGCGCTCAATGAAACAGCCAAAGTAGATAATGCCGAATCTACCCTGCCTTTCAGTAAAGAAAACTCCTTTTGCTCTTCTGGGTCTAATACTGTGTCTGCGAGAGCAAGACCAAGTTTCGCTGTTAAGTCTTCTGCTTCTTTGTATTTATCTGCAAGCAATCTTGCAAGGTCTTGTAAATGACACTTAGCCATTATTGTCTCCTTAATGTTCTGCCCAATACAGAACGTCTGTCATACCAAAATCCATCCCGACCTGTGGACTCATTGTCTGCCCCGGACGGCACTTCCAACGGCGATATTGTTTTGTTCTTGTATCGAATTGCCCGACTTCGCCGTGCTTATATGTGAAATAGTGAATAGTGTCCCCGATAGTCGACGTCCAACCTATCTCTCGACGCTTTTCATCATAAATACTTTCTCGCATAAATGCTCCTTAATCAAGTACATCTGCCATTGCCATAGCAAAATACTTACAATCTTCAAGTGTTTCAAGTTTCTTGTCTTTATCTATGGGAAATCTCTTCGATTGACGGCACATAGCATCTTTTGGTATTTTATCGCCTACACCAAAAGCCCCGTGTCCACGATGCGTCCAGCCATACCACTTCTGTTCTGGCTCACTAAAACCAATCTGAATAGCTTTACCACTTCCTTCATCGAGGGCTTGAAGTTTTGTCAGCTTATGATTATAAATCATTTCTGCTAATTCGCCCTCCGTATCCGCCAGAAAATCTGACGTCACATAATCCCCTTCGGCAGTACGAACATCTTTATATTCTTCCATACCTTCCGGCATAGAAATAGTCGGCTTCGCCAACACGCAGCCTGCTTCGTTTAACAAATAATCAAGATATTTACCCATTTTAATTACTCCTCTTTATAAAGTACAACTTAGTCCTTCTTTCTGGCTTCTCTGGCAATAAGACAAAGCCGCTGAATAATAGTCAACTTATCTTGTTCTGCTGTTGCCGGCATATCACCGAGCACATCAGCAATAACGGCATCCAAGTTTTCTTCTGTGGCGTCTTGAACAAGAGAAATAGCCAGCCCGTATGAAATCATTCTATTGCTCTGAACAATTTCTATACTTGACTTACAAAACCTTTCGTGCATAAATGACGGAACTGTTATAGGGTCTCCTGGCTTATACGTGACAGTAATTTCGCCTTCTGCCTTTCTATCGTCTGCTACGATTGTTTTTGTGTCCTTCATAAATGCTGCTCCTTTTTATAGGTACTTACAAGTACATCAAGAACTGTCTCATAATTCTTTTGTGTGTCTAATATGTACCCTTTTTGCTTACACCAGTCAATAAACTTGTCCACTGGTATCATATCTGTACTACTTAGTAAAAACCTAAATAGTTCTTTTGCTGCATCTTGCGGCTGTTGCTGTTGTGGCATATTCACTAAAAGCCCTTTCGGCTTTGGCTTAGTAAACATATTGCGCGGAACAGAAACATCCCGCTGATGTACAGTACAATGCTCCCCTTCTGTAAGAGCAACAAGGTTAATTGCAGCGTTATTATGCTTATCCCTGTCTATATGGTGTATATGATAACCAACTGGTGGCTGACCGTAAAAGGCTGTGTAAGCTAGCCTATGCAACGGTATTTTATGCAACCCTTTGGAGCCTTTGAACTTTCCTTGAATACAATAATACCCGCGGTCCTCCGACAAAAGCGGTGGCTCCGCGAGTACATACCTTTTCTTTCTAAAAACGATTACAGGCGGCTCTATCCCTTGTGCATCAAATATAATCTCAAAACAACGCTGCAAATCAGCATAATCTGGTAACGCAATATATAAATCGTGCTCTTTGCCACGATATGGGTAAAAACGTATACCAGCTTTTACAAGCTGCCTCTGATTACATCTTTCTGTAAGAGTTGCCATTAGCTAACCTCTATTATGTACTAAAATAATAACTCTATTCCCGTAACATTAAACTCCGAGTACGAAATAGTTAACAGAGTCCCCACTGTCGAATTCTGAACATAACTGTCTGTAAACGTCAACTTACTTCCAGAAATAGAAGCGTCAAAATATTTCGGCAAAGCATATATCTGCTCTAACGTGGAACCGGAAATAAAAGAGAAAATAGCCGTAACATTTTCTGTATTAGAATACCAAACCCTTTTGTACTTTACTACATACAAAGATGCGTTACTTTGAAATGTTATAGTATTCTTTTTTGCGTTAGCGACCCCTAACTCTTCTGTTGTTAACGTATAACTACTACTTACTTCCTTGTATTTTAATACAGACCCCCCCCACGGTGAGGGAGTCAGAAGTTATGTTCTTAGCCGTCAAAGAAAGAGAAACTGTGGCAGAAATACTGGAAAAAGCATCACATTCTACTGCCCCAAACTGACTGCATTTATTCCCTCTCATATCCCGCTCTCCTATTTTATCTCTTCGTCGGAAGCAGAAACAGCAGCCTTACGCTCTTCCTCTGTCTTAATAGCATCGAGAATGGGGTCTACCTCTTCGTCCGTGCCTGTAATAACGGCCCCGTCGTGAACTTCTGCGCCTTCTGGAATCTCATTTACTTCTTCAACAGAAGCAATATCCCTTGCATCCAAAACCACCTCATCTGCTGGTGCCTCTGGAGCAGTAGGAACCTCTGGAACAACTGGCTCCTGCGGCTTATTAGGCTCTCCACCCAACGAAGTATTCTTCGCTGCAAAATGACGGTGTACTGGAATAGGACTTTTCGGTGTAATCATAAAATTAACTCCTCTTCTATTTAATTTCTTCAGTCAATATTGCAATGTTCTGCTTTGCTAAATATTTGCGAAAGGCTACAATCTCTGACTGATAGCTTTTACTTTGTGTGCTGCGTTTATACGTTACCATAGAGCCGTCCGGCTTTTGGCAATTGAAATAGTGAGTTGCTCCAGCAACAGTTGCAGCTTGTGTCGATGGCGGAGTCAGAGACGGGAATATTTTTGCCTTATTAAATGTTATTGTTGCTGTCTTGGCTGCGGTAACGGGTTCTGTAGCTGTGATATGTTTTACAAACTGCCCAAGAACGGTTGAATTTTTAGCAGTCTCGAGAACAACAGTTTCCACATCCTTCTTGTCATCTGCAACAGCTTCAGACCACTTTTCAAGCACTTCCTTTGTAGTCAACTGCTTTTTTCGTTTAGCAAGCTCTTCTTTAACAAGCTGTTCTTTTTTCTCTTTTAACTTTTGCAACTGTTTTGGGTTCTTTGGAACTTCTTGCCCTTTGAATTGCTTTTCTACTGCTGCCTCTGCAAGCTTTTGGTCTAAAAGTTCTTTGTCTTCTTTTTTGCGCTTCTCAAAGTATTCATAATGTTTCTTAGACAATACTTTACGGAGCTCTTCTTGGGGCATTTCCCATATTTCGCTTAATCTTTTACCTCGTTCAAGCCAAATAGTGGTTGCCCAATTATCAAGAACCTCTTGCTGATGCTCTTTTTCGCGTTCTTTTGAACACCACTCAAAACGAACACAGACACACTCCGCCGAAACAAACATAGGACATCCTGCACGAGATGCTTTCTTTTTATATTTGCAATCCGTACAAAATGCCTCATATATTCTTTCTGAAAACGGTGCTTCTTGCATTAAAACTTAATCCCTTATTGCTGTTGCGAAAGTAGACAACATATTGTCAAATGCCGCTGCGCTTGCCCTTTTATCCCTTACAAAATGATTGTACAGTCCTTCTGTCAATACTTGATAAGCATTCCCGAAAGCCTTAATGCCTTTTTCAGATACAGCGTATCTTGGCTTCTCTATTTTGACCATAACATAGTCAAAAACTGCACCCGGGGACTGCACAAAGTAAATGTTAAAGAAAACGCTGCGAACTGCATCAAGTGGCAAACCTTGCTGTGGCAAAGGACGAAGAACCGAAAAACAAATATCATAAAGTCTTTCGGAATAAATTTCATCTTCGGGCTCGTCAAGTATATATCTTACCAAGGTCTTTGCGAATTCTTCTGACGAACGCACAAGATTTTCAAGCAATACAGGCGTCACTGGGTCAATTGCCTGCTGACGCGGCTGATTTTGTGCTTGTTTCAACATCCTCTCGATATTTGGGTCTCCAGGCATTCCTGCTGGCATCCCCGACAAAGGGTTATTTGACATAATATACAATTCTCCTTATAAGTTTTTACTTGCACATAAATGTACAACTTTAATTGATTTCTTTCAAATCTGTTGCTATCTTGCCGAGCTGTCGTACAGCCTCTTTAAGCACAGACAACTTGTCCATAAAGGCGCTGCGCTCTTCTTGTGTTGCCTCATCATCGTGAAAAAGCAAAACCTCCTGCTGTATCTTTTTGCGTAGAAAAGATTCTGCAGTTTGTATATGTGAAATCGGCCCAATAAACTCTGGTGAGTCGTAAGCAGCATCCTTAACTTCTGGTAACATATGTGCTTCAAACGCGGCAATCAAATTGTCAAGTATCGTCAAATAATTAGTACGCTCTATCTTCTTTTCTGCTTCTGAGTAGCCAGCCCAACTACTTGCAATCGTTACTGCGTCATATATCCCATCTGTGTCTGCTATAAATTCCTCGTTCTTTACAAAATTAAACGTGTCCTTTATGTCTTTAATCAAATAATACATACGATAGTATAACTCACTAGTCGTAGCATTACGTGGCGTCATATAGACGTCCTCTAACATTTTTGCTCTTATATTTACAGCAAAATTGCATAAAGCTTCTGCTCGGTCTTTTGTCGTTTTCTTTCGCTCGCAAGCAAGCCACTTATCCATATTTGTCTTTGTAAGTCTCATTTGCGCTTAAACTCCTTCTCTGCTGCCTCTATTTCACTTAATACATCTGAAAGAAGCAAACTCCTATAATTATTCCCAAACTTCTTTTTGAGCCTGTTCTTTATATAACCCCAAGCGTCGTCATTTTTTGTTTCTCTAGACGACGAGAGTTGCCCAAACTGTAAATCTTCTGGCATACAGCAACCAGTAAATTTGCAATAACCGAATTCTGTCGCTGACGAGCAAAGAATTCCCCGAGTACGACAAAAACGAACAGGCTGTTTATAATCAGTTGTGGTTGTTTCGTTCATTCTCTTTCTTCACCTTATAACAAGTATTCATATCATCTATATACTGTGTAAAACACTGTACACCGTAGGCTGGCAACGGCTTAGAAATAAAATGCGGAACTAATAGCATATTTCCCTTTGTAGCGTACGAAAGATAGAAAAAGTTATTGCACGAAACAATCAAATAAAAGTGAATACCTCTTTGTAATGCGTCGTCAACCATCAACTTAAATAGTTCTAAATGACGATTGAAATTGATTACATCGCCTCCACTATCAAGCCCGTCGATAAGAACGAAAAAGTTCTTTCCTCTAAACTTGTCTGGTGGACGAACCTTGCCGACCCATTCCGCAAACATATCCTCATAATGTTCGTGCTCACTTCTGAATTGCTTACTCAGTACAAGAGAAGCACTCCAATCAGGCAAATGCTCTAAATTATATTCATTAAATGTGCGCGAAGCATCCAAATATACGTGGTGTACTTTATTCTCTTCGCAATAACTCTGCAACTCTGAAAGAATAGTGCTTTTACCTGCGCCATTGCAACCAGCCAAGAAAGTCAATCCTTCGCTAAATGTTACTTCCGTTTGAGTAAAAATATTAAACTCGTCTTTTAGTTGTAACGTAAATGTTTTCATTCTTTTACAATTCTTACCCCTTCGGCGTATAAATGTTCGGCGATATTCTCAAAGGTTCCGCAATCCCCGAAAGCCATCCGTTTGCAGCTATCAAAACAACCGCAATGATTGCAAACATATTGATTTGCGTGCTTAAATAGCAACTTAGCAAGCTCAAGAATTCTCTCGTCTGTTTCTGGTTGGCTAGCTCTTATTTCTTCGCGAACTTGCATAAGAATTTTTCCAAGCTTATTCAAACCAACCCCATTACAAACACCCCAATACTTGTCCCCCCAAGTATTCCCTTCTTCGAGATAAGCATCTCCCGTACTTAAAAGGGCTGCTTGCGCTTGCTTGTCTTGCGAAAACTTCTCAAATACAACAGCAAGCATTACTGTGTCTTTTACTTGCTCCCAATCTGGACGAAGCTCTAAATGGCGTCCAACTCTTTTTGCTTCAGCTGGCGTCATTCTTGATATCTCGATTTGCTTCATCAAATCTTTTGTTTTCGAAGCCTGAAATGCTGCCTCAGAACTCGTCCAAACAACCCCACCAAACTCAAAATGTGTTTCACCAAAATTTGAAAGAATGGCGTACTTACCTCGAAAATCGCTAATCTTTTCCATTTGTGCTTACCTCTACGCTCTGCTTATGAGAGCATTGCCGCAAGTAATGCGGTCACTATCCTCTTCCTTACTTGGAACAAACACAATTACATCCCAACCATCTGCAAGCAGTGGCTCTTCGAACTTGCGATACACATTATAGTCTGTATAAGTGTCTCCAACATCGAACTGGTTCTGAACCGCATTATTTGTTTCGTGAATAGGTGTAATCTTTACGATAAACTTCTCTTTGTCAAACAACTGGCTGAGCACCTTTGCATCGAGTATCGTATCCTTCGTTACCGCAAAGTTAAGAGTATATTTACGACCGACAGGCATAGGCAAATCGGCGGTAAGCGCCGAGATTTCCGAAAGGTTTAACGACATCCCCTCAAACTGAAAATCTCTCTGCTCATCGTCTGTTGAGTTAATGCTCAACTGCAATCCTGCTTCTCCGCTTCTTTCTATATTCTTAATATTTACCCAATCGTAAATATAGGAACGCAAATCCTTATTTGCTTTCGGCAACATCGTTGAAACAACTGGGTGTATAGTTCTGGCTTGTATAAAGCTCGATACAAGACTATTCAGATACCTGCTCGTAAATTCGAGCACATCTCTGTTAAATGTTGGTTCGCCCATTCTTGCGTAATGGACATTGAAACGGTCGGTTTCCTTTACGCCTCCCCGCTCGAGAATCGTCTGCAACTGAAACCAAAAATCTTCTATCGAAGCATTACCGTGATAACCGTACTTATGTACATCGCAAAACTTGCAACGCATCGGGCATCCTTTTTGTGTAGAAATGGTAGCTACCCACTTTTGCGTCAAGTCTACCTGCTTATTCTGTACTCCGTAAATTTCTTTTGTGAGCCCGAGAAAGTCTGCTTTAATGTTATTCTCTTTTCCGTAATCCCCGACAGAAAGAAATTCCAACTGACGTTCCTTGTCATAATAAATTGCACCTGTGTGTGTCAATACAACTTCTACCATAATTACTCCTTAAAAATGTTTCTTATTCTTAGTATAATATATTTCTTAATCGTCTTGTTGCGGCAAATCTGGAACTGTAATCCCAAAATCCTCCAAAGACATTTGCCCTGGAATCTGTCCGTGCTCATCTAACTTTTGCTTTTTTGCTCTTGGTTTATAATAACGAGCATTCGGGTGCAATCTATGATATTTATCTCGGTCTTTCTGATTTACTTCTTCTTTATGCTCCTCATAATAATCCCTGTCTGCCTGACGGAGTTTTTCTACCTTATCCTCTTCTAGCTCTGCGCGAGACTTATATGTGCTTTCCATAACGACTTCCCCTTGTGATTTTCTTGCTGCTTTTGCGCGCTGCCTATTTAATGAATCGCAGTACTTCTGACAATCCTTCTTTGTAGCAAATACATCCTCTTGTTTTGACAACTGTATAGCTAATACTTCACTGTGCACAAACTGCAATTTTGGAGCTGATACAAGATGCTTTGCACAAACATCAGAACGCCCCTTATTTGGACAACTTTCGCACATATCCTCCTTTAACTCTACTGGCTCATTGTCAGAGAAAAACCCGCAACAATAAAGTTGCTGGAACCAACACTGCTGCCCAACAGCAAATTTTAACTTTATCAATTTGCCTTCTGCTTCTGCTTTCTTAAAAGTATCTAGCTCTTTCTCGAGCTGCTCAATATATTGTGCTGTAGCAACTGCCGTAACTTTATCTAACCCACGTAAATTGAGTTGACGAAGTTTCTTCGATATAGACGACATATCAGTCACCCCAACTTATTAAAATATACTCGTCTGTTACTTTTATCTTATATCCTTTTGACGACAACCAAGATAAAATATCTTCTCTGAACACAGAATTATTATACATAAGTTTCCCATACATACAACGACAACCTTGTGATTTTCCTATCTTTGTATAATCAATAACAGGCATAGTATAATATTCTTTTGCTATGTCCCTGTTCAAAGTAATCGTAGACGCTCCCTGCCCCGCTACGACGGAAATCAATTCTGCAAAATACTTACGACAACCTATCCTCATTCTTAATGCTGTTATGGACGCCTCTCTTGCTAGCTTTTCTGCTTGTTCTCTTGAAATTGACTCCGCATCTTTGGCAAGCATAAGAGTACCTTCAACATCAAGTAACTCTTTTTCCAACAAATCTATTTTCTCTTGGTCAGTCAACTCAACTGTTTTTTGCGTGTTATCCAAAATGATTACCTCACAATTTCTTCTGTCAGTAATAGTACAACATAAAAAATAAAGGCTCATTTGAGCCTTTATGTTAATCCCGCATTGCTACTGATACTACCAATATCTTCAAATTTTCTTTTTGTAATAGCTTTTTTCTAAAACAAACAACCCCTTGTTCTTCTAAATACGATATTATAGCTTTTGGTTTTATAACAACACCAGTAAATATTATCTGCGGTGCTAAATATTCGCCTTCTTTACGATAATCAAAAGAATGTGGCTTAAACCAGTTAAGCTCTGCGGTATTTATTGCGCCGAAATCTTTCTTATTTACGTTATCCAAAACGTCGTGAAACACAGTGCGAATTCTCTCGCATTCTCGTTTGACAGCCAAAGATTCGCTATTTCCTTTTATCTTAACCACGTTAGCAATTCTCCCAAGGAAATACTATCCACTTATCCTCTTTCTTAAAGAAATAAAAATCTGGTTTCACACAACTGCGTTCTGCGTAAAACATTGTTGCTATGTAGTATGTATTGAACTGCGTGTCGTTTTTTGTATAATGCATCAATGTGTTCCCTGTGTCGGCAATGTCATCAATGATAATACAACCATCACAAGGGGCAAGCAAAAGCGGTAATTCAAGTCTATATGAAAGCATAGTTGCCAAAGGAAGTCCTCCGCGTGGTATGCCGTAAATTCCTTTTGGCTGTATGTTGTCGTCCTTTAATTTCGCAACAAGCGCCTCTATAAATATTTCTGCATCTTTCCAAGGAACATAATGCTTCTCTGTCATATATAAACTCCTATATCTTTTCTTAAAATATAGTACAAGAAAAAAGAGCCTTTCGGCTCCTTAATATGACCCCGTATCTGGAAAATCACAAGTAGTCAATAGATAGCTAGACGCCGAAGTGCTAGACAAAGCTGATAAAACGCTATTTCCTGACGAAAAAGTAAAAACGAGTTCCCTTTCTCCTGACATCCAAGGCTCTTTAGTTGTAATAAAAAAGTCACCGTAAAAATTTACTAACCCTGTCCCACCGTGATATCTACTAGTCATCTCAGCAGCAAAACCAAAACCAGTCCTTCCGAAAAAATTAGCAAGAGACGTAAACGACGGCTCGCACAAAATGAAAAGCGTTACATTACTGTATGTAGTCTTCTTAAAAACCCTTACCTTGCTTCTCGCCCCCCCCGGTCAATAAAATATCATCTGCCACAGTCAAACTAGTGCCACACGATATCGACGTCATCGAAAGCAGAGAAGTGCACTGAATTTGCCCTGACGTAATCCCTTCACAATCTACTGCCCCAAACTGGCTTGTCTTGTTCCCTTTCATACGTTACCCCTTGTAGAAAATTCGCATAAGTTCGAGCATAGTTGGCGCTGAGTCCTCATCTTTATATAAAGAGCAAAGAGTGTCATTCAGCGTTCCCCAAGCAAGCAGATATTCTCCGTCCATAATATCTTGAATTACTTCTATGAATGTAATTGCTGTATCAAGGTCATCAAGTTCATCTTGGTCATCTTTCGCTTGTGCATCTTTTTGCAACTTCATAAAATTCTGCCCGAGCTCTTCCAAGTCGTCTACCGTAAGCCCTTCCAAGTCACGATAAATCATAGAAAGATATTTGTTACCGGCTGAACTTTTTATGTATTCCTCGATTGTGTCCCCCGATACTCTGGACGGGTAACACCACATCGTATAAATATCTATAAAGTATTGACGGCGCAACTTTTTTGGTGCGTCTGGAAAGCAATCCGTTGTAAAGATATGCCAACAATCGTTATAGTCGTCAGCTGCCCTTACGCGATTTGTAAAAGCGATAAGTGCGCGAACGTGCTCTCCTTCCTCGGTCTTTTGCTTTCCTGCTACTCTGAGCAAAGCCTGCCGTTGACTATCTTTATTCAAATCGGGGAAAACCTCCGCTATCTCTTTTGGTGAATATAGCGGAGTTCCTTTTTCTATTGCTTCGTCCCAAAGCTGTTGAGCCTTCGGTACAAATTGTTCCGTAATGATATCTTCTGTTGCCCTTGTGTTTATCTTAATCATTACGCCCTTCCTCCCCAGCGCTTCATTCTTTCTTCGTGGCGAGCAGTACGTTTTGCGAGTTCTCCTTCGTCAACCTCTTCTTCCTCATTCCCAAACAAATCTGGGTATTTTGAAAGAGCTGCTGCACGAGCGTCTTCTTCTGCTTTCTTAATTACTTTGCACATTTGCTCGGCTGCTTGAGAACGACGAGAAAGTTGCCCGCAACGAATAGCTGTCTTCGTCTTGTCTATAGCCTCTGTGCTATCGGTAAATTCGTCGAGCCCCTTATACGAACTAAACTCCTTTTCCATAATACGAACTGCTTCTTCTTTTACTTCTTCGTCCTGCAGCATAGCGACGAGTTCTTCGTATGCAGCTTTTCCGTCTTGAGTAAAGAAAACTCTTCCATCAAGAACCGCTTGCGCAATAGCGTTTGCTACAAAGTACTTAAACTCTTTGTTTACAGCATCATTCAGAGCGTCATCATCGAGACCCTCTGTTGCGCTACCTGTCCGCACCTTTCCCGAATACTCTTCAAGGCTTGCGCTTGAAAGTGCTTTACCCGTGATATTAGCGAACCCTTTCTTATACAAATCTGGCATCTTTTTATGTCCTCCACGACAATCATTATTGTTTTATTTCTTTGCACCCATATAGTAATCTCCTTCTTGTATAAAATCTATCACGTAAATCACTATCTTGTTAATTATTTATGCTCTACATCGACGAACATCGGCGAATCAATGGGAACCTTCTTCCTTCCGCTCGGTTTCGGTGCATCCGTACGAGCATCTGACTCATAGTGCAACTCCAAAGATACATCAAAATACCTTTGAAGCTGTTTAACAAGAGCTAAAAGGTCATCAGCAGCTTCCTGCGTTGGAACAATTATTTCTTCTGTTTTTCTATACTTACCGCTCGTAAAAGTTATTAACTTTGCCTTAATCATCTGCGTTTCCTCTTCAACGACCTGCCGGCTTTCCTATCGAACAAAACCGCGTAGTCTTGCTATCAATTTGTGCCAAAAAGTCATCCAATGTTCTCGTGTATAATTGTCCACCATTCTTTTCACAATATGTTACATATAGCGTATTATCTTCCTTGTTTCCTGCTTTGCTTACGCACACAACACGATACAAAGTTTCCGTCTTATAGTGAGAAAATAATTCTCCTGCTTGTGGAATATCACAATTCAAATTAACCGTCATTAAAACTTTGCCTCCACTTGTTCTGTTAATCTGCTGCAAGTCAATTGAAATTGTGTTACAATCTCAATCACCAAGGACAAATCCCTCGGTACGTCTTTTATAAGAAATTTTGGCTCTTGTTTTACAAAAAGCTCAAAATCGTTCTTATGCAAAAAATATGTCGTATCTTTCTCTAAAAAGTCATTGATTGCAAAAGTCCAGTTAAAACTGTTAGATTTATATGCCTCTGAATACAACAAATCTAAAGGCGTCACGTCAAAGTTCCCAAAATACTTCTTATATGTTTCCTTCGACAAATAGACAATCATTTCACTGCTAGTGAAATCACTCATCACTCTAGCAATAAACGCGTGGGTCGATTCAGTTGCCTTACGAGTACGCAACTTCGGTCGTACTTCGTCCGTTCTTGCCGAGCCAAAAACTCGTGGACTAGCAAAAAGTTCGTGCATACCACATATACAAGAAGTATAACGGGAGTTTTTCGAATACAATTCTGCTCCCTTAAAAATAATCTTGCTTGGGTCCGTCGGCAACAATGATACAACCTTATCTTTATCAGAACGAGACGTAAATTGCACCTGTGCCTCAAATATGCCTTCCGTCTGCGGGTTGCTCACCAACACGATTTCCCCGTTAATCAACAGCCGAGTAGAATCTACCATAAAATCGTCTGGTCCTACTCGCACGCCTACCGTTGTCAAATATCCATTACTCTGTCCAGCAAAATCTCTCTGCAAATATTCGTGAGCAGCCACCGAAAGCTCATCAGTCATAGCAGAAGCTACATCAAATTCTGCGTTCGTGAAATCGAATTGCCCCATACTTTTACGAACAGAGTAAATATTCTTTCCGCAAGATTGTATATAAGTTCTAACAGTAGCCAAGGCCTCCAATGAAATCGTTCCGTCTTTTGCAAAAACGGGAGCGGTCGGAGCGACAGAAACCATATAAGATTCTGAGTTTATCTTGCGCTTCTTTAGCAACGATAACAAAGGGTCTGCTTCCATAAATTGCTCTAGAAATATATTCCCTATATCTGACGAAAGTAATTCCTGTATTTGCTGAACCGTAACCACTGATTACACCTCTAATTTGTTCTTATGCACATAGTATATAATATCTGCTCGATGCTTGTTGCGGCAAATCAGTCACCTGACAAATACACTTCCTTTACATAGCTATAACCTGTCGGCGGAGTAGAAAGTACTTCATCTCTGTGCCAAGTCGGGTCGTAGTAAGAAACAATACTGCGCTTAAACTTATCTATGGGCAACGGTGCGTCATATAACTTAAAATCTTTTATAGTCATTAAGCAGAACGCCTTCTGTTTACGCTTACGAACCAGCTTTCCTACTTCCTTGCGAACAGCCTCCGGCAATTGAGCAACCGACGAAAGAGTAACAGCATTAACGCAAGTACACTCGCCAATAACTTTCCCATTCAATGCGTGAGACTGCCCTACATATCTGTATGACGCAAGTCCGATTATTCTACTGTCTGCCCCATTTGGAAAATTTTCGTATAGCAATCTACCCTTCTTGTTACAATAAATGTAAACCTTGAACTGCCCTTCTACTGCTGGCTGTACAGCGCAAACAAGATAATGGCGCTTTCCGTCTATAATTGACTTACAGCTTTCTGACGACTCAGACTTCATTATGCAGCACATATTAAACTTCAAACTCCTTTACTACCTCTTGTAGTGTTTTTATAAATACTTCACCATCTATTGATACATCTTCGAGCTCTAGTCCTGGTGCAAACACAGAACGCTCTTCCAGTAAAAATTGCAGCCTTTCAGCAAATTCTTGGACTGTATCAGACTTCTTTTGATACCCTGCTGTAACAAGCTCCTCTGCTTGCGCTGCGGTGTCCTTTACCCAGCCGTTCTCTGGGTTCTGCATAATAAGCAGCTTATGCTCCAATTCCTTGATTTTGTCCTGCTTAGTCATCTATCTGTACCCCTCTTTGTTGTGCAATCAACTTTACATAATTATTATCTACGCCCATTCCTTTTACATCGTTCGACCAAGCCTGTAAAATTTCTTTCTCTGCTTGCTTCTTACCTTTTTGATAAATAGCGTAAGTATCTATTGCAACAATACTCTTATCGGAAATTTCCCCTTCTGCTGCACAATAAAGTGCTGATAAGATGTCGTCCCCGTGATAATCAGAATGTCCAGCAATACGACTTCCAACTCCTTCAGCAAAAGACTTTGCGTTAACATACCCGTGGTCTATCAACCACTTAGCCAATTCCGCTGGCGTCTTTGATACCGATTGTGCTTCCACAATAGCTTTCTCGAGCTGTTCAATTTGTTTGTCTAACATAATTATCTCCTTTATAAATAGTACAGCGACCGTCTGCGCCTTATTCAGCTTGCTATTATATCAAGTCACTAACCAAGTTTACTTGCATATAATTGACCACAGCAGCGGCTAAATAGCTAACCAATTTACATTTTGGCACATAGCTTCGAAATGATTATAATATATCTTCTGTGTCTTGTGTTGCGGCATTTATTTTTCGCTTATTCTATATAAACAAGCCAAAAAGAAAACCATAGCAACTACTATGGTTAAAAGTTTTATTATTACCATCTGGTGGTTACTTTCGGACACTGTTTTTGTCTACAAGCGCGCAATAAATTTTCGTGCGTTTGTTCGCCGTGATATGTTCCAAACTCTTGCCAAAGACGACAATTATCACAAGTCCCATTTGGTGCTTCACTGTCCCCATCCAAAAGCTCCCCGTGCATAGGAACTGTTTGCAACGAAAGTAGTTGACTAGCGGCAACCTTTGCCCCACAATTTGAACATTGCCGAACAGTATACTCAATATCAGCAGCAATAGCAAGTGGCACTGCATTTTCTTTATATTGCCCCATATCGCACTGGCAAGCCTTGCTCTGATACTCTATCTTATTTCCGCATTTTGGACAACGAATAAATACACTATCAAAGCAGCCCATTACTTTTTCTCCTTATTGAACAACACCTGCAACTGTTCATCAAATATATGATGCAACAACTCGAGCTGTTGAGTAGTAAATGCTTCCGTCATTGGCAACCGTTCCTTTATTCCTGCAACAAGAGCATCGGGCAATTGTTCTGCCGCTTGCTTCTGTTTTTGTAGGCGCTTCACTTTACGCTCATATCGAGTAATTAGCTTGTTCCAAGAACACTCATCACAATCACCCTTATCCCAACACATATTTAATCTTGCTTGTGGGCATTTACGCTGTGTCATTATACTACCTCCTTTAATACGTCGATACACCGCTCAATCTCTTTCCAAGCAACACTGCAACGAGCTGCGGTCTCGGTGTCCCCAACCTCAAGGCACTCCTCTTCTCGTTCCTTCAACAAGTTAATTCGAGTCTCTACCTTTTGCCTGAATTTTTCTACAATTTCATTCATCTTCTTACCCTCCTATTATTCTCTGTAATCATCGTAAATTTCGAGTCTAAATTCTGTGCCTGGCTCGCTTGAAGTAGATAAAACTACTTCTTCTTGCGTGTCTAGCATTATCTCCAAAACATCTTTCAATGTCTGAATATCAATCGTTGCAAAATACCAATTTCTATTTTTATTTCCGCCTTTACAAATTTTTACATCATATTTTTGTAAAATAGGAAAACGAGAAATAAACTTTTCTATACCTTCTTTTGACATCGATAAAAACGAACTTGTTGCTGTTACTTCTACTGTCATAATTAAAGTCTCCTGTTTTCTGTTGCAGAAAGTATCATCGAGTGTAAAATTTGCTTCATAGGCAAATCGCTATTTACTGCAGC
The DNA here is from genome assembly GCA_023665325.1 of Acetobacter sp. The sequence goes on from JAMPED010000002.1 coordinate 70,780, forward strand.
CTCTACTATGCACTGTAACGAAGTCGTTACCCGAACTGGGTACTCGGTCGTACGAATTACGTGCAGTTCAATTGCCCCATCTGTTTCAACAGAATAAACGAGTCTACTTATCTTGCCTTGCTCTGTGAATTCTTTCTCTAATTCATCGAGCATTGTTATAATCCCGTAACTTGTTTCTTTAGTCATCTTTGCCTCCAAAGTAACAAGAACAAATTGCTGCTACAACTGCTGCAACTATTCCTGCGATAATAGGAATTGATATAAAAATTACTCCTGTATGTATTAAGTACAAGAGTAATTATATTATACTATTTAATTTATTGTTGCAGCAATTATGGAATTAAATTTCTGACCGAATAACAGGCACACTGGCTACCATTTTGCAAAGCTATGCTACAAGTTGGCGTACCACTACTTGCTTGATATGTATATAACCCCTCAGTAGTTAAAAAGCGCCAACCTTGATAACTACCCATCATAGAACCTGAAGCATACGGAATAACAGCCAACATCCCGCTCGGTAAGAATGGCGAATCTCCAAGCCAACTTCCTCCTGAACAAGTAATTTTATACATAGCGTTACAGTACCCATAAATGTGACTATATACCACACACGCTTGCTTTAATCCTACTGTAATTGTTTGACCATCAGAAGTGCATCTAGTTAAGTTTGTTCCCGCAAAACCAATTATAGCGGCCATAACTATTTTATTCATCCAGTCGTACTCGCCCGGTATCGTTGGCAAATAGCGCCAAGAAAGGTTTCCATCTCTGTCCCTAACTACATAGCGAGTCTCGCTTGTGCTGTTATCTGCAGTAAACTTAATATTAGCCGCTTCCACTGAAGTCATTTTTGCAGAATTAGCAGTTACAGAATCAAAGGTCCCCCCCCCGTTATGGAAAGAGAAGAACCAGACAAAGCGCCATCTGAGGCAAGACTAGTACATTTTATATTTCCGAGCTCGGTTGACTTAGATTGTTTCAACGTCGTATTCCTCCTACCAAAACAATCATTATTGCAAAGACCAACTAAGCGTTCGGGTCAAATTTATAAGCTAGCCAGCGAGCACCATAGTCTGCAAAATCCAGTACTAACGAATAATCATCCGCAAGTGTCTTACAGACAATAATATCTGTGTCACAATCGTCTGTAAATACTCTGTAATATTTGCCGCTATGCGGACTACAATACTCATATGGTGGTTTAGTTGTTTTTGACGTGTACTTATCAAGTAGCACAATCCAAAGCCATTTTCGTTCCTTGATTTCTTCTACTTTGAGCGGTTCAGCTCTTGTGTCTTTCAACAACTCTGCTATGCGCGCATCCTTCTTTTTGATAAGCCGTAAAGCTTGTTCAATGAGATAAAAACTACATTGACAGTCATCCTTTATTTTGCCATCTACTGGGCACTCATTGCAAGCATCGCTGTCTTTGTGCGCACAAGTTTCAAGCGCACGAATAATCCTGTCCTCTGTCATTGATAACCCTGACTCCTTCGCTTCGTGCGGAATATGAGAATACAAAACCTTCGATACTTTTTCTATAGAAATCATTCCGCGCGGTGTAACTTGTGTATCTAATTCCTCAAGAACTTCTTCAATTATTTCTCTAATATCTTTTGACATATTCTCCTCCTAAATGAATCTAATCGAATATCCGCAAAGACACTTATTCTTATTGAGCAACTGTCTTACATAATAGCCACCGTCTCCAAGCCCCGACGATACACATATACCCTCGCACTTAAATGGGTTGTCTTTATGTGCCTCTACAACTGTCGGGTAACAGTCTTCCTTAAATTCGGGCATATTGATAATGTCTTCCCAAGCATCGTCTTCTTCGTTTCTGTCATAATTCGGCTTGTCTTCAAAGAAACCAGCAAGCCCGGCATCTACGCCGACTTCGCCCTCAATATAGCGACCGTAAGTAATTCCGGAAAGACCTGCGCTTTCGTGCCAAACGCGAAGCTCCTTTACGCGTCTTCCCCAAGCACCTTCGTCTGAATACCTAACCTCGTAATTATGAACACCTGGACAAATGGGGACTTTAACTCTGCACCAAACATCCTTATCATAACAAGGGTCTGTAACATCGAGTTCTGTCGCGGTAAAAGTGAGTTTTCCTCTTCTTTTGCTCTTGAGCTTTGCTTTTTCTGCGGCTTCCTCAATAAGCCGTCCATCAACAAAGAACTCTACCCAAGTATCGTCAAGCTCTGCAATGAGCTTCGCCTGACTTTCTGGTATCTTATACTTCTCCGCAAACTTCTTAATTTCGTCCTCTACTATTGTCGTGTCCTTAAACTGCGAAAAAAGACGCGAATACTTCTGCATCTTTACCATATCGTAAAGCCATTCTCTTCTCATATTATAAATCCTCCGCCTTCGTTAATTCTTCTTCTGGTACATATATGTTATCTTGCGGCGTATCAATGTCGCCAGCAAGTAAATAATGCGGCAAACCGCTTAAATTTACACAGGCTCGCACCTTTCTTTGATTACCTTTATACCACACCCAATCGCCTTCCGAATACTTAAAATAGCACCGTTCTAAGTCATCTATTATCTCCATTTATTGCCTCCTTTGTTATAGTATAATATAGCAGCAACTCAACTGTTGCTGCTACACAAGTCCTCTATCATCTCTTTCATTCCGAGTGGTAACTTATTTATTAGCTTTAACGATTTCAAGCAAATGCAAACATAAGCTACTACTTTATCTCCTTCAAGCAGCTCTTGCTCTACATAGTTAAGTGCCCTAATCTCGTTTCCGCCATAAAGTCGATAACCACCCTTCGGGTCGTCGTTACTTGACGGGACTCTCGACCAAAGTTCTCGATATTTCGCTAATCGTCTCGACCTCTTCCTTTCAATCAATTCTTGGAGTGCCGCTTGAAGTTTATCTATTGCTATATCAGTAGTCGGAATAAGCCCCAACTCATTCTCACAATAAGCCAAAATACGCTTCGTGTGTTTTGGTTCTAGCTCTATTCCGTCAGTCTTAAATTTAGCCGTCAAATGGCTGGGCAGGCTTGTGTCAGCAGAGACTTGCGAGAGCAGTAACAGAATTGACTTAGCGTCTACTTGCACCACTAGCTGGTCTATTAGCTGTTTTGATGTCGTTAACTTAATCACCAGTCATCGTCCTCGTCGTCAAAAATATCGTCGTAATCTAAATCGTCGTCGTAGTAATCGTCATCCTCCTCTTCGTCATCAAACATAGCGAAGTCCATATCTTCTGCATCTTCACAAATGCCTCCCGTCGAGTTCCAAATCCCGTCTGACATACTACCTCCCAAAATAAACAAGAAATTTTTGCAACGATAGATTTGCTTTAGCTAACTTTAATTGCTTAATCTCTTCTGCATTAGTTTGATATGTTTCAATCAAAGTCGATACAAGTGCATCACCTTTTAGAGTCGGTATTGCAAGATAAATGCCGATAGCTGTACCTGCGTCCGTGGCGTCGCCAAACATATCTCTGTATGTATCTTCTTCGTGTTTCAAATAAGCGTTTACAGCAGCACACACTTGGTCTTCTACCTGCTTATTCGTTTCTTCGACAATTTCTATTCTCGTGTCATACGTCGGTGCAGTAGCGATATTCGGAATCATCACCATTACAGCAATAAATAGACCGACGGCAATAACCAACGACGTAATCGCTGGAACACCACGTGCCCACCAAATTCCGTCATCTGAATCATTGCGTGAATAGATATTTACGCAAAGGCACGAAACGCCTATTGCCAAAAATATAATCAATAAGACTACTAACATAAAACCTTACTCCTCAAATACTTTGTTGGCCCAATCTTGCAACTGGTCTAATCTGTAATAGTTTTCGCGTGAATTGTTGAACAGCATATACGGGTTGAACCTTGTTTCTACACTTTCTTCGCAGCAGCGATTCAATGCCTCGTGAAGCGGAATATCGTCTACGACCTCGACTTTACCGTCCCTTACTTCAAACGAAACAACCGTATGACCACCTTCCTCTGTCTCCTCTCTGTCTGAAAGCGTACAGAACATATGAACGAAAGGAAATGCTTTCGCAATAGTCATCAAGTCGTTATATACTTCTTCGACTTTCGGCCACTTGCCGATATTATGACAGTTACCGATTCTGCCGTCCTGATGACACCAGCCGTTTGGCCCGCCAATCCAAGAACACGAAATATAGTCGTTATGAATATACTCTGTCTCGACATAGCCCCATTTCTCATTCCACTCTTTTCTTGCTTTATCATAAGCTGCCCAATTCGTGTCGAACTCGTCCCCGTTGGAGCTGTCCTCCGTAAAATGTTCGTACTGCGGAATGCGTAAAATGCGTTTTGCTTCTTCTACAAACTGGTGATTATTGCCGAACTGCCAACGATAAAAGTTATCCGTTCTACGAATAATTTCGTCTGCCTGCTCTTTGGTTACCCTGTCACCATAAATGACGCACTGCGGCCACTTGGGCAAGTCCAAATCAAATGCTTCTTTGAGTGTTCTCATATACTATCTATCATCTCCTTTAACGTCGATTTTGCAATACGAATTAAGATATAAAGGTCGTCTATAACTAACTGTATCTTATTTATTACTTCTTTTACATTATGCGTTACTTGCTTTGGCGTAAGCTGCTTTAACAACACTTCGTTTACGCACTTTATTGCCGCCGAAACTTCCATCCAATACGGGTGCCCTATCCGTTTCAGCAGTTTCCGTGCTTCAACAAGTTTATCAAGCTCCTCGTTTGTTGGAATATCCTGCTCCCATAACTTTTTCTGCACATCTTGCAACTGATTACAAATACTTCTCTGTGTTACAGTCAAGTTATACAATCCTGTTACAGTCACCAAAATTAGGCCTCCTCGTTATGTAAAGCTTTCCTTGCCTCAAGCTCCTCTTTCAAAACCTCTACCAAGTGGTCTTGTGAGATTATTATATTATCTAACCAAAACGACTCGCTGCTGCTTTTTACCTCAATCCTATCGTTTACTCTCTCTACGCTCATAGCGAAATGCTTCTGCCAAATCCCGTTGCTATCCTTCGCCCAGAATGGGTCTCCTTCCTTAAAGTAGGCCTGCTCTACGTTCTGCATATCGTGGAATAGTGCACAATGCCCTACAGTTCTTGGACAACTGTCGTAGTTATACTTACAGCGGTCGCAGTATTCAGCTGGCTCTATTAAGACACCAGCAGCCTCGTTTATACCTGTTTTCGCTTCTGTCGTCGTAGCACCGATTTTAGCAAGTGGGTCATAGTTATCAAGTAGATTATTCCAACCAAGACGCTTAAATACTTCTGCTTGTGTTCTACACGGTTTACAGAGTTGCTTCGTATGCTCGTCGCAAGGACTGCCGTCTGCTTCGCAAACAGTGATATGTTGCAAGAAATTTGTTCCACAAACTTCGTCGTAGCCTTTCAATGTCAGATAAATTGTTTCCTTGCTTATGTCTTGCAGCGGTGTTTCGATATGCGGAGTTTCTACGCCATACGACTCGCAGTACAAATCAATACACTTATTCGGAAATACAGAGCCATTCCCGTCATCTCCTACTACAATGCCTCTATGTACTTCGTCATAGCCGTCTCCGAGCAAAATAGCAAACATTGTAAATACTGTTTCTTGCGTGGCATATGGCGTTTGATTAAACCAAATGTCGATTGATGACGAATTAAGATACTCTGGCTCAGCACAACCGAAGTGTTTACAAAACCAACGTACGTCGTCTTTTAGCCGCTGCAATGCTTCCTCTTCTCTCTGCGTCTTGTTTGCATTGTTCCTTATTTGAATATACGTCGCTGTTACTTTGTTTCCTGCAAGCAAGTTTTGAAGCAAGAGATATGTACTGTCTGCTCCACCAGACCAAAACTGCAATATATTTTTCATAGTGCTCCTTCGGCAGTTAAGCCGTAAATTTTCGCTATACTCTTATAGCATTAAGATTTCTATAATCTGGTTGTTTTGGGAATACGACAAACCCGTCTTTATCTATATCAAGTGGCAAGTCATCTTTTGTTCCTATGTTCTCTGCTTTCCACTGATATACTGCATAATGCCAATAAGTTTCTATTCTATACTTAACCCCATTCAACACAAGAACCTGCGGGTCTCTAAATTTAGAACGAAGAAAAGCATCAAAGTCTCTCGTGTCGGCAACAGACATAATATCTGGCCAGCCGCCGTGGCTGAAATAAGCACTCTCCGTCATCTTTACACAGATATGTTTGCGTTCGTTGCTGCGTTCTTCTATATGAATATGGGACTGCGGATACCCGTCACTTGTAACGAGTACCCTATATCCCGTCTTATACTGCGTGTCTCCTTTCTTTTGCCCGTAGAAACCGACAGTCGCCATTTCGCACGCTGGGGCTTCTTCAATCATATCGATAATTTCTTCGTCTGAAAAGTCGAACTTTGACATTACATATCTTCTCCGTGATAAGCATTTTTCGGAATCCCATACTCCTTTACTACCTTATGGAACTCGCGCTTCGATAGCCAATGCCGCATACATAATGGAGTACAGACATCTTTGTTATGACACTTTACATTCTTTTGAAAAATGCAGTAATGAAATCTGCAATCAGCGCAGATACCTACACCGTCATCTGGGTTCGTACATCTTATGTCAGTACTTCCACACTCTGGACACTTCGTAAAGAATGTCTTATCGTCTACCATTAAAATAACACCTCGTGCTTATCCGTTTCTATATCTATCGGTCTTCCTGTCGTATGCTTTCCTGTCATATTTGAAACCAACACAAATGTCAGCTCAGTAGCATCATCAAACTTAAATGATACAGCGATAATTGACGCGTGGTTTATCGGAATACTTCTCACATCCGAAATACTACATCTGCGATTTCTCTGGTCTGTTACAATTATATCTACAATGCGCTTTCCAATAACTTTAGTGATATCTACTGTGCCAGCTGGCGCAAAGTAATGTAACTCTCCTGTCTGGTGAATTGAAACAGTATATCTAGCAGCCGTCGTGTCTAACCTTATGACATCTGGACCGCCGCTTCCTGCTGAATGCCACTCTTGCGTTAAATCTAGTTGCGTCAATATACCAAAATCTTTCATCGGCATTCCGTTGTTATCGTGCATCTGGTCAAAGTCTGCTGCGATTACATAATCTCTTAGGTCAATGCCGTAATCCATAACGCCCACTTTATGCATTAGTTCATTGTCTATAATCTCTTGTGCAGTCTTCGGCGTTTGCAATGATTTCTTAATCATCCCTGTCAACCAAGCCACTCTGTCTTTGTCAAGAGCTGGGTCTTGTGAAATATTTTTCGCTTCTAGCAACGTCAATGACTGCTGCAAAAGTTCATCATTCTGCTTTTCAAGTTCTTGAATATAATAAAAAGCATCTTCTGCATATTGCCTGACATCGGGCGGCAATGCGCCTTCATTGATTATCTTCTGCAATAAATTGTCTTTTATTTCTTTTCCTATTTTCACAAAAGCCTCCCGTCTTGATGCGCCATAACATAAGCGAAATCTGATTTCCCTGTAACAGCATCAGTAACATAAAAGTCAAGTATTTGACTTGTGCTCAACAACTTTATCCTGACAATGGAAATATGTTCTTGGTCAAAGTGCATATCCGTTCTTCCGAACAAATCCTTCTCATACCCCGTGTCATCAATGAGAGTAATCTTCTTTATAGCTTCTCCCATATAATGGTTCATATTATGCACTGTTTTGAACACCCGCTTATGACTACCTGCATACTGCCGTATATCAAACGTATAGGAATGTCCCATCGTGCTTACTTGAAATAAATCAAAACCGTCCCCTATATCATTGTGCTTATAGCCTGTAAGGACACCAAGGGACTTGGGCCCTATTTCTGGGTCGTCCCCGTGCTCAATATCCGTCGTTCCAGTCAATTGCTGACCAAACATATTCTCTATCAAATCATCGTTATGCTTTTCAAGAGATAGAATATATCTATAAGCGTCTTCCATTGCGCCTCTGTATGGCGGCGGGCAATTTGCGTCGTTCTTATACTTTAACAACTCTGACTTTACTTGAATCCCTGTCTTCATAATCTTATCGGTACTCCGTCTTTTAATACTCTTACAGCCGCATAATCTGCGTCTTGTAATACGTCTCGCTGTACATCAAATGACAGCTGCTCTCCGCTCTTAAACTCTATTATAATACACATAACCCTTGTTTGATTAAACATCGGGTTATATTCCTTACACAATTCTATCGAATTATTCTCATAGTCAAACAATGTTACTCTGGTTATTTCATCGCCCCAGTATAAATTCGGAGCGTGACTTGTTATAAAATACGCATCTGATTGCTTATTGATATCTAACTCAAACCGCAATATAGTATTCTGACATTGCAATACAATGTTCTTATAGCGAATATTTCCGTCTCTCCATACTCCAACTACTGGGAGCATCTCGGTCTTAATTAACTTTCCAAAGCCTTCGCTCTTATCGACTGTCTTAGCGTCGTCTGCTGTAACGACGCGTAAAATCTCTTGCAATAAATTATCGTTATCTCTTTCGATTATTTCGATATACGAAATAGCATCCCTCGCCGCTTGACGTAGATTGTCATTCAGAATTTCATTGTCTGCTATCAGCTTTATTAAATTTTGTTTTACATCTACTCCGATTAGCATAACTTTACTTTCCTTCAAATACTAGCTTCCTATCAATGCTCAAACGCATTGTTCCTTTGCGTTGCCAAACTGGTTCTACTGGGTCTGTTAATTCTATTACCAACTCAGTGTTATCTGTAAAACGGACTATCATCTTTTCTACTGTCGATTTATCAAATGCTTCGTGCTGCGTCATATTATTTATGCACGCCCTCCCCATAGCATCTTTGAATATAAATCCTTCTACTTCTTTACCTACGAAGTCCGTCAAGTTAGCTCTTGTTCTCAGTCTGACATATGGCGTTCTCTTCTCTATGAGTGAAATCGCTATTCTATGCTTCGTCGTCTTTATGACATACTTTATAATGCCCGTCGAGTTTCCATTTATATCTAATTCGTCTTTCCAGTCTATATCTTCTACAAAGCCGTAGTACTGCTGTCTCACTGGTTCATCGGGTTGCATAAGTTGATTAAACAACTCGTCATTCTGTTTTTCAAGTTGCTCTATATAAGCAAGCGAAATGGAAGCCAGCCGCACAATTTCCTCGTTACTCGAACTGACTTTCACTCCTTGTAATATCTGTTTTACTTCAATTCCGTTTAACAAAACTTATGAACCTCTTCGTACTTATCTTAGTACATCTACAAGTATAAAATAAAAGCCGCTGTCAATGCTGCGGCTTTTTCTAAATCTATAACTATGATTATCCTTTCACTAAATAAACTGATTAGCTCTTTCAATGAGTGCACGCACTGCATCAGACTCTGAACCTTCTTTTGACATCGTATCTTCAATAACGCTGTCTCGATAAATTCCATCATCTATCTTCGCTGTATAAAGCTCGATATACTCTTTTAACGTCGTTGCTTGTACTACCTCGAAATCTTTTACAGTATGAAAAGTCTCCTTTCCGTCTTTGTCCGTAAGCACAAACAGCGTCGAATTATCTGCTACTTGCGCTTTTACTCTTCTTACTTTGTCTCTATGCTCGTTTGCATAAGCTGACGCAACATAGTGTGTAAGAACCTGCTTAAATTCTTTCTGTGATATTGAATTATTATCTAACATATAAATATCCTCCACAATCAGTAGTATGACAATTCAGTATCTTTGCAGAACTTAAATCGGTTGGTCAATCTAAGATAACTTTTGTAGCTTTTTATAGCTTGTGGCTTGTTAACTAGCATTTGTAGCATCAACGAAACTACATAGTTTTATGTATAAAATTTATTTTGCTTCTCTACAATCAGACACTAATCTCTATGTACTTTTTATCTCTACTGTGTCGCTTGCAAGCCCTATTGCTTATCTAATAACTCTGTATAGAGCTCTTTATATACATTGCATCTTTCTTGCAACTTTAATACTTGAAGTTCAAGCTGCTTTATTTCTTCACTTGATTTTTCGTTCCTTACTTCCTCTTCTTTCTTTTCTTGCATCGGTTCCACAGCTTCTCTTTCTTGTGGTCTTATTTTATTCAATCCTAACTGAACACATAATGCTGCTTCTATTTTCTGCATCAAGTCATCTGGCACTTCGCCTAAATAATTTCCTATTCTTGATTTTGCTGCTTGTTGTACTGTTTCGCATAAAATCGTTCCGTATATCGGCAATCCTGCGTCTTTCGGAATCTCTACGTGCTGTAACATAGGACGCTTGTCTCTCGTTGTCACGCATACGACAGTTATAAATTCTGCAGAACGCGTACAACTTTCACACGATACAATTACTACTGGTCTGCCGCCTTCCATTTCAACACCTGTTGTTTCGTGCGGTATCAAATAGTAAATCTCGCCTCTATGCATAATTCTGGCGCTTGAAATCGTTTGCCCTTTCTCTTTCATAATCTCGCCGATTGTTGCCATACTGAATACATCTCCTACAACTTTTGTACAGCAAGATTATATAATAAAACCGCAGCTATTTGCTGCGGCTTAAATGCTTTTTTACTTTAATAAACTCCAGCTAACGTGTACGGCTGAACACCTGTTATAGTCTGCCATCTTGTATTCCCGTAATATGGTGTTATCGTCAGCGTGTTGTCTGAAATTAAACTACCTGACGTCGGCATAAAATCAAGTGGCATTCCAATTACTTTACAATCATATGTCTCATTATAATTTGAATAACCTGACGTACCAACAATCCACAAGAACGAAGCAGTTAATTGTGATGACGTGCCATTGCTGGACTCTGTATAACTAACGACAATTTTGAAAATCCCCGAACCACCGTATAATCGAAGCTGGTTACTGTTATTATAATTCCACGAGTAAGCGTGACTAGCAACAGCTTCCCACTGTCCGAGAATTATCTCCCCCCCCAGCGCGAGAAACAATGCTATTACAAGAAAGAGTATAACAAGATATATCACGGTCACAAGAAATAGAATAGCAATCTACTCTTCCGGGGCAAGAAATAGAAGAACAAATTACAGAGCTAAATTCGGAGCTTTTATTTCCTTTCATTTATACCAATCTCCTTGTTGAATACATTCAGTATTGCAACAAGTTAATTTACTTCTATTACCAAAAGCTACTTCTTTGTAATTCAAAGCCTGCTGCTTTTGCGAGTTCTCTTTGTATCTTCCATATTAACTGCGCGTCTGCGTACTGGTCAGCTCGTAAATAGCCCGTCTCTGTTATCGGTACAAGATAACTGCCTACGCCAAAACCATCATCTTCTTTATCTACTACTTGACGTATTTTATCATATTCTTTGGCACTCTTCTTATTATCACATTCGTGCGGATACTTATTGCAACAATCGCATCTATATAGTCCGTCTTCTGCTATATGAATATCGGCAAGCCTACTCCAATATATCCTCGTAAAATCGAACTTGAAGTAGTCCCTATATACATTCCAGTTTCTTTTCATAGCTTCCACGCATCGTGTGACCAATAAAGACAAAGAGCTATTATCTCTATCACTAAACCTACTACCATACATATTACTGCTGGCACTATATATTGCAACGGGAATAATACAATTGCGACAATAAGCGGTATAATTCCTATCAACGCCGGCAATATCCATTTTCCGTTCATTATATTTTACTCCTTTATCAACTTAGCGGTATGCACTGGAATTAGCGTTCCTCTTGCTCCACCATAACAATCGTCTGCCTTTATGAACAAGTATCTCGGTCTTATCTCTGTTACCCAGCCGCGAACTACTTTCTCGTGCTCGTCAATTCCTGCAACACCGATTGTTTCAATACCCTCCACATAATCGCCGACCTTAATTTCTTCGTGTTGCAACTCTCGTATTTTATTCAAGAGCCAGCTCGGCTTTATAAGTTTCGCTTGTTCTTTTGCTTGCTTTGACAACCCTGCTTGATTATCTATACTCTTATTCCTCTCTTCTATGAGAGCTACAAGTTTATCTAAATCTGACATACCTATACTCCTAAATTGAATTTGAACGCTTCATTTGTGTATCTATTAGCGAATACGACTGCTACCTCGTCGCCGCCTAAATCGTATTGCTCTATGACGCGGTCAATCACGCAAGTTGGCAATTCAGTCGGCAGCGTTAGTACAACGTGCTGTTCTTTTGCATCCCATTCTACTGTACCGTGCGGGAAATACTTATGGCTAACCCTAAATAGCTCGTCTTTGTATGCGAGTACAGCACAATTCTTTTTCCAGTACTCTTCTTGCGTCGGAATGGTTTTTTCTGCTAACACATTGCCGTCATTGTCTACTTTATACAAGCAAGTGATTAAGCCGTAATTCTTTTGCTTTATATCTTCTACTGTTTTTGCAATTACCCAAAAGTAGCCGACATCGTGCTCATACTTCTCCATTTATCTTAACTCCGTACTTATCGCATATATCTCTAAAAGACTTTTCAGACATTCTGACTTCGCCTTCTGGCTGATTGCCCCACCAAATCTTATCCCGTACTTCTTTGAGCACATCCTGCTTTGCTTTTTGTATACTGCTTTTTGCAGTCTTCGAAGCCTCGGAACAAACCTCGTCACGAAACGCGACCTGCTCTTTCAATAACTTAATCTGGTCATCCTGCAACTTTACTCTATCTTCTAGCCCTTGAATATAGCCAAGAGCAAGCGACGCAATATTCGACGTTGTGGTTGGTTCTTCCGTAATCAAAGTACTCAATACTTTCTTTACATCCATTTATTTGTTTCTTCCTTTCAATGCTTTTATAAAAGCGAATGCTTCTTCTCTTACTTCCTCTACTGTCCAATCTTTACCTTGCGGGTTCATCGGCGTTTTATCGCAACAATGAGCGTAATCCCAGCCGAAGTACAACTCTTCGCTTATATCATCATTCTCACTGAATACAATCAACTGTCTCAAGCTGCCGTAAAATGTGATACCGCCGTGAACAAGATACTCCTCTTCGCAAAGTTCGTGCTTCTGGAGCCCTTTACTCTGCACATAACAGCAAAAGCTCATTCCTGTATGCACGATATAGTACTGATACCCTTCGTGCACTCCTTATTCTACTACTCTTGGTGCTGGAATGTTAATATTATTCACAATAATCCATCTCCTTTTCTTGAGAATATAAAACGACGTGTGGCAATTCTAACAGCATATCTACTTCGTTTACTTCTAATAATTCTTTTACTAATTGTTTCTTGTTTACTATAAATACTGACACTATGTCTCCGTACTTAAAAAGAGCATCTATTCTGTTGCGAGTTCGTATCTTTGCATCTGATACAAAAAACGCACCGTCCTTCGTAGCTGCAACAAATAAACAATCTTTATCTCTTTCTGCAGCGTGTAATCTAGCGCGTATCTTTGACTCTCTGAACTCTTGTGATACTTTACTTAACTCAACTAAATCTTCTGCTAAATAGCCAAGTATTATTTTATCTACTTCGACAAGCGATGCTACTTCCAGCCCGTTCGGAAATCTGCTTTCGTTCTTTTGTCGCAACCAATCACCAAACATCCCGACGATATTCGACGAAGTGTCTAATACGATTGTACTTGACGAAAGGTGGTCAATCATTTATTTCATATCCTCTATCTCTCTGTACTCATTGTCTTGTTTTGTTTCAAAGTTATCGACGAGAACTCTCCCTGTATCTATATTCTTCATAAAGTACAACTCTTTATCGGAATCGTTGCACTCTTCTTCTACTGCAACAATCAAATCTACTTCGTGAGCTTTACAAAGCTCGTCTCTGTTGCTGTCATCGACACCCCAACCGTGTCTATCAATCACTTTGATAAGAGCTTCTTTGTCGTCCTTAGCTTGAAATATATCTCTGAATACTTCTTGCTCTTCGTTTTTATAAATTACTTCGTAGTTCATTTTATGCCCTTCTTGCTATTCTTATTTCTTCTTTCTGTAACTTGCGCGTTTCTCGTTCTATCGCTTTATCTATCTTCTCATCGAGCTCTTTCGTAAATACTTCGAGAACTGCGTCAAGTCCTTTGCGCCAAACAGTCTTCAATATATCTACTGCTACAACAGCGTGAGTAGAACAATGTTCTGTTGTTACTTCCGCAAAAGCGACAATGCGAGCTTGTTGCTTTGCTGTCTCTTGTGGCAAAATAACTATCGTATACGAGTTGTCCGCACTGAGTTTTCGCTGAACACAACGCTCCCTTAACTCTTTATCGAATATGGGAGTTATATCTCTCCTCGTCATTTCATTGAGCATCTGCTGCGACGTTAATTCCACGCTTACTTTTCTCCTACAAGAACTTGAATAAATTCCGAAAGACTCTTTATCTCTTTCGTTATCTTTTCTGCCGCTTTTGGCTCCATTTCTACATCGCCGTCTTTATAAGAGCTAGCGGCCCAAAGTAACTCGTCCATACGTTTTATACAAAGAGACGCTTTCTCCTGAGCAGCGGCTTTACGCTTATTTCTTGCCACTATTAGCTTCTCCTGCAATCATTGCCCTTATAGCAAATTGACAACGCGAGCCGTCTTCCTTACAACCTTTACAATACTTTAAGCCGCAACACTGGTCTGGGTTTATACAAACAAGACCGCTCTCTAAATTATCGTTGTTGTTATCTGCATTTCCTTCAAAAAGTACATTTGGCATAATATGTACCTCCTCTTTGTGTACTGATAGTATAAAATAAAAGCCGCAGACTTGCTGCGGCTTTACCGTGTATTATTCTTTTACCATTGCCCTACGTGAGCAATATCGACTCCGCAGTAACAACCGTTCTCCATATACTGTGCCACTAGCACGCAATGAACATATACCTCGTCGTAGCAACAGCCGCCATCTTTACCAACCTCGGCAAGGGTTTTCCTCGACGCCGTACAAAATATTTCGTGGTCGTCATCGTCGCGAACCGAAATATAATACTCTACGGTGCTCTTCTGTGCGTCTGGCAACGCATTAAATTCTTTTACTCCTTTATCAAATGCGTCAAAGTACTGGCTCGCGGAGTTAATTTCTTGTGCTGTCATCTCTTTTACCTCTGTTGTTTTATTTACACATATATTGTAATATAAAATGCGTTTTTATGGTGCGGCTACTCTACTTTCTCTGCCCCATCTATAATCCTCTTGACAACATCGAGCGCTCTCGTATAAGCCATTTTCGCTGATAACGCAACTACTTGGTCTTTATCAGCTATCGGGTTCCCGCCATTCAAAAGATAGAAATTCGAATCTGCTACTATGCGTTCGAGCCGCTCTCTGATACGATAGCACACTGCTTGATAATCTATCTTGCCCATACGCCAAGTAGACGTATCAATAATATCTTCACTCAGATACTCTGGACACTCAATATAATCAGCATCGTCTGTTATTACTGGCATCGGCTTAAAATCAGACAATACGCAACGCTCTGTGTCTACTGCCATTACATACGCATTTTCGCCTTCTACTTTCAATAACGAAACACCCTTTGGTATCTCTACTACAAGCCAGTAATGAATTCCGTTCAACAGCAACACATCTGGCGTATATAATTTCTGGTCCAGAAGTCGTACTTTCGCTAAATTCAACTTCTGCTTATCTCTCAGCTCTATGAAATAAAATCCGTCTTGCTTTAACGTCTCTACATTCATTTGCTGCTTTGACTTTCTTTTTGCCATTATAACTACCCTCCTTACTTTTACAGTACAACAGAAAAGAGTCTTTCGGCTCTTACTTGTTTTCTTTGGGCATTATCCACTTTGCCTGATACATTCTGCCGCACAACGGACATCTTACATAAAATGTTCCTGGCTGTTCTTTATTTACCGGTGCAGAAAGAACCATCGTGCTTTCTACATCTATCTCGTGTACACGATTGCCGCAATACTCGCAAGTCCAACCGCCTCTTAATTTGATTTCAAGCATAACACCTACTCCTTATAGCATAATAAAGTGCGATTGATTATTGCACTTTATATATCTCTTTGCTTAACATTTTACTTACTTGCGTAAATACTTCTTGATATTCTTTCTTTGTTGGTTTGCGTGGACAATTCCAAAAAGAAGTTTTCTGCGTCGTCCAGCGTCTCCAAACCATTTGCTGTATGTAACCAAGAAAGTCATTCGAGAACTCGGTCTTTGCTTCCTTGTTAAACTTCGTTGCACTTTCATATAACTTGTCTACAAGTGTGCCGTCGGGCAACCCGTTGTTGCTTTCAATGACCTTGTCGATTTCTTTTACTTCATCGAATAAGTTCCAAAGGCGTTCGTGATATTCTGCTCTTTCCATCGCTGCTGTACCTCTGTTTTGTTTTTGTGATTATATTATAATATAAATCACTTGCATTAGTTGCAGCTACTTATTCTCCTAAATACTTCTGTCTGAAATCTGCTTCGGTGAGTACGTCTTTATTAAGTGATTTTGCTTTTACATTCTTCGAGCTACCGCTGTTCGGGTCGTTCGTAATCAAGCACTCTGCCTTGTTGAGATTGTCCGTCATCTCCCAACCTTTCGCTTTGAACTCATCTTGTATTTCTTTTCTGCCTTTCGACAAGCTGCCTGTAATAGCGTAATAACGAAGTGCTACTTGCTTCGGGAATACAATCTTTCCTTTGAAAAAAGAATATATCTGCGCAATGTAATCTCTACTGCTCATTATGTTTTGAGTGAGCGCGTTGGTCTGGACCGCTTCGCGAATCGAGTGCCCTATTTGCATAATGTCGTTGGAAAGTAATGCCTCTAACATAGCTTCCGTCTTAGCGGGCGTGCTAGCGAGTCGTTTTGCTGCTTCTGTCCCAAGTAACTTAATACCAAGCGAAAGTAAAAACTTATCTGCTGGAATTATCTTATTTACGAGCTGGTCGAGAATAGCTACTGCGACTTTGTTATCTGCGTTCCCGAGCGTCTTATACGGCTGCCCCCAATGGTTCACTGCCGCAACCAAGAACTCGTTCAACGATACGTCATCGGGGTCAAAACCGAAATCTTCGCTCGTTTCATTGACGAAGTTCTCAAGGAAGACTTCTCCAAGCCCTTTTATGTCGCTGCAAATAACTTCCAAGAAATTGTAAATGCGGAATTTGTTCTTTCCTTTGCAGTCATCGTTGTTGCACACAATGTCCTTGCCCGTCGGTGTTACCTCGAGCTCTTGTCCGCAATAAGGGCAAGTCGTAGGAATAACTGTATTGCTTGCGTAGCTTAGCACGTCGAGCAGCGTCGGAATAACTTCCCCACTGCGATATGCTCGAATGGTTGCGCCTTTACCAAGCCGCTTCTCTTTTACATTCTGCATATTGTGAGCCGTAATACTCGTTACGACGGCTCCGCTCATCTCTACGGGCTCGATTTTCAAAACGGGAGTAAGTTTACCTGTTCTACCCATTTGCCAAACAATGTCCGTTACTTTGCATTCTTTTATCTCTGCTTGGAACTTAAAAGCTTCTTGATGCTTAGAATATAAATAAATACCGTCTGTCGTTGCGCGGGGCGGGAGCGGTTCTCTTAACACCAAGCCATCAAGCGGGAACTCTTGTTTCCAAGTATCAAACAAGCTCTGTAAATAGCCTTCGGATACTGCGCTTGCGCTGCAGAATATACTCGGTGCCATCGGGAAGCCAAAGCTCTCAAGATAGCTCCAGTAATCCGCTTCGCCGACGGAAGAGCCAACGAAATCATACACTACCCAATCGAGCAAATCTTCGTCGACTTGCACATCTTTCTGGTTTACCAAACCAGTTGCGGAATTGCGGGGGCTCTTGGCTTCTGGGTGTTTCGCTTTGAACACTTCCCAGCTCTTATTCTTAAAGATTACTTCTCCGCGAATGCCTCCCGTAAAATTCTTCGGAATGTGCAACTGGTACTTTCTTGCGATAGCAAGGAAATGCTTCGTTACGTCTATACCCCAGACGCCATCGCCACGGGTTGCCGAGTAATCGAGCTTACCGTCGACGAAATATGTTACCATACTCGTTCCGTCTAGCTTACCCGTAATGTTAAGCACTTGGCTGCTGGTATTCGAGTTACGCTGATTACCAAGTACTCTACTTTCTCCGAGCTCGTGAATCTTTTCAATCGAGCCGATAAACTCGTACTTATGTCTTACTTTCGTTCCGTGATTTACTTGCTCTCTGTTATGAGTGAACCAACTGTTCAACGGGTCACGCTGACGAAGAGCATCTTCTAAATAATCATACTCTACGTCGGTTACTCGTTGATTCCCTTCGTAATAAGCATTACTCCATTCTGTCAATTGCTCTACAATTTGTTCGTTTGTGAGCTGTTTTGCGTATTCTGCTACGTAACCAATTCCCATAATCTTGCGTCCTTGTGTTTTTGTTTATTTACAGTTATATTATATAATAAACTAGCCACAAAAGATGCAGCTAGTTTATTAGGACAAAAATGTTTTGTGTGTATGGACTTTATTTATCGCACGCTTCGCGCACTTTCTTGACGTAGAAATCTGCTGCCATCTCGATTGTGATATTCTCGCTATCGATAGTTGCTATATCTGCGTCCCCTACGGAAACCGTTTCCTTCGTTTCGTCGGACGGAACAAACTCGGTAAAGTAAATTCCGGCTTGTCCGCT
Organism: Acetobacter sp.; assembly: GCA_023665325.1. The sequence goes on from JAMPED010000002.1 coordinate 89,372, forward strand.
TGCTTCAAGCGTAAAAGAGATTTCTGGGTACACTTCTTTTAACTTCGTTTGTGCAAGTTTTGCTGCTTCGGCTATGAAATCTTGCAAGGCGTCGTAATCATCGTCGTCTTCGGTTTCTTGATATGCCGCCAAAAGCTGTAAGTAGTTCTTCTGCTCCATTTTCTTGCTTCTCCTTATACCAGCTTCTTAACGAACTGCGTAAATGCTCTCGTTATTTCTTTCTTTGCTTCTTCATAGCAAGCTTCTTCAAATCTTTCTTGCCACGACGAAGTAATGTCGATATAGTCGCCGTTCCAATAAAACTGAAGCTCGAATTCTACCCCAAACGAAAAGTCTGGGTTAAATACGAGATACAAGTCGTCGGTAAGCTTTACGGCTACATTCGGGTATCCGACTGCCTGCTGATTGCCTTCTATTGCATCCTTTGCTGCATCTGCAAGTTCTTTGAATGTCGGAAAGTCGAGCTGTTTCATAATATAATCTCCTTGTGTTTGTTTACAAGTATATTATATAATATTTCGAGTAAATACTATGCGGCTAACATTATGGCAAAGATACCGAGCATCGGGTCTTTCTTAATTTCTTCTTCGAGTGCCCTCTTTACAAGCTCTATCCCAAGCTCAAATAACTCCATCATAAAAGACAAACGGAGCATTAAAACGAATGCTGCTTTTACTGGAACACAGCCCATCTTGGACATCAAGAACATATTTACTTGTATGACCTTTGCAAGCATCTCTAATTCTTTTGGCGTAGGAAGTCGTTCTTCTACGAACCATTGTAAGCATTTCATTTTAGTAGCTCCTTCGTACTCAATATTACAGTACCTCTATTTGTTGAATATATTATATAATATTCTATACTAGTTCGTTGCTGCTACAGCTCTCGCGACGCTCGCATCAACGCAGAGGAGCATCTGGTTCGCTACTCATAACATCTATGCCCTCTTGTGCCCTCTACGCAACTCCCAACTCCATTTTTCGCTAATATCGTACATCTTCGTTCACATCTACACTACATCATTTCGCTATAATCAATACTTCTCGGTCTTCTTTACTACAGCAAAAATAAAAGAGCCACAGCTATATCACTGCGGCTCTTTTCATCTTTTATTGCTTACCAGTTGGACGTTGGTGCAAATAAAAACTGGTCGGCGTATTCTTTGGCGTGCTTGTTTAAGTAGCGCCTTACCTTTTGTTCCTCTATCATATTCAGATAGTGGTCAAGTTCTTGACGAAGTTCTGACGCCTCGTGTGGCTCTTTGGCTTTGATTATAGCTTTTAAGAGCTCCGTTGCTTTCTGGTTGTTTGTCATTTTGTGTTCCTCCTCTTAGGCGTCGTATGCGCGACCATCTTCGTAATACTCGGTATTTTTGCAAAGCTCGAGAACATCTTCATCGGATACATCGTAGCAACCGTAACCCATATCTTCGAGCTTTTTGCAAAGGTTGGTATAAATAGCTGCTACGGCGACGATAACTCCTTCGATAGTTACACCTTGAATATCTTCGTTTGCTTCTTGGAACTCTCCACAGTTGGTGAGCTGCAAATCTGCCACACTTGCGTATTCGTAGCGATTGTAGCTGCTATGCTTTGTACTAAATACGCATCCGAATTCGAGCATTTTATTGAAAACCTTCATCCCTTCTTCGTTAAGGACTTTTGCAAGTTCCTCCTTAACCTTATCGGTGATAAAGTTTTCCGTGTCGAAATGCAATCCGTCGCCCTGGCAGTAGCTCAACGAATAGCCGAGTCTCGAAATCTCGATGCCGTAATTTTCCTTTGTCCACTCCGTGAGAGTTTCTTCGAGTACATCGAATCTTCCGTCGACAAGGAATTCCCTCGCTTGGTCGAAAATACGTTGCTTGACACTTTCGGAAAGCTCGTCGTAATCGTAAATGCTTATTGTTACTTGCCTCATTGTCTTGCCCTCCTTATGCTACGTTGGCGTTTGCAATTTCTTCTTTGGTTGCCTTACGCCCCTCGTAGTAAGTGTCAATCGACCAGTAGCTCTGTCCGCCGTTCAAATACTTGAGCAACGTCGTGAGAGACTTTACGCTGTATTTGTCGTAGCCATTGCACTCGATAGTGTAGCCGAACACGTTATTTACAAGGTGTTCAAGCGTCCCTACATAGGTATGAGTGCGACCTCTGCGCTCTGTGGTTACTGCGTATACCGTTTTGTTACTGATTTGTACCATTGTTGTTTGCTCCTTGTGTTTTTGTTTTTGTAACTATATTATATAATATTTTAATATTATATGGTGCAGCTTCTTTGTCACTTTCTTGCCACCAAGACGCGAAGAGGACTTCTCTTCGCTAATATCGACACAAAGAAATCTCGCAAAAGCTACGCAAGGGCACTAGCAACACGCAAGCTTCGCTTAATTCAATAACACAAGTCAACAAGAACAAAAATAAAGCGGGAACAACTAGTGCTCCCGCTTTATAAATAACTCTGCAATTAAAGAGTAAAATACTTTTCGATAATCGTAGCGAACAGTGCTCTTGCTTTGTCAAGTGTATCCGTAAGGTCGATAGGCTCTTTGTCGAGATATTTATGCTTGATAAGCGCATTATACGAAGTTACTTTCCGAATTACTTCCTTAATATGTGAAGACATATCGCGTAAATCATTTTGTGCAATGTTGAAGTCCTCCATTCTCGAATTAACTCTCTCCAGCGCATATTCCGTGCTCGTTACGAAGCTGGAACGTACCTCCGCCAAAAATTGTTTATATAAATCGTCTCCTTCCTGGCGAATTTTATCTATCGTTTCCTCGTTAAGATTGCCGCGATATAATTCCTGCGATACGGTGCGCACAAGAGCTTGTCTGCGACGATATTCGTCCTCTTCCTTTATCTTTTCCAAAGCGGAATCGTATGCAGCCTGCTCGTTTGCGAAAAGCTCTTCTTCGTTAATTGTGGTGCAATAGTTATGAGCCCTCCCGACAACACTCACCACGTATTGTTTCTCTCCGTCTTTTATATATCTGCGAACAACCGTTCCTTTTTCGATTTCCGGAAGTCTGTTCTCTACGCACTTGGGGTCGCAAATCATTCTTGCCATAAAATATACTTCGGCTTTTGGAGTAAAAGCGAAAAGGTTCTTGGTCTTCGGTACGGACGGGTCTTCTCCGTTGATAATTGCGATAAGCTGCGCCTTTGTCATTTTGCTGTAGTTCATTGTTTTGTTCTCCTTGTGTTTTTGTTTGTTTGTACTTATATTATAATATAAAAGCGCCACAAATGCTGCGGCGCTTAGTTATTCTCGTTACTCTCGCTTAGCTATTGTAATAACTGTCGGTGAGTTCTTCGACGAATTGCTCCTCGGTGCAGCTTTCGATATCTGCGTGACAGCCATAAATACCAAGTCTGCCATCCTTGAACTCTACGCCTACCCGAGCGCCTTCGTCGCCGTCGTCGGTCTCGTAGGAATAAATCGCTACTATGTCGCCGTGCGCTTCATACCAGCTATCTACCTCGTCAGCGGTGTACCCGTCTTCCTCAAAGTCTTTGTAAGTGCGAACGTGCAATTTATAGCCGTCTTCGAGCTCCTCGGGCAAACCGTGATTTTTCTTCTTCTTCGTTGCCATTATGCGCTTCTCCTTTTTGCTTTTTCTCTTTGCTTGTTGTTGTCGACGATGTCGTCGAACCAGCGAGCGCCTACTTGAAAGCGCGGAATGGCAAGCGGCAATGTGTTGATACCCGTAATCGAAACGATAGTCAAATCGTTGGGGTAAGCATTGCTGCCGTGTAAATGGTATGTGGAGTTCATAAGAGAACCGAGAGTGATATTCACAACAGCGTTGCTCGTATCTACGCCGCAGCTCTTAATCCATTCCTCCACATCTTTAAGATTTTTCTCGTCGGTCGAAAGACCTTCCCACGTCAATGCGCTTTGGTTATAAAGCTCATCGAGTTGTGCCTTGGTAGTAATTTGTGCCTGTTTCATTGTTCTGTCTCCTTGTTTGTTTTTGTACTTATATTATATAATAATCGCGCCGTTTTTGGTGCGGCGCGATTTGCTTTCTGCTACTCTCGCTAATTACGACACTTTCTTAAATGAAAGTTGCCAATAGCAACCCGACGAAAAATCATTCGTCTTTTCGTAGCCGTGTTGACGAAGTATTTCAAATATTTCGTCTTCTATATGTTGCGGAACATTAAAAGACGGGCGACTGGGCTTAAACGGTACACGAGTCATCCCTGTTTGTACCTTGCTCTTAAAAAGAACAAAAATGCCACCGATTGCTTCTTCGACCCCTTCCGCCGTATATACGTCACAACCATCTCTGTACTGCAACGAAGTATGGCAGTTAGCTTTTTCGAGAATTTGCTCGATTTGCTCTTTCAGTTGTTTAATTTCTTTGTTCATTTTTGTAGTCTCCTTGTGTCTTTGTTTGTATCTTAATTATATAATAAAATCAAAAAGAGCGATGCAGCTTACCGCAACGCTCTTAATGTATTTATAGCTCTGCGAGAAAACACAAGGAAAAAGAAACCCGCAGATTAGCTATCGTAAATTATAATGCTCCGTCAACTTTATAAGTTGTATCGTCGTGCTCGAAACACCTCGAACACATCACGGGGCGTGGAATCTCGCTTATCTTACACTCTCCGCCTTTATCAAAGAAGCCATAACCGTAATACTCCCACTTAATTACTTCGTCTTTGCAATGACCTTTCAACAGAGTGCTAAGCAAAGGGTATTTCTTGTTTGCCATTATGCTGCCTCCATAAGCTTTTCATAGCTATCGATTTGCGCCGCCGTAAGCCAATAAGGCTTTTCGGGAACTTCTTCGTAGAGTTCGCGCATTTTTGCGATTTGGTCTTTTACATTTCCCGCCCAAAGTTTTTCGGCTTTGCAGCCTCCGGCAAGGAAATATTCGCAATCGGAGCGCAGCCTGTCAAGCATCATATACTGCGTTTCATATCCTCGCGTCGGGTTGAGATAAGATTCTACTTCTGCAAACGTATAAAAATATACATTGCCGTAATACGGTTTCTTTGAGCCTACAAGCTCTTTCGGAAGCAGCCGCTTTCTATTTACCAACTGAATATGAGTATCGGTCTGCTGACTGATTGCTTGGGCGAATACGCGATGCTGCCCGTCCGTCCAAAATAACATTTCTTGTTCCATTGTTCTTTTGCCTCTCTTTGTTGTTTTGTACTCTTATTATATAATAAATTGTGCTGACTAGCTGCGGCAAAATATACTTGCTTCCCGTCACGCTCAGTCGGTTATTTGCAGCAGTATCAAATGCAAATAAATGGTATAATATATACATAAATAACACAAGGAGTTATTCACTATGAAAACACAAGACAGATACCAAATCAAATCGACAAAACGTGGAACGACTTCGCGCGGTGGCAATTACTTCGATATTGAAGCGATTGATACCACTTCGGGCGAGATTGTGCAATGTGTTTACTTTGGTAACACTACGCCTAAGCGGTTGCTTGACATTGTGGAGCGGGTAACAGAGAATGCTATTTATCATTTGGCTGTTATCCAACCGCATACATCTCGTGATAAAAAGACCGGTCGGTTTACTACTTATAAAAGGGCGGTGGTATAATGGAAAACGAAAAGATTCTTGAGCGTGGACTGTACCTTGGCGACAAGGGCAGTCCCGAAATGCTCGAAATGTATGCAGAAAACGAAATGTTGGGCGACTACAATCAACTGGTAAAAGAATACTGCAACGAAGATAACGAAGTTATACTTCCTGCCGGCACAAAACTTGTTCTGGTTGAAGCTGTAAAGAAACAAGGTTGTCCTGCTATCTACAGAATCGAAGACAAAGGCATCGAAGTGCTTATCTACGATTTCTTCGACTAAAATTTCACAATTAAGCAACAATACATAAAACGACCCCGTCAGATGCGCGATGCTCTGGCGGGGTTGTTGCTTTTAAGTACTACGCATTTTTAGTGTTTTCTTCGCTTCTTTCGACGTTCATACTCTAGCGTATTCTGTATACTACGTTCTCTGCTTTCTGCTTTTTCACGTTCATTAGCTAATTTTTGCTCTCGTAAATGTTCTTGATACTTTGTACAAAAATTCCGATTTTCGCAAGGAATTATATACCCGTGTCGTTGGTTTATTCCGTGGTGCTCACAAGTATGACAACAAGTACAAGTACTATTCGTGCTCCTAAAATAACTAATGCTGCCCATTGTTACGAAAAATATCCTCTCTTTGTATTCTTTCGTTTGGGCGGCGGCAACTGCTGAATAGCTACATCTGGTGTTCTTGCTTCAAGTGATGCTTGAACATCCTTGGACAATGTTATAGTTACGCTGCCCTTTACTGGTGTGGTCACTAAATACTGCTTATATAAATCTGGGTGGTCTTGCTGAAATTTTTCTACATCAAAAGTCTGCTTAGTTGACGGTACTTTATATGTAACTGTTACGTGTGGTAACTCTACTTTCTTAGTTCCCGGGTGCGCCGCAAATGCTTCTTCCATTGCCGCTCTCAACTGAGCTTCCTGGTTGTCCAGAGCCTTTTTCGCTAATTTCAATGAAGCTATCTTCTTCTCGACGTCAAGCAACTCATCCATTTGTCTTGGCGTCAGTATATCTACTGGCGTAGGGTGATACTCCTCTTTCTTCGCTTCGGCATCAAGAAGTCTTTCAATTTCTATATCTGGAATGCGTTCTACTTTTACTGGACGGAATACAGCTTGCTTGTCAAAATGGAACACATACAGTTCTTCTGCTGGTTCATAATCGAACTTATAACCGTTAATAGTGCTCCCACTAAGCTGTCTTGCCATATAGTCAAGCAAGCTCATTTGCCAACGAACTGACTCTTCGTGAATAGTGCTGGTCGTCTTATGGTCAACTACTACCCATTTACCGTTTAGCTTACACATTAAATCGGCTGTACCCGACAGAATAAAAGAACAAATTTTTGTGCCTGTATCAACCGTATGCTTAATGGCTAGCTTAAATTCGCATAACTGGTGCTCTATTATCCAGCCATTTGCCTTTATGTAAGCAGCAAAGTTCTTACACTCTTGCGTGCGTGGTTCTGTACCTTTTCCTACAAAGTACTCAAGGTCAGCGTGTACATCTGTTCCTCTATCTGCAGCACGCTTTAACACTGCTGGGTCAACATTAAAGTACTCATCGTGAGTCACTTGCTTCCCAATGAGCGTTGTTACAGAAATATCTGCTTTTTCGCCATTTACAGTATATTCGTGCTTTTCTGGCTCAAATAAAATTTCTACAATTTCAGGCTGTTTCATATCATTAAATAGTACAGCGAGAAGCTACTAACTCCTCGCTGCAAAGTTTTATGCTGTTGGCGTGGTTATTCCACCGTCTATAATGTTCTTATAAACCCACTCAGTGTAAAGGGCTTTTAGCTCTTTTACTGCTTTATTATAAGCACTAATTACGTCTTGCTTATTTTCTTTATCTGACTTACAATAAATCGGTCCTGTGGTGGCAATCTCGAAGTCTCCGAGGGTTAAGCGCGCTTCTACATATTGCTCTTGCCGCTTATAGTCGGTATAAAGACTTATCGAGCCCTCACACCAAAAGTCGTCTGTATTAAAACAAGCTCCACAAATATAAAATTGCTCGTCATCTTCGTCCCAATGAACAACATCCTTGGCTTTCGGAAACTCAAACATCCTTATGTGCATTTTTCCATTCCTCGTTCACTGCTTCAATAAATTCGGTGTTCAAAATGTCAAACAAGTTAGCTCTGTATTGCTTTTCTTCTTCGTCCGTAAATGTTGCTTTGTGCATAATTACAGCTGTTTGTGCTGCGGTTAATCTTGCGAGAGATACTTCATCTTCTGCGAAAAGATTATTAAAGTCTTCGACATCGGAATCTGTAGCCAACTCGTGCTGAAGAGAGCAAATTCGCTCTTTGTTTACTCCCAGAAAGCCTTTTATGGTTCCGGCTCTGCTGCCTTCGTCCTCTATAAGAACTTTAAGTATCCTTGCCATAGCTTCCTGCTTTCTGGTTACAGCAAGAAGCACATCCGTATAACACGTAATAGCGTAAGACGACATCTTAATAATCCTCCACCAGCAATTTCCGCATTTTTTCATTCTTTGTTGCTTTACGCAAAGTCAACAACTCCTTACGGCTTAATTGTTCGCCATTTAACACAGCTTGAGCAAGACTGCGAATATCATCTCCGAAGTCCTGCTCAATCGATAAAAGTAAATCACAAACTTCTAAGTCGTGATTATTTTCGTCTGGAATCTGCAAAGTCATAGCCCCTTTCTCTGTGGCTACAAGCATATCCAAACTCATTGTTTCATAGTTAATTCTTCTGCATTGTGCTTGGCACTTAAATGACCAGTTAAGTGCTCCCTGTACTGCCATATTACAGTACGCGCCGACACCTTGCTCTTTTTCGAATCCCGGCTTCCCTTCAAGTCGGTTTCCCTCATAGTTGTAAATTTCCAGCTCTATCTCGGTTTTTAAGTCCTCGATAAAACTGCGCCAGCCAAACAAATTGCGCGTACGTAACATACCCGCTATGTACTTATTCACTTTAGCAACTTTCTCTCGCACGGCTGGGACTTCCCATATTTTTGGGTAACTGGTAGGTGGATACATAAGCAAACAACTCCTTGTATAATTTTATATTCTGCTCGTATATTCGCTGAATACACGTTTGATTATAAAATAAAAGTCTCGCTAAATGCTGCTGCAAATAGTGAGACTTCTCTTCTCGTTACTCTTATAACTTTCTTCGTTGGCTGTTATGCTTTGTGATACTAATACGATTTTCCTCGTCTCGTGTTGCATAACAGCCTCCAAATAAGTTGTGATAACTCTATTATATAATATTGCGTCACAAAAATCAAGTGCTGGCTATGTTCTTTTTGGAAATTTTATGAATAAATTTTTTAATACATATTTGCAATATCCTTCTCAATTTTCTCCTTCAACTCTTCGGGCACAATATCTGGTGAAACAACTACCTGAGCAGTCATCTTATGCAAATAGCATCTTTTCGCCTTGTCATAGTGTCCAGTATAGGCTTTCCCATTATGGACTTTGGCAAGGTAACAATTCGCCTTGCCTAACTTATACTCGGTGTGTAAAACGAGTACATAATCACCTTCTTGTGCTTGCGGTCCAAACAATGTAGTCATATTAAACTCCTCTCGTTGCAAGAGCTTGGTCAATGCCACGCTCTCTAAATAGTCGTTCTCTGTTTAGCACAACATTGCAATAGTTGTTACTGTACCTGTCGGTTGCGTTGAACCCTTGGTCTGGGTCTTGATATGAAATGCCTTCGCACTCTTCGTATGTACACTTATTGCGAGCAGATACGATTTTCAGCGGATACTTTAACGTAGCCATCTGGTCATCGTAGCAAGCTATCTCTATACCAATAGTCCTGTTATTGTATACAGCGGCTTGGCTCGGGGTATAGCTGCCTTCTTCGACCTCTATGTCAAGTAGGTCCTTAACAGCCTTTCCAAGGTGCTGCTTGTTAAGCAGCGACCGCTCGCCGATAACTTGTTCCTTGTTCCAAACAGCGAGTAAATCGTATACGTCGTATTCTTGCCCGTTTTGCTCTACAACACCGTAGTCGCAATACTTTCCTTTGATACACCCGCCGCCAAATTCTTTTGGAATAAGGACTCTAACGGAGTCGCCTTCTTGTATACTTGCTTTGCGCGTTATCCTATCTGCGCGATACCAGCTGAAACTTCCCATATTATTTATCCTCCTCAATCGGGTAACTTAAAGTGCAATCACGTTCTGTATATGTAAAAGATATATTGCCTGATGCGTCTTCTGCGGAAGCAGTAAGCGGCAAATTATTTTCCGTTACCCGAAAACCGAACAACTGACACTGTTGCAAATACCATCCCGGAAATCCGAGAACGCGAATGCAATGGCGTTTCTGCCCGTCTCGCGTAATGTCGTATTCAGTTGCTTCGACATATTGCTGCATCTTCTCGATAAATTGTTTTACTTTGTTGCTCATTTGTTTGCTCCTTGTGTTGTTTTGTACTTATAGTATAATATATTTCTGTGGTTTATGATGCTGCTTCTCGGCACGCTAAGAAATACCAGAACGCGAAGAGGACATCTTTCGCTATTATCAATAGACCAATCAACACAATCAGCATACAACAAAAGCCACAGCATTTCTGCTGTGACCTTTGCCAACACAAGAGATACGAACAACAAAGACTCACTATAGTGTGAGTGGTCCGGGTGGCGGGACTTGAACCCACGACCTCCTGCTCCCAAAACAGGCGCCCTCCCAACTGGGCTACACCCGGGTAATGAAATCGACTTATTTGCTTTATCACTATCGCGCCTATTACCTCGCTTTAGCCACGCTAAATAGCTTTCGTTGGTAGCTACTCCATTGATAAGCTATGCGCCTCACCACAATAAGTCAATTAAATCCTTCTTCTTTTAATTCGGGGTAGAGAAGTAACTGCCACGTGGTATTATGCAGCTAACATTCCACGCTATCTCCGCCGTTTATACTCGGAACATACATTGTTGAATAGGATACTCCGTATGCGTGCTGCGGGAGACTGGTATAATAAAGAGCTAATAGCTCAAATATTATCTATCGAAATGACACTTATAGTGCTCACTACCGTCTTCTCGTACTTGAACTTTTCCTAAAATGGAAAGCCCATACATAGACTTTATTTCATCAGCAAGCTCTATAAGGTTCCCGTTCATCCAAATAGTCGCCTTATTATTGCTTACTTCTACTCTTCCTCTCGGGTAATAATCAAACGGGTGTCCTTTGGTTATGCCCTTTGGTAATGTTGCCCAAGTGGCTTTATGGTTAAAAGTCATTCCCGACTTTGCATTCAGCCCGTCTGTGTCAACTGGGACTCCATCAAGAGAACAAGACTTGAAAAACGGCAAAAGATGCGCTTTATCAATTTCTTCTTCCGTTTCAGCCAAGCACCAAAAAATTCCGCAGTGCAAATCTTTTGCCATTTCTGTTGCTGACTTTGTCGTAACTCGTATCATTACTACCTCCGTGGTCGGGAAACTGGGAATCGAACCGCAAGTCTTAAGAGCTAAAGGCTCATTGCTTTGCCACTAAGCTATTTCCCGATATTGCCGCCGTCGAGCCTTGTCGACGGCGGCTCTAATCATTAAAAACTAAAATAAACTAATGTGTTATCCTATGCTACGTCATTTGTTCCTCCTTCGGGCATTCACCGTATGACTTATTCCTCGTCTTCGTCGAAGTAATCTTCTTCGTCAACGTAGTCATCCTCGCCCTGTGCGTCGTTAAGTTCGCCGATTTCGTTATCAAGAGTCCCTATTACGATATTATCGAATACTTCCTCCTCGTCTGCGTCGTATCCTGCTGCAATTGATGCAGCTACATACTCTTTTATTTTTGCTTCCAGTTGGTCCTTTTGGCTCGGCGATAAATGCCATTCGGGCTTTTGTGGAGCGATTGTCTGCTTTAAGCAATCAAGTATGAACTGCGGGTCGTGAGAGCATTCAAAACCAAAAGAAGCGGTTTGTGGTCTCTCAATCCCCGTAATTTCTACTACCACGTCGAAATTTTCATTTTCGTCTTCTGGCAATTCCTTCGGAACCACGAGGTCGGCGTGAATATTCGGAAATGTTTCCTGCATTTGAGATTCAAATATCGAAGCAGCTACTTGAACTGCAGCGATAAAATCTGTCTGTTTGTTTTCGTTTTCCAGCATTGTTGGTACCTCTCTTTGTTTTTGTACCTTTATTATATAATATCTACAACAAATCTGCTGCGGCAATCTCCTTTGCTGTTATGACAATCAGCTTGTTATATTTCCTGCCGGACTTCGATACTTTCGTAGTTTTTCTGCAAAGAACTGCTACGGCTTTACCGTCATACTCTTTCATAAAATCTGGCAAGTCATATCGGTCTTTATTCACATAAAGATATGCGTGCGCTTTGGAATTTATCATCGTCGGTTGTCTGACGATAACTTTGCCGACAAGCTCTTCCGCGGGCTTGTCGACATCTTTCTTTTCTACATAAGTACCAAAATATTTCGTTGCAAACGATTCACCAATCATATGATTTTTAATTCCTCTTCTTAAATATGTAATTTGCGCGTGCTGATAATGTGATTTGCTACGACATTTGCCATAGACATCAGCGTGTCGGTTTGAAGCACTCTGTTGATATATACGTCTGGGTTGTTACGATTTACAAACGGGCTTAAATGACTGTCAAGGTCTGTCATCGTAAGCAATACCTTATAAGCCGTATTGTTAAAATTCTCTGTATCCGTTGCATCATATGCAGACAAAACACTTTCGATAAAAGATTGCGTCCTTACGACTTGTCTTTCCGTAAGCATTGCATCATCGGGACGCTGGAACACGTGAGATACGAGCAAGGGGAGTATTTCGCTACGGAACTCATCTTTCGTCATTTTCACATTTTTCAATGCTTCTGCTTCTCTCTGTAAATAGCTGAGAGTTTTTGCGAAACTCGTGTTGAATTGCGCAAGGCGTTTCAACTTCGTGTCTTTCTCGCCAAAATGCGTAAGGAAAATACTGCTCTGCATTTTCGGAGTTCTGCGCATTAAGCCGTTAAGACAAACAAGTCGCATAAACATAAATTGAACGCTTATACTTCTTGACAAGTCGAACGAGTTATTCAAAATTGCATATGGAACAAAAATTTCATCTGCAATCTTGACATCGGGCCCGCTTAAAACTAAGCGACACCTTGCGCCATTCTTATTTATGGAACTCGTGCAATACTGAAATCCTTCTTGAGAACAAAGGTCTTCTGCAATAGCAAATGCTTCTCTGTTGCTTACAACTGTATAATCGCTTTTAACAACACTTAAGCAATCTTTCCCATTGTAAATTCCTTTGTACCCCGGGACGTCATCTCCGTCATCGGACTTCAACTTCTTCACAAGCGGGTCAAAGCCAAGTCCTGATTTCTTCAACGCATCGTCATATGATGCACATTCTTGCAAATCCTTCCCTATCCCGTCAAGCGGACTGAAACGCTTCATCACCGCCTTACGAATTCTCTCGGGGTCTGCGTTAAGTAAGTTTGTTTGTTCCATAAGTAAAATTAACTCCTTGTTCTCTTTACGCTTATAGTACAGCTTTTCGAGCTGCTAGCATCATTAAAATTGATAAAAGTTCTTATTTATTCTGCGTTCTTTTGGTTCTACTGGTTCTTGATACAATCCGCGCTTCTTCGCTTCTTCAATCAAATCTTCTTCATTCAAAAATCTGTAATCGGGAAATCTAAGAGAATTACTGCACATCGGAGTATTTGGTACTCTGTTATACATATACGGTTCAAATGCGCAAGCACTTGGTGTATAATTCTTACAGCCGTTCAGTGTGCAATGTTCTTCACTGTCATTAAATGGACAATCGACTGGCATATCTTTTTGCCGGCAGTAAATGCATCTATACTCGGGTAAATATACAGTCGTGCCGAGCGGACCGGCAGCGGCAATAGCAGACCTTTTTGCTCCTTATACTCTAAGTCAGCAAGTTTTTCTATTGCTTCATCTACGTGTACTCCTTCAGCAAGAACTGGTATAAAGCCGCTTGAAGAACGCACTACTTTTGTAAGACGTTGCACAGCCATTTAATCAAGCACAAGCTCCTTTTGTAATTTTCCGTCTTTGATAAAGTATTTGACTCTATTCACTGTTACAGAGCCGTGTTTTCGCTCAAGCAACTGAATCAAATGACTCTCTTGCTTTTTCTGAAATGCAAGCCAGCCTTCATACGCTTGCTGCGCTTTTTCAAGATTTTGCTTTGCGTCTACGACAGCAGAGCAAGCATCTTGATAATTCTTCGCAGTTTCTTCGAGCGAATCATCTTTGAGCTTATATGACTTGCGATTCCCGATTTTCATTGTAACACCTTTAATCGTTGCGCGATTTTTACAGTTTCTTGATTCTCTTCGCTCCAAATCTCCGTTTCACTGGGACTTGCTTTTTCTTTGAGTATAAATTCGACATCCACGACATCAAAGTTATGAAGCTCTGTAAAGTGCTCTCTGATATAAAGATGCGCGTTGCGCATTGTTCTCGTGTCTTTCCAAGCAAACGGGTCATAATGCGATTCTTGCTGCTCGCATCTTACAAGAATAATGTCGTTATACCCAAATCCTTCCGCTTGCCAAAAGCATTCTTCATTTATATCTTGTGGACTCGTGCTTATAGCAATACACGGAATTTTGGTTCCACGGTCTCTGATTTCTAACATCTTGGTTATCATAGTTTTATCTCCTCTACGCTTATATTATATAATATGCGTTATCGAAAGTGGTGCAGCTTAGCACACTCAGGCCCGTAGCCGTTTGTGATGCTTTCGGGCGTCGTGAGTCTGCGCCCGCAACAGCAACATCTCCCTTCGTGATAAATATGCAGAGCTTCTGGAATGTTAGCTAAATGCTGCATAAAGAAATCGATTGCTTTTACACAAAGTGATTGCTTTGTGTGGTGCGACGCTTTCGTGAGTTTAACGCCCGCCTTTGTTAAAATTCCGACATAAGCATAATCGTTATCATTATCTCTTCCTTTGAGAACAGATACGAAATATAAGCCGTTACGGTCTTCTGCTTTTTTAACTCTGTATGTAAATCGTCTTCCCGTTGTTCCGCTTTCGAGTGTGAAAACAGAATTACCTGCGAATACAAATTGTTCTTCTGTTCCTTTCTTGAGCTGTTGCATAATTTTATAACCTCTTTATTATATCTAATAATTCTTGCTTTCTGTCTAAATATTCTTGGTGTATGACAGTGAGCGAATTCGAGAACCGTGCTCTGACGTCATTTACGTCTCCTGTGAGCTGCTCTAAGTCGATTATTACTTGAAGCAATTCTTCGTGAGCACTCGTACCGACTACTTCCCTATATACATCAATATTCCTACAAAAAGAATTAAAAATATTTGCTACGTTTACTTTACTTGACTGCTTTACTTTGCAATTATCTTCTCGCGTGTATCTGAAAATATCTACAAGCTCGTCGTGTAACGCTGAATAGAGTCTTACAATCTTCGTGAGAACTTGCGTTTTATCTTTCATAAATACTTCTCCTTTATTACAATGATATTATATAATATCTTGAACATCGACAGTGCAGCTTTACGGAACGCTCACAAAGAGAAAACTACGAGATTTCTTCTCGTAGCCTTCCCTTTGACGCACTTGCATACATCAAATATTCATATTTTTGCAACACGCATAATTAAGTTATACAGTTATACAGTAATCAATGATTATGTTTCACTGTGTACTCATAAGTACATCAAAAATATAAGAAAATAAATAATTACTTAAAATTATTCATTATCCTTAAATGCAGATACTAATCCTCCGTAAGGACATTCTGGACATTTTATAGTACTATTACAAGCAGTAGTTTTATGTTTACAATTAGCTTGAAAATCAAATAAAAACTTAGCTGCTTGTTCTGTTTGCCCTTGCTCTAAATAATCAAAGTATGGCTTAAATGCAACAAAGAACTCTTTTGTTGCTTGCTTCAAGTTATCTTCCTTTGTCGGCAGAGGTGCATCTTTTTCGCTAAGTGCCTTCTTCTGCTTCTTCCACTCTTTTATTTCTTTGACATAAATCTTTACTGCTTTTATCAACATTGGCGTCAATATAGCAAGTACGACTACTACAATTATAAGTATCTGCCACCATTTCATCTTAGTGCTGGGTCTCCTTCTAATGACATAGGCGGAACAATTTCTTCTACTGTGTGCTTTTCTGGGTAGTCTCCTTCGCCACCATTTACCATCTTAGCCATTTCCCAAATAACCTTACGATATGCAGCTCTGGTTCCTTCTGCTTTTGGTTCTGCTGGCGGTACTAACCCTTCTTGCTTACAAATGCCTGCAAAGTAATTATATGTCTGCAATTGCGCAGTTGTTGGCGGCCCCGCTTCTTTTTCTGGGTCATACGGGGTTTGCAACTGGTCGGCTCTTCCTCTTTCTAAATACATCAAAGCATCTACCGACAAATCCTTCAAGGAAGTTATGACATCCTTACCCATCTTTCGCTGCACTAATCCTTGAAGTCTTTCAATTTCTTTTCTATAATCTAAATCTGTAATCGGTCCACCAGCCCTACTCCACTTTATATTCAGTTCATCGCACTTCATACATAAAAGTTTATAGTGCTGCTTGTGCCTTGGCGTTGGTTGCATTGTGCTTGCCATTATGTAATCTCCTTGTTTTCTTTACTCTTACAAAGTAGTCTATAAAAGAACGGGCTTGCCATTAGCATAGCCCGTTACTTTCCTTAGCCGTCGTAGCGGTCAAGATTTGCGCGAATCGCCTGAATAAGCCGCTTCTCTGCCGCGATTTTGCCGTCATTCGCTACTTTCGTAGTCACGGTCGTGCCGTAAAGTTTCGAGAAGTCAGCAACAAGATTCGTCAAGTGAACAGTGTCCACTCTGCCTACGCTGCCGCAAATCTCTTCTGCGGTGGGCTCCTCAGTCTTGGGTGCAACTTCGGTCTGGTTCTGGTCTTTCATAGACTACTCCTTTATGTATTTTCTTGATACATATAGTACAACAGAAAAATTGAAAGGCGCCGAGCAAATATTAGCCCGGCGTCTTCCAAACAAAAACAAAAGAGACAAACACGTCTTAAGGGAATTACTCCCTTGGTGGAGTAGCGGGGAATTGAACCCCGGTCTTGCTAAATTCTTATAATACGCTGTTACTACCACAATCTTTGGTGTACCTTTCGGCACCTCCACCATTCACTTTTGCAATGTAGCTCTGTGAAACAGTGCCACCATTGCCCGCTGTAAACTCGGTTCCCATTAAATAGTTTTTCTAGCTTTATGGTAAATGCTATATCCGTGTTTCTCGAGCATCAGAAGTCGGTAACGGCCCTCTTCATTTTGCTGTCTCAATTTAGGCCGCAGCCCTTTTGAGACGGGTGTTAGAACGTTTTGCGTTTAACTTTAATTCCACCGATATCGACGGTAGCACCCGTGTGGACGTATTATCCTCCTTTAACAATCGAATCCAGAAACTACCCCATAAAAGAAACAGTTCGTCAACCGAATTACTTCTACAAAGCGGGTTGTCCGCCTCTCCATAACTCTTGCGAAGTGGCTTTCGGTATGCCTCAAAGTATTCACAGATTTCTCAGCTGACTTACTGCCGTCCAGTCGGGACGTTGACTGGGCTTGCACGTTTCCGAAGTTCGATTTCAGAGCGGTGTGCCATTAACTACCGGCCTCTTACTTTCTACACCGCCTCCGAGTCTTCCTCAACACCGCGGTAAATGTTGTCTTTGGTGGTCCTAAAAGAACCCCTGGCGCCTCGCCCGAGAATTGAACTCGAAAAGCCTGGCTGCTTGCGAGACGTAGCGTACGGTAGCGGCACCGAAGTGCTCCAGCTGGAAGTTTTTACGCTACCGCCGATACTATGGTGGACCTTCTTGGATTCGAACCAAGGACCGAGCGGTTATGAGCCGCTAGCTCTGACCAACTGAGCTAAAGGTCCGTACCTCCCTGGTTTCCTTTGGGAGCACCGAGTGTTTACTTCTGCACGTGTAATGCCCGAAATAATTACTGACGGTCGTCCTCTTACGCGGGACTCTCGCTAGCTATCGTCTGGCACGGTTAAGATATGGGGTTACACGTATTTGCCATATCCCGCCCTTATTGTCACTAGTTTTGGTTGCGGGAGCAAGATTTGAACTTGCGATTTCTTGGTTATGAGCCAAGCGAGATACCGAGCTTCTCCATCCCGCGATATAAAGGGCTTTGCGATGCCTTACGGCGTGTCTGCTATTTTTCAAGCACTACCGCCCGTAGGCTACCGCAGCCCCCGCCCGAAAAATTACGGACTTGTTGTTCCTCGACGCCGTACGGAACATTTACACCGCCGGCGTATTGCCTACACCTACAACCATCAGCATAAGCAATTTTCCGTTACCTCGCCGCGCGTTGGCGAACGTGTGCCGCGGGTGGCTTTAGCCTTCCTGCCGCGGCCGCCTAAAAATATGGCGGCAAGGTTTTGCCCTTTGTTTTCATCAGTACATCGTGGGCATTGATATGTACTAACTACATCGGCTGTTTGTCGCATTCCATTTACCACAGCTCCTCTCTCGAGCGAGTCCTCCCAGCACTCTAACGCTAGTGATTTCTCTTCTACCTCTCGCTTCGTGGCACCGATTAAATTTCTTTTGTTGTTTGATTACACGCATATTATATAATACTTAATGTAATCCTTGCTGCTGCTTTTATAGTACAGCTAACTTGTTGTGTTCAGTATTGTTTATACGGGAAATGCCGTTACGCGGATACTGAATGTTTTATGATATACTTCGTCCTTAAATACGGCTGCATATTCGTAATCCTCTCCGCGGTAAATGGCTCCATCCCAATCTTCGGTGCCCATAGCATCGTCGATTGCTTGTTTAATCTTTTCGTCCATAAAAGGACGAGCCACGTAATCGTCGACGTCTTCGAGATATTGCCCTTCACCGCAGATAAGTGCGCGATATTCTTCGTAGACGAGTTCCGAAGTCTCTTCCGTCTTGCTGTTCCAATACTCTATGTGGTCGATTTTCTCGGGCGGAATGTAAAACGGCTGATTTCCTCCACCTTCCGTAAGAAGCCACTCGTCGTTTCCGTCTTCGAGCATCTCTTCTTGCTCTTTCGTGATGCCTTCGAGATATACGGTAATCTCACTGCCATCATCGGTCTGAATAGGGCCGTAAGGGTAAAATTCTTCTTGTTCCATTTTGTTTGTTCTCCTTGCTTTGTGTTTTTGTGCTTTAATTATATAATATCTAACCCTTTGGCGCTGCGGCTAAAAGTAGTGCCCTGTTGGTTCCCTATGAGCCCCCTTCTCGTACTTTTCGCTACTCTCATAGACTTCTCCTTTTCTCAACGACAAAAACAAGAATTCACCTGTCATATACACACTTTAAGCATTCTGCTAATATTATATAACTAGTTATATAATATTAGCAGAATGCTTAATCGGGAGTATGTTTCGCTAATTACAATGCTTTCAAACTCGCAAGAGGAGCTACTATTTCATACTATGCAAATACAAAAATAAAAGTGATACTTCTCAGTACCACTTAAATCCACATTTATTCTTTATACAAGCTCGTAAAAGAACTTTGAAGTCTTCTTTACTTTGTGGGTGATGCATCTGATAGAACAGATACTGTAGCGACCAGTTATCGTCTACGTCCTTAATTACTTCATATAGCTCTCTGGTTTGTTTCGGCGATAACTTTCCTCCGCAATCACTTTGTATACAGAAATTATACACCGCATCTCCTGCATTCTTGTAGAAATTTTCACATTTTTTCGAGAGTTCTTCTTTTGGTGTATTTTCGTCTGTGGCAAGCCACTCAGTATAAATATTATACTTATCTCCTAACGCCGCCTTAGCAACCTTTGCGCGTAGGCTGGCGAACTGTCCTGCGCCAAAGTCATACGACGATGCTGAACTATAATTGCCTTTTATTGTTACTCCCATAAATCTAACTCCTGTCTATAAAATATATGAAACACAAGGTCTAAATACTGCACTGTCTGTAAGAACGTATATGCTTCTAAGTTTTCTACTTTGTGCCCTATTCCCACTATGCGAATCTTATACTTCTTGGGCTTTACATTCGCTGAATACGGCGCATATATTACTGGCTTATTATCTTGAATAATCGCAGAAATAGGCGGTCCGCACAAAACGGCAGTTTGTTCATCTATAAATTCAATTGGGTACTTATAAATCTGCGCGGTCATATTTCTTCTCCTACTTCGCAAACTTCCATATACATTTGCGGAGCTTTCTTGATTACTTCGTCTGGGTGTTGTGGTCTGTAATAATGCGATAACGGTCTTGGCTTATTATAGCACCTCGCTCCTTCTATGTGCCACCCGTAAAGTGGTCTACCTTTCCCATACTTTTCTACTTGCTCATAAGTAAGACATAACTTATCTAAGTCTTCTCCGCAAATATAATATGACGGTTTACTATCTGTAACAAAAGGCAAATCTTCTTCGAGGTCTATATAAGCATACTGGTCAGCTGTCGGAACAGTAAATTCTCCAACCACCATTCCAGAGCCGCCATCTATTTTCGCTTCATACATCAATGCAGTAAATGGTCCCGCGGTTGGCGGAATAGACAGACGCAATTCTCTTGTTTTCTTGTGCTGCAATATCAATGTAACCCACTCTGGGTGCAACGGCAATAGAATAAGTGGCCGCTTGTAAGCATACGTAGAAAACTTATCTGCTTTTTCATACAGTAACTTTTCTAATAACGGGTCCATCTTTTCATAAGCATATAGCGACTCTATCGACTGTAAAATGTCAAGAGCCGCTAATGCTTGTGCGTCTTCAACCAGTTTTCTGTCCCTTGGGTTGATTAACATTTACTCTCCTTCTTTCTTAATTGTGTCATTCTCTTTGCATAAGCTATTGCTTCATCCTTATCAAGGAATGGCACAGCGGAAATGTCGGACTCTTGGCAATACTGTCTGGGGTCTCTTGCGTGATAAATAATCTCATCAAAGTGATAAGTCACTTCTGTCTTGCCTGCGCTCTCCTGCGCCGTAATCTTATCGATAGTAACTGCTTCGTCCTTTATTTTCCAAGTATGGTCTGGCTCGTTGGAATAATAAGCATCATACGCCACATAGACTTTATCCCCTACGTGAAATCTTGACGCAATAAATGCCTCTTCGTCGTTGTTAGCGATTGCACCAAGCGCTGCCAAATCCGGCTCACAATCGATATCGTCCCTCGTAATATCGTGAGTGAAAGATTCATAGCAACAAGGGCAAGTAAACTCACCAATGTTAATATCTTGCATATCATAAATCATATATGCACCACAAGATTTACAACGATGTCCGAAATACTTAAATGGCTGTCTTATTACTTTCATACTGTAGCTCCTTTATGCGTTTCTACGAGTATAGTATATTATACTTCTTTCTTATTTTGTTGCGGCTAATAAAATAGCTAGCTTTTCTGCTAGCTATGCCGTTTATTCAAAATGACGAATGGGCAAAATATAGTGAACAAGTTTCCCTTTGTCGTCTTCCGTCGTAATTGTTATACCTGCACTCTTGTTGTCGGGCAATGCGATTTTGCAATAGCCTCGAGTAAAGTTCTTTAAGCTCTTGGCCGCTCGAATAAGTTTATTTGCATCAATACAAATCGTATGCGGTCTTGTACTGTCTTCACCTATTATGGCGTCAGCCTTAATATTAAATTCTTCGCATACTGTATACGAATACGTAACATATCCGCCACTATCTTCTGGCATTCTTACTTCTACATAACCTGTTTCTTCTGTAAAAGTAATCCGTACCGACGCTATTTCGGAATTCTTGAACTTGCACTTACAACGAATAGGACGAAGCAAGAAATCAAATTCTTCTTCAAATTCGCCCTTTGTCACGAATTTTGCAAGCTGATACCCGTCAAGAGCAACAGCCTCAATGTGGTCTGTGCATACAATAACGTGAATAAAAGCAAGATTCGGTCTTGCGGCATATCTCGCATTATCTACTGAGTAACTGCAAGCATCGATAATGGCGTTATATTGCTCTACGGACAATTCAAGGGTTTTCATAAATATTTACTCCTTGTTAATTTCAAAGTGGAGCCAGAGACGGGCTACGACCCCGTGGCCACTGGGTTACAAATCCAGTGCTCTACCAGCTGAGCTACTCTGGCACGTGCCCCTACCCGTTATAGTTGGTGCGCAACCCAACCAGCGGACGGACTCGAACCGTCGGGGCTATGGTATAACAAGACAGGCTGTTCATCCAACTCCATTTACCCCTGCTGCTTCGCCTGTTAGCTACTCCCTATCTGCATCAACGCTTGGGCTTCGAGGCACCCGTCTTGTTAGTGGTCAAGGCGGCTGGACGTTAACCCAGCACCCCTCGATAATGGCGGAGGCAGAGGGATTCGAACCCCCGTGACGTTGCCGTCAAATGGTTTTCAAGACCACCTCGTTATGACCGCTTCGATATGCCTCCACGCGTATATACAGTACAACTAATCCTTACGTCTTAGCAATGAATATGTAATAAGCCATACGATTGTTATCAATAAGAAACAAATTGCTGCTGCCCTTATTATATCATATGCAGCTACTTGACCAAAAGGTACTATTTCGTGGGTAGCTGCGATAATGATTATACTGATTATACTTACTGCAATGGCAAGACCTAAAAGTGCTTCGGTCTTAATTCTATGTAACATAACTTAATGGCTCCTTTGTATGTTATGCTATAAGTATAATATAAAACTTGATACAACGATGCTGCTTTAGCTATATAACTGCTTAAATCTTTGCTTCATTGCTTTTACTTTGTTTGGTTCTTGCATCACAGATACTTCACCCATAAATGAGCTTACTGCATCTTTTTCTATGCCCCAACCGGCATTTATTGCTTTTGTTGCCATCCTTACAGCATTACACTTATCTGGACTATTAAATTCGCATCCACAACAAGTGGTTGCTTGCGGCGTTCTCGTGCAACCTAAAATGGCTAATTGTTCAATCTTTCGTTGCTTATTCATTATTCAGCCGCCTTATAGTTAAATACTGGCTTGATTATTTTTTCAATTTCTACTGTGTCAGCAACCAAGTCAATAATCTCTTGGGCTGGTTTATAAGCCTGCGGAGCTTCATCTATTGTATCTTTTCCTACTGTCGTTGAGTAAATTCCTTTCATTGTTTGCTGGAACTTCTCGAGTGCGATTTTCTGCTTTGCTTCGCTTCTGGACATTCTTCTCCCGGCACCGTGCGGAGCGGAATTATTCCAATCTTCGTTACCTTTACCTCTGCCAAGAATTACGCCGTCTCTCATATTCAGCGGTATAATAACGGGCTGGTCTTTATATGCAGCAATGGCGCCCTTACGAATAATGTCATCGTCCCCAATATAGTTGTGAACACTTTCCCAACAATCTTTTTCGTCAAGACGCATCCCTACACAAATTGTATGAACAATCTTTTCTCTGTTAAGAACAGCAAACTGCTGACATATGCGCATATCGTGCATATAATCGTCTTTGTCTTTTCCTTCCAAATAGCAAAGGTCTCGAGGCAGCTTTGGTTTGCTGGCCTTTAGCTTAGCTATTTCTGATTGAATATCTTGCTCTCTTCCTTCCGCCTTGCAGCGTTGAATTAGCTCGGTCGTATCAATTGACTGACAATGCTTAATTGCCTTCTCTTGATAAATTTCAGCAACCTGTTTTCCGAGATTGCGGCTTCCTGTATGCACAACAAGATACTTATTGTTATGCTCGTCTTCGTCAATCTCAATAAAGTGGTTGCCTCCGCCGAGAGAGCCAAGAGAACATTCAAGTCTGTCAATCTGCTTAAGCTCTTTCTTGCAATAGAGCTGAGAAATCAGACTCTTCGCCCTTTCATCAAAAGAAGCTACATCTCTTCCGCTTGGTACTCTCTTACGAATACACTTATCAAGTTTATCAAAATCCACTTTGTCGGTATGTAAATCGACAATGCGCATACCACAGCCAATATCTACCCCGACAATATTCGGAATTATTTTGTCTCTTACGGAAACCGTAAACCCTATTACGCAACCTGCCCCAGCGTGGCAATCCGGCATAATGCGAATAGGGGCGTCTTCAAAGACACCCGTTTTCACAAGCTCGTGCAATTGCTGCAAAGCTTTTTGGTCTATATTGTCCGTAAATACTTTTACGGTATTGAACTCAATCATTTTACAATCTCCCATTCGTGCAAATCAAACTGCGTAAGCGGGTAGCACTCTCTTGCGCTTTCGCCATTCTCTTCGATATACTTTTTTGTGCTTGCATTTACGCCGAGGTCTCCGTCACCACAGGCATAAATGAGTTCGGTCTCGCCGTTATCGTGGCGTATAGTGGTACCTTCGAGAATTTCTTTGCCGTTCTTATCGAAATAGCGCATTTTCTTTGTGTCTCCGTCGTAAAAGCTTTCGCCCTTCAAATTTTCGTTCATTGTTCTTGTCT
Source organism: Acetobacter sp. (assembly GCA_023665325.1). The sequence goes on from JAMPED010000002.1 coordinate 113,372, forward strand.
CCTTGTTTTTGTATTTGGTACTGGCTACCAGACTTGCACTGATATCTCTACTTGACTTTCTCTGCCAATGCTGTGCACAGACTTTAATGGCGGCATACACTTTGTCATCTACTTGTCCCCTAATCGTGGGGTGCTTTACTCGTCTACTCGCGCTCTTGCAAGCATCATATTAAGCTAAGCCAGTATGTTTACTCGTCGTCCTTGCTATAAAATTCGCGGAAAGAGAACCTCTTACTGTCATCCATAAAGTTTATAATTCCGTCAACCATTCCGCGATTATCAAGAATGACGCGAATATGCTTCCCTGGCAAGTCTTCCCACTTCTTTACTCCTACGGTCTGCATAATAAGGTCTAATGCTTGAAGACCTTTTACGGAATATCCTGGCTTGCCGTCTTTTCCTTTTCCTGTAAAAGACCAACCACCGTAGTTTGTGTAAAACCCGTTACTCATACGGAGCCACATCGAACACGTTAAAATGCCGTGGTCTTCTCTGCCGAAAAACGTACTATCAATTTCTCCGTTAACAATCTCTTCTTGCATCTTTATGCTCCTGTTCTGTTTCTACTTCTTAATTATAGTTGAATCCTGCTCTTTGGGCTGCTGCTCGTCGTCCTTTGAAACTTTCGTTGTTTCTTTTATTGAAAGTCCAAAGAACTGCATAACTGTTGGTATCGTAAGTAACCAAAGTAAACTTAGATTATTAAACCAACAAGTAACAAAGATTGCTGCTGCAATAAATGCTATGTTCGTTATGCTCCAAAAGATAATATACAATTTCATAATACTGGTCCTGCGTAAATTCCGTGTAGTCTTAGCCTGCGGAGCTGCAGCTTCTGCCGCTCGTTTGGCGTTCCCATATAGTTATTATACCAAACAGCAACCGCATTGCTCTTCATAAGCAACCAAGTCATATAGTCAAAGTAATATTCTTTGGGACACATCTTCGACAATCTTTGTTGCGAAACATTCAGCTTTTCTCTGCATATCTGTTCTGCCTTCATTTGGTGGGACGGAATCGCATACACAATTTTGCCGTCTTCCAATATAAGAACTTCTAGATACTGCTTGTATCTTTGCTTATGCTTAACTGGGTCAAATTCGCTATAAACATCGTATGTAGTGTCTTCCATAAAGTAATTACTCCCTGTCACGTAAGTGTATCAAACTTTTGCTTGGTCTTCTTGTATCCCGATTTACCGCTAGGCAAATCATCATTCTTGCGCAACTTTTTGTTAATTTCGCGAGAGCGCTTACGTCTATCGTGCTGCTCTTCTTTGCGCAGAATTTTCTTTAGCCTATGTTCCGAGCCATTCATAGTACAACTTCCTCACATATAAAATGGTTGCTGCCAGTTTGTTTCGTAATGAATATCTCCGCTATGAATAAGACTGTCAATCATCCAATCATAGCCAGCAAAGCCAACAGAACGTTTCTTCAAGGCTTTCGCTTCTTGCTCTGTAACTTCCTTTACTTCTATACAAGCAGTCCAACCATCACCAAAGTCGTGATAAAAAGACCTTCCGACAATTTCTGGCTCTTTCGTTACCTTATTGTTCCACGCCCTGTCACATATCTTGCGAACACGGGCGTGTACATCTTTTTCTCCTGTCCACTTTCCGTCCCAAGAGCCTTTGTTCGGCATAGACAGTATATAAGCTACATACTTCATAGCGCGCCTCCTTATGCAACCTTGAAATCGTTTTCGGACGTATAAATGAATACCTTATCTACGCTGGTCTTGGTTTTTACGTAGTTGTCGATAGCTGCTCTGGTCTTTGCCCAGCAGTAATTTTCCGACCAGTCTTGATAAGCCACTCTCACAAGACACGGATACCCTAGCTTTGCTTTTTGCTTATATACCCGCAAATCTTCTTTGAGTGCATCCAAATGAGTCACGAACGTATCGTCGTCATATCTGTCATTCGCAAGCTGCGGGAATTGTGCATAAAATGCGTCCTGTGCTTGCTGAAAAAGCTCTTTATATTCTGCGTCGATATATACGTTACTTACGGAACCCATTCCGTAATCTTCACAAGAACCGACCTTCTTTCCTTTATAGAAAATATCACAAAGCAAGCCGTATCCTTCTCGTCCTTCTGGGTGGCGTACATTCTTAATCGTGAATCCTCTTACTTCTAACATTGTTACAATCTCCTCTTGTTTTTGTAATTAAATTATATAATAAAACAAAGGAAAAGGCTGCTGCTACTTTGGGTCGCCCAGCCTAAAATCGTAATGTGCTAAAGTAAATATTATCTCCATCTTTGCTTCATAACCAATATACTTTATACTGGTTATGTTGCTTTCTGTGTATGTACAAAGTTCTCTAATTGTTTGTATTCCTGCTGCACGTAAATGCTTTGTTATGCCTTTTGGCAGTTCTAATAGAGCTATGTCATCTTCAAACTCTAGCCCGTTATGCGGTCCTCTATTTGCCATTATCAAATATCCTTAATAACGACTTTTTAACTTCTTCCGGCAAACCATAGATTCCGCATATACTCTCTACGCTCGCAGCATACTTCTTTGCTTGCTTTGATGGCTTTCTAGCCTCCTCTAGCTTCTTCTCAAGTTCCTCTATTTTCGCTGTTAATTTTACATTCTCCTCTTGAAAAGTAACTAGGTCTTTAACAGAAGCCTCATACAATTCTTTAAGCCCATCATAGTCTGGTTCCTCTGCACTCGTTCTACCTTTCTGCTCAAGCTCAAAAATATGCTTAGCCATCTCGATACACTTGTGCGAATAGCTATCAGCTCGCTCTTTATAATATGACATAAGGTCAACACTACTGTCCAGCATCCTCGCCATATCTGCTTCTAAACGAGCCATATCAAATGCTGTGTAGCTATTGTCTTCCTCGAAATTGTTGTAATCTTCGTTGTCCATAAACTTCCTCGTAATATACAGTACAACTTAAAACTTGCTCTCGTTCCTGCACCAAATGTCCCAATCAAAAGCAGTATCCATTTGCTTCTGTGGCATATTTTCTAACTCGCCCCACTTCGAGTAAAAAGTGCCGCCGAAGCCAAATGCAGAATTTACAAATACCCACCCTCTATCATAAAGGGTTTCTTTTGCAACACTTCTGGCATCAAGCAGCATAGTGCGACACCAAGTCTCTTCGTCCATATCTTGTGGCGGCTTGCCAAAATAGCCATTTTGAACACAAAGAATAGTTGCAGCAGTCTCGTGACTTGCAAACGTACAAGCATAGAAATCTCCGTTTGGCGCTATCAAACCGTACCTATAAAATACTCCCTCATCGCAAGGAACGTAACGAGAAAGACGCTGATAATAGGACTCCGAGCCCTCACAAAGATTATACGTATTATCATCACGAATAACCCAATGCGGGTACTCTTCTCTCCTCTTATCCTCATACTCTCTATCGGAAAGAATACGAGCTTCCTCTTCCCCTTTCTTCGAGAGTAGGCTGGTTATGTCTCTCGTCGTTCGCTTTTGCAACCAGAATTCGTAAGAGCGCTGACGCTGACGAATCTTTTCTTTATCCTTCGGTTCATAGTAGTAATCTTCTCTTTCGAGCTGCTTTTGCCAATAAGAATAAAGAGCATCGTAAAAAGAGAACTTGTCTCTGTCTGTGTCTTCAACAATGCTGGTTGCCAATTTCAAAGAGTATAAGCCTCCGTCAAACAACAAATCGTCATTTGCTGGCGGCTGTAAAAAGTACTCTTTTAATTCTCTCATAGTAACTGGATACTCGTCGTGCTCGTGTATCTTCTTAAATGCTTTTACAGAATAGACAGTGGCAAACGGGTCTACATAGTTAAGCGGGTGCGACAAAACGTGTTGGTCAACTTTTGCTTGTCTTTCTGCTTTCTCTTTGCGCTTTACGTAATCAAGATAATCTTTTAATTTATCGTCATCTTGTAAAATGCCTTCGTTGACACCTACAACTTTCTTTACTCCCGTAAGTATCTGAAAAGCAATTTCTTCTGTTATTGCGCCGTTAAATGATGCCAAAAGCGTTTGAATGCCCCACTCAAACGATTGCCCTTCGTGATACACTCTTTGACGAACAAAATCACAAAGCCATTCGCAATCAATCTTAAATGCTAGCTCTTCCATTACTCTGCCTCCTTCAATACTCTTACATAGCTCAGATTTTGCCAATTACAAAGCTCATAACTGTCTTTATCAAGGTTTCCGCCGTTCTCTTTCAAGAACATCTTATAATCTGGGTCATATGGTGCTTTTGCTTCTACAATTTCGCCATTCGTCGGATACTCGGAAATATCCAAAGGAACTTCTTCTGTTTCTTCTTGTATAACAGTATGCTCAATAGTAAATAGCTTGAGTCTGTCTTTTGCTGTTGATTCCTTCGTTATAATATCCGACAGCCCGTGGTGGTAATAAAAGCTATCTGTTATTGCAAATACACACTGGTCTTTATTCTGAAATACTGCGGCATCTTCGCGAAACATCGTCAATCTTGCAATTTGCGTATATTCGCCGTGCTCCTCAAAGGAAAGATATCTCCCGTCGGCTACTTTCAGTCTAAATTCTTCTCTGGTCGTTTTCATTGTCGTCCCTCTTGTTCTTGTTTTGTAAGTATATTATAAAATAAAACAGCCACAAATAATGCGGCTGCTTGCTTAATTGAATTCTGGGAATACAGAACTTCGTAACTCTTCCTCTTCTTTTGCTTTTTCTAATGCCTCCCGCAAATCCTTTGGTAGCTCAAGCGACAAGACGTGGTCAATATCTCCAGTCTCTACCCAAACTCTTTGAGCTTCTTCACAGAGCTTAATATTCTTTTTTGCTTGTCTTGCCTTAATGCCACAAACAACTCCAGCAATAAAGAAAAACAAAATAACCGCGGCTCCCACAGCTGCCAATATGTAGATAGCTATCATTTGATGCTCCTGTTCAACAACTCAAGAATATTTACGGCAAACTGATTTGCCCCTCGTACATCAAGCACTACTTCCCAAGAAGACTTCTCGGTCTGTGTTCCCGGATACTTCGTTATATCCACAGTCTTCCCGTCTGCCGTAATAGTAAGAATACTTGCTACTTGATTATTTGGGCGAGCATCAAGGTCTTCAAAAGAAGCTATCAACTTGCTCTCTCCCACATAATCTGCTGCCCTAAAAAGGGCTTGTACAAATTCTACTGCCTGCTCTCTGCAATAAAAGCCGAAATCTGGGTAACAATCTTCCTTTTCAACATCTTCCATCTCGTGGTTAAGCTGATAACAAGAAAGTCTGTTACAATCTTTATTATCGCGATAAGAAATATAGCGAAAAAAGCCCAATACTTCGTGGTAACAGTCGCACAAAGCAAAAGTAGCATTTTGTGCTTTTCTTCCTGTAATTAAAGACATAACGCTTTCTCCTTTAATTCCTTTGCTTTTGCTTCTGCGTCTTTACGGTAGTGCATGTAAATGCCGTCCGGGTCTTTTGCAAGTCCTGCTACGATTTGCTCGTAAGACACAAGACGATAAGTGTATCCTCTCTTAGGGTCGGTCTTGCTCATCGGGTATACGTGCCAAGCCATTTCTCCTCTCTTAAAAGGAATCGTCAGAATCTGTCCGTTTTTTCTGAGTTCATCAAACTGCCGGACAAGCGCATATTCTCCTTCGTGTTCGGCAGCAGCTAAAATGCCTTCAATAATCTCTTCATACATAAATGCTTACCTCTTGTTGTATTTTGTAAGCATATTATATAATATTTTATTTTCTTTTGGTGCGGCTTCTTTTTGGCTCTGTTAAACTTGCGTACTTATTTTTCTTCTGTAACTCCTTCTCGGTAGCTATGGGAAGACTCTTCTGGGGCTTTTTCGCTTCTTTTATCCTTCTATACTTCTGCATACAAGACCAACTACAAAAGAACAAATGTCCTCCTGCGTGCTTAATCTTATAAGCATAACTCGTCCAATCCGCCCTACAAAAAGTTTTCTTGCAACATACACAATGCTTTTCTCTAAAAATATGAGATAAGAGCTCTTGCGGTGTATCATACAAGAGCTCTTCGTCATTTATTGATAATTCGTCAACGGGTTCTTCTATTTCCATCGTTGGCTCCTATCTACGCCCTAATTTCGCTGGCTAGGCTCGTTTTCCTCATCTTTCGTGGTAAGTTGGTCGTTGGTTTTCTCTTCGTTGCTTAGGCTGTCGTTAGCAGTGTCATTCTTATGCTTATTCTTAGCGTCCATAATAAACCATCGTATATGAACAACAGCACAGAAAGCATTCAATATAGCTGTGGGCCAGCAATCGTAGTGTGTCCAAGTAAAATCTTCGCCGCACACAAGAAATAAGCCGTAAATCACAAAGATAATACTTGCTACAAGATTTATTATGCGTAATTTCTTTTGGTTACTAAATATGTAACTCAGCAATACAAGTACACTGGCTAAAATACCGATAATTAACGTGGTTACTCTCATAACAATTTTCTCAACTCGTCAATCGTGGCCAACTTTTCTTGTTTGTGCGCCGAGTGCAGAGCTTTTTGTTCTGGCGATATACCGTCTACACCGTAACGCAGTTCTTCGTACTTCTTGTCGAGTTCTGCAACTTGGGCTTCAAGCGACTTAATGAGAGCCACAATCCCGTCCTGCGTGTCTAGAATTGACAGCATTGTGCGTTTGTTGATAACAAAGAAATCTTCTCTGCTTTCGCCAAGCTCAATAGCAAGAGCCGCATAATCTTTATGCATCTCTGCCCTTTCGTGGTCCATCTTGTCAAGAACAGTCTTATTTGCGCTATAAGACAAACTTGGTTTAACAGTTGCTTTCGCTTCAATAAGCCAGCTGCAGTAGCCATTGTCTCTATGTAAATCGCCTTTCTTCCAAGCCCCACCACCAGAACGAGGAGTTCTATTCGCTTTTAACAGTTTAGCCAACTTCTCTTCTTGTGCTTGTGATACATCTGTTTTATCTGACATTTAATATGTACTCCTTTACTTTTTCAAAAGAATCTGCAGTCAAGAAATGTTCTGGCACTGGTTCATCGTCTTCTCTGTCCACTAATACTTTCGTAAATAAAATCGATTTCTTTTGAGGACTTGCCGAAAACTGCTGACATCTTCTTATACTGTTATCTATTAGTACATCAAAGAACGACGTATATGGCGCTATGTCTCTCGTGAACATTACTATGGGCGGTGCTACTGAAAAGTTTTCTGCAAGCCAAACCTTCGTCACATTTTCATATATCGGCGGTCTGGCAGTTACAAACGTAACATTTATGTCTTGGTCTTTACAAAATTGTATAAATTCTTGTGCTCCGTCTACTGGCTTCAAAGTGATAAAATCAATGGCGTCATACATATAACAAAGATATCTACTTCTTTGTCCTGGCGTCATTTCAAAAGAATCTTCAAGTTGGTACTTATCCCTTGACTTCTCTTGAATTCGCTTACATCTATGCCGTTTCATCCAAGCATCTGTAAGCTGAATCCATTTTGGCGACGTAAGACAAATAGTATCATCTACGTCAATCAGTAAACTTAGCTTACTCATTAAAGACCAAGCTCCTTTACAAGCATATCGTGTTCTCTTGCTGTTGACACATCAACCAGAACATCGTAAATATGCTTCGCTACTATCTGCATATCTGGGTGAGCATCTTTTGCAAGACGCAACTTCAAGAAACCTATCCACTGGTAAAATGTTCCTGTCATTACGACTTCTGTCTTTACAGCATTCGGAAGTAATGCTCTTGCTTGTTGCGCTGTCATCCCCATACGCAACATATTGTCATAAGAATCTGCTGCATTCTTACAAGATTCTGTAAATAACGTGTGTTCGAGAGAATACTGTCCATCTACCATCTTGTCTGCCCACCAAGACGGAATAATAAACTTAAATTCTTGCTTGTCTCCGTAACGAACATATCTCGTGCTTTCTTGAGCAAACGAGAATACTCTATGACGCACAAGCTCGTGAGACACGCCGCGGTCGCAAATAATTCTGAGTGTATGGCGAAGCTCGTGCTTATCTGTTGGTTCAACAGCGTGCTTCGATATGTAATTCATTGTCTTATCAAAATCCTTCTCGAAGATTTCAAAAACAACGCGGAAGTTCGTCGTTACATAAGCCCAATCGTCATCATATTCCACGTGAGAGAACGGACTATACAATATGTCATAATCGCCGCTATTCGCAATCCCTTGCGGATACGTAAAATACAAAGTTCCTGCCTCTGTTGCTGCTGTATGTCCTCTTTTACAAAGCATCCGCACAAACTTTTCAGCTGAATCCTCTGTAATCTTATCCTCGCTCTTATAGCACACACGACCTGCAGCCTCAATCTGCTTAAAAAGTGAATTTTCTCTTACAAGACTTGCGCTTGGTGTAATAAATCTGATTGCCTTATCTTCCATAAATGCTATCTCCTACATACAATAATTTTCTCTTGCCCAAGAAGTTGGTACCTCATAGGAATCTATAAGGTCACAAAACTTCTCTTGGTCAAAGTTGACATCTTGCCAAATATCATTTGGGTCTTTCCCTGCTGGAAATACAAATACCTTACAACGATAATCACCAAGTATGTCTAATATCTTCGTTGCTGCCTTTCTTCCTGCTTCGTCATTGTCTAACATAAGCAGAAATGGCCCCGTTGCTTTTGCTATGTCCCTTACTGCATAAGCATTTGTTGCTCCTAAAAGAGCCACTGCTCGCGCATATTGCGCTTGTTGCAGTGTCATCATAGATATCTGTGCTTCTACAATAGCTATCGGTTTTCCTAAATCTATTTGCTCTGTCCCTGCTATTACTTTTCTTATGTGTTCTGGTATAAAAAAGTATTTTCGATTAGTGGCTCGAGCATTTGCATAAAGGAATTGCCCTTTGCTATCAAATACTGGCAAATATACTTTTTGCTCATCGTATCTTTCGTAGACCTTATTCCTCTTCTGTACGTCTTCAAAAATTCCGCGTGATTCAAGATACTTAGAGTACTGATACGGCATATCTTTAAGATATACAGCAGCCTGTGTAGTCAATGACGTTGGCTTCTCGGCACTCTCACTAGACGATACTTCTACATAATCGGGTTGATATTCATAGCCAAAGTACTCTGCTATATCAACAAAGTCCCCTGTCCAGCCGCAACTAAAACATTTAGCAAATCCTGCGTGCTGGTCATTATGCCCTTCCTCTATAACGATAGACATACTTGGCCTACGCTCCATTCCGCCCTTGTGGAATGGACAACGCACTCGTAAATATCCAGTTTGCTCTTTGGCATCCGGGAACAGAGCAAAGATATCTTCGCGCAGCGACATAGCAGTTAAGCCGTAAGAATATTATCGATTACACCGATTACTGCTACGGTAGGTTTTCTGCCTTTTGCTGCAATGGTAATGCTTGCAATAAATTCTTCTGGCGAAGCATAATTTGCAAGAATTGCTTCTTTTGCTTTGGCTACCCCAACTTTCTTCGTTGCGTGACCAAGACCGACAAGCATAAGGCGAGACTTTGCTGCCCGCCCTGCAGTCCAGCCAAGCTCGTTAAGAAGCATAAGAACTTTCGCAAGACCGTCTACGCCGTACTTTTTCACGGTTTCGCGCAAAGTCACGATGGCGTACCATCCCCCAACGTCGTGCTCGTGCACACCGATTCTGTGCCCATACTTGTGCAACGTCTTATCAATCATAACGTCGATATTCTCGGGGTTATGAATAAATACATTTGCCTTATACGAATCTCTGGGCGTAAGACGTGCACTTGCGACTTGCTGACTCACAAAAAGATTCGCTTCGTCGGCGACACTCATTCCCGAATACACGAAACAAGGCACTTCTTTGAAGCCTAAAAGACGTGCGGCTTCAAGACGGTGCTGCCCGTCTACGACAAACTTAATGTGTCCGTCTGGCGTAGCACGTTCTGCTACAAGCAACGGAGCAAACAATGCTTCATTAAAATGCGATGCTATTTTTCCTACAAGGGCCTCATTGACGGGCCTCTGATAACGAGAGTCCACCTGAAGCTCGTCCGTAGATACCATTTGAATTGTTCTGTTCATAAGTAAATTGTCTCCTTCTTGTTTACTGTTTGTAGTACAGCTTTATGCCTTTATTATATAAGCAAATCCTCTTTCAAGCTGCTGCAATTCTCTTGGTAATCCTTTTTCTGGTATATAGTAGAACTGATTGTAGTGCATATCTACTTCTTTTACACAACGTATATTCCAAGCTAATGCAGCTGCTTGATTATTTTCTTCATTATAAAATAATTTTTCGAACTTTTCTTCCGTTATTCCGGCTCGTTCACATTCTTGCTCTATTCCTATTGTGTGCATTATAAAATGTAGCTGCCCTTTTGCAAATATTCTTGGCCCGTGCTTCTTTATCGTAAAATAAATATTTGCTGGGAACTGCTTTATCTTTGTTGGCCAAGACTTTCTGAATATCAAATCTCCTTTACCAGATACAAGCAACTTATATTCTGACATAGACAAAGCAACCAACACAGATAAGCTATTCTGCGCTGGTTCTTCGTTAAGAGAGACTTCTTGTAAAGAGCCGTCCTCTTGTCTTACATATGTTCTGGAATATATATTTACTAACTTACCCAAGGTCGCTCACCGGTTGCTGGTCTGTAATCTGTATGTCTGGCGAATTTGCAGCCTTTGCTGCAGCAGCCTCTGCCAACTTCCTATTCATTTCTTCTTGTGCTCTTAATGCTTCATTGCTTGCTACAACAGCATCTATAGCTGTCAACTGTGGTGTCAATACACCATTGTTAATATCCCAAGTAAATGTCCAGCCTCTTTCTGGTTTCTTGAAACTACGTGCTTTAAGGACTTTTAAGACCATCTCATTTTCTTTTCTTTCAATAGCAAGTATAATCGTAGCATCTTGCCCTATGCGGTCTGAGCCAGATATATTAGCTGCATTTACTTCTTGTTCTGCGGCAGCACGATTTAACTGAGATACAGCTATAATCGGAATTCTTAATTCTTGCTGCAAGGACTTTAACTGCATAGAAATACTTGCAAACTGCTGAAACATTTCGCTGCTCTGTCTACCATCTGGTATCATTAGCGATAACTGGTCTATACACAAAACCGATAAATTGTTCTCTTTTACGAACTTGCGCATATCTGATGGCGTAGCATTATGACCTATATGGTGCGGTGTGATTACAAGTATTTTTCCCTTGACCTTTTCCTCATACGCCTTTACCTGCTCGGAACTATCAGAAATCTTGCCTCTGGTTAAATCGAAATTGTTTACGTGAGTGAGCCAAGTATCTATACGAGCGCCAACTTCATATTCAGTCATCTCGCCCGAATAAATACCGACATTATGCCCCTCTTTCGCCATTTCAAGAGCAATGAAATGCAAGAAGAATGACTTACCTTGACCAAGACGAGCAGATAAAATCATAAACTCGTCGTCTGGACTTATGCCACCACTGGCTTCGTCAAACGGTATAATTCCTGTCTTTATGCGTGCTCCTTGACGTAAGCTGAATTTCTCCCATCTTTCTTTCGTTTGTGCCGCTATATCTGCCGCTGCCACTGTTTTCTGTGGCTCTGTTAGCCGCATAAATTCTTCTCTTAGCGCCAAAATAGCAGATTTCGGGTCATTTGCGTAAGCCTCATTGAACTTACCAATATATTTAGTTGCTTCTTGAACAAACTTTACGTCGTTATATTCTTTGACATAATACGCCCAAGGAGCTGTTGCTATCGGTGGCTCACCCTCATCTAAACATTCTTGTGCAAATAATTCCAAAGTAGGCAAGCTAGCATATGTAGTATAATAATCATAAACCCACTTTGCCGCTGGGTGTAAATTATGTATGTCACCTAAAACCGCCCAGTCGATATCGTCCGGACGGTCAGTTAGCAATGCAAGTAACTTGTACTTCATTTCTTATCGTCTCCTGTCGTATCCTCACTTAAATGTACATCTTCTTGTGGTATATCTACGACAGTAGCTTGTGTATCTTTTGTGGCTTGTGTATCTTGTACTTGCGGTGGCAAATATTGCTTTAATAAAGCGTCTTGTGCTTGTTTTCTTGCAAGAAGTTGAGCTTGTTTTTCTTCGTCAGATAACTGTTCTCCTTGCTGTGGTGGAGCTCCTCCCTGTAAATATACATTATTCTGTGTAAATAACGGTCCTCCTGGCAATGCTAACTTAGCTTCTTCGAGCTCTAACCGCTTAGCTTGAATATCAAGAGCCCTATCTTGCCGTTCCATACTCTCTTGCTGTATGTATAAGTTAATAGCTACTTCTGCGGCCCGCATTCTCCTTCCGGCATTTGCTGGAGTATCATCATCAAGACACTCTTCGAGAACCTCTGCTGACTTATCTAAAAGTGAGCCAATGGTGACAGCTCTTTGCTTCTTCGCTAGCAGCTTTGCTTTCTCAAGTTCTACTTCTACTTGGTCTTTTGGTACTAAATCTGACATTACCAGCCCTCTTTATCTCTTTTCTTCATTTCTTCTTCCATTATTTGCCGCTCTAATGCCTCTTTCCTTGCTTGCTCTTGGTCCTTCTTCATTTGCTCTTCTTCTTTTTTGCGCTTAGCTGCTTCTACTTCTGGTTCAGCTAATTCAGCAAGAGCTAGCCGTAAAAGCTCAAGGAAGCGAGACTCCTCTGTCTTAAGTATAACGGCAGTGGGGTCACCTTGTAGCATAGCATATAGCGACTTACTCGGAATAAACTCATACTTACCGTTATTATGCTGAAATACAGTCCCCTCTAATAAATGAAAAGACCGTTTTCCTGTTTTCTTATTTTCTGCAATTTCTTGTTTAATTGCCCTTCCTATTGCTTGTACTAGTCTATCAAGTGCACGCTTGTCTTCTGGCTTCAAAAACCCCAAGACCTTCTCCATAAATTGATTTGCCATCTTTGCTCCTTATAGCTTATTTAGCTTAATAGCCGACAATAGATTTACGACATCAGATACTTTTTGTACCTTAATATCTTCTCTGAACTTTATGGGAAGCGCCGAAACTTTCTTAATTGACTGTATTATGTAATAATCTGGCCCCTTGAAATCCTTAATCGTCGATATTAGCTGCTCGTAAGAGCTCAGTATATCGTTTCTTTGTGAGTCCATTCAGCACCTCCTTCGGAGCATTATCAAATCCTCCGTACTTCTGAACAATAGCAAAAGTAACACACTCAAGAAGCTCTTGCTGTGTCGGAAAAGTTACAGTAGTTCCTGCAAAAACATCCAGAAACTTTGTTACAGTCTGTGGGTCAAGAACATAAAGTAACATCGTATACGGAAAGTCCTTCCGTAACTTTGTTAAAGTTCCAAGAACATCTAGCAATAGCTCTTTGTTTACTGGTGGTTCTAATTTATCCATTGCTCTACTAACCTCGTAAATATTGCTTTACCTATTTTTACAAAGTTTGCTCTCTTGAAAGACAAAAGCATCCCTCGCGTTCTTATATAGTACAAGATGTCTACCATATAGGGTTGTAACTCTTCTGGCATTTGTTCTACAATCGAATGCAGTGCTTCTCTGTTAGTCAATGCTTGCATAGACATCGTTAAAAGCGGGTCCTTCGAGATAGTATCTGGTACATCTCGTTCTGAACCCGCGTCATCCTCGTCGTCATCATACAACTTTGGCAACGGTAAGAAGTCATAATCATAAACTTCTTTGTTATATGACATCAACGAAAATCTTATTGTTCCTAACACGTATGGTATCCAATTTTGTATCATTTGCATAGGGCGTCTAGCATCTTTTGCACCGAATTGCTTTCTCCAGCGTTCTACATAGCCCATTGTTGCGTAATAAAGGAAATCATTTGAGTCTCCACGAACTTTTGAAATCAATTTACGCTGGTTTGCACAAATAAGACAGATACGAAACATAGGTGCAAATACTTCTGAAGTATCTGCTGCCGCCACTATCTCATTATTCAATGCAAGAAGTGAATGCTTACCTTGCGCTGCTTTTCCTTGTGTTTTTTGGACTTTGTAGCCCTCTGTAAAAGATGCTCGTGTCGCCATTTCGTAGTGCTATTAGCTCCTATACGTTATTCTCCTTACGCTTATAGTACATCAAGTTTCGCTAATTACAAGAAAAATTTTTACAAAAAAATTGCCCAATGAACTCAATCACTAGGCAAACCGCTATTTTATGGCAAATAATTCTAAATTATGCTGCTTCTTTCTTTGTTTCTTCTGATTTTATATGACTCTCAAACTCTTCAAGTGGCCTTACAACAATTATCGTATTTACTGGAACAAGCCGTTTTATCAATAATTCCAGTATCTCTGTACTTAGGGACTCAAACGGTAAATATACTTCAATTGTTGACACTTGCTTTACTATCGGCAATGTTGTATTAAACTCGTCTGCTGGTTTATGTGAGCCTACGGCTGTAACTGTGCCATCTTTAATCGTCTTCGTAAACTTATACATAGTACTCATTTGCAAAGCATTGCCTTCTGAGTCCGCTAAAATTGCTCTGGTCCTATTGCCGTCTTCGTCCGAAATAGAAACAGTGACATAATCACCTGACCTCTCTTCCGTTGCCATCTTTGATTTGTTAATCTCTGTAATAAGAGCATTTACTTCTTGTGGCTTATAGCTAGCAACAGTAGCTCTCTGCCAAAGCTCATAATAGAACTGCGTCGTGCTTGTTTCTGACTTTGTTACAGAAGTTCCATCAATTAAATTATGCACTTCCTTTGTCTCGGTTGTTGTCTCTATCCTTGATTCCTTAATTAAAGAATCTCTAAAGACAAAAGGCTCCTTTGAGTATGCTTTATCAGCGTAATACGTGTCTGTAATAATTCTGAGTTCAGCAACGTTCTGCTGTGCGTCGAGTCCTGCTGCAAACTGAGCAAGAGCCGCAATAACATTTTGAGAACCCTTCTGCTTTACAAGCATTCTGTATTCAGCAAGAAGTTCGCGCGTGGCTTTCTCGGTTAAGCCGAAATTTGAGCTTAAATGTGGAACATCTTCTTGAAAACACTTTGTCGGCAAATGTGCATTACCTATTCTCAATATATCCAGTTCTCTTGCTGTATATACTAAATCTAGTACTGCAGTAAATATCGAGAAATCGAATGATTGCGAATATATTTCTGGGACTAGCTTTTTTGACTGAACCATTCTCTTATCTCTCCTTTACTACTTTTATTTTCTTTAAGTGTAAGTCTAAATAAGGGAATGCGCGCTCATTAAGCGGGTGACCATCAATCAACACAGAAGCCGCAGAAAGCGGGTCAGCATATTTCTCTGATGGCAAGGCCAGAACATTAAATCTATTCTCTATGTCTAACTCTGATATTCTTTTTAATAGCTTTCTAGAAAAAGAATTACCGTCCCTGTAATCAGCTTCTGTAAAGGCGTTATTTACTGGCAGTAGCTCTGTAGCAAAAGCATCTAATATGGACAAGCTCTTAATATGCATAGTTTTGCTTCTTATGCCGTCTGTGTCCTTATCTTCGCTTGGAATAATAATTCCACTAATCTCTATGGGTATTTGCTGAGAAACCGAAGAAGAACCTTCTGCGGGCTGTTGTGTGCGTACAGCCACGAGAATCTTCCCACAATAATCTTTGTATTTTTCTTTGAGTGTGTGCAGCACAACAACCCGTTCTTCTTTTTTCTTTGTAGAAAGTTTAGATGCAGCAACACCCGAAAGAAAATCATCTAGACTACAAACAAAGGCACTAGCATCATCGCTACCACCAAACGTAATAGAAGCATCCAAATCAGAAAGTTCTGAAGTATCTACAAACAATAAAGAGACCCAAGCTCCGTCAAAAAATGTTACTGACGGTGACAACCAGTCATAATCGCCACCCTCTAACGCAGTAGCAAAAGATAAAGGTAAATCTATATCATAAACCCCTACAGCCGTTTCTAATTGGTCAGAGTTAATAGTAATTTGAGTTGTAACAAATCTTGCAGCACCAGAAGAAAGTAAATACTGGTTATTATTTTCTGCGGTCCCAGTAAATATCCCTGAAAATGGTGCCGTCGAAATTATAGCTGCCTTATTCTTTGTTACATTAGCATTACCTGAGGCAGAAATAGTAGCACACGCCGAATACGTACCATCTGACTGCTGTGTGCTCAATACAAGGGAACAAGGAGCATAAACATAACCAACACCATTACTATCTGAATCAATCGAGAAAACCACCCTAACCTGATAAGACGTGTCCGCCAACTTCAAAATCAATTCCTTAGCATCTGGTTCACGCAAAACCGACAAATCAACAGCACCATCCGCCATCGGTAAATCGGCTAGCCAGAGTGGCTCCGGTATCTGTTGCCATTCATTAGTAACTGTGCCAGAATACTCATCTGGGTTCCTGTTAGCCAAGTAATACAAAAGAGTGTAGTTGTGCCCCGCTGCCAAAAACGAAGTTAATTCGTAGGCCCTGGCTATAATTTCTACTGGTATTTGCTCAAACTCCTCAACAGTAATGTCTGCAAAATCTTTATATGGCGTATTTTTTAGCTCACAAGAGCTGCCCTTAGCTACAGAAAGAACTGTCCCTGGCCCGAGCGTTATATATTCCGTAACTCCTTTATCCGCATATACAAATACTTCACCTTCTTCAAGCATATATGGCTTATCGTGTGTTATGGTTAAATTCTTTTTACTTGAACGAAGAGACAAAACATACACAAAGTCGGTACTTGCAGTAGAAACATCTGAACCAAGAACAGATAATTGAGCAGTCGAATTGAGCTGCACGGGTAAAGTAGTCGTCTTTAAGTCCATCCCTGATATAGAAACAACATCGCCCTTCGTCAAAGTGACCTTACCTTCTCCAGCAGAATTAGTTATCACAATTCGCTGATTCTCTTTCAGCATATATTCAGTGTCTCTCGGTACAATTACCTCATCATATGTAACACCATCTATAATCGACCCTGGAGCTAAAGAAGTCGTAGCCACCAGCAAAGACCCTTTTTCTATCTCTATATCTTTCGTCAATGTAAGGGTCTTTGAAAACTTATATTTTCCGTCCTCCACAGAAATACCATCACCATCAATCTTAATGTTCCCAGAAAGAACTAAACTTGTCTTTCCGCCACAAACAGTTCCAGACTTTAACAACGATGTCTTAGTAATAGTCACATCGTCCTCTAATCGCATAGTATCAAAAGTAACATTCATCCCGTACGAATAAACGTCTGTTGCAACATACAATGGCTTCCTAAATTGCAATAACTCGTTTGCACTACGTAAATATAAAAACGTATTTACCTCTGCATTTGGTCCTAAAACCCCATTAACTCCATTTTCGGCGTGGTTAAATACAACAGAAGAAACGACTGGCGAAATCAACTTACCTTCAGCAACAGGCTCAGCATCCTTAGCATTCCAAGGTATTGCCTGTACCGGCTCCATAGAATCATCTTGTGCTGAAAGTAAAGCATACGCGCTCATTTGCTTTGTTCTTGTGTTTTGCCTGTTCTTAAACTTGAACAATGGAACATCTCCCTGCAACACAGCCCTAGCAAGAGAATCGATAGCAAGGTCGGTTGGCGCAGTATCAACCGTACTCTTTGTAAATGCTTCAACAGTTTCTCCTTCTATGTTCTTGTGCGAAGTACAAATCTTATACTGGAACTCTGGAATAGTCACAGATACAATTGCTGGTGACAATGCTTTAATATCATCATAAATAGTCTGGAAATCGAGTGGCTTACCTGCTGTGAGATTATCTGCCTTATACGTAGAATAGAAATAATTCTTTACTTTTTCACGAATTTGCGCGTCAAGCTGCGTCGTGTAGTTTTGTACTCGAATAGTAATCTCTGGCGTTGTTACTGCAAGCAATCTCTTTGTATCAATGTCAATCTTTATATCGACATCGGCAGCCACATTATCCTGTAACTGCTGCTCAATGTCTGCTTCAATAAGCTCTTTTTCTTCTGCATCTGTGATTTGCTGAAAAGACGTCGAGTAATCATCACTTGCTCTCATAGCAATAACATCAATCTGATTCGACGGCTCCGTTATGTCTGGCTCAAATAGCGTATACTCTGTTCCTTTACAGATAGTTCTTACTTTTGTCTTTCTATCATTCGCAGTAGTTACTACGACATTCGAGAAATAACGATTATCTGCTACTGGGAACTTCTCGCTCGTCAACGATACAAGTAAGTATCTTATGGCATTCTCAAAATCGTTAGCCGTAATTATCGTATTACATATATCTTTCGTTGCATAATAGTTCTCAGTGGCAAGACTGATACTCTCTGCGTCTTGTCCGCTATAAATATCCTTCGTTTGCTGTATAGCGAAATAGCGCTTGAATTCGGAGTCTTCAAATTGCGAAAGCATTCCCTTTGAAATGTTACTTGCTGCCCCTTCCGTATACGTTGCCCAAACTTCTAACTTTCTGGTTCCGATAAGTTCTTCAAAGTTACTGGGGAACTGAACATATACTTCGCTATTATCAGAAGTATGCACTTCATACCAGTTGCCTTTCGGCTTCAAAATAGCAAAGTCCAAATACGTCCAGTCATCTACTAGTTCTTTGTCTTCGCCGTCCCCTTGCCGTGTAAATACAAACACACCGTTCTGAGCCAGATTGCTTTTACCAAGATACAATCTTCCTTGCTCATCTACATCTTTCAGCGTAAAGTAATCAAAGCCTTCTTTTGTAATCTGGAACGGCTCTCCTGCTTGTACTGGTACACGAAAACGAAGCCCCGGCTTCAATCTGGAACCGACGTCATCTATTACAGTAGTCCGCAACGTATAGAACTCTTTCGTAGTGAAATACTTCAATGTCTTTGTTGCATCTGTAATTACCGTAAACCTCGGCATTATCACACCGAGTTGAGCATCCGACAAGTCTGTCCAATTCAAATAGTTGTCAGGCAGTAACTCTATATAGCCAGTTGCCGCTCGGGCATTCTTCATTAAATAGCCAAGCTCTTTCAGCAACTCATATGCAGACTCTCTATCCGACACTCCGTCAAGATAACCCTGATTACGAGCCATATCAAAGCGATAGCCACACTTGTCTTCAAGCAATGCTATCAGCTTCAATATCAAGACCCCTGGGTCAGCTTCCGTCGAGTTCCTCGGCTTCCATTTTGTTGTACTACTCTCTACGAAAGTCAACAAATCTTCGTAAATACTAGCGAAATCCTTCTGTACGTAATTTTCAGCCATTAGCTTAATTCTCCTTCAACAAGTAATTGTAAAATAATCGGTTCATCGTTTTCTTCTATATACACTGGAATAATAACTTCATACTCTCCTGGTTTATTTTTTATAATTTTTACAGCATTTCGCTGAAACGTGATGCACGGACAAAACATCAGCACATCGTAAATAGCATCTACAAGCAAATCTCGTGTCAGCTGATTGTCTGGACGAAAGCGAAGCAGTGGCACATTGCTCCCGTAGCCCGGGTCATATCTCATCTCAAATAATTCAGAATTTATCAGCAATTTCATCTGCGTAATCAAAGCTTCTTTCCCTTCAATTACATTCACTGAATTTCCTTTGAACATTGCTGGAAAACTAAATCCGTTCACTACTGCTTCTCCTTTACTACAATCAGTATTGCAGTGTATCTAAATTCGCTGCTGCTTCACGCACGCGCGTACGCGTGAGAGCAAAACTTGTTTTTCAGTGTTTTTCAGTGTTTTCTTGGTGTCTTTCGTGTGTTCTTGTTGTATTCTTGCTTATTTTCATTCTATATCTCATACTTAAGCCTAATCTACATATACTATTACTTTACTATCTCTATTTACGTATATACACATATACGTGCGCAAATAATTCTGAATTATTCGCGGCTTCTTATGGGTTAGCGGGAATTGTTGGTATTACTAAGTTTGTTTTCCACTTTGTTAATTCATCTACTTCTTTTCTTAATGCTATTATTTCTTTTTGTTGTGCATCTATTGTTTCTAATAAATGCTTTACTTGTGCTGTATATACTGATTTTGTATCTAATTGTACATTTGCTTCTACGCTTCCGGTCTCTATTTTTGCTTCTGTTACAAATACTTTATTTGCTTTTCCTATTACTGCTTCTATGTTTTCTGCTGGTATTATTTCTTCATCTTCTTCTGCGGGCTGCGCACCGAATAAATTTGCGAGAAAGCTATTCTGTACTTTTTGCTTTTTCCTTCTTATTACTAATTCTTTTTCAATCTTTCCTAATATGAATTCTTCAATCCCTTCTCCGCGCTTTTGCTCTAACTCTGCTACTATTACTATGTCTCCTGCGGCATATTCTACGTGCAGCCCGGGCAGTGTTAGCACTCCAACCATTATGTCATCTGTGCTATCTATCGTTAGCAATCTTACCATATATAATTCACAGTCTGTTGCTGCTACTGGGCGGTTTTTTAGCGTGTTTACTTTTCCTGTTACTTGTGCTAAATAATTAAACATTCTTGCCCTCCACTCTTACTAACGACAAATCTGTATAATAACCTGTCAAGTCTATTACATCTTTTTGCCCTGTCACCATATAGAACCCGCTGTAATTATACGGCTGTCCAAAGAACAATACATTTATATCTAAATACTCACATAAGATACTCGGCTTTATCAATCCCCTTGTTCTCAATGTAGCATTTACTGGGTAGCCTGTCATCGTGTTCCACCACGTCTTTAATGACTGGTCTGCACTTCCGTTCTTTATTGCAAGACTCGGCGTTCCCGCTTTCAAAAACTCACCTTGCTCATTTACATTCATTATCAACTTTTCATCATACTTCTTTTGATATGGCGTTATCAATGCAAGTGAAGCATTTTGCGTTGGCGTAAATGAGAACACTGGCGTATCACTCGGATACCCTACATCAATCTCTACGGAATAACGATTTCCTGCACCCTGATGCAAGTTCGAGTTTATTACTTCAAAATACGGTCCGTCTATATTATCTGGTTCATCGTGTATCAACATTGCAAAGAATGAATTATCTGCTGCTTCCATCTTTGATACAAGCAATCGTAAATAATCTAACGGCGATATGTCTTTTGCTCCGTCAATATATACTTCTTTATCGTTTGTTGCTATCCAGCCTTTTTCAAGTACTTTCGCTTTATCTCTCATCCCGCCGAATAATTCGAGCAGCCCGTTCTCGGTATTCGTAAATAGTTGCTCTATTATGACAGTGCTCGGCTTTGCTTTTCTGGCTTGGAAATTTCTCTTTATACTGTAACTCAATGCAACACTACTCGTAGCCGAAATGTTGTACTTTATCACATTGCTTGCTATCTGTATATCAGGCGTTACTTTCGTTATGATTGCCTGCTCTTTGGAATAAGAGTACTCCGGCTGACTCATATCACCATAGCTGAATAAAATCTTCCTGTCTGTTGAGTTCGATATAACAAGGTCAAGCCAGTTCGGGTCTGCTCCTGGCTCTACTACATAACTTAAAGCGAGCGAGTACGTATTTACTTGCCCGCTCGCTTTCTTGTCAACTGTCAAACTTGTTATGTATCTTACATCCCTTACTTTCGTATGAGAATTAAACTTGTCTCTCAAGCCAAACTGTGCACCGCCGAACTCTGCGGTGACGAACGGCGTCGATATAATGCTATTCAGCGTCTGTAACTTGTTTACTGGTTGCATATACTATACCCTCGGAATCTTTAACTTCGTGTGCGGCGGTATCGTTACCGTCGGGTCTAAATAATCATTGAAGTCTGCTATCAGCCAATACATTAACGGGCTACCATATTGCTGCAAAGAGATTAAATCAAGCGTAGTGTAATTTTGCGTTTCAATCGTATAGTAGTCCTGATTCTTGTCTAACCGCTTGTAGCGTCGAGAATACGTGTTCTGGCGACGGTCTTCGAATGTCGATTGATTTCTTGTTCTTCTTACAATAGCCATTTCTTATTCTCCGTTAAAATTGCCATACAGCAGAACGTTCAAGCGTTGTACTCAATCCTCTCGCCATCCCGTGCTGTGCAGTATATTGTGCAGAGAACGGCGCCGTTTCTGTTACATCAAACGAAATTTGCACTTCTGCTTGTTTTCCGTTCTTGAGCCAAGGCCCACTTGATGTCTTAGTAACACCTCCGGGCACTCCTCTTACCCAAGCCTCATTACCATATCTAACAAGAACTGACGGCGGCACAATAGCCTTTACTCCATCTAAATACTTTGGAACAGAGAGAGCAAGCAACGCATTTATCAATACATCTGCGGCATCAACAGCATCTACTTTCGTTTGCTTTCCTGACACTGGGTCTGGCATCATTATATACCCTTTATCTGTCTGATTGTCTATCTGCTGGTTTTCTATGGCAAATAATTGACGATGCAGCTTCAAGTTTACATTTACTTTTCTTGGGCCTGCACTCGTAAATGTTATATGCGGTGCGCTTCTTCCTATTACAGCCTGCTGTTGAAAATCTAATGACAACGAGTCTGTAATAGTTTCTGGGAGTACTGGCAAATCAAACTTTAACCCTAAGTGATAAATATATATGTACGCTTGTACACTTTGTGCGCCTACCATAAGAATTTACCTCCTATATACTTATCTACATCGTAAATTCCTTTTGTGTTGCGTTTTACTTTTTCTTCAAACGTGTCTCCAAGATAATCTGACGTCAGCAAATCTTTTTCTTCTTGTGGACTATCATCTGTTATCGTCATATCTAAAAGCAATGGCAATAACTTGTTTGCATAATCAAGTTGCTCAATCCCCGCACTTGGGAATAAGTTATTTACTTCTCCTGTACTCCCTGGCAGTATCTTCTTTAACATAGACAAACGAGTATAAGAACCTTGCAACACTACAAGCGGAACATAAGACTTTATTTCCATTTCGATATATTCATCAATATCTGATTGCTCGCCCGACAAATAATCATTTGTGTCAAGTCTGTACTGCTTATCTGTTGCAATGGCTGATATAATGAAGTCTGCAAATACTTTCTCGTTTGCAGCGTACTTTCTAACTTCTTTCCTCTTCCCTATAACTGTTCCTTCTTCGTCTACCACATCTTTAACAATCTCTTCTTCGTATGCAGCAGACGAATAAATTCTTACTTGCGTTGGTTTGACTGTATTCCCGTAAATGGAATATACTTGTCCTCGTATAACATTTACTCTTGTTGTATAGAACGGGAAACTATAAGTTGATACCCCTACGTTAAAATACGGCGTAAAATCGGTGTGCTTGTGTTCTTTTAGTGCATTAAGATACAAACTAATCAAATACTTAGCTTGGTCGTCTAGCTCTAAGCTGCGGACTTCGCGGTGAACATAGCCACGATTTAACGTCTCGTCTTGCTGAAAACGATAGCCAGTTATTTCAGAAACATTATCCTCATATATTTGCTTCGTTTCTTCAAGGTCTAACCCAAGCGACTTTTGCCAAATCTTAGGCATCGGTATTCTTTGATTCGTTACTGCTAACAAATATTTTTCAAATAGTTTCATCATACGGGACTAACTCCTAAAATGCGATGTCCTTCTGTGTCTGGCTGACTAGAATTTTGAACAAAATCGGCTGGCTCGGTATAACCGTACCTCCCTCTGATAACGATACCCGTTTCATTCAGTAACTGAACTATAAACTTTACGTTATCCCCAATTTCCTTCATCGAGTCAACCATTGCTTCGGTTTTCTTCTTTTCTTCGTCGTATGTTTCGTCTTTGTGCTCTGCTATTGCTTTATCTTGTATTGCATTACTTGATTGAGCCAAAGCACCTTCACTATAATCGCCTGTATAAGAGCTTGACGTTTGCCTTGTTCCTGCTTGTGCCATAGAAACGAGATTGCCTTTCGTTACTACATCTCTCGCTTTTTCTTTGTCGTCCCCAAGAACTGACCAACCAACACCGCCGATACTTGTTAATCCTCCAAGCATACTTGCAACACCCGGCAATACGCCTGCTGTAAATTGCACTACTTGTGCCAACTCCCCAAGGTCTAAATTCACGTGGGTGCCCACGCCGAATGGCTGAACATCAAGACCAGACTCAATTCCTTTCATCAAGTCTACTACAAGACTGCCCATTTGCCAGCCCATATACGATGCTACATTGCTGCCGTATGCTCTTCCGCTCCCCCACAAAAAATTCTCATAAATGTTATTTCCTATGGAAGCTCCACCTGTTCTGCCCAACAACTTGCCAATGGACGTCTCGTCAATTACTCTCTGTGTTAATTCACTATATGACTTCATATCAGAAGCAATTGCTGTCATTGCATTATCAGACAAATTCAACATTGCTTGTACATCTGATACAGTCATACCGAATGTTTTTGCATATTGATTTAGTGCTACTACATTTCTTCCTTCTTTGCCAATTTCAGCAACTAACGAACGCAACCCGCTGAAAATAGCGTTGATGTCATCGACAGATACTCCGCCCGTAAGCATTGCACCATAATTAGCGCCGCCCCTGTTAGCTGCCGCAACTAGTAAGCTCTCTACATCACTGCTACTCGACAATGAAGAAACATCACCACTCGCTAAATAGCCGACACCTTGTGCTATCTTCGATACCAACTCATTTGATACACCAACAGACGACATCGAGCCTAACCACTTTTGCACTGAATACTCTAATGCAAGAGCGTCCTCTCTACTATACATTGACTGGGCTTCTAACAATGCGGCTGTTACAGATGCATTAAGATTATCCGCTAAATAGCTGCTATCTTGGAAATTCTTATTCAAAAATTCAGTAAGCATTGACTCCATACCAAGACGAGCCTGTGTACTGTCTGCTTGCTGTATCTTTATAATACGAAGTAATGAACTGTCAAAAGCATCAAATGTTGCAGCAACCTTGTCTTTCAATACTTCCATTGCTGCTCTGCTTTCTACATTAAAGTTGATTCCCTTTTCGACGGCTTGTGCAACTTTTTCCATTACACTCTTCATTTGGAATATAGGACTTGCACCAAATGCTACCATCAACTTTGTGCTTATGGAACCCATCGTTTCATTTGCACCTAAAAGGCGGGTTTGTATTCTGTCTACATAACTACTGTAAGTATTTGCTGCTGACGTAATAGCGCTGATTACACTTTTCATTGAGTCAAATGCTTTTGACTTTGCGTAATCAGCTATCTTTTGCTCTCTTTCTTCTTTTTTATCTAATAATTCAAGAGCTTCTTTTTCTTGCTTTAATGCTACTCGTTCTGCTGCATCTAACTCTAATGATAACTGCTCTTCAATTTGTGCTCGTCTAGCATCTTTTTCTATCTTATCGAGCTCTTTTTGTGCTTTCTTTTGCTCTGCACTACCTGCCCGAGCAGCAGCAATCCTTGCTTCAATAGCAGCCTTTGCTTCGTCTTTCTCTATTTTGGCAACAAGGTCTCGTCTAACCTGCTCATAGTCCTCGACTAAAATTCTATCTGCGTCTTCTGACGAAATTCCAGCCATTATCGATTACCTCCTCGTTGCTCTAAAAGTTCTTGCTTTTGCTGCTCTCTTTTTTCTCTTACTTCGACTGATAGCTCTTCGAGAACTAAAAATTCTTGTTCGGGCAGTTCCCATAGTTCGCTATATGACATTCCCAGTATATTTGCTACACTGTAAATTCTTCTTATCCACATTCTGAAAGCGTCCGCTTTCTTATCATTTGAATAGTGCAAATCGAATGTCATACCAGCGTACCCGCTTATTCAAGCCCCAGTCGGAACCAAGAACTTAACTTTCTTTCCGCACTTATCACAATTAAACTCTCTGATTAACTGTACGCCGAAATCAAAGTCATTCACTGTATTCATTATGCCATCTACATCTTGTATAAGCATATTCTGAATGAAGTCTGTCATTTGTGGAACTGACAGTATCTTTCCATTTACTCTCTTTATTAACATACGAAGTAATTCTTGCGTTTTCAAGTCATCTTCTGTTAAATCTGTTTCAGAGTACTCTTCAAGAAACTCTCTTGCTTTCTCTACCGACTCATCCACCATTCTTGGTGTCATATAAGTCAGCTCAAGGGTCATATCCTCTTCACCGACCATTTTATAAGACAAGTCTGGAACCTCGAGCAGCGGCTTTATTTCAAGGTCTTCAAACTTTATGTCTATGTCGTGCCTCTTACCGCAAGCATTACATACGACAGCTACCTTATAAGGGGAATTCCCTTTCGATAACTGCCGTTGTTTCATATTCAAGTAAAGAAAATCAGCCGTGTGCAAATCATATGCTGACATACCTAACGGCTGAACAAATGTCTTGTCTAATATACTTGCTTGTAACTTCAGTTTTCTAGTAGAATCCCCAAGACCTCTATCTTTCAGTCTTGGTGCTCTTAACTGATTTTTCCACTGTACGTTGTCTCCGTACAATTTCCCATTACTGGGGAGTATTACTTCTGTGATTATGTCGGCCATTAGCTTGACACCTTCCTTATTTATTTTTTACAATCAATATTGTTCTTAACATAAAAATAAGTGCCCATATTTCTATGGACACTATTATAACTTTTTTCATTCAATATTGTCTTCACTACGCTCATATCGTGCTTTTCGTTACGCTCATACAAATACCTAAAAATATAAAGAGCCTATATGACTCTTTATATAATTCGTATTAGGCCCCAAGTAGGTACTCCTGTTTTTACTCCGGACGCACTCAGTAAATAAAATCCGTTTGTAGTTACAGTGTTTGCTGCAACTTTTACATAAGAGCCAGACGACCCGGTTAAATAAACAAATGCATAAACACTTTCTGCATAGCTTCTTGGATACACATCACTATTTGTCCAAATGCTACCCGCCCTAAATTGTACTGATACATCATTTGGCGTTATGGCAACAAAACTGTAAGCGCCATATCCTACCTCTATTGATGTCCCTGAACAAAGTGGGACAGACTCAATTAGTTGTGACTTAGCCCCCCCCCAAACACAATTTTGAACAATTCAATGTTCCTACCGTCAAGGAAGTCATAGGGCTACTAACAGAAAGACTTGTGCAAGAAATAGCACCTAATTCAGTTGTTTTATGCTGTAGCATAGCACTCCTCCGAACCGTAATCTCTTTAACTAAAATTCAGTTATTCTAAAATATGTGTCTTTATATGAAGCATTGCCATACGTTCCACCAGAATGCTGGTATGTATAACTTTGATTGACTAAATATGGTGACGAAGCGAAGTCATTTGCCGCTATAAATTTCACATAAGACGAGTCCCTTATTATGTCTAAAATTACTGGCGTACAAAACCCTGAATACAACGAACCAGAAATCCAAAACTCTCCCGAGACGCTCATAGTTCGTGCTGCCGATAATGCAATAGCGCCAAATAAACCGGCAGAAGTTGTCGGCTCTGGATATGTAGCGCTAATTTCAAATATCCCGCTAAGCTGCACAACCTACGACGAAGACTTCAGTCCTGGAACAGATATATCGGTCATAAGTGCGACAGAATAAAGTCTATACTCGCTCGTGCCCAACGTCAAATGCCCAGTAATTCTTGCTTCTTTTGCGTACAAAGTGTCTACAGTAGCTGACTTCCCGTCATATTGTCCATCGCTCTGTATCGAACTTAACTCTACTGTCTTATTTCCTTTCATTACTTAATTCCTTTTGATTAGAATATCACAGAACCGTTATAGTTGCCAAATACAGCGCCATTATCTGCATTTGGTCTCCAAGAAGTGTAGCTACCTAAAATTACATTTCCTGACATTATGGCTGGTTTACTTGCGGAATGTCCTATAATAAGACCGGTCCTAACCGTATTAGATTGAACAGTTATTGCGCAACCAGTTATTGACTTAACAATACCAAAAGTAGACGCGCTACTAGTCGATGTCGAAACCTTAAAAGTACAGCCAGTAACTATATGAGCCCAATAACCACTCGGTGCATTCGTAATAGTACAATTTGACAAAATCGTTAGCGGCGTCGAAGAAATGCTATACGTCGTAATCGTACAATTATTAAACTCTATTATATGGCTTTCAGAAGAACCTCCATACGATACAGAACTAGAAAATGTACAACCTATAAATTTTGCTGAATTCGAAACTGTTACAGTACCAGTAAATTTACAACCTATAAATGTTACTTGGCTTGAAAAAGATAATGAATTAAAAGAACAACCTATATAAGTATATCCCGAAGTTACAGAAGTAAGACCGCTCATCCCGATAGTTGTGCAAGAACTACTGCCGAAAGTTCCTCCTGTTGTTTTTGGAACATACTCATTCCCCGCAGTCAAAATCCCGGAACTGAGATATACAGGCGTATTAGAACCACCACGCGAAACCGACTGCTCAATAATTTGCCCTGCACTAAATTTTACTAACTTGTAGTCGGCGGTTGTCTTCGTTAACGGCGACGGAACACCATCTGCTGTGAAAAAGACAGGCTTGTCTGCTGCGCCAATAGCTGAAGTATTTGCCAACTTCTTTGCTCCGAGTGCGTATATACCCGCTGGCGACTGCAAAGTCGACTCTGTCGGAACAAATTCTCCGTTCACAAGAGATATCGGAGTGTGTTCTGATACGTAATCTGTCGTCTGTAAATTAACATCTACTGCCTTCTTTAGCTTACCATCCACCAACTTAATATATGGTGCAGAATCTCTTCCAATAGACATCAAGGACTCTACAATATCACCATCTTTTGTAACATAAGGAAGAGCAAACTCCGTATCTGCACTCTTGGGTCCACCAATCTGGCTCGTCGTATCTATTTGCTTTGCTCTGCGTGCTCTATACACCTCATCGTTAGAACGGAAAAGAGTTACATCTTCCTCTACTGACAATGCTCTACAATGATAAGGCAAATCATTTAACTTATCTAAGTTGGGTTTCTTGGTAGCAGAAACATCATAGGTCACTTCAACTGATTGATTAGGGTCTCCTTCTGCAATCAACTCTACATCGTCAAATATAGTAATTGAAGTTGACTCCATCTCATCTAACGTTAGTAACAAAGGTGCTTTCCCTCTTACTATAACCCGTGAGTCGCTTGCTGCTGAAAGTCGTACCTTTGCAGAAGCATTCGTAGTATTTACGGCAACTATTGCCTTTGAATTCACAAGCTCCAAATTAAGAGTATAGTTACTTGCATCACCTTCAGGCGTATAAATATAAACAGTAGAATTTACAAAACGTAAATTAGTTATACCATTTATCAACTTAAATGCCACACTCGAAGATACAAATATATCTGTTGTATCAGAACCAGTAATCGGCAACTCAAGATAAGAACCCAGCCTCGAGGTAGTTTCCGTCTCCATTGCTGGTAAAAATGTCACTCCGTAAAATACAGTGTTCTCTGCTTTTATTTTTATAAATGTTGGTCTAGAAGCTTGCTCTGTGTTTGTTTCTGGTACATATGTTGTATATGACTCTAAAGCAATGGGCAAAGCCCCATCCGTTAACGCATACTCTTTTACAGTTGCCAAACTAGACAAAGCTACGCCAGACGAAACAAGCGATAAAGTCCCATCTTCTGCTACAACATACTTTGGAGCCATCCCTTCATACATAGCTCTGTGTTGCTCGCTTGTCATAGATTGCACTTTCGGTGTAAATACTCTATCTATGTCTTCTTTGTGCGCCTCTGACTTTTTCTGAACAAGTAAACGTATAGCACCTGCCGTTGGAAGTTCTCTGTCCCCAATCTTTTCTGATAAGATGTCCTCCTCCGGGCCCACTATCTTCATCTTTTCTGGTGAACCTGCTTTTACTGGCGGAGTCAATACAGCGTAGCTATGCGACGAGATTTCTCCTCCCTCCATTACAGGCTCGAGCATATCTTGCTTTTTACCTATCTCAACCTTCAACTCGTCTCTAAGAGTATCATCGGCTGTCTTAATTGCATCATACACAGCCTTAGCTCCCGGAATGTCTGAAGCTTTAGACGAACTCGTAACAGTCGTCGTAGGTTTATAAGTCAGTGTCGGCTTTATGGGTTGCCCTTCTGCTGTCTGGGTCGGCATCGTTAAAAATGCATCTTGGTCTATGGCGTCAGATACATCCAAATACTTATTTGCTGCTTTTTGTGGTGTTAAGTAATAATCCCCAATAACTTTGTCACTTGTTAACAATGTCTTAAATTGACTATCCGTTATAGAACGAATAACCTTGACACCACTGTTATCTTCAATATGGAACCAGTCCCCAGTCGTCGGCAACGTTGGTTGCTTTGTAGCTAAGCGGTCGTTTGTTTCCTTTGCTATATATGCCACAAGCTTTGTTACGGCCGAAGCAGTGGGTATATGCTCTGGCTCAGCGTAATTAGGCGTAGAACTATTAAACCAATCCGTAGATTGATAACCTTTCTCGCCTGTATCCCTAATTGTTTCGTCTGGTGTAGCGGAAATATCGCTAATAATACGACGAGAAGCTACTTCTCCTTGCGTACCAGTCGCCTGAACAAGATAGTTTGTTCCGTATGCTGGAATTTTATTCTGTTTCTCAAGAATAGCATCTGCAACAGAATTTGGTAAATTGAGTATGCTCTTTTGCCCTTCAAGCCCCTTCAACTTATTAACTAAGTCCAGCGTTATAGTTGAATTTAATGCAAGCAATTGAGCAGAGCCCAAAACCGACGTCTGGTTGGCATAATGCACCCAAGTAATCGAAGAGTCATTTATATTTGGAGCCGCAATAGCTATTGCAGACTGTCTAAAATAATGAACATCTTCCTCAAGGTCTTCTACCCGCAAGTCGGGGAAATCTGCTTCCTTTAACTCTATCTTTGTGGCAAAAGTCTCGCCCGAACCGCTCAGCGAAGTATAAGCAAAATACGGTGCTCGGTCCCCCGTAACCAACTCTTTTGAAGTTACTGGCTGGTCCCCATTATATAAAACTGAAGCAGCGCGCAAATCCAAGATGTCATCAAAGATTACAGCCTCTTGTGTAGCTCCTGATGCTTTCTTCGTCAAATAACGACCGGTACCTGTCTTTACATTATCCAGTTGCGCCTTTGTTACAAGCTTATTTTCTGGGTCACCTAAATTTCCATCAACCGCTGGTACTCTTGCCAATAAATCTCGAAGCGGGGAATAAACTTCCCTGTAAACAACTTGCGAAGACGGGTACTTAACGGGGCTATCCGTGAGAGTAGAACCGGTCTCCTTGTTCTCTACCTTTTCTACCTCATCTGGAATAATTGTCGAACCGCCACCCTGTGATATCTTGTCCTTTAATTCATCGGACAAAGCGTCGTATGGAATTTTGTTTGTTCCACCCACCTTATAAGCACTTGAATTTAATGCCTTAAATTCTGCGGCTGAAGCAAACTCGTCCACATCTTTATGAGCAGCTGAACCCAGCGGAAGCGTAAATTCTTTCGACATTACTGTCTTTCCGTCTTTTATTGCTTGTATAACAAATACACCGAGCTTGGTTTTTCCAGTCTCTTTATCTGTAACTGTTAAAATTTCAATTTCGTCAATAAATCCTGTAACAATTTTTGACGATATATCAAACAACCTCGAACTTATCTCTCTGAGATGCTCATCCAAATAAGGGGAGTCTACAGCATACCCCTGATTGTCCCCCGTACGATAGCCAGCGTATATCTGATTAGCGCCAAGACCATCATTATCAATTCGTCCGCCGTCTGCTGGTAATGACGACGCCTCCATATCAAAAGCAAATGTTCCTAATGCGTAAGTTGCGCCCTTCGTTATAGAAATAGGGGCAAAAGAGCGACTATCCCCTTTCAATGCTACGCCATCATATAGTCCAACAAATGATTTTGTTTCTGCGCTAACCGCCTGTGACTTTTTCACAGTTGTAGCACAAGAACCAGAAAGCATTACAAATGTTCCGCGCTCTGCAACTGAAACACAAGCTCTAACGCAATCGTGTAATATTGCTGTAGCATCCGACAATATGCTAAGACCTGCTGAATTTGTAAAATTACAACAGTCAAATTCTACTGTCCCAGTAGTTACTTGAACAGTGCCATTAAATGTACAATGTGAAAAATGAACTACATCTTTAGTAGCAATTGTAACAGCGCCACTAAAAGTCAAATTGTCTACGTAAATTTGACTTGCGCCTTCAATTGTCATAAAAGACGAAATAGCAATATCTCTGAATCCGATATTTTCCGAATTCTTGTCTACAAATATGCTACGAACAATTGTGCTAGCTCTAGCACCAACAGCAGCACCAGTAAAGCTCTTATTGCTCTGACCCATTACGTTAAGGTCTTCGTCATACTCTCCCGCCGCAAATACAACAGTACCATCTGACTGAGCATTAAAACTTCTTAAAGCATCTGTCCCTTTCTTATATGGTGCAAACTCGAGCCCTTCCGACGCACCCGTATATGCGCTGTCCACATATCGAGTTGTTTGCGGAGTATAAATCGGCAGCAATTGCCCGTTTCTTACCATTTTTAACTTATTATCTATAAGGCCTTTCGGCAAGTTATAATCCGAAAATACCTGCATCAGTTTCTTATGGTAAGTATCTACAACGTCAAGAGTATAAACTCGCTTATTGCTGACTATGGTACAAAAAGCTCCTGTACCACCATCTGAAACAATCTCAACTGGAACGTCCGTCGACAAATCAACAGTGGAGTCAATCATTTCAATGGAAACTATACTCCCTGCGGCCGTAGTCTGTGAAATAAAGCCAAGCGAGCCCGAAATAAAGCACTTGCTACAAACTGAATATCCCGAACCGCCAGACGTAATAGTTATTGTGTGTGAATATCGGTCAGTAAGAACTACATCTGCAGTATTTGCAATATCCTCAATTTGCTTTTTATTTAACTCAGAAGTCTCTTCAACAGTATGTAACCTCTCCTCGTGGTCAATCGTCGTTGCTTTAACTTCTTTTACTGTCTCTACGTGCTCTGCCGTAACACCCGAGTTAAGAGCAGCCTCTTGACTCTCGGTCAATATAACGGCCGCCGAATCTGGCTCCCAAGAATGCCCGTCGAAGATAAAGGCGTAATCATAGCCATCTACTTTCGCTGTATCGGTTGCTACAATTTCTTCTATTTCTTTTCCATCTACATACCAAGGTCCTTTTTCAAGTGAATCCAAGTCAGTGAACATTGCGCCCGTTGGCGTAAAGGTTACCAGACGCCCAAAACGGCCATTTATGCGCTTTTCAATTTCGCGCACAACAGTTGAAATCGCGGCCAGTCTGTTTTCACTGGTCGCTTCTGAATCAAGTAATACTTGAATCCCTGGAATCGTTATCTTTTCGAGAGTTTCTATCTTGCCTGCCGCCAAGGTAGACTCGCTCGTTAAATCGCCGAGGCGGTCTGTAATAGACTTGAGCAAAATATTGACTTCGTCTTTTGTATAAACGATGTCGTTATTTACCATACTTGGCAATTCGGAAAAACGAGCGACGCCGTTACCGAATTTCAAGTCAATGGGTTTCATTGTGTCATTGTCGAATACGCAGGCTACTTCACCTGGCAACAGCAATGGGTTCGCTGCCTGCCAATCGATAAGTCTGCCATACATCAACTGAATTTGGTCTCTTGTCTGTGCCATTTATTCTACCTCGACTATGATACTTTGGTCAAAAACCAAACTACGTTTCTTCGTTACAGTCAGTATTGAACTAATCTGCTGTTTCTTTGTTGCCCTTAAAAACGACTTCTGCTTGCCCTTTCTTTCCTTGCTCTCCACTCGTCTGTGCCTGAACGATAACATTATAAACATAAGACCTATCTTCTGTCGTATGATATACATTCACATTCTTCAAATCAAAAGAAAGCCTGCACTTATATAACTGAGCCTTGTCTGATTGCTGTGCATTTACTTGCGTAATCTGCGGACCCATTTCAATGTCCATTTTCATTTCTGCTGCAGCAATCTTTTCTGGTTGCCCTGGAACATCTACTGGCAATCGTATGAATGCTGATAACTCACAGTAAGTACGCAATCTTCCATACAACGAAGTTGCTAAATCTTCTGAAATTTTGCGCGTTTCCGCAAATATCGTTACAACATAATGCAATGTACAACGATAGTAAGTTAACTTACTTTCTGAGCCTACACCGTCTAACTTATAGTTGTCATACAAATGTACGCGCTTCGTTTGATTGTAGTCCGTTATGTCAATTACATCGCTACGAATAACACCTATAAAAGGCAATTCTATGTTGTCTTGCCTCTTATTTTCTTCTTGCCCTGCCTGACTATAAAGCTGGTCATCCTGGTCAGCAGTAGCCGCAGAAAAGACAGAGACTCGCCTGCCATTAACAGACGAAGTCATCTTTCTTATATGCTCTATTACTACCTTATCTACTGCGTCAAGCATTTATTTACCT
Organism: Acetobacter sp.; assembly: GCA_023665325.1. Next base: position 147,534 of record JAMPED010000002.1, read on the forward strand.
CTTAGGCTTTTTCTGCTGCCAAAGTTGCATCAATCCAAGAAATAAGCTGGTCAGCAGTGCAACCAATCATTTCTGCATAAGTGGTTGCGCCGTTACGCATCCGCATAAGCTTTTGTCTCGTATATCCTTTCAACAAAGACATTATTCTATCGCGCTCTTTGTGGTCGGGCAAGGTTTCTTTATTCACCTCTTTCCCGTTTCCAAAAGTAGCACTACTCTTTTTTCTGGCTTCCAAAGCAGCGTTCAAATCTTCTGCCAAGTCTTTATATTCTTCGTATTTTCCCCACTCATCATCTTCACGTATAAAATCAAGCCATTTCATATCGTCGGGCTTTCCTGTTGGTGACTCTGGGTGCCAAGGGGAACTCTCATCATTCTTAAATGTAAGAGAAACTTTGTCAGCTCTGGCTGCCAAAAGTATCAATGCCAAATGTTGTTTGTTGGTTAAATCAAGACCATTCAACATCTTCTCTTTTGAGAACAACTTCTTGAAAAACGGGTCTGATGTCATTACGGCAAATACATTTGCGTCAATATGCGATTCACCTACTGCCTTTGCATACTCAAGAATCTTCATATCTAAGGCTGAAAATACAGAAGCGTGTTTCTGCATAATAGCCTGTATACTCGTGTCTGCTAAATCAATTAACCCTTTCTCGGTTAAAATCTGTTTTAGCATTGTTGCTTTTTGGTTTACAGTAGCTTTATTCCAAAGCCCGTCTAGCTGCTCCGGATTCAAACCCTCATAAGAACCACCATCGCCAGCCAAAGAAGTAAATCCATCAGCCAAACTGGAATCCATTGTATATCCTACAATTTTCTTTGTCTTCTGCTTTGCTATTTGATTTATATAAACAACAACCATTTCAGCTAGCTTATTATAAAGCTTTTCTGCTAAATCTAGTTGCTTTTGGTCTGTTGTGTCTGCTGGAATCTTTTTGAGCTCAGCGATAACTGACGAATATTTACTGTCAATCTTAAATTTTCCGTCCCCAGCAATCATCGGACTCTTTTCCCAAATGGCGTTATTCCCGTCGTTGCCATAAGTAAGAACAAAGAACTCAGCGGGGTCAGAACTAGTAGATATAGCCTCACGAGCCTTTTCTACAAAATAACGAGCTGCCTGCACTGGTTGTATAATAGCATCTGCTGGCGTTTTTGTGTTCATTACTTTCTGAATAAACTTTTCGTTGTTTGCAAACAGCGGTACTACATTGTTCGTTTGGGCTTTCGACTGATTTAACTTATTCGCTGCTGCGCCTTTTGCACCACGAAATAAATTACCTGCTGCCTTAAAGAAGTCTTTCGGCCCTTCGGTAGCAGATTCCTCAAAAGCTTCGAGAACGGCGTCCTCTGAATAATAAGGCGCATCCTGCTTGGCGACTACCAAGTCATCTGGAAACGGTATGGCGTGCTGTTTGCAGAAGTTAATCAACTGCAACTTGTCCATAGGGTTGTCCAACGAACCTTCGACGTGAATGTCAATAGCTATATTCGGGTCTGATACGTCAAGTGGAGCTTCTTCGTTGCTGTCGTAACAGCAAGCATCATACTCTCTTGGAGTACCGTCGAAATGTTCTTTTGCGTAACCGATAAATTTTTTATTAGTATTCATCTATCTCTCCTAACTTGGACGTATCCAAGAATATTGATTTATCGCCTTCATACGGCTTAACCGTTTCTTCTGGTTCTGAGCCAACTACGGGAACGATTTGACAAGTTACAAATGCTGGGTATAAAATTCCTGTTTGCAATTTTGTTACTCTAAATAATCTTCCGGCATCTGGTTTTAATGGGTCTTTTACTTCGTATAATGCTCCTTGCTGTATCCCCGGTGTATCAAAGTGAACATTTATAAGACTTGCCTCTTGGTCTAACTCTGTTACCCAACCAAGTTTCTTCAATGTACTTATCTTCGGTACTTGGTCAAATAAGATTTTACAAGGAATGGGGTCAAAGTAATTTGCGCTTATTTCTCCTGCTACTGTAAAATGCTTCCCAGGCTTTGGCTGATAATACAGAGCTGATATGCCGTACATATCCAACTGCTCCGAAGCATAGTAGCGAAATATGGTCAAATCATTTTGAAGTATCGAATCCACGCTTATTCTACCTCGACGTCAAAATCTTCGTCTTCTATGAAGTCGTATTCATCATAGTCTTCGACGTTGTCTGGAATTATAATCTTTATTCCGCTTGCCGCAAACAACTCAAAGTCTTTTTCGTCCCATACAGGCGGCTCATAATAATTTCCACTGTCTCTGGAAGCTGTCTGTCCAGTAACCTCTCCGTGATGCTCTACTTCTACCTCTATACCAAGACGACCATCGTCTTCAATATAATACTTAATGTCTGTTACCTTATGGTCAAAATCATTTGCTGTCCAATCAAGATAATAGGTATCATCGTAGCATTCTTGTTCGTGCCCTTCTTCTCTTAAATCAAAGAACTCTGCATTTGCAAGAATAAAGTCATCTACGAGCTCTGTCGTGTTTTTTAACTCGTCCCCGTTTACAACGTGGAACTCTCTTTCAAATGCACCTATCTTTTCTGCATAAATTTGATTTTCTGGGTCTTCAAGAAATTCCTTTGCTTGTACTGACAAAACACCTTGTTCGACGGGCATAGCTTGATGCAGCACACCGTTAAGAGCTGCTATAATAAATGAATAATGGTCGGGCTGTGAAAGCAGCTGACTGTCTGGAATGTCGTCTGTTGAGCCCATTGCATTTTCATCTTTATCATAAAGTGTAAATTGCGTTGAGTAAGTTCCTGCTTGCCCGTTCTGGTCTACCGCAACAGTTATTCCTTCTGCTCTGTGCATAGCCTCAAAGTCATCTACAGCCCTGCCAATAACTTCTGCGATTGCGTCCTCGTCCGCTTCATCGACCTCAGTAGCTGGAACAGATTCGTCTGCAACAGTTGCTGCTACCTCATCATATTCTTCACCAAGCTCGTCATAGTATCTATTGAGTGTTTGAAGAATGGTCTCACTTCCTTCTCTCTCATTTGTATAAAAGATTTGCAAGTCGGACATCGTTTTCAAGCCAATCTTCTTTGAGAGTCGAACAACATCGTCGAGCTTATCAGTAGAACTGGTACCGCCCATAAATACTTCTTCGTATGAAACTTTGGCTCCGACGTATCTTTGCTGAAAGCTTTCTTTCGCCAAAGCAATCGTCTTTGACTGAGCAAGACCTACATCAACAGAACCGTTTGGCAATTTATTGACTATCTGCGGAACATAGCCATTATCGTCTGGCAACTGTGCCAGCTGATTTACTGCTTTCTCTGGGTCTTCTGCGTCAACCCGAAGCCAGCCGTCATCTGTCAATTTAACATCCCCACCTACTCTGGCAAGCTGACTACGATACTTCTGCTCGTATTTCTTTAATATAGCTAATGTGCTATCTGGCAAATCCGATAACTTTTCTTCTGCTGAAGTATCCCCGTTCAGTAAAGAAATGATTTGCTCTTCTGCTGTCATATCACCGTCTTCATAGTCGACTAAGCCAGCATCAACAGCACACGTTTCACAGTAAGTAACACCATCTTTAATGGCCCCTACTTCAACGTCTGTATCGAAAATCTTATCACAAATATCACAATGCGAAATCATAATTATCCTGTCTCCTTGTCGTTACGTTCAGTATTGCATTTGTTCTCAAATTGTTATACAATATTCGACATCTTATCGAAGTACACAACAGTTGTCTTCTGAGTATTCCCATCTATGTCTGCTATAGCGAAATATCTCGGCAAATTATTTACTGGAATATTTTCTAAAATGTCTTGTAGTTCATTTATCCTTTCTGTCAAATTATCTGGGTTCTCTATATCATCATCTGCCCAATCAAAATCAAGACATAAAACTGTGTCCATTGTCCGATTGTTCATAGCCTTGTCTATCATATGAGTAGCTGAAAAAGATAAATGGCGTGTAGACAATTTATCTGTCGAATAAATAGTAACTGTACACGGGAATTGTGTATCTGAAAACGAAACCTCTATGTCTTCTATAACATCCCCTGTCGAGTCTTTATTAAAACCTTCTTTTGAGAATGTTGCTTCTGGCATACCACCGTAAATTATGTAACTCGGAACATCTTGTGCAAAGAAAACAAAGACAGTCATACTGTCTCCGTAATCTGCATACAATGCTACGGGCAAGTCTCCTGATAATTCTTCGTTTATATACAAGTCTCTAATAGCTAACATTATTTGATTTGCCGACTGTTTTTCAGCATCCACTAATATATTAGCCCAACGACAATCTTCTGCTGACTTCTTTGTTTTTGATTTGTGAAGTAATCTCGACACAATCGAGAAATAAGGCAAATCAGCGTAAAAAGAGCTTTTCATACTCTCAAAATAATCTTCGCCTAAAACTGAACGCAAGTTACGAAGCTGCTGCGTAACAGAAAGCTTATCGGAAATTTTCTTTACTGACTTTGACGATTTCTTCGTTATATAACAAAATGCCCCGTCGTAGTAAATAAAATAAATGTGCTTTGTTTCTATGTCTCCTGAATAAAAGGTTACCTCGAACTCTTCTTCATAGCCTAATAGCTCTGTTTCTTCTTGCAACAACTTAGAATAAACCTTAGCAGCTTCTGCTACGTCATCAGCAGTAAGCTCTCCTGATATCTGAACAAAAGCCTTCTTACTTGATAAGCACTTCCCTAAAAGATTTATATTTCTCGGGTCGTGTTGTGCAAGCTGTATAAACTTCTTATCTACTGTGTCTATTATATTTGGTAGCATCGTCTTGGAGCGTTCGGCATCTTGCTGTGTCAGTTTTTCAATAAATTCCCTTGCTGCCCCAAAGTCAGCTAACTCTGAATTTCCAGCATAAATCGTGACTTGAAAATCGTCCCCCAAGTTATATGACTTTATAAAATTATCTACAGCATTAGCTAATGCTAAATCAAAGCTCCTGTCATAAACATTGAAGTCATAAGAACCCACAAACAAACGGAGTTCCGCGTTTGGTGCAGCAATAGCCCAAACCTTGTTAAATCGTGTATCAGTAATATGAGAATTAAAAAATCTTTGCAGATTTATGTCTGCCGTATCCTCAACAAAAGAATCCCCATCGTGGAAATAGCTTTCAGTAGCAGAACTTTGCGTTATCATATCCGAAATATAGCTATCTTGTGGTTTCATTTCTCATCCTCAATAAATGTTTCCAAAAGTCGGTCCGAAGTCAATAATCTTGTCCAATGCTGGAGCACCTTTCGGTGCCATAGTTATAGCATAAAATCTTGGCATAGTTGCTACATCTAGTTTCGATAAAATCGATTTGAGTGCTTTTCGTATCCTCTGTATAAATTGTTGAAGTGCGTTCGGTGTCGTGCTTTCTGGCTCCAGTACGGCAACCATAAGACAATCTTCGTACCTCGACATAAACTTTCTGTTTGTCATATATAAACTGAAAGCAGTATTTAACATTTTACTTTTGTCTAACGAATAAGCATCTGTAACTTGTACTTGTGAGCCTTCCGGCAAATCGTACTTAATAATATCAGACAACGCATATGTATTATACCCGTTTAGCACAATCTCACTTTTTTCTAAGTCGTGAATAATGACCTCAGTTCCCGGCAAAATAACAGCCAAATAATTCGGCTCTTCATCTCTTGATATTGCATCATCTCTTGTCGAGTCAGTTATAATGCAAATCGGCGTTGTCTGTAAAAGTTCTCCGTCGTCTACTAACTCTTTCGCTAATTTAGCTACTTGGCGTATATGCTGAAGTGCTAAATCTTTTCCGTAAGCAATAATCTCAATCAACTGTGTTGACGACGTAAAGTTAAATGGTACTTGTGCTGTATTACAAGCCTCTTCGAGCATTCTGCGAAATGTTGCAGTAAAAGATATGTCCGAGAACTTAGAAAGACCCACATCAAAAATCGGTTGACGTAACTTTTCTCTTATTACACCCATCTGTTGATAAGCAGATGTCTTTCCCGTCAACCTATTTGTCAGCTTTGCGTTACGCTTAGTTAAATAAAAGAAGTCTCCATCGTAGTATAAAAAGTACACTAACAGCGAACGCTCTGTAAAAGTGATTACTACTTCAAATTCTTTGTCAAACTCTATATTGCGACAAATATCCCCGACAATATCAGAAAACTGCTCTACAATATCCATAAAATTGTCTTGACTCATACTGTTCGAATATTGAGAACCTACTCTAAGTGTGAATTTCTTTGGTGTAATTGTTGTCAGTCTGTGATTGTTTGGCGTTAACTTACTTGACATCGAGTTGATAGCTGTCTGCAACACCTGTTCAGCAGTCATCAATGAGTTTGATTGTGAGTTTGTAGGCTCGTCTGGTACATTGTCAGCGCGGGCTAGCAGCTGTCTAGCTACCCCATTAAATAGTTGAGAGCCTTTCGCGCGGACATCAACTACGAAATCATCGTCTAATTGAAAGTCCTGCACTATGTCGTTTATGATATTACCGATAGTGCTTAACGTTGTCTTATTGAAGCCTGTCAGTACTATGTCCATCTTAGCGACTGGTTCTGACGAAATAGAAACTGACTGAAAATCGTTCTTCAATTTTTCCGTAAAATACTCTTTGAGATTTACACCTTCGAGTTCTTCCGTAAAAGCGTCGGCATCGTGGAAATAACTTTCCTTGCTTGCAAAGATAAGAGAATTTATCTGTTCGTTTGAATAATTCATTCTTTTCTCCTTATACAAGCGAATAAATAGACCCAAAGTCTACAATCGTGCCGCGATACCCGCCTGGCGTCACGTATGAAATTACATACCACACTGGTGCCGAAGATACAGCAGTCAGCTTAAAGAATTGAGATATCTTCTTTCTTATCTCCATTGCTTGTTTCGGCGGGAACTGGAAATTAAAAGCATTTTCACTGTCTGTGACGGCGATTAAAAGAGCTTCGTCGTTTGGGTTATACTTTGTTGCTGAAATAACGCTTCTTGCATACTGCGAGTAATTCCCATTAAACAAATAATTAAGTGCGTGCGCACCTGCAACCGATATATCGTCATCGTACTTGAACAGTTGTTTCATTTCGTCTATAAAATCTGATTGCGCACCGTTGACTAATTTACTGTCCATAGCTAACGGCTGTATAATCGGAGTTTTACTGCAAGCCGCCATACCGCCAATACAACAGTAATGAAGCGTTTCCCCGTCACTATAAGAGCCGAGAAAGAATATAAGTAACGATTTTACTAAATCTCCGTCTTGATACGCTTCGTAAATTTTCTGCGCGTATTCTTCGATTTTGAGCGGCACGTTTTGCTCTGAATAAGCGATTGCTTGTATAACGATTATTTTTTGAGAACGCGACGGCTCTGGTCCGAATGCTTCTCTTTGGTGAATAACTTGCGCCATTTCTTTGAAATCCGTGGCAAATGGAATAATCGAAATAGCAGCTACGTCGAGTGCTCCGGCGTCCAATCCGAGTATATTCTTCAATTCTCTTGCTTGTGAAGCAATAGACACGCGCTCGCCTAACTGATTTGCAGAAGCCGCATTGCGCTTTGTTACATAAAAGAATGCTCCGTCATAATAGACATAAATCGGCGTCGTTCTACCAAGCTCGTCTTTGATAGCGAGTTCAAAGTCTTTATCTGCCTCGTCAAAGTGTAACTGCTTTACTTGTTCTTCTAAATGTTTGACGCAAGTTCTAGCAAAGTCATCATAAAGTTTTTGTATTGCTTTTCGGTCAGTCATCTCTTTCGAGTCAAACTTTGCTACCCGTATCTCATATTTATCGTCTGCCACAGTAGATATATCATAAATGCCAAACTCGTTTTGCTTTTTTATAGCGTCAATCGCGTTTAATATAATGTCATTTATCGCCTGCTTAATCCTTTGCTTATCATAAAATTTGCTGTCAATCGGCGTTGCGTCTGAATAAAGTTTTTGCGCACTTTCATTGATTATCTGATTTTTCCTGTCCGTTTCCGCGATTACAGTAAAATCTTTGTCTAAATCATTCTCGTCGATTAACTTCCTTAACGCTTCTACGACATCATCGTAAATATCATTGAACTTTGTGCCTTCTTCAAATTTCAAGAATAAAGTAGCAACGGGATACTTCGTTGCTACTGCTTTTTGATAGTTTTTCAGTTTTCCAAAGTAAGCATTAAAATCTATATCTTCCGTGTCATCAAGAAATAACCCCGCGTCGTGAAAATAACTTTCAGTGGAAGAAAATTTTTTACATACTCCGCTTTTCCGAGAGTTCTCACTCTCAAAAATCTTCTCTATGATTTCTCTATCTGAATAACTTGACATACTCTTTTATTTCTCCTGCTATACTCAATATTACATTGCATAACTCTTAGCATTACACATAGCATATTATAGCATACGCACGCGCAATAGTTAAGTAAACAAGTTATACCTCTTCACTGTTGTACTCAAGAGTACATCAAAAATATAAGAAAAATATAATAATCAGATAAAATAAGAATACTAAAATTCTTGGAATACTTTATCTTTCATTATTCCATTTGAATATGAAGTAACAGATAAGTCAAACTGTACTGAAGTACTAATAGAAAAACTCGAATTTGCTAACCACAACTTATTGTCTCCGTTAGTCCAACAAACAGTATCTACTCCAAGAGAAAGACTACCAGAATAACCCTGAAACATATCTGAAGCTAACTCCCCGCCACAAGGACAAGTTAATCTAGCAAAAGAAGTAACTCCGTCAATATTCTTAGAATTAAATCTGTCACAAAACCAAGTCTTAAATTCTGGAAAAGAGTACTCTTTTGACGTTGCCAATAAGGCAACAATAAAAAATTTATATAACGTCGAATAAGTGCTCGCTGAACCAAAACAAAATATATGTCTATAAAGTCCTATTCCCGCCGGCTTATTCTTTAGGTCTGTATAGCTCCCACTAAACGCTACAGAGTGAAGCCCCCCCCGTGAGCGAGCCGCTTATATCAATACTGTCGCATTGAATAGCACCAAGCTGTGTAGTCTTATTACCTTTCATAGTTGTCTCCTTTTCTTATTATTTAACTCCCCATATATTTGTTATGACCATTGTAGCAATATCATTTATATCTGAAGAAATAAAGGTGCCACCATTCCAAGCTAACTTTATTCCTCCAGTAAATGTGCAAGATATCTCAAATCTTGTGCCTCTATCTGACATAATAATGCTTGCAAATAGCCCATTTCCTGCTACTATATCAACATAAGTACCTGTACGAATAAAAGTGATATCTGCATTCGTGGTCACATCCCTCGTTAATCTAATTTGTGCTTCTACAATAAAAAATAAAAATTGCGAAACTGTGTAACCAGACTTCAACGAAATAGTCTTAAGATCACCTCCCGAAAACGTCGTTCTGGTACTAAACACATTTGTTATGCCGCCAATAGTTGGCTTATTTTTCAAGTCGTTATACGAGCCCGAAAATGCAACAGCAGCGAGAGACCCCCCCCCACTGTCAACGAGTCACAAGCCACAGCACCAAGTTCTGTCGTTTTATTATTCTTCATCTTTATCTATAACTCCTGCGTCTTCCTGCTTCTTGAGAAAATAGTCCCCGTGCGTATTGAATATTATATCGCACAAGTCCCGCACAAACTTATGACAAAGTGGCGTCATATCGTCAAATATTGCATCCACCTTTTTGCTGTCTTCTGGAAATCTCGTCGCTCCTGTTTCTGGAAAGTTGAACTCTGTGTCTTTCCATTCTTTCTTTACTTGGTCAAACAGCTTACCAAACATAAGCGGCTCAATAAAGTCTTCTCTCAGCTTGCTTGTCAACGCCATAAGAGATTCTTTCGACAAAGACGGAGCAGAACGAACAGACTCGTTAGCTGGAAACAACTGTGCAAGTATTTCCTTATCTGAATAATTTTTCATATACACTCCTTATTTTCTTCCTGCTATAATATCTCGCATTCTGTTATACGAAATACTTCTGTCGCAGATTTTATTATACAACGCTGGACTTATTTTATAAGCTCGTACAAGTTGCTCAATTTGACGAGAATTAAATCCTTTCAAAGCTATTTTGTCAAGTGGTACTCCTAAAAGCTTTCCTCTTAATATTTGCTCTAATGCGTCTGGGGCAAATGTCTTATATGGCAACAAATCCACATTGTTCTTGGTATAAGCCCTTGCAATTATTTCTATCGCTTTATAAGACAATAACGGGTCTGTTAATTGCACCAACACTTCTGCGGGTAGCCCGTTCTTATATGCTTGTCCAAGCTCTTCGATTTGCTCTGGCGTATTTTCTGGTGTTACATATGGTTGTACATCAGCGCCAATCTCTCTACAAATAGAAAGAGCAAATTCTTGGTCTTCGTCAAATACTTGCTTTCCGTCGTAATAAGAATTGACTGCCTCTGTAGCTGCGGAATCCTCAGCAAACTTTCCTGTATTAAAATAATGACGAATTACATTCAATACTCGTACATAATTAGCTGACTTTTCGTCAAAGTAATATGACTTCAACAACCGACTACCATCTGAAAAATCAAGACTGCATCTGTCGCCTTTTCGTATAAAATATGTGAGTCTGTCGTACTGCTTATCAGTTGGTACAAATGATACATCTATCTCAATGCTTCCTGATTGATAGTCAACACGTATTGCTCCCGTATCGTGAACAAACTTCACAATTGCATCGGAAGTGTACTCAAATGTCTCGTCTGTATATACTTTGCCAATTTCTCTATGGTCTTGAACTCTTCGTCCCTGACCAGCCGAAAAATCAAGCATACGCCCGTCTCGAAGAACATAACCACAAAATGCTGGCTGATAAGTTACCCCAAACATATCCACAGCTCTCTGTTCAACAGATATGCCTTCATAGGACTCGTGTGCGCCATCAGTAGCTGCCGGCTGCTCGCCGTCTGGGCTTTGTGCTGCTTGGTCTTGTGCTTGTGGTTGTTCAGTTGGTTGCTCAACAACTTTTTCTGGCTTGCTGAGTATCTTTTCGTCTGTTATATCATTCAGTGCTGGACGAATAATCCTATCAAAAAGCTGCTTCTTATTCTTCCATATATCTACTATATAGTTAAATAAAGTTCTTGCTACTTTTGTTGTCCAAAGTTTATTGCTTAAAACATAAAGTATGTGCTTACAGCAGCCTTTTTGATTGTTTGGGTTCGTTATGGGGGCTGGTCGCGCCTCTGGACGGCCTGCGTTATCGTCACTCAACGTCATCGCGTGACCAAACCTATAAGCCCAATCTGGGCACGTACACGATGCTTTAATATCATCAGTGCTTATCGCCGCCATAAGCACTTTTTGAAATGTTGGAACAGAGAATTGCGACTTAGCCAATGCTTGATTAAGTTTATCAAGAAACTTATCTATCTGTATGGTTATAGTATAATCATCCGTCTTGCCGTGTACTGGAATACTAAATAAATAGTTTCCTGTCTTAAAGAGCATATTCGCATCCTGCTCTACCCATCCGCTACTTGCGCTATCCAAAGACGTTTGTTTGCGAGAATCAAAACGGTTGCCCCCGTTTTTATACTTGGGCAACTGTTTCCCTTGGGCGACAAATGCTGACGCCTTTTGTGCTTCAAAAGACGACTTTGTCATACAATTCTAGCTCCTGTAAGTGGCTTCAACTCTTCGTATAGTTTATCTAGCTCAGCGAGCCCTTCTGCCAATATTTCGCTATTTACAGTAGCTGGACTGTTAGCAACAGAATACTTGGCTCTCCAGCGCCCTATAATTACTTTTCCGTGTGCTGTCGCAAGACGAATTAAATACGTTGTCCATACATTGCTCGGCAAATCTTCTACACACTGTATCTCTGGACGATAAAGTATAGTTATATGCGTCGGCTTAACGCCAGCATAACTAACCATTAGCGTCCCCTTATACAAATCGTGAAAATAATTCAATTCTGCTTGAACAGTGTTCTGAGCCATAGCACGAACAGCGTAACTTGCCTGCATTTGAAGAACACCATTCAATGATGCTGAACCAGCACTTCCTGCTGTCGTTCCAACACCTACGCTAGCAGACAAATAAAACGGGTCAAGGCTTGTTCCTGCGCTGACACCGTAAGGTACTTCTGCACGAAGTACACAATCTATGCTTGAAATTTTATACTTCTTTACATCTATAATCTCGGAGTATGGCAATATCAGCATAGACGGCGTATCTACTTTATCGACAAGCTCGTCAAGCGACATTTGAACAAGATTTCCTACATCTTCTTCGCTAAGCTCAATACGAGTATTAAGACCTTTTATTTTACCGAGTCTAAATGTAACTCGTTCTATGGCTTGCTTTGTAGTCAACTTATTACCTCCGTTAATTTACTTACATACAATATTACATATAATCACTCATCATATTCTATATAACCGTATAACCGTATGGTACTGGACGAGCCCATTCTATAATAGCCTGCCCCACATAACTTCCGTTTATGTAACACCCGAGCTCGTCATCTTCTGGACGCATACATCTAACAATAGCTAAGTCACGTAACCGTAAAATGACACCTCCCATATAATAAATATGCAGTGCAACATCGGCATTGGAAACTTTAGTATATGGGCTCCACATCCCAAAATAATCAGAATATCTTCCTGAAAACGACGAAATTTTTACAAGAAAGAAATATTGTGGAATGCTTTGCTCTTTTACTGTAATGAGTTCTGTCTCTACTCTATCGTGCTCTAATAGAACCCCCCCCGTTCTCAACGAAATACACTCTATTGCACCAAGTTCTGTTGTCTTTGTTTGTTTCATAAAACAATCTCCTAAATTTAGTACTGAAAAATTCCGTAGGCTTTGCAGACAGGCTCCCTTGAACTATCTAACGCGGCAGTCGTATTACCGTCCCCGCAAGAACAAATTAAAGCTACTTGAAATGTGGACGAACCAGTCTTCATAATCGACGCTGACGATGGCGTTATAACATATGATTGATTTGTCGTAAAGCCATCAATCAGCGGGTCAACATCTAAGGAAACAAAATATCCGTCTATGGTTCCTCTACCTTGAAAGGTTGCTACCATCACCCCGCAATTCGTTCCATACCTACTTACTATCTGTGCCTGAACTATCAAATAACAATAAGACATCGGCACAAAACCGTAAACATCTGTCAGTGTTACTCTATTAACACTACTATTTATCGTGGCTGAAAAGCTCTTTTCACGAAATACTCGCCCCCCCCACTGTGATATGCGAGCAAGAAATGTCTCCGGAAGCAATAGACGTGCAATTTATTGAGCCTAACTCTGTGCCCATACCATTTTTCATAAATAATTTCTCCTTACTTAATAAATCCGCAGCACGTGACTCCGTATGGTGCCACAAGAGCTGCATTCGTCGTTGTTCCGTCGCCTACTGTTGAAGCAAGAAGTGCACTAAATGAACTATTTCCTGTCTGCATAAGCGATGCGCCCTTAAACGTGAGTGTATATGCGTCGTTAATCATAACATCGTCGAGAACTGGGTCTTCTGTAAATGGACTAAACCACCCACTTGGTGTTGCATATCCTTTGAACATAGCATATAATGTTGCTACTGTCGTATGATACCTGCTCTCAATGTTCGACCAAACAGTAATAAAACACGGTGTCATAGGAACTAACTTCGGGACGGTAAAAGTTAAACGATTATTTGCTGAGTCATATGTCGGTGAAATCTCCTTTGTGCGAAACACAGACCCCCCCCCACGGATAAAGTGTCTACAGAAAGACCATAAATAGAACCTGTATACAAGTTAAAATTATATGACGACAAATTTCTGCAACTTATAACTCCTAACTCAACTGTCTTTTCGTCCTGCATTAAACTTTACCCCCGTCATACTTCATTATAGCTGAAAGAACCTGCTCTGCTTCTTTCCAGTCGTCTGCCGTTTCTATCTCAAATTTGTCCATCTTTAACACATAATAATGTCTTTGAAATAATCTAGCTTTAGACGGTCCGTGCGGCTCTTTCTCCCCATACGGCTCATCTTTCTTTGGAACAAACTTTGCGACGTGCTTACCTGTCTTAGTATCAATTAAAACAGCGACCCCATTATCATTTCTTACAGAAACCCCAGTCTTAGCCAAAATTTCTTTGTTCTTTTCTGCCCAATCAGCTATTGCACCTTTTGGACCGACGCCCTTACCCTCTACATCATCAGTAGCAGCACGAGTACAAATTCTTGACATAACTATCTCCTGACTCCTAATCTACAATCAATATTGAACTCTGCACAAACTTAACAAACTTTATCATTTCGCCTCTTTCTTGACCAATAAATTATGTAATTTTTTGTGCTCATTAAATACTGAACGATTTGCATACAAAATCTTTCTGGCATCAATGCTCTCAATCTCATCAAATGAGATAAACAATGATACCAGCTCTATAAGCGGGAAATTTTCGTCAACAAGACAAACATTAAATCCACCGTCCCGCTCTGCTAACTCGATTGCCGAAGCCCCTCCGTTCTGACTTAAACTAATATTTATTGAATAACCAAACATCTCTACTGACACGCTTAACATTTCTTGACGTAATTTATTCAAAGCTAATATCTGTTGCAAATGTTTTTCCACTATAATTATTCTCCTATCTAAAATATGCTGTACTTTTTTATTGTACAACAAAAAGCCCGACGGCATTTACGCCGTCGGGCTTTCTTATTTGTTTGCTTATGTGATTAAGCCTTTGCCGCGAAAGTAACTTCGAGCTCTTCGTTCTCTTGTGAAAGATAACCGATAAGTTCCGAAGTGGAATCTGCAAGCAACTTAATCGTCTGACCTGCTTCAATCGGAAGCGACTGATTCTGTCCGGAAATCGAAATCGTCTTGCGAACTTTACCGTTGTTTACAAACGTAACAATTGCGGGAATGGTCGAAAGGTCGAGCTCTTCTTTCTGAAAATCATCGCCACCCATCTTCGTCTTTGCCATAATACTGGTTCTCCTTATAATTTTTTGATTTTTGAAAATCTGGCTTCAAGCTGCTACCATTTAGAGTGATAGCAGCTCTTTGCCGCGCGTTTGGTCTTAGTGAGTAACGTGTCCCTTGACAGAGAGCAACGGGTTGACGTGTACGTAATCGTACAGCGAGTAGAAGCCCTGAACGTTCATACCGTCGGCATACTCGAGCAACTGCGTAGGAATAATCGAAGCGGGAAGCGCTGCGAGATAAATTCCGAGAACGCCGACACTGAGTTCTGCGCCCTGACCTTTCGCAAACACGACGTAGGTGTAAGAATCCATATCGGGTTTGTGATAGATTTTCAGATTACCGATAGAACCGATAAGCTGGGTGCCGATTTTGCCTTCTACGTCAGCCTGCTTGAAGCCGGGCGTAGCCATAACAACGGGAACGAGTCTGGTGCCAACAAAGCAACGGTTGCCCGCATAAATGTTGGTTACCTTTGTGATTGCCGCCTGCGCTGCATTAAGAACAGAGCCGAACGCCGCGAAGTGCTGAGCAATCCAGCCGTCGGGAGCGGTAAGAGAGAAAGGCATCAAATCTGCGCTTTCGGGCGCGTTTTTGATAATCTCGTCGGAAACTTTCGTCGCTACCGAGAACATAAAGTCTTCGATTGCTTTCTTGGGAAGCTCTTTCGAGATGTCTACCTGATAGTCGTTCTTGTAAATGAGATTGTCGAGCGCGTCGAATACGATTCTCAACTTATGGGGTTTAGCCATAAGGGGAATTGCTTCAACCTTTACGCCGATAGTGGGAATATCTTCGCTGGGCAGATACTTGTTGTCCCACTTATAAACGACATATACTTCCTGACCAGCCGTGGTAGCCGTTCCAAGAGTAAGTTTGCCGTCTACAAGAGCAAACTCGGTTGCGCCGATATTCGCTGCGTCTGCCGCCTTCGTATAAGCCGTTCCGTTAACCGTAACAGAAACAACTTCACGAACGGGAGTCCAACGAAGAGCAAGAGTCGTACCCGCGTTGTCGGCGGTTACCGTGATTTTGTCGAACGTGTCCTCGCTCATATAGTTGCCGTCGATAGCATTTTCGCGAGTACCATCCGCATTTTCACGGTAGTAAACACCAAACGGGTCGGAAATGATGTCGTTCTGCTTGCTTGCGCCCTTATTCGAAAGTCTACGATATCTCGTAAAGAGAATCTGGCTCTGAGCGGTGCCCATTGCTTCTACGTGTACCCAATCGAATACGTCGAGGGCGGGAATCGCGAGAGACGCGACCTTGATAATAAAGTTCTTATACGAACCTACGGGGTTCATATTGGCGACCATAGAGTTGCCGCCGAAGTTACCTTCGATGCTCTCCAGAACAGCTGTCGTGTTCTTAAGAATGAGCGCCGACGTGTTTTTCACTTCGTTCGAGAAATGCTTGCCGTGGAACATCTCTGCCGCACGAATCTTGCCTTTCATCGCTTCATAAGCTGAAACTTGCATAATCTTTACTTATTCTCCTATAATTTTTTGTTTTTTGTGAGCCTTGATTATACAGCGTTCTTCGACAGCTCTTATCGGAGTGCTGCTTTGCGTCTACCTCAATTACTACTTCAAACCGCTCTACATTATAGAATCTTGTTCTTTTGGTTCTCTTGGCTTCTGCAACATAACCAAGTTCTTTTTCTTCTCTACATTATAGTGAATAAAAGTCTCGATTATGCAAATAACTGATTTATCTATATAACTTACGCTTCTTCGAAACGTCCGTTTATATATTCTGGTTTGAAATACTCCAACTGAATCGTAACCTTTCTTGTCTCGTTAGAACTATTACTAAATGTCGGAGTCGATAACTTGCTGCACCAAACATTATGAAGTACCCAAGAACCTACCAGCGTCCCTTTGTTACCTGTCGTAATGTCGATACGAACTTCTGCCCAATAATCATATGGGTCACCAACCTCGCCCGTCAAATGGTCGCCAGATGCCATCTTCCAGCTGTAAAGCAAGTCAAAAGCTGTTCTGTTTACAAAGACGTGGAATTCTGACGAAGTACTGAACTCGTCAATAGTCCCCGGGAAGTTTATCTTCAAGTTACCTTTCTGATACCCTAATTTCTGCTGACCAAGGTCTGGCTCCTTAAAAGTGTCGTTTGCTATCTTAAGGGTCAAAATCGAATTATCAGAATTCGGTGCTTCTTTTCCTTCTGGGCCGAACAATCTCCTCTTGGGGTCCGCGTAGTTTTTTAATCCTTTTGGTAACGTAATCGTTACAGTAAAGTGATTATTTGCTACGGGGTGGTAAGCATTACCATCGTTCGCTATTGCTATACAAGCGTCATTGAACTTGTCCATTAGATAGTTCTCCCTTACTGAATTACTTGCGCGTTCTGATTATCTTTGCCGCCAAACTTTCTGTAGCATTACCTGCTGGCTTTACTTCGTGAACGCTTTTGTCGGCTTTCTTCATCCCTTTCTGGTCTGCGTAGAAACCGTCAAGGTCAAGACCTGCTTCCTCGATAAATTCATCGGTGGAACCTTTGCCGTCTTCGTCTTCGTGCTTTTCGTCGCCTTCCGACTTGGTCTGCGAATCTTCCTCGCTCTTTATTGTATCATCTGCGCCCTCTTCCTCTATAAGGTCAAGAACGAGAATGTCTTCCATAACGCCATCAGCGTTTTCTTGCTGAATAAATGAAGCTGCGAACTGGGGCTCTACCTCTTCAGCATCAACAGTTTCAGAAACCGTATTGTCTGCCGAAATGGAAAGAATGACTTTCGACTCTTCGTAATCGAAAGATACTTCGATATGCTCAGCTACTTGTGCGTCTGGGTCTTCTGGAACATATATTACAGAAAGATTTTCAGAGTCGATACCGTACTCATCTGCAAACGCTGCTTCATCGAAAGTAAAGTTTTCTGGGAATTTGCCCGAAGCCTCTACTACCATTTCTTCTGCCGTTTCTTTTTCTGTAGCAGCAGCCGCTGGAGCAGCCTCTGTATGTAAGCATTCCTGTGAGCCACAACGACGTTTGAGTCCTTCCGTCGCCACAGCCTCATCTGCGCCTTCTTCTATAACAGCACTTTCAAGAGTAAGCCCTTGTCCTTCCAACTGAGTCATAATCTCGGCAGCTCTTTCTTCTGGAAGAACCGTCGGGTCGTAATCGAAGTAACAAGCCACGTTTCCTTCGTCGTTTACTGCATCGTAGCAACGCAAATCGCCAACCATACCGTCTGGCTCAGCTGCCACAGCATCTACGGGAGCAGCTACTGGCTCTTCTACTGGTGCAGGCGGGAACTCGTCCTCTACGTCTTCTTCCGCTTTCTTTACTACTTTCTTTAATCTGACTTTCGTCGATTCTGAGGCAGCCTTTCTTGCGGGAGCTTTACCGTCAACTCTTGGTTTCGTTGTGCCAAACAACTCTGCGTTCAGCATCTCATTTGCGCTCTCTTCTGCGCAAACTGGAAAAGACTCTTGCCTGCGAAGCGTTTCCATTTTCTGGGCTGAAGTGGTTCCCAAAAGCTCTAAAATTTTCTGCGTATTCATTGACATAA
This sequence comes from Acetobacter sp., assembly GCA_023665325.1. The sequence goes on from JAMPED010000002.1 coordinate 165,977, forward strand.
TGACTCGTTCCTTTTTCGATTTATTTTTGCTGTTACAGTCAGTATTGAATAGATTATTCTCGGGACGCTTACTCATCTAGCAGTGCCATTACATCAGCACTTACTAAATCTGGGTTCTCTTCCTGTTCGTCTGGCTGCTGTGTTTCGTCGCCAGTATCAGCTGCATCTTCTGTTGGTTCAGCTGCTTGCTGCTCTTCCTCTTCTGGCTGCTGTAAATAAGTAACCACGCGATTGCGAACTTCCTCTACTGTAAATACATCTGCGAACTCTTTTACAGCTTCGTTATCGTCGAGATTAAAAGCATTCCTGTTTGACGAAATGAAATCTGCAGCAGCTTGAGCAATAGCTTCAATAAACTCGTCTTGCGAAGAATTGCTATCAAGCTCTTCTTTTGCTGGTGCTTTTGGGGCAACAGTTTGTGTTTTACCTGTTGTCAAAGCATCCAAAAAAGAATAAAAATTGTTCGATTCTACTGCCGGAGCGGCCGGTGCCTTTCTTTGTATTTTCACGAGTTAATCCTCCACTGATTACTGCAACTTATTTTCTCTCTTAAGAGCTTCAAACATCTCTCTGTCTACATCGTCCATAATGGGGAACGATGCTTCAACTGATTCCTTCGCTGACTTCTGTCTTACTGGAGCCGACGTCGAATATCCCGAGAAACGAAGAGCATCAGCGCTGAGACTTTCGGCGGCACTCTTTATCACCTTTACGTCTCCGCTCTTGCCTATCTTTGAAGCAAGTGCTCTTTTATCTATACTGTATACTCTTGCGTAAGTTTCTACAAGCTCTTCGCGTGCTGCAATAGCCATCTTATAATAGCCAGTAGCTTGACGCTTGGCCTCGGCAGCTGTCTTCTGCGCGGTCGAAATACTTTCGTTTGCAGTTGCCAACTCTTTCTTTGTTTGAGCTAGCTGCTTTGTAAGGCTTTCCACAGATGCGTTCAGCTTCTTTATTTGTTCTTGTGAAGCAACAAGCCTTGCTGTGCTTTCCTTTGCACCTTCTGCCGAATCATAAAGGAGTGAAGCCTCTTCCTGAGCATCAGCGGCTTGCTGCTTAAGCTCAGCTACCTGCGCTGCCAAGCTCTTTGATTTTTCTTGCTCGACTGCAAGAGTCTCATCCGCTTGTGCCATAGCTCCTTCGTGAGTAGCTACCAGCTTATCTATAAGCTGCTGAATTTCTTCTTTATTCTGCATATAGAAAGCTATCTGCGTATTTGCCTCTTCAAGAACTTTCTGCAAATCAGCTACCTGTGCATTAAGAGAAATAACCGCCGCCTCATTTTCTGCTTTTTCAAACAGCAACTTTTGAACTTGCTTTTCGAGCTCGGTCTTATCTGATAACGCTTTATGCAAATCAAGTAAAAGCGTACTACCTTCTTTTTCGCCTTCCGGCTTCATATCCTCTGTAAATGTACGAGCATCCACGAGCTTCACGGGCTCTAAGCTGCCGTCATCAGAGAATAGTTTATCGAGTTCCGCGTCTACCTCTTTCGGGTCTACGTTTGCCGCCTCAGCGATATTCTGCAAATCGAGAGCCTCTCTCGCACTCTTGCGTTTGATATGCGGGTGGCGTTTCTTGCCCCCAACGCTTTCTACTGCCGAAATCTCGCTCCCTTCGTTAGCTGGAAGTGCGACAATGTCAAAGCCCTTAAAGACGTATGAATCTTGATTCCAGCCATTAGGGCCCTCTGCATTATCTTCATCTGCCTCATAAGAGCCGCGACTCGAAAAACCAAACTTGTAATAAGGCATCATCGCCTTGTAAATACGACCTTTTGGAGTATCAAGAATTATGCCATCAGCGTACAGCTTTCCGTGTTCACGCTCTTCTATGTTTGTAATAAGAACGCAAGCCTCTCCCGGGTCTGTTTCTGTGCGCTCGAAATCAGCCGTAACTTGGGACGGGTGCCCAAGTTCGCAAAGAATACCGCCACGACGCATCATCTCGTTATAACGATAATCCTCGCCGGCAAGTATGCGCTTATAAATTTCAGCATATCCACGACCATTGAGCGTCTTGTTTGTATAACAAGCGCACAAGCCTTGTATTTTGCCTAACCCTTTTGCTGTCGTCTCCGCCATTGGCGTTCCTCTCCTTCTTGATTATTTCAGCCTAAAAGCCGAAAAGTATTTATAGTACTCGTCGGCTTTCAGACTTCATATTCTCTTACCAGCGAACTCTTGGTCCGTTAGTGGTTGTCGTAGTAGTTTGAGCCGCTTCCTTTACCTTTTTAACTTTCTTCTGTTTCTTAACTTTGGGAGCTTTTGGCGTTCTGTCCTTTTTACCAAACTTGTGCGTAATGGTAAGACCAAGCATAAATGCCGCCACTGCGAAAAGTACGATTGCGGCTACTTCAGTAAATACATACCAGAAAGCTCCATCAGCCATTGCTTCCTTGTCACCAAGCTTAACAAGATTCAAAAGATATCTGTTAAAAGGTGTTTTCTCAATGTTCCAATGCTCGTCGTCGGCATCTACCTCTTGACAATATCCGCAAACACCCTCAGCATTGTAGGAATGCTCGCATTCGACTGGGTTCTCTTCTACTGGCGGTTCTTCCACTACTGGAGCATTTGCCATAAGACGAACAGTCCAAGTACTGTCGCCGTAAGTGATTACATATTCGTAAGTTCTTCCGTCCAAAAGCAAGTAAATGAAGTCTTCGCCATCAAAGTTGTCTGCCGTGAATTCATTTGTCGTAGCCTCACCCTTGATTGTCCCAACAACGGCATTTCCTTCTTCATCGGCACCCAGCTTAGCGGTCGTGAGCTTAAGAACAAATACTTTCGTAGTAACGTCCTCTTTTTCGATTCCGATATTATAGCGCTCAGCATTTTCAATTTCTACTACTTCGCCTGTAATAACATAAACATCATCAACAAGCTCAATTGCCAAATTGTCCTGCTTTACAACTACATCGCCGTCCTCATAAACAACGATATCCAAAACTTTTACGGGCTCTTCGGTGGTTTCCGATTCGTCACCAGTATTACTATCGCCGTTAGTATCAGTGCCATCAACATCATCATTCTGCGCTTCTGGTACAGCAACCTCTTCTTCAGTTGGTTCAGATTCCTCACCTTTATCGTCGGTATCGACATCAGGCTGCGTTGTGTCGATATCTTCAACAAAAGTTACGTACTCTTCTTTGTACGTGCGAGCCGTTTCAAGCGGTGTGGTGATTTGCATTCCTACCGCAACGAAGCCGAAGCAAAGCATCGCGAGAACGCAAACGATTGTTGTGAGTGCCTTTTTCATTTTTGTTTACCTCTCTATAAAAATTTCTTATTTGGTACCGTCTGTAAATAGCTCGAATACCTGTCTAATGAATGCAAGATATTCAGCTGTTTTTGTGTACTCTCCTGCGTAAAAAGACTGTAAGGCTTCTGCTAGCTCTGTCGCAAATAATTGTTTGAGTAGCATCATACTTCTTGTCTTTCTGCAGTAGAGATTTGCTTGTAATAAAAGACTGCTTAACGTTACTACTACATCGAATGTGATTGCTTCTGCTTTCAGCACCGCTGTGAATACTTGTGCTTTTCTGCTTCGCAATCCTCTTACGAATGCTTGGAGTTCAACGGCTTGCGACTCAATTGCAGCTTTCTTTGCTTCTTCGGTCTGTAAACCGTCTACGTTGAACAACTCTCTTATACTTGCCATCTGCTTTCTGCTCCATTAGAACTAGAAATTTTTACGAGAATAACTCTCGTTCTTTGTAACTTGTTCGTTACAGTCAGTATTGAAAAATTTTTGCGTCCGTTTTTCGCTTTATATAGTCTAATATATCTAGCTTGACGCAACAAAGACATCTACGCCAAAATAATTTCATTAGCAAGTAGATGTCTTCGCCATTAGCAACATCCTTATATCTATTAGGCCGCCATATTGAGCGAGTAGGGCACGTAAATTTTGAAAGTCTCTATTCCTTCTACTACGACCAACTCTATCATTATGTCGATTGTCCCTGGCTGAGTCTTTTTCAACTTCGTTATATTATACGAAGCAAGACCGTCGCCGTTTACGAGCATCTTATCGCAAGTTTGACTAACTGCTGATTTGAACTTCGTAAATGCTGTCGACGCATTCGTGCTAACAATAAGTAGCTGATTAGCAGACCGTCTAGCTGAACGACAGACAGAGTTGACTACCAACTGACAGTTAAGATAACTGTCGGGTCCTGGCGTACCATCTGTCGGGAATAGCGTCCTATTCCCCATTATCGTATATCCAGCATTCTGTTTATAAATAATGGGGTTAATGCTTACACCGTCGTTAGTAATCATCATACTACGAAGTGCGTTCGATATGGGTCTTGTGGTAGCTTGCGCGCTTACAACGCCGTTCGGGTTATTTGCTACTGGTATCCAAGCTGGAATACCTTGCGACAAGTTGTCTCCGAGCTTAGCCAAATAGCCGTAAACATCAGGCATAACCACTCTGTATCCTTCGATAGTAAATGTGTCTGCGCCTACTGGCATATGGCTTTTTGCTTTTTCTGATATTGCACTTGAAAGACCTGTCAACCTTGTACGAATTGCTTCAACTGTGTCAACAGTAATCTCATCTGGCAACGCTATAAGTGCGATAGCATTTATTTTTGCTGCAAGAGTCTGCAAAGTTCCTGCAAGCTCATCTGACTGATAATAACCACCCGACGTTACATAAGTGATTGTTTGGAAACGCTCGGTGTCTTCACACTCAAGGAACGGTCTGTCTTGTTTTTTGCCTTCAATTTCAAGAGTTCCTTCAAGCAGTGACTCAAAAGCATCTACAGCAAATTCTTCTCCATCAAAGTCCAATGTTAAAGTCGCTGAATCGCCTGGCACCAACGAAGTAGACCTCGCTTTGCCTTCTGCTTCTACCAAGAAACGCGGGTAAAGGGCTTTCTCGGCTTTTTTATTGTCTTCGTCAGCATACCACTCATCCAAACCGAGAGCATCGAAACCATCCAAGTCATCGTAAGATTGCTTATTATATGCCTCTAAATCAGCGTCATACTGCGTTTTAGCTTTATCGTATGCTTCTTGCTGCTCCTTTGTTGGGCTCTCTGGAAGTGTTGGCTCTTTTGGTGCAGCTTTGTCTATTCTTGTAACAATCGTTATATAAGAGAACGTCTTATTTCCGATAAAGTTTGATTTTGACGGGTCAAACGAAACAATTGCCTGCTCAATCTGCTTTCCTTTGTTATCCCAAACAGTAATAGTCGTTAAGCCATTCGGGTTTATCTGGGAACGACTGAACGTCACTTTCATTCCGTTATAATAGCCACCAAAGTAGTTAGCTTTAATAGCCAAATAAATTCCCGTGTCTGCAAGATATTGTTTGTCCCCTTCTCGTATTCCGTCTTTGCGAGTTCCTTCATAAAGGTGGACTTGGTTCGTTATTTCTGCTACCCCGACATTACAAGGGTTACATCTATGATAAAGAACGGTAAGCCCCGCATCAACAAGACCTTTTGCGAACAACCAGCTCTTTTCTGGGCGTCCACGATAAGTTCTATTCTTCGCTATCTTGCAATTCGTTTGGTTCTCATTGAACCGATAAGGTTCTGCACCAAACAACGCAGTAAAGTTAGACGAAGTGACCAGCGTCGGTTCAGCTGGTCCTTTTATTGCGTAGCCCGGAACATAAACAACAACATCGGTGTCTAAATCGACTATCGGCTGTATTGCTTGTTCAAAAATTTCTACTGGCATACATAATTCTCCTTAACGACTTTCTGTACAGTCAATATTGAACTAAAAGAAAAGCTGTCTATATTGTAGACAGCTTTTTAATAAACTCTGGAAATCCTTCTGTTGGTAGAAAGTAACCAGTTGCTTGTACCCGTATAGTATCTGTTATTAGCGGCATCATCTCTGGCGCCAATAGCAATAAATTCGGGTCCCATCTCTTTATAAATGTTGATAACTTTTGCTCTATGTCTCTTCTATGGCTATCTCGCGAATCAGTCAATTCATTGCGCTGTAAGCAACAATAAATATAAGTGGAAAGCCAAGCCACTTTTTCTAGTACTTGAGCTCCCGAAAACAGCATCCTCGTTCTATCGAGAAGTTTATCAAAAGCATCTATATACATCGACAACGAACCGTAAGTATAGTCCGAAGAATTTCTTCTTGTTATACTATCTAACGTACAATGCCAAAGATAAACCAAATACTCCAAAGTTTCTATTTTTGGAGCATAAGCCAAAACCAACTGATTGAAATACGTGTCCTCGTGCCAAAGTAGGTCATCGTGGAATTTTATATTATGCTCAAACAAGAAACTTTTCTTATATACTTTTGCAAACATCCAAGTAAAATCATTAGGGTGGTCTATATAAGTATACTGCCCATTCGGTAAAATCGTTTCCTCATAAAATCGATAACAAAATACATCGACGTCTGGCATAACTCTGGTTCTCGATAACGCGTCACAAATAACCATCGGCATAGCCAGCATATCATCGCTGTCTATAAACATAACATAGTCACCCGCCGAATTATCTATCCCTATCTGACGACTAATACCCATATAGTCTTTCTTTTCATTGAACAGCTGCTTAATTCTTGGTGCTATATTCTTGTACTTAGAAAAGTCTTGTATTATATGTTCTTTACTGTCATTTATAATCAGTATCTCTACATCCCTCGAAAAGTCAATCCCTTGCTGCATATCTAACGAACTTAAACAAGGGTTCATTAAATCTATGCTCTCTTCGTGGTGTGGAATAATAACTGAAATCATTTACTTGCTCCCTTAATTGCTTCAAGTTCTTTGGCTAAAGATTTTACTTTACCTGACAAATATTGTACAGCTCCCCAAAGGGTTGGCAAACCGTCAGCCATAGAAATTTTTTTACAATCCTCAATAGTAAATGTCTTTTCTATTAGTTTTGGTGTTACACCGTCTTCCTCGTATACCACATTTCCTTCATCATCTTTGGCCTCAATCATAATAGGCTTACCGTCGTCGTCCAACACTGGGAACGTGTCTGGGTCTATCTGAACATCTTTCGGGAAAACTTTTTCAACGTCTTGTGCAATAAAACCTGTCCTATGGACGTCTATCTGGTTCGGACGAGCCCACGACCTAAACTTAAATCGCTTTACTGGCAATCGTTCCACGTCCTCTAAACAGCGAGCTATATTTGCTACCTCTATCTCTTCTTTTGTTCGTTCATCTGAAAGTGAAGTAATAGACGTTACAGCGCATCGTAATGATGTCGTCGACGCATTCCCAAGAACAACAGAGTTTGCTACATTTGCATTAGCACTTGCCCCTATAGCAACAGCATAGTTACTAGCATTTGCGCCGTACCCTAAAGCTGTACCGTAATATCCTGCTTTAGCATTACGACCAACAGCTGTATAATAACCACTAGTCGTTGTTTGATTACCTGCATTTGCACCAACCGCAAGTGAAAACTGATTTGCGCGAGCATTATGTCCTATTGCAGTCGAATTTTGTGAAGCAAAAGCATTCCAACCAATAGCAACAGCGTCATTAGTATTCGTATTAGCGTAATAACCTATTGAAACACAATTACAGCCGGCATTAGCATAATAACCAAGAGCGACCCCGTAATTCCCGGTGGCTCTCGAAGCATACCCCACAAGAGCAGTGCCATAAAAATTTGCATTTGCGTGCTCTCCAATGACAACAGAATACATCCCTGCTGCGTTAGCGTCATTTCCAATCGCGATAGCACCACTATTTAATGCTCTTGAACTGTTTCCAATAGCAATAGAATAAATTGCTGCGGAATTAGCCCAAGAACCAATAGCAATACCTGCATTAAGCAATGCTTTTGCGCCATACCCTAACGCAACACCACTATATCCGTTCACTAAAGCTCCAGAACCTGCCGCCAAAGAATACATCGAATGAGCATTGGCAGAATACCCCAAAGCTGTCGAGCCCGTACCTGCTGAATTTGAACTATGACCCAAAGCAGTCGACTGATAACCAGAATTTGCTATATTACAACCAAGCCGCACCACCCAACAATGCGACGAATTTAATGTAGAATTTATACCAATAGAAAAAGAAAAACAAGGTGAAATAGACATCTCTGGGACCTTGTCCTTAAACAAGACTGTCCCTGTGCCTTCTTCATAAAAAAGAATCGGCTGCTTTCCTCCGGCATTCGCTAACCACATAGTGTCAGACAACGGCTTATACGACGTCGAAGAAAGCATCTCCGTCACAGTACCAAAGTCATCTGGTAAAGTATATGAAGAATAGTCCCACACATCGGAAGAACTCCAATGAGTAAAAGCTACTACTACATTCCCCGAAGAATCCAACATCTGTACATCTGGGGGACCACTTCTAGTGTTAATCGTATACCCACCCGAACTCTTTAATAACACAGTACTAGTCGTATAATTAACCATATAACGCGCTTGTGTATTAAAGTATAGGGTCTTCCCCGATAAATCCATCCCAAGAGTTATAATGTTCTTCGTATGGAATGGTAAATCCGTCTTTAATGCCAACTCCCCTGACTCTTGCGGCATCGTATAAGTTGTTTCTCTTTTTCTTGGGAATACAATATTCGAGAAGTAAGAACGATAACGAGTACTCGAAACAGAACAACCATCACGAAGAAAAGCAAACAATAGCTTTTCTGCTTCTACTCCTTTACGAGTAAAGAATATTCTTTCTGCTACCTTTACATCATTATCATCATATGTCTGAATTGTTATCCTAAATATCTTTTGGCTACTTAACTCCAACGTGAATCTAAAAGTCCCGGACTTTGTTGCTAAATATCCAGTCTCATTAAAATATGAATTCCAGTCAAAAATAGTAGCATTCCAATAATCCCATTCGCCCCCTGTCACAATGGCCGGAGCGTCTGGTCGAAATACCCAAAAGTTCTCGCTTGAATTCAATGCATCCAAAAAGATATTACAATAAACACCATTATAAATTTCTTCGCCCTTATCCACAAATGGTATGTCTAATAAGAAACTATTTCCTGGCGTAAGAGTAATCCAATCCATCGGGCCAACAGCACTTCCCCAAACTGGTATACTCGTCGGAGCACCATAATACTTTTCGGAAAAATACGTCTCCAACTGAGCATTATTTGGCTCCAACTTTCTTGGTGGTGTTTCCTCCAAATAACGACGCATTTCTTCTTCTACCATCAACTTCCCAGAAGTATCTGGCAACTCTACAACACCCGCACCCGAGACGTTCAATCTTGGCTGATTATAGACATCTACAGAGCCAATAGTGCACCCATCGGTAAATAACGAAAATGTAACAGTGTCATATGACATCACTGTTTTCTTAATGAATTTACAGCGCGTTATTCGTACACCGTCTGAATTAAAATAACTGACAATAACAGTTAATTTTTTATCTCTTGAAAACTCGACAAGATACTCGAAAGTCCCTTCTGTAGCAGCGACATAATCGTCTGTGTTATTATCTAACTCCCAATCGTAAATTGTATCTTCCCAATACTTAAATTCTCCAGAAAGAACTCTGATAGGGCAATCTGGTCTGAACAAGTAATACGTTGTCGTAGCTGTGGTTGTGCCGTCAATAACCTGACAATATAGGCATTATATTCATTTGGCTGTTTACCTGAGCAAACGGCTAGCAAGCGTTTAGCTGTACCTGCCTTGAGCGTCATCCAAGTAATGTTTTCAGCTGTACCCCAAGGAACTGGAGCAAAAGAACTTTCTTTTGCTGCTAATCTTATGTTCCCTTCTTCGTCTGCTAAAATGCCGTCCCCATAATTTTGTTGCAGTAACTCTAAATTTGACTTGTCTGTCTTTGACATAAATCCGGCAACAGCAGTAGTGGCTAATGTATGCCCGTGGTCTTTTTTCGCATAACCATTACTTACTTCTGCTGCTAAATAAGCTAGCCCTTGCTTTAACTGTTTCTCTGTTGCTGGAAATTTATCTCGTAAATCTGCAAGAACAAAAGAATCCCCACGAGACGGTATTTGTACCTCTCCTGTGAATTCTCCTCCCGTTTTCGGGACATAACCTTGTAAAGTTGCATCAACTTGTGCAGAAACCTCTTTTGCAGTTGGTACTAGCTTTGTCCCGTTATGTGTTTTTATTTTTACTGCCATAAACATCCTCCTGTACATTACCCCGCCATTTTATGAATATAGGGGGGGGGGTGCTATAAAATTTAATACAAAGTTAACGACATTACGCTATCTTGAACTATCTTTTGCTCCGAAGAAGTAATCGAAAATATAACTGAACCATCGTCCATACGAATTTCCCAAGGAGCACTCGAAGTATTCGAAGTACACCACTTAGCACTAGTATTATAAGAGCTTCCTAAATGTGCTTGATTGACCGGCACCCTTCCTACAAAGGCTATGTATCTTGATAAACCATATACACCGTTAATCTCGCTCGAAATAGGAACACAAAGTAAAATATCTGCCCACTTGTTCGAATCTGTTTTCGAGCCTATTCGAATATTGTGGCTATATAACGTTACTCCCCCCCCCCAGAAAACGACAAAGAAGAACCATACAAAACTATTCCTCTCTTCGCTGTAAGGGTGCCTTCAAACTCTGAAGAACCATCAACATAAAAATTTGAACAGTGTAATACATCACAATCAATGTTACTAAATTCAGTACTCTTGTTTGAACGCATATTTACTCCTTCCTTGCTCTTTTTTTGTTTCTTTATATATTTTGAATTATTACGAAATTCCCTTCTTTGTCATAGCAAATGTCGTTGTTCGAAGCGTGCTGGGGGTCGCACCTGCGGCATTATTTGTGGTTGCTACAAGATAATACCCCCCGTAACTATTACTCCAGTTCTCAACAGTTAGCCCTGAGCTGTTAAAGAGATACAAATATATACTAGTAGACCCCGAGCCCTGGGCCACAGAAATAATAACGAATTGAAATATACCAGAACTCTTTACTATAGTACCTGCAGTATTAACTAAAGAAATATAACAAGCCCTGCTCAAATTACGAGAAACAAAGTAAACACCGTCTTCATAAGCTGACATTTTCAGACCGATAGCGGCATCTATAAAACCTATTGGCAAAACCGTGGACCCTGACTCATTATAACTATCTATATATGGGCACAAAGGAATCCCTTTATTTTTAGCGTTAAAACGAAACCGGCTGCTACTCATATATATTCGTGCTGTTGTATCGTTGTTAGAATTATTTACGTCCTTATAATATAGGTCCACATTATTTCCGGCCAAGGTTGGAGCATAAACACTGCTGGAAAAATTGCCTGAATAAAACTGAATTAAGGAACTCTCAGCCCCCCCCCCTCCCGATATTCCTTTGTTAGCAGTTATAAGCCCCGAAGCATTTATCGTTGAAGTGCTCAAGTTTCCGTCTACTACTGCGGAATCACACTGAATATCGCTAAACTGAGTTGCTTTATTTCCCTTCATTTCTTTACTCCTTTTTGTTGTTTCTTTATATATGAAGCTGTATTCTTTAACAGCTTACTTGCGCTTGGTCTCTCATAAGTTGAATAGCTATCGTATCTCCACTCGCTTGTTTCTGAAAGACCTGTTTCTGATATATCCAAGATACCTCTCTCGTGCTGACGCAGTATCTCGAAGTATGCCAAGTCTTCCATTCCTTCGCCTTTCTCTGTTTGCATATCTGGCAACGGGTATTTCTCAAATATGCGTCTGGGAAAGACAGAGAGCTTAAACAAGTTTCGCTGATTTATATATCTATCTTGATTTCTCCCTACGAAAGCCAAAAACTTAATTGCTGACTCTCTACCACCACGAAGTACACAATCATCATCAAATGTTATTATGTGAGTATAGTCAGAGAATAGAAACTTCTGCGTGAGCGTTCTTCTTGCACCTAAAATTGTTAGCGGCTTGTCGTATGAATATACCATCATATTATCTGATATATCAATCTCATTGCGCCAATTTTGTGCAATTACAATTATAGGTACATCTGGAAAATACTCCCTCAGTTGGTCAAAAAAGAAACGACAACGATACACACGCTCGTTTCTTAATTCCTCTTTATCTGGGAAATACGATATAATACCGATACAAGGACGAAACATTATTTTGACCTCTCCTCAAGCTTCTTAACTCTTCTTAATATATCTTGCAGCTTTGCGAGTGTGAACATATGCAACTGGACGTAATCAACGGTACGATAACTTTCTTCTGTCCCATCTGTTCTAACCAAATCCGGCAACAAATCTTCCAGCTCTTGAGCTATAACGCCGACATCCTTCCGTATGCTTGAAGTCTTTAACTCTTCCACTTTTTGTGAGATTCCTGCTTTAATTGCTGAAAGAGCTTTAGCTTTTCCTTCTTCCGTTGAATCATCGACAGCTTCAGCATACTTGTGCTTTAATGCTGCATCATACCCTTGTTCGTCCAGCGTAGACAAAGTGTTAAGCAATTTTTCTTGCTTTTCTCTGTATTTCTTAAATCTAAATGATTTTGGTCTTATTTGTAAAAATTTATCATCTGATATTACAAGGTCTTCTATGTCTTCTTTCAACCGTTTATCAGAAGTCGTCGAAAGTGTGGCACTATTATTTATAGAAAAAACTAAATTGCCATTGTCCTCGTCATAATACTTAATCGGGTCTGTATCACAAGGGCTCCACATAGCAATATGGTCACCGCTAAAAAATATACCAGACGACTCGTTTATGCCTTGCGATAATGAAAATCCCCCATTTGTCAGCTTTCCGTTAATATCTGAATACATAGCTGAACTTGTCGATACAGTCGTTGGCCACCCAATAGGCAAAACCCCTCTTGCTATTCCTGCTCCAGAACTTTCTGAACCACGACGTGTCGAAGTACTAAAAAACGTTAGCGGTGCTGTAAATTGCTTTTGCCCCGATATTGATTCTGTTGTGTTCAAATTAGTCAATGATAAATTTAACGTATCTGGTGCTGTTTTATATGAAACTGACTGCGTATATGGGTTACCATTTGAATCTGACCCGCTATTGATAGTATATGTTGAACTGCGCGGAGTTGGTATAGCTAAATTTGACGATACCCTGAAACGATACTTACCTCCACCCCTAACCCAAATAACCTCTGTTGAACTGTTGGTCATCTGGTCTACGCCACCAATAGGGTTCTGGTCGCAGAAAGAATACTCAGAAAGTAAAATTTTTCTTCCTTCTGAAATAGCTCCCCAACCATTACCATTAAACTCTACAACAAATGAGCAAGCAAATCCTTCTGAGTGTGTTGCCCAAGTAGGAACACCTGTCTCTCCAAGAACTCCCCAAACCTCAATGCGGTCTCTACAATGCGTAGTTGCTCCAGCAATAGTAACTGGGTACCAATAACTTCTGTTATATGTTGTACTCGAAAGGTCAACAACGTATTCCGTCAATTCTCTTGGGTTACTTAACCATCGTGTCCACTTGCCTTCACCATAAGAATAATATCTAGTAAATCTCCTGTTAGTATCCCTATAATACAACGTCTGGTGCACATAATTATAGCTCGACCAAGTTCTTACTTCTAAATATATTCCTTTGTTTCCTGTCGTTACTGAATTAACTGGAGCATTCGTCAATGTAGATGCAGAATAAAAACAAAAACGGCCTTCTGCTTTATAACTGTCCAAATTTACTGAACTTGTTGAAGAATAAACAAATCTTTCTGCTACATACGAGTTTGTACTAGAACTTGACCCTATTCCACTAGCGCAAGACAAATAAACGTGCCCCAACGAACTAGTAGTGGCCCCCGACGAAGTATGAGAACTCGGTGCTGCGCCTATATCATAATAAGTTGGCTTATTTTCCTTTGAGTAAAACTTTAATTTTCCTACTTCGTAAAGTGATTGTTCAGTAATAATAACAGAATCCTTCTCTGCTGGCAAGACATATGGGCCAGATAAAACAGTTCCTCCTTGCACAGAAATAACTGGGTGAATCCCAACATAATTGTTTGCGCCATCATTAACCCAACTGCCCAAAGTTGTAACAGTCCCAAAATCTGACGGCAAAGTATAAGAACTCATTTCCCATTTGTCCATATCTCCCCCGCCGACATAAGTATAAAACTTTGCTATCGTTGTTTGTGTGGAGTCCGAATTTTTATATAAATAAATGTCTGGTGGACCTCCGCAGTAAATTCTATATCCTCCTGAGCTCTCTAATACAGTAACCATTGCATTAAATTTTAATGCGTTTGTCTCGCCCCCATATCTATAAGAAGTATTAAAATAAATTGTTTTTCCGCTTAGGTCATCATTAAGTGAAATTCTCCCTTCGCCAATCGGAACTTCTTGACCTGTCGGAATATCTATATTATTCAACTTAGCTTTATCGGAGCCAAGCATCAAGCCATTAGACGACTCTGTAACAATCCCTGGGTTTACTTGTGCTCCCGCCTGAATACCATCTAACTTAGATTTATCAGCAGATGACATAAATCCCGCTGCAGCACTTGTTGCAGCTGTGTGTCCGTGGTCTTTCTTCGAATACTTACTCTCTGCATCTTTAATTAAATACGTTACCGCTTTTCCGACAAGTGCTTCAGTGGCTGGAATCTTATCACGTAAATCATTGAGAGCAAAATCAGTTGTATGGGCTGGAATCTGAATAACACCAGTAAACTCACCACCAGTCTTTGGGACATAGGCAGTGAGTTCTGACTGTATTTTCTTTTCTACATCTGGTGCTGATGGCACCAACCTTTTTCCGTTTTTTGTCTCTATCGTTACACCCATTGACTGTGCTCCTAAATTGCTTCGATTACAGTCAATATTGAACTCTACGCAGCAAACAAGCAGTAATAATATTCCTTACTTGTTGTCTTTATAGTGGGCTGCTATTGTACTGAACATTATGTCAGCCATTTGCTCATATCCCGCTTTGCTCGGGTGTACACAATCCGTATACTTACGAACTTTGATTGTATCTAATCTTGGGTTAACGCCAACTTCCGTAAACGGGAAATTATATTCGCTGTCGTGAGTAACTGCTACGGGAATAAAAAATACATTCTTATAATCTTTTAACGCGTTATACAGAGCTTTTTCAAGATTCTGTATCTTTACATCCGCTAAGAATTTATACTCTCCAGCTGTGTTTGTAGAGAAGCCGTCAGCATTAACATTGAATATCTGGTCTGGTCTATGCAACGTGTTTACCACATAAATGGGAATTGTTGCTCCTTTTGTAGACATTCTTATATTATCTACCAGCATCCTGATATTAGTGCATCCTGCGGCCGGGTCTAACGCCAAACCGTTCGTACCAAGATATATTTGCACGCCTGTTGGTGTTAAAGATATCTCATCGCCAATCGAGTTCTTAAAGTATCCTGCGCCGCCGTCAAACTTTGAATTACAATAGAAATCAAAATCAAACTTTCCTGTTTCCTTGTTCCAAAACGGGTTAGCGGCTATAGGGTCAATAACAGCACCTTTATCTGTAACTAATCCATCGAGAGAGCCACTTGTCGTTAGCGTCGAAAGAGCGGTCTGGTCGAATGTGTAATTCATAGTGCCTTTATTGTACCAGTCTGTACCTGCACCACTTCTTCCTTCGTGGGTTATTCCATTAACAAGCGTCGGGTCTTTTGTTCCTCTCGTCCCTCTCCACATTATCTGGCTATTTGATAATGTCTTAACAGAAGTCAACCAAGCCTTATTATTTGTAAGACTGTCGCCAATAGGAATAATCAACTGCTGGTCGTCAATAGTGGCAGAAACAACTCGAACTTTTGTCTTTGCCGAAGCAACTACTTTCATAGCAGTATCAATGATATTGCAAGTTAAATCGAATTCTTCTCCGACAAGCCCTTCACTGCCTTCGATAGTGTACTTTCTCTCATACTGGCGCCCGTATTTGCCTATCCACTGAACTAAATAATCATCGGCCTCTAAGCACACCTGCCTATTGTATAATTCAATGGTTATTCCTTCTGCAACACAAATCTCTGGTGGTAAATAGATATGCAACTCTTTCTTGCTTACTGCGTCTAAATCTATGTCTAATGCCTTTGCTGGTATAAGATAATAATCACCAAACTGTTTCCACTGCTGTACACTGCCACTAAATGATACCTGTATCATCGAATAGGCTTCATCAGCTAACGACGCATCATAATCAATACGTAGAATTGAAAGCCTAACATAGCTGACACCGGCTGGAACAACAGACGACATACAATTTTCATCGCCTATTTTCAAAGCCACCTTATTGCTATCGTAATAAGATAAAAATCTTATTTGCTTAGCTTTCATCATCCCCGAAGTTTGTACACAAAGAATAATGGTCTGTCCTTCTGTTACTGGAATAAAACCAGTAACGACATATGACGTATTTGCGCCAATATTACCAACTGTAGACACATACTTATCAAGCAAAATATCTTCGTCGTGTAAATTGAACATATTATACGAAGTGTACTTCGTAGCAAAAGATAGCTTATCTGGTGTTATTGCTTTTGCTGGTATAGAACTCTCGTCTAACACAACAGCACTTGCTGGCAATACTGTCTTCTCACTTAATAATACTCGTGGGCTATACGGCTGCGTAGAACTTATAGGCAACCACTCCGCCACAGTTGTATCGGAAACATACTTCAACTCAACACTGAAACGAATAAACGAAGCACCATCTGGCGGTATAATATCTGCTTCTAATGACCTGCTTCCTGAAATGAAAGAAAGATTTTCGTCAAAGAAAGCATAATGTAAAAACTTTGTTAATTTTTTATCTAAGAATAAATTATGCTGCTTCCCCTGTTCTACTGGTAAGTAATGAGAACAACAATACGCTGAATTAGCCCCTTCCTTTCCTGAATCAAATGCAATATATTTTCCTTCTACAAAAGAAATTACAGCGTCATCTCTTGACCATTCCTGTATCGTTTGTGCATCTGCTAGTGCGGAAATAGGAATACGTTTCTCAATATTTTCGACAGCACCAGAAACAAGAGCACCAAACTTATCGGCTATTCTGTGCTCTAACTTTGCTGGCAAAACCTCTGCTGAATACAAATGAACTGGAATAAACCACATATTACCTAACGTGGTATGTTCCTCTGTCCAAGAATCATAATCTGATGCAGAGCAATTCGTAACAAAAGCACCGAGAGCAAAACCTTCATTCGACTGGTCTCTCTGGCAATACAAACGGCCACAATAAATGGACTTAAAAGGCACTTTTTGACTATGATATATTTCAGCTATATGGGGGTTAAGATTTTCATTGCCTTGACCATAATAGCTAAGCCGCATCGACTCGTCTGTTGAATAAAGTAGCACACCGTATGGTGTCTGACCGTCTGCAACAATATCCTTATTAAAAACGATTTCAAGCTGTACTGAACCTTCCAAGTTGCCATCCATATCCGGCAAACTCACTTCGTCCACAACTTCTGCCCATTCATCAAATTTAGCTGCCCTTACTGTAGCGTAATTATTCTGAAAACCATTCCACTGTACTGGCGGCTTAATCTTAAATAACTTAAAATGGTAACCAGTATGCCCTACTGGGTTAAATGACTCAAAGTAATGAGTCATACGAAGTTTTCTAAACGAGCCTTTTGGCGGTATCCCGATAAAACCGCCATAGCCACATCTGTTCTGCTGTGCTATTGTGTATGTATTATTGCAATTTACACTTGCGTTCTCATCATTTAGATTAGCTGAAAAGTTATTAAAGAAATGAGCAAACTCAATTTTTTCTTCTGTTACAACATCATCGTACAAATCTTCGTCAATGTGACTAGCAGTAACTTGCTTTTCCCATACGCCGTTCTTGTAGCAAAAATAACATTTTTCGCTTTTTACATATACTTGAAGTCCATCATATGCAGCATTTGACGAAACAATACTATCGCGTTCTGCAATAGTATCAACGAGAGTTCTGGCATCAAGTGGTGTCCCAGACATCAACTTAAATGGGCTCGTTACTGTTATCCCTTTTTTGTTTTTGATATTTGCCATATATTACCCTACCTTGATTACAGGCTCAATCTTGGCTATCTGCAAATCTCTTTCTGTTGCAGAAAGCTCAAGGAACATCTTTGTGCAATTACAACTCACATAAATATCAAACTCTATGACATCCCAATGTGTGCTAACTGGTTTCTTTATGCGTATAAACTGATTTGACGCTTTGTTGTTAAAACGAACAGTTGCTTGCAACTCGCCCCAATCGTAGCTATTCAAAGTTATGGGTGACAATCCTGAAGCAAACTCTTGCGCTGTTCCACTAAATATCTGTGGATACCATCTTGCCCGGGCTCTAATCGTCATCTTAACTGGCTTATATGTTGCCGCCGTTATCAAGTTCGACAAATCTAATTCATACGTAAATGGCGTATCCTGCGTCAGCAAGTAAACATCTTCTGGGTTCTTAGTATCATACCCTGGTTTACAGCCGTCTGTTGGAGTAATAGCTACTGGTGCTGGTGAAGTTGTCAAAACCAATTCTCCTGCCGAAGTAATAGCCTCACCATAATCAATGTAACGAGAATACTGCGGAGCATCACGATGCTTAGTAGCTTTACCTACATAAGAAATAGACAAATTCTTCATTAAGAATTCTGTATCAGACACCAGCAAGAAAGAAAGTCTATCTACACTCATTGCTCTGTGAAGCAAACTGCCGTCTACCACACCAAACTTCTCTAATGGAACCCAATGCCCAATAGATTGTTTTCCTTCTGGGTAATCTGGTGAAAGACCCACGGCAGAATAAAAATATTCTGCTGTTGCTACCCCTGTGGACGAGCCAGCTGTTTTTGTCAAAGTTCCTGAACCAGTCGCTGTACTTGATTTATCTCCTGAACAAACAACAATAGTTCCGTCAACAAAGCCGTTCTCGCTCTCTACCTGACCTGTCGTAACAGAGATTACTTTATAAACTGTTTCTCCGTGATTACTTGATTTATAAGAATCGCCAACTACAAATGTTACATCAGTGTTTGGAATATCAAATCTTCGACAAAATGCTGGCGACGGATACGGCTCCGCAAGAGCGTCTCTTACATAACAAGTAACATTTGCTGACAATGTAGCGTTAAGAACTACTTGCTGTAAATCTTTCGACGTAGCTGGTAAAATAACATCTACCAAAGCATATCTATCGAACGTAATCGTCTTGCCGTCCATAAGAGTCAAATACTCGCTCGGAATAGGTCCCTGCTTTGCATTTGTACAGTTATCATATACATATGGCTCAGTCAATGCTGAATGAGAAATACTTATCTCTTTGAACTTCTTTGCTCTTTCGTAAATGTTACTAAACAGTAGCTCGTCTGCGCTTGTCGGCTGCTGTCTTGGTCTAAATATCTTGATAGATTGATAGGGGCGAGGCATATTCTTTTCAAAGAAGTGAATAGCTGGGTCAGCCATTACCCCGTTTGTTCTTGTCCCTGGGTGAGAACCGCCCCAAAATGGCTTATAGTCAGTTCCTCGATTAAATAAATTAGGCGTATATAAATCCACAAAGTAGCCGCCGTGACGTCTTGCTAAATCAGCGTAGTACGAAATAATACCGAAATTATTATTCGTATGATACTCAGTCGAGACAATAGGAATAGCCCCCATAGCTTCCGTCGTTTCAAGAATTGCTTCCAAGTCATATGCGAACTGGTCTTCTCCCATATACTTGACATCATTTGTACGACAAAGCATCATAGCGTGAGTTGGTTTCATCTGTTCCCAGCTAAACCCGCTATAATATCTATTGTATGCCGTTCTTATTTTATTTAGCTGACCTCTGTTCGTATCACCTGAAACAGCAAAGTTCTCTATATTGTAATCCGTAAATAACGAAAGCTTCGAAAGCCAAGATTTGTCTTTAATGGTATAATGTGATTCCGTATAAGAATCACCAATTACTCCTATCCTATCCACATCGAATAAATCGAATGTGGTCGAAGTGTCCACACCATTTTTCGCTGTTAAACGGAGCCCCGGCAACTCAAACGAACGGTCTGTAACTTGCTGTAATACAATAAACTTTCCGTTCGTTCTATTTGTTCCCGTATTAGATACGCAAACATATTTAGCTCCAGCATAATCTTTCCAGAACGATGGCTCCAGTACTTGTGCTGAAATATTCTGCAAATAAGCGATAATCTTCTTATCACTACCGTATATAGCCAAATGTCTAGCAAAAGACATTCTATAGACCTGTGTTGTATCAATTTCAATTAACTTCGTTGGGCAATAACCTGAATATGTTACAAACGTTGGATACGGTCCGTTATTTATATACTTTCCGTCATTATCCAAGTCTTCTTCATAAAGATTTATTTCTTGTGTGTATGTATTCGACTGTACGTTGGCTGGCTCAAGAGCTTTGGAAAGCTCATTTACTTCTTTTATTTTCTCTGAAAGAAATTCCCCTTCTACTCTAAGTCCTGGGGCGTCAAAAACTGTAACTTGTTCTTCTGTTTGCGGCTCTGCCTTTACAATAGACCATTGTTCAATAGACGAAAGTCTGTTCTCTACTTTGTTTGAAAGGAAAGACGTCGTCATATAAACATAAACTGTTTCGCCTTCTGTAAATGGACAAACCTGCACGGTATTCTCTTTAGCATAAGCATCAATTGCTTTAATTGTTTCAAGAGAAAATACAAGCCCTTTCTGACAACAAACTGTGGCAGACATCTTCCCTTCTGTGTCACCAGCAAGAATGCGAAGAACAGGCAACAAAGCGTCATTTGAGCTGCCACTACTCCATATCTCTCTGAAATCGTTTTCACTACAAATCGCCAAATGTCTAATAAACATATTTGCATTTGACGGAATTTTAGCTGTATAAGTTACGCCTTTATTTTTTGTATTGATTGCTAGTCCCGGAAAAGCGGAGTAAGCACTAGTAGTATTATCTGTTAAGTCAGCCATAGAAACAAGGTCGTCTGTATCTAACGTCTTCCCAACAAATACTGTTCTACTTGGGTAAAGCCAACCCGGGCCCCAAAGGTCGATTGCACCGTCCAATATATTAACTGGTGGGTTTCCGTGAACTACTGTCTCTACTGATATATTCTTAAAAGTAGTAGCAACAGCATCAACAGTATCTCTAAGACCATCAATCTCTTCATCTAACAGTTTTCCTGAACTTGTAGAAAGGCCTGGCAACTGGTAAGAATATACAGAATGTTCTTCGCCATAAACTGTTCTCTTTAACGACCAAGCTGAAGCAACAGAAAGACAAGCATCTGGCGTTGCAGTCCCCGTTGACGACGTGAACCAAAGCCAAACAACATCGTCCTCTCCGTTCCAGTCAAAATTATTTGAAGAACTTGCTAATGCTTCACCTCTTGGCGTAGATGTCCCGTCCTTCTTTACTACTGGGTCATTCTTGGCATAAGCAACAAACCGCTTAATAAAGTCCTTATCAATTACTATATCTTGAGAATAACCTGCGTTATAAGTAAAATCGTCTTGTCCTAAAACTGAACCAAAGGCTGCCGCAATATTAGTAAGACTATCACTTCCTGCATATCTAGCAATAACCTTGCCATTTGCTATAAACATAATGTGCCGTACAGCACGAGAAACAAGACCCCGCAACACATAAGACGCATTCTTTGAAAAGTCTAACTTAAAACAAGGTGATACAGTATAGGCGCCAGCAATCAGACTAGTAAAAATAGGGACCACAACATCGTTGTCTTCGGCATTTTTAACTGCATCTAATATACTACTTACCGTATCATTATATCCAGTCGTAGTCCACAAAGAACCATCATTCATCTCTGTAACTACATCATCTGTCTTAACTACATCAGTCTTTTCATTTTCTGGTAAAAGCCACTTTTCTTCTTTCCAACCAAAACCGTCTTCTGTCTTTATACAGATATAGGTCTTATTTTCGGAAACAACATAGCACTTTAACCCCACATACGCAGCATTAGCGGCTACGATTGAATCTCTAGCCGCTATATCTTCTACTGATTGTCTTGGGTCTAACGGAGCAGACGACAAGTACTTAAAAGGACTTGTAACTGATATTCCGCGCTTGTCTTTTATATCTGCCATCTACGTTTTACTTCCTTATATCTTAATGAGTGAACACGTACTGCATTGCTGCTGTATTGTTGTTATCAAGAACATATACTCTATAAAGAGTAGTAGCGCCGGCTGACGTCGTCACATTCACCTGTTGCTCGATAAAGCTATCCGTTACGTTGAAATTGTTCTGGTCAAGAACTTTTGTCAGCGCGCCGTAGCTGGCGGGGTAAGCAATGACTGCAGCATTATTATTCATTTCGTATGAATAAGCCTTCTGGCTACGTGCTGACAAGTCTTTTGTCATAGCCAAAATATCGGCGCCCGTAAGAGTTGCGCCTGCCTTTGCTGTTCCGTAATAATACGGTGCTGCAAAGGTGTATTTAGCAACAGTCGAAGTCTTAACTGTCCCTTTATTATCTGTTACGCGAATAGATATATCCGCATCATCGGAAATAACAGTCGATAGACCTGTAAATTCTGCGAAAGTTGTTACATCGTCTCCCGACATAGACTCAATAACTTCCCCGTCTTTCAGCAACTCGACAAATATAATTCCCTCTGAGCCTTGCGAAAGCTGAACCTTTGCGCCCGTAAGAACTACATTTGTTCCTGCCTCTTTTACACCTGCTTTTGGTGTAAGAGTTATAGCACCGAGCGTAAACGACACGTATGGGTGTAAGAGTTTATCTATAATTGACAAAACACTTTCGCCTGTAAATACTGTGCCTGCTGGTATGCCGCCAACATCTACTGGCGTTGGAACAGCGCTCGTATATTTTAATTTTTCTAGAACTTGCTGCTCTGTCATCAAATCCCCGACCACTCCCGTAGCAGCTTCGGCTTTCTTGTATGCCTCATTCGCTCTTGCTGCTGCCTCACTCGCAGCCGTCTTTGCCTTCTCGATTTCTCGATTAGCAGAAGCAACTGACTCATTAGTTGCTTGAACAGAAGAAACAACTTCTGCAATACTGCGACGAGCCTCTGCGTCTTTAATGTCGAACTCGTTGATTTTGATAATATCAGCCATTCTCTGAACTCCTTATTGTCAATGTCTGTGTCATTTCGTCATATTTATAAACGCCTTGCGGCAATATGATACCCATATCATCGTTATCTACTGTTACAGCGTCGACATTCGTAATAGCCATTATATCGTTATCTACTGTTACAGCGTCGACATTCGTAATAGCCATTATATCGTTATCT
>JAMPED010000030.1 GCA_023665325.1 Acetobacter sp.
ACGTTATAATAATGGCGTATGGAATTATGAGGGGACCATTTATGTTCAGTAGAGAAAAAAAGATATTTTTGTTATTGGCAGTTTTAGCGGTATTACTTAATCCTAATATTTCGTACACAGCGGAAGCAGGTGTTGTTTCTGTTGATGCAGCGGCATTGCCTATTAACGCAACAGCTCCAAAAGAGGATGTGAAATCTGCTGATGCGGATAAAAACGTTAATACACTTGTTTCTCCTTCTAAACCTAGTGCTCCGAAAGAGGAACCTGTAGCGACAGCAAGTGATGCGACTCCGGCAGTAACTCCAGCTGCTGCAGAAAGTAATGTTCAGCAACCAGCACCCGTTAAGGATGAATTTGACTTTGATTTAAAAATGAAGTCTATCAACACACCGGCTGCTCCTGTTATTGCTCCTGCCCCAGCTCCAACTCCGGAGAAAGCCAATAAACCAGTTTTGACAGATGAAGATTTACCGAAGGCTATTGAATATAAAACGAATCCAATTGAAAATTTGGGAAACAATATTTTATCTCAAATGGATGATGATTTATTTTCTCAAATGTCTGAAATTGAAAAAAGTACAACACTTTTAACTTTGGAACTTCGTCGAGAGAAAATTCGTAATGAAATTGAGGCACAAAAAGCTATTCGTCAAAAAGCTTTTGATGATTTAGAGCGCCAAAAAGAAGAGGCAAAACTTAGAGATTTAGAAAAGAAAAAACAAATAGAGGCTAAAGTTTTACAAGAAAAACAAGTCTTAGTTGATAAGCAACAAATGCTGGAGGTTTTAAAACAACGTAAATTGCTTAATGCCTATATGAACAGTATGCTTATCAGCCAACAAAATTGGTTAAAAGAAAAAGAGAATCTTTATGCGCAATTAGCGGCTGCTGAACAAGAGAAAAAAGAATTAACAGAGTTATTCAAAGCAAAGATTGAAAAATTGGTTGATGTTTCTGTACAACATATTCAAGCAGATGAAGCGGCAAAAGCAGATTTTGAGCGTGTCATCAAAAGCTTAAAGGCTCGTAATGAGCAACTGCGTAAGCGTATTGAAGCTGATGCAAAAATTATTAAAAATGCCCAAAATAGCCTTTATTTGAAATCACAGTCAATTGAAGAATTACAGCATAAAAATGCTGCAGCTGAAGCTGCTGCTTCTCAGACAACAGCAACTGCTGTAGCAGAAACAATTGAAACTGATGAAATGGATGAGGACACCACTCTTCCATCGAAGTTAAGTGCACAATATGCTATTTTGGGAATTACGGGGAGAGCTGATGCAATGTCTATTGAAGTTATAGATGTGAATGGACAACCTATTTCATTAAAAGTTGGTTCAACCTTACCTTCTGGTCACGTTTTGAAAGATATTGGTTCTGATTATGCTATGTTTACTCGTAATGGTGTAGATGAATACTTATATGTTGGTAGAACAATTGATGGTTTTATTCCAACATTAGGTTTAGTTGTTAAAGAGAATTAATTATTTTACTTGTAGGTATTGAAAATGGCTGAAGAAGTAAAAAATCCGGTAAAAACAGAAAATCCTGATGCACAGAAATCTAATTTTGAAGAAGAAGATAATGGCGCACAACAAGGTAAAAAAGAGAATCTGTTTGATAGGTTATTTGCTAATAATAATAAACTACTGACTGTCAGTGGTTCCGATTTTGCTATTTCAAATGAAACTCGCCGTTTATTAGCTCTTTTTTCGGATGGAACATATTTAGTTTCAAAAGATAACCGTTTTGACGGTGCTGTTTATAACTTTGAAGCTAATGTTAAGCGTAGAAAAATTCCGATTAAGGCTCCACTGTATGTTACACTAAATGAGATTTCTGCAATTTATGCGTATGCTGAGCGTGGTGTTGGTACTGTAGATGTATCCGCTGAAGAAGCGGAAGATATGCAAATGCAGATCGATTTTATTAACATCATTCAACGTGCCTCTCAGAAAAAAGTGTCCGATATTCACGTTATTGTAGGTTCTTCATCTACAGTCTTATTCCGTGAAAATGGTATTATGGTTAAACAAAGTGAGTATGGTGGCGAATGGGGTGAAGCTTTTGTGCGTTCGGTTTTTGCCTCTGCTGATATTTCTGACTCCAACTATTCTCAAAATGAATTTCAGGGTGCGCAAAAATTAGGTTCAACACCTTTACGTGGTTCAAATGGTAAGTTAATGTTACCGCATAATGTGTTGGCTATCCGTTTGCAATTCAATCCTGTTGCGTTTGGATCTCAATATTTAGTTATGCGTTTGCTTTATGCTGATGATAATCCCGAAGGAAGTTCAGATTTACGTTCATTAGGTTTGGGTTCTTACGAAGAGAATCTTTTTTATAAAATGCGTAGTATGGCGGTTGGTTTGAATGTGGTGGCTGGACCGACTGGTTCGGGTAAATCAACGACATTACAACGCAATATGATTAAATTATTACAAGAGAAAAATTATCAAATTAACTTGTTAACTGTGGAAGATCCTCCTGAGTATCCTATTCCTGGTGCTCGTCAGATGCCTGTGACAAATGCGAACACAGAAGAAGAGAAAAATGAGCAATTTACTAAAGCTTTGTCTGCTGCATTACGTTCCGACCCTGATGTTATTTTGGTGGGTGAAACGCGTTCGCTTTCTACAGCGGAATTAACCTTTAAAGGTGCGTTGTCAGGTCACGGTGTGTGGACAACTTTGCACGCGAACTCTGCTCCGGCAATTGTTACCCGTTTGCGCGATATGGGTATTCAACCTTATTTGTTGAATGACCCTGAGTTAGTAAAGGGATTGGTTTCTCAACGTTTATTTAGAAAGCTTTGTCCAGCTTGTAGACAGTCCATAAAAACAAAAGAAGGTTCACCTGAGTTTGATCGTTTACGTAATGCACTTGGTGACTATGGTATTGAAAATGTTTACGTTAGCGGTCCTGGTTGTAAGGTTTGCGGCTATAAAGGATTTAAAGGAAGAATGGCTGTCGATGAAATCATTATGCCTGATTCACATTTCTTGAAAATGATTATTGAAAACGAAACAGCTAAAGCGATTGACTATTGGGTTAGCGAATTAAATGGTCGTCCGCTTAAAGATGCTGCTATTGAAAGAATGATTAAAGGGCAAATTGATATGGATGAAGTTGAACGTTGGTGTGGATTGATTGATCAACGTCCAGTTTACTAAGAGGTGTATTGATGGTAGAAAAGACAAATAATGGTGCATTTAATAAGGCGATGAAGTCTTTGAACTCTTTGGAGGTTTCATTTGCTAAGTTTCGTGTTGGAATGGCTAGTAAAGCACGACTGAAAGTTTATAAAAAACTTGCATCATTATTGCGTAACCGTTTTTCATTGATGAATGCTTTAGATATTATGTATGGAAGTATTACAGACAATGGAAAAAATGCAAGTGAACCGATGGCAATTGCGATTGCGTCTTGGGGTAAATCTTTGCAGAATGGTTATGCCTTTTCTGATGCATTAAAAGGTTGGGCTCCTAGTCGTGAGAGATTGATGCTCTCAGTTGGTGATATGTCAGATTTGGAGAGTGCTTTACTTAACCTTATTCGTGTGGCTGAAGGTACAGAGAAAATGCTTAAGCCAATTATTGGTGCTATTGCTTATCCTTCGTTTCTTTTATTGATGTCTGTATTAGTTATTTATGCTATTGGTGCATATATGGTGCCACCTATGGAAGAAGCTGCACCTAATGCTAGATGGACTGGTAGTGCGCGAGATTTGGTGAATGTATCTCACTGGATTCAAAAAAACTGGTTATTAGCATTTTCATTTTTTCCAGGATTATTTACCACAATTTATTTGACTATTGGTATATGGACTGGACCCACACGGTCTGCTATTGATAATTGTCCACCGTGGTCTTTATATAAAATGTTTATGGGAATCACTTGGTTATTATCACTTTCAGCTCTTATTCGTGGTGGTGTACCTATTTCTGTAGCATTAGCCTCGTTAAGAAAAGATTCTAACCGTTACTTGCAAGAAAGAATCGATGCTGCAATGAATTACATTAAGAATGGTGATAATTTAGGTATGGCTCTATCAAAAACAAAAATGGATTTTCCTGATAAAGAAATTGTGGCAGATTTGCGTATTTATGCAGAATTAGATAACTTTGAAGAAGCGCTAGATAAATTAGCTAATGACTGGCTCGATGAATCGGCTGAGGCAGTAGAAGCAAAAGCGTCTATTTTGAATATGGTGGCGATGTTTGCAATTTCTGGTATTATTGCGTGGGCGGTATTTGGTGTGTTTGAGATGCAAGATCAAATTACCAGTGCTATGGGTTAATGATATGCTCTTAGAGTTTGACTATAAAAAATATTTCTTTAGAGTAAGAAGCTATATTTCTCTGAAATTTCTTGCGATATTAAAATTTATGAAACCTCGATTTCAAGATTTTGTACAGCAAGCAACTCTTCATAAAGAAATCATAATAAAAATATCTGTTCCATTGTTTATAGTTATTTTAGGGTTTTACTCTTGTACTTCTACGCAACGTAATATTTCACGTAATGTCTCAGATATTTTTCAAATTTCAGATGATATTCGCGCGCATTATGCAGGAAAACCTGATTATTGGGGGTTATCAACTAACACAATTTTACAAGAAAAATTTATTGCTTCCAAATTTCTTCAGAAAAATAAGATTTTATTATCTGGAGGCGAAGAAATTTTAATTGGTAGTGGAGTAAATGCTGATATTATTATGCCGCGTATGATGACTTTTGACATTGTTCTGTCACATTTGAATAAGGCTCAATGTATTGCTTATGTTGAAAATAATATCTCTATTGAAAATCAAGTTAAATTACAACGCATAACTATTTTTAATGATAAAGGAACCTATGCTTTTACTTGGGGGGGAGCTGATTATTCTCTCCCTATAAAAAAATATGCCAGTAAAGACTTATGCAGCACTTCTGGCAATACTGTTGTTTGGACCATCCAATAATATTTAAAAGAGTGAGGCTCCCTGCGCCATTCTTACGGCCTGCATTTCTATTGATGTGCCTAAATTTAGTTTTCCACTGCGAATAATAGCTCTTACCTGACATCCTTTGTTCATATCAGGATTAGCAAATAATGTTTCCAGATGCGGTTTGCGCTCACTACGTGTACCTATCAGATCTTGTTTGACACAACACAGTAGTCCTCGTGATAATATATCATAGGCAGACATTTCACTCATATTGTAACTAGCATATTTCACTAAAGAACTCAACGCATCTGTAATGGAGCTACTATGAATTGTTGCTAAAACCAAATGACCTGAAATTGATGCTCTCAAGCACTCTTTTGCACTGTCAGGTGTACGTATTTCACCAATGAAAATATATCTTGGCTTTGAGCGTAGCGCTGATTTTAGAGGGGCACTCCAATCATCTTTTTTTACTTCCGTTTGCTTGCAGAAACCAATTGAGCCGTTTACGGCTTTGTACACACCATCTAAAGGCATTTCAGCAGGATCTTCAATTGTATAGGCAAATCCTCCTTGCAGGTTTAGATATTCTGCGAGCAATGAAGAAATCGCTGTCGTTTTACCAGACCCTGTTGCCCCACTCCATAAAATTAAACCACTATGAGAAGAAAGGGATACGAGATGTTGAATAAACTTGCGATCAAAATTTAAATCGTGGATGCTTGGAACAGTTAAGGGCATACGACGCAAGCAATATAACTCACCACTAATTGTTGAAACATATTCTATCCGAAAGAATGTCCCTTTGTAATTCATTGAATAGGAACTTGCTTTATGCGGAATTTCGACTAATATTTCATAAAATAATTCTTTATCAAGAGGTTCTACCTTTTTCAGGCTATTTATGTAGCGCTCATCTGAAATATAAAAATCTCTATTTCTATCTATGTACAAATCAGAAAAATTATATTGCAAAAGTTCAAAATTTTCTTCATTTCTTTTAGTCATTTATTTTTATTGCCTCTAAATTTTTTAATGAGCGATTGATAAGTTCTCGATGCTCATTTTCATTTATTTTTGATTGAAAAATATTTTTTAATATTTCCATTGTTCTATCACTTATTTGTGCATTTATTTCATTATTTACGCGCATTGCAGCCATTTCAATTTTTGCTTCAGCCTCAATATTCTTTTGCTTTAACAAAACTTCTAGTGCGTGCATTTTACGCTCTTTTTCTTCTGCTATTGCAGTTTTTTCATTCTCTATTATTGTATTAACTTCATTTTCTGTATTCTGAAATTTACGCTCATATTCTGCATATAATTTTTGTGCTTCTAATTTGAGATTTTCAGCCGTCTGCAATTCACTTTTTATTCGATTGATACGTTGTTTCATCATTCCAGATACAGCTTTTGTTAGTGGAGATACCAACAAAACTACAACAACAATAAATGCAAAACTCACCCAGAATTCTGTACTTTGATAAAATATCTCTTCGTGCTCTATCTTTTCGGCTACTGAAATAGCTGTATCTGCGGTTGTCATTTGCATATTAACTGTCTTTCAATGTAGTATCTTTTTGAATATCTGCTAATGTAATGGATTTAATATCTAGTTGCTGCAAAATCTCAATTGCAGCTGTCTGTGATAATTCTTCTATTTTTTTTATAGTTTCACTCCTTTCTTGTAGAAGCTTCTCTTCATTTTCAGCAACTTTTTGCTTTAAATGCTGATTTGTCTTTTCTTCTTCTTCGATAATCAGAGTTTTTAATTCTGCCTCATTTTTGCTAATTTGTTGTGCGGCATTAGCTTTTGCCGCAGCAAGTGTTTCCTCATATCGGTTAAGCGTTTGCAACGCCTTCTTATTTATATCTTCAGCTTTCAAGATAAATTCATCATATTTACGCTTTCTAGCATCAATTGTTGTAGAAATTTGCGGAATAATGATTTTATCCATAATCAACCAAAAACACATAAATGTGGTTATCAGCCAAAAAATTTGGGATATATATGTTGAAACCTCTAACTGCGGCATAGCGTATCTTTATCCTATTTATAAATCATCAAAATAGCAACAACTAATGCATACAGCGCAATTGCCTCGATAAGACCTGCTGCAATGAGCCCTAGTGTTTGTACATCATTTTTAACCTGAGGATTACGTCCAATTGTTTCAATCAAGATACCGAATACTTTAGCCAAACCCCAAGCCGATACCGTCATTGACAACGCACATATACCAACACCGATATACATCAATGCATCTGAACCAACAATATTTTCCATTTTATTTCCTTTCTAAATATAAGTTAATGACTATGTATCGCATCGCTTAAATAGATGCAAGACAGAATTGTGTAAATATAGGCTTGTAATATTCCGACGAATATTTCAAAAACTATAATCATACCAGCAAAGGCCAATGGCAGTTCTCCACCTATTAACCCCATTGTTACAACAAAACCTGCAATACTTTTTAATATAATGTGTCCGACGGTCATATTGGCGACCAAACGGACTGTTAAGCTAAAGGGCTTAGAAATAAGTGATATCATTTCAATTGGTGCAATAAGTGGCGCCATTAAAAGTGGTACACCTTTGGGTAAAAACGTATGTAAATATCCCCATTTTTTAGTTTTGATACCTACAATTATATTCATTATTAAGCCCATCACAGCCAATGTTCCAACAGCAGCAATGTGTGATGTGAACGTGAAACTATATGGGAAGAGCCCTAATAAATTTCCGGTAGCAATAAATAGAAACAGAGTAAAAATAAATGAAAAATATTTCATTCCCTCTTTCCCTACGTTATCAATCACCATTGAGCGAATGAACTCATAAATACTTTCAGGTATTGTTTGAGCCATCCCTGGTACAAGTGTTCTTTTGCGTAGACAAAGACTGAAGACAACAATCACAGTTAACGCAGAAAGGACCATACATAAAGACGAATTGGTAAAACCAATATCATAACCATTTACATCTAGTGGAAGCAGTTTTTTGATTTCAAATTGTTCCATTGGTCCAGACACGTTTGTTTACTCCTATTTTTCTAAATTTTTTATGTAACGATATGCATTCAACATTCCTGCTAAACCGCCTAATATTGTGAATATTAACAACAATATAAACTGAAAGTCAAATACTTCATCCAACATATACCCTATTGCCGCGCCAACAAATGTTCCTGATGCGAATTCTAGCCCAAGACGTAACCCTTTAAAAACACCTGAAACGTTTTTTTCTTCTGTATCATCATTAACATATTGCTGCTTTAAAGCTTTAATACGTTTTTCCATATCTTTAATATCATCAGGGATTTGCGACGACATTTATTTATCCTCTTCCAGACGGCTATTCAGATATTCTTTTATATCATCATAGCTGCGAGCACCAACTATTAGCTCTTTACTAGTTTTTCCAGCAATAATGAACGAAGGCGTTCCTTTGATACCAAACTTTTCTATTGCTGTATTTCTTGTCAATAAAATATCGCTGGTCAATTTTGTATTTTGATTACATTTTTCCAACTCTTCGTCCGTCATTCCATATTTTCGAGCATACTCATTTAAAATATTTTCATCCTCTGAAAACTGCCAATCTTTTTTATCATATAATTCTGATATAAAATCATAATATTTCTCAGCAGGCAGGCAATATGATAATTTTGCAATTTTCATTGAACGAACATCTATCGGAAAGTGCACATATATAAAATTTAATTTACCTGTTGAAATAAAATCACGTTCAATTTTGGGCAAAATAAATTTATGGAACTCCCGACAATGAGAGCACGCCATTGATGAATAACTATACATCGTCAATGGTGCATCAGCATTTCCCTTTATCCTCATTCTTGTATTATCAATATCTATATCACCTTCAACTTTTTGGGCAAATTCGCTTTCTTGAGCGTGCGCCTGATTGGATAAAATCATTCCATTTTCAGTCAAAATAAAACCTTTTGCAGTTAAATATCCATAAGCACATACAACATAAATAATAATTGTTGCCAATATTTTACTTATTCTTCTAATTATTAACACGCTATTTTGCTCCTTTATTTGCTAATATAACACTTTTACCTAATTTTATTAAAATTTCTCTTAATTTTTCATCTTTTATTTCTGACGTTAGCTCCTCAAGATATTGCTCTTCATCTTTATTTAACCGTTCTTCATTCTTTTTCTTTAATCTTATCACACTGCGCAATTTCATATTAGCATTTTGGTTGATATTCAATTTATGTACAGCTTTATACCCAAAATATGCATTTATTTTCTCAAGAATATAATCCTCCTGATGACGCAGTTCCAGAGCAAAACCACCCACTGGAACCTCAACAAATAGTGTTCGTTCATTTTTCTTGATATCAAACTTTGTTTTAAGAGGATTACAGAATCCAGCAATCTCCTCACCAATAATATCCAACCATCGCAGAAGAATATCCGCTTCAACAAAGTCCTCAGCACTCATAACATCTTTCATTATCGGTATAAACACGCTACCAAGACTTTCTAATTCTCGGCTGTGGCGCTCATCTGAAAAATGTATTTTAGTCTTTTTCATTCTTGTTCGTCTTCATTTTGTTTTTGCATTAACGGATGTTTTTTCTTTACCTCATTTTTCAACTTCTCCGTTGTAATGTGTGTATAAATTTCCGTTGTTACAACGTTTTCGTGTCCCAACATTTTTTGAATAGAACGCAAATCTGCATTTTTATTAACTAATTTAGTAGCAAAAGAATGACGCAACACGTGTGGATGCACTTTCTCTTGATCAATTCCCGCCTCTCCTGCCATTTTTTTAAGATTTTTAAAGAAGCCATCCCTTGTCATATGCCCAGACAACGCACGTATAGATGGAAAAAGCCACTTACTTTTACGCTCACCCAAAAATTGTTGCCGATACTCTAAATATTCAAAAATTTCCGTAATAACCTCTTTAGTAATAGGAACAATTCTCTCTTTACTCCCTTTTCCATAAATTAGAATTTGATGTAAATCATAATTTATAGCATTTTCTGGAAGCGACACCAATTCTGATACGCGTAAGCCTGTTGAGTACATCAAGTTAATCATTACGCGCATTCGCACAATCGAAAACTTTTTTTTATGTTTTTTTGACACCTCGCAAAGCCGTTTAACTTCCTTAGTACTCAAAAATAAAGGTAAGGTCTTACCTATTTTCGGGGTGCGTAATTTACAAGCTGGATTTTCCACCAATATATGCTCGCTTTGCAAAAATTTATAAAATTCTCTCAAAGCAGATATTTTACGAGATAGTGTCTTGGGGCGACATCCACTGTCTTTTAATTTTTTCAGATATTCTTCAATATCCTCCATTTTAACATTTTGCACCAATAATGGCAAGATTCCTTTTGCGTATTGATTCAAATCATTGCGATAAGCTTTCAGCGTGTTTAATGCAGCGCCGTTTTCTACCGCTTTCATATCTATAAATTCCTCAATCAAATCTCTCATTTAGTAAGCTTCAGTTCCATTGTATTTTCAATACGTTCTTGTTCTGGGGTTATATCTTTGCAGGCTGTATATGCTACCCCCAGCACAGCAATCCCCAATATCAAATATAATATTCCCATTTTCATCATTTGCCTCCTTTGGTTGTTACCTCACTGTTTATTTTGCATTTAAATATTGATTATCTAATATTAACAATATATCCTTTATTGTAAAGTGAGAATAATAAATATTAGTGAATATAATATGATAAAACCAAATAAAATAATTTTACTTGTAGGCTTAATCGGCAGTGGAAAAACCAGTGTCGGCAAAAGGTTAGCTAAAAAATTAAACCTTCCTTTTGTGGATGGCGATCAGGAGATTGAAAAAGCTGCCGGTTTATCTGTTATTGATGTTTTTAAATGTTTCGGACAGGAAGAATATCGTGCTGGCGAAGAACGAATTATGAAACGTTTATTACTTGGTGCACCTTGTGTTTTAGCATCTGGAGGCGGGGCTTTTGTCGCTGCGCAAACACGTGCTATTGCTAAGGAAAAAGCTCTTACAATATGGTTAAAGGCTGATTTGGATGTTTTATATCATCGGACAACGGGAAGAAAACGCAGACCTTTTTTACAATGTAGCGACTCGAAAATTAAGAATAAACTTCAGTCTTATATTGATGAAGAATATCCTTATTATAGTGAGGCTGATATTATGGTTGAAACACGCAATGAGGCTGTTGATAACACAGTTGCACGCGTTTTGAGAGAGATTGAACTATATTTTAATACTGATGAAAGAAAGCAATGAGAATAGCGAATCGCAAATTTGATGAATTGAGAAAAATTGAAATTATTCCTGACATAAACTCTTTTGCTGAGGGATCTTGTTTAATAAAATGCGGGAATACTCATATTATCTGCACTGCCTCTGTAGATGCAAAAGTTCCACAGTGGTTAAAAGATGATGAAAAAGGCTGGATTACTGCTGAATATGCACTATTACCTAGAGCAACACTAACTCGCGTTAATCGTGAAACGCACGGTGTGGGTGGAAGAACACACGAAATTCAGCGACTTATTGGGCGTTCTCTTCGTTCTGTTGTTGATTTAAAAATTTTAAATGGCTACACAATTACGCTTGATTGCGATGTTCTACAAGCAGACGGTGGCACAAGAACTGCTGCTATTACTGGAGGTTTTGTTGCTTTATCTATTGCGTTGAAAAAAATGGTTTTGCACGGTCTGATTTCAACGTATCCAATTCGCGAATCGTTGGCTGCTGTTTCTGTGGGAATCTGTTCTGGACAAAAATTGTTAGATTTAGAATATGAAGAAGATTCCACCGCTCAAGTCGATGCTAATTTCGTTTTAACTGAACACGGTGAAATTGTTGAAATTCAAGGAACTGCAGAGGAAAAACCTTTTAGCAAACAAGATTATTATGAGCTAATGGAGTTGGCTCAAAAAGGGGTTAATCAACTAATTTCTATACAAAAGGAGGCGCTTAAAAATGCAAAAATGTAAAGACATTATTTTTGCAAGTCATAACAAAGGTAAGATATCTGAAATTAAAGAAATTTTATCACCTTTGGGTATCAATGTTTTATCAGGGGAAGATTTAGATTTGCCTGATGTAGAAGAAACAGGTAAAACATTTGAAGAGAACGCTTATATTAAAGCTCTAGCTGCCGCAAAAAAACAAAATATACCGTGTTTTGCAGATGATTCTGGTTTGTGTGTAGACGCGATGGGGGGGAGACCCGGTGTATACACAGCTAGATATGCTCCGAATCGAGATTTTGATAAAGGAATGGATAAGCTTTTAAATGAATTAGCCGAAACAAATTCAGGTAATAGAGCTGCTCATTTTTCTTGTGTTATTGTTTTAGCTTATCCTGATGGAAAATATAAATCTTTTGAAGGACGAGTGGATGGAAGTATTGCCTCACAAAAAAGCGGAAATGCAGGATTTGGTTATGATCCTATTTTTATTCCGACCGGATTTAATCGTTCTTTTGCTGAATTTAATAGCGATGAAAAAAACAAAATTTCTCATCGTGGTCGAGCTTTGCAAAAATTTATTCAATATCTTAGTGATGAATGTAAGTAAATGCGTGACTTCTTACCTAATATTTTTAATATCAGAATAAGTTGTTCTTTTTGGGATGTTTTGGCTCAGATTTATATTAAGCGATACAAAGACGATATTTTTCGTTTCGCCTCTGCTGTATTTTTGGTGCCGAATCGACGTGCTTGCTTGGCTTTAACTAATGCATTCATTCGTGTGCAAGGTTTGCAACCTACGATTCTTCCCCAAATTATTCCTATTTCAGAAATTGATGATGATGAATTATTTTTTAGTCAATTTGATGTTTCTGGAATAGCTTTACAAACTAAGCGTATTATTAGTAAAGAAGAACGTGTTTTCTTATTTGCTCGTTTAATTATGTCTAAACCAAATGACTTTGGTTTAAAGCAGATTTCATTAGCTCAGGCAGTTAACTTAGCACTTGATTTAGGCAATCTTATTGATACTGCTTGTAACCAAGGACTTTCATTTGATAGATTGGAAAGTTTGGTTCCTGAAAAATATGCGACACACTGGCAGGAAACTCTTAAACTCCTAAAAATTATTACAGAATTTTGGCCGCAGATTTTAGATGAACGCGATGCAATGGATGCTGCCGATTTAAAAAATCAACTTCTTATCCAACAAGCAAATATATGGTTAGCTGAAAAAACACAAAAGAACATTATTGCAGCAGGTATTACAGCCAATTTTCCTGCAATTGTTAATATGTTGCAGACCATACAACAATTGCCTAATGGTGAGATTTATTTTGCGGGAATTGATTGTTTAGCTGATGACGAATATTGGGCAGCAATTGATGATTCACATCCACAATTTGAACTAAAAGAACTTTTATCAGCGCTTAATATTACACGTGAACAAGTTACTGATGTTGTCCCTCCTGAAAATATTGAACGAGAAAAATTTATATCTGAACTTATGCGTCCAGCTTGTGTGTCTGATAAATGGCGCCAACTGGATAAAACTATAAACTTGGAAGCGGCCATTAAAGGAATTAGCTATATTAACTGTAATACACAACGCGATGAGGCATTGGCTATTGCCCTAAAATTGCGACAAATAATTGCTATACCAGAAAAAACGGCTGCATTGATTACATACGATAGAAATTTAGCTAGAAGAGTGTGTGCAGAGTTAGAACGGTTTGAAATTAAAGCAGACGATTCGGCTGGTTTACCTTTGAATTTATCACCTATCGGTATATTTTTACGTTTACTTGTTGAAGCTGCTGAAGATAGCGAATCCACTGTTAAACTTATTACATTATTGAAACATCCCTTTACTTTATTTCATTTATCTATTGCTGAATGTCGGAAAAAAACTTATGCGTACGAGCTTTTTTTACGCAAACGAAATAACGCATCTCTTGATGAAGAAACGCAATTATTTATTAGCACTCTACAAAATACTTTAAACGAATTGCATAATGCCCTTACCGAGGAATCTATTGAATTTTATGATATTTTACAGATTCATATCCGCCTTGCAGAAATTTTAGCCTCTTCTGATATTGAAGAAGGAAAAAATATTTTATGGCGTGGTGATGCTGGAAAATGCGCAGCACAATTTATTACTAAAATGCTAGAATCTGCTGCTGTTTTAGGTAAAATTGCTGGTAAAGATTATCTTCCATTGTTCTCTGAATTGATGGCTTTAGAGAGTGTACGCACAAATTATGGTACACACCCGAGAATTCATATTTTAGGTCCTATTGAAGCCAGGTTAAATCACTTTGACTATATCATTTTAGGAGAAGTAAATGAAGGTATCTGGCCAAAACCTGCGCAAGCAGATATGTGGATGTCGCGTCCAATGAAAAAAGATTTTGGCTTTAATCTTCCTGAAAAAAATATTGGTATTCTTGGAGCAGATTTGTGTGGCTTTCTTGCCTCTGATAACATTATTATGACGAGAGCGGAGAGAATCGATGGTACACCTATGAAGAAGTCCCGCTGGCTTTTACGATTGGAAACTATTTTAAAGGCACTTCATTCTGATATCGAAGCACTTAAAGAAGATGATTTCTTTCTTTTAGCAAATAATGCTGATAAACCTAAGGCTTATACACCAATTAAAGCACCTGCCCCCTGCCCTCCTCTTTCTGCTCGTCCGCGAAAACTTTCTGCTAGTGGAGTAGATTTGTTAGTCGCTGATCCTTATTCTGTTTTTGCTAAATACATTCTTAAGCTATATCCTTTAGATGACTTAGATATGCCAATGGATCAACGTGATTATGGAACTCTTATTCACTCAATCATTGAAGAATTTAATAATTTATATCCTGCAAAATTACCAGATAATGCATTAGATATTTTGCTCAATTTGGGTAAAAAACATTTTTTACAAAGTCAGATTGATGACGATAAACGAAATTTTTGGATGCCTAAATTTGAAAAAACGGCTGAATGGATAATTGAACAAGAAAAAAAGTATCGCTCTACAGTTCGTGTAGTACATAATGAAATTTGTGGTGAAATTCAATATAACTTGCCAAATGGTCCTTTTAGCTTTACAGCTATCGCAGATAGAATCGATGAATTAGAAGATGGAACACTCAATATTATTGATTATAAAACAGGGCAATTCCCCAGCTATAAGCAAGTTTGCAGCGGGCACGCTTTACAACTTTCTTTGGAGGGATTGATTGCGAGCAAAAATGGTTTTACTGGTATAAAGAGTAATGATGTTTGTCAAATGATTTATTGGCAATTGGGCACAAAAAAACTTGAGATTAACCCTAAAGAAGAATCTCTTATTGAAAAATGTGAGGACTATCTGCTTAGATTGATTTCAACATTTGATTTTGAAACGACTCCATATCATTCCCGTCCCGTTCCCAAATTTATTCCTAAAAATAAAGACTATGAGCATTTGGCCCGCATCAAAGAATGGTCTGTACAAGAAAATGGAGAAGGCGGCGATGACTAATTACGCAAAAGAACGGCAAAGTCTTATTGAATTGGCAACAAAGCAACAACTTTCTGCAGCAGCGCCTGATAAATCTGTTTGGGTAGAAGCATCTGCTGGAACTGGTAAGACTAAAGTTTTATCTGACCGTGTTCTAAGATTATTATTAGCCAAAGTTGACCCTGCAAAAATATTATGTTTAACTTACACTAAAGCTGCTGCTGTTGAGATGAACGAGCGTATTGCAAAGCGTTTAAGCTCTTGGGCTGTTGAAGATGAAGAGGAGTTGAAAAAAGAACTAAAAAAATTACTGGGAGAAGATTATAAAAAAGAGAATAGGAATAATTTGCTGAGTTTTGCTCGTACTTTATTTGCAATTCTTTTGGATACACGTGGTGGAATGAAAATTCAAACTATACATAGTTTTTGCCAAGATATTCTGAAACGTTTCCCTCTTGAGGCTGGTATTTCTCCTTATTTTGAAGTTTTAGATAATCGCAGCGCTAAAGAAATTTTGCAAAACATCAAATTGGATTTATTAAAACAAGCTGACAATTCAGATAATGATATTTTAAAAAATTCGGTTATTTATCTTACCCAAAATGTCAGTGAATTTAAATTTCCTGAAATTATGAATATGATTACAGAGAATCGTAGCAAAATAAGCTCTTTGTTTCAATATTATCATAATGATATCGCTACAATTATTAAGCAGCTAGAGCGAAATCTTGATATTACACTCAGCACATCAAAAGATGAAATAAAAGCTGAAATGATGAAAAAAATCGATTATTCTCTTTTTATGCAAGCCCTTAATGCATTTAAGGAAGGCGGAAAGGAGGATGCTAAACGAGCAGAAATATTTGCTTTTGTTGGAGAAAATAACTTCTCTGCAGATACTTATAATTTATATAAACAAGCTTTTTTAACGAAAGAAAATACGATAAAAACGAGATTAGCTACTAAAGCTGTTATTAAAACGTTTCCAGATATTTTAGTTTTTATGACTGAACAAGCTGAAAATTTGCTTTCTACCGAAAACAAATTAGCAGCCTTAAACGTTTTACATTCTACTGCAGCTGTTCTATACATTGCAAAGCATATTATTGATAATTATAATACTTATAAAGAAATTTATGCTTCACTTGATTATGAAGACCTGATTGTTATTACTAGACATTTGCTTGAGAATAAAGAAGTTGCAGATTGGGTTCTGTTTAAACTTGATGGTGGTATTGAGCATATTTTAATTGATGAAGCACAAGATACATCTCCAAATCAATGGGCTATTATTCGTGCACTTACTCAAGAATTTTTTGCAGGAATCGGTAGTAGAGATAATAATGCTCCACGTACTGTTTTTGTGGTGGGAGATCGTAAACAATCTATTTATAGTTTTCAGGGGGCTGATCCAAAAGAGTTTGATAAGATGTATCATTATTTTAAAGGACAAACCTCTAATTTTTCAAAAATTCAATTGGATGTTTCTTTCCGTTCCACTAAAGCTGTGATGGATTGCGTTAATACATTATTTGAAGATATACACGCTAAAAAAGGTGTTATTCCGTTAGATGAACATATCAACCATCTTCCGTTTCGATTAGGAGATGGTGGTAGAGTAGAAATTCTCCCCTTACTTCATCCTTGCAAAGAAGATGAACCTGAAAATTATAATTACCATTTACCGATTAACCGAATTCAAAAAACTTCATTATCTAATCAGCTAGCTAGAATGATTGCTCAGAATATTAAAAATATGGTAGAAGCTAAGGAATTATTAGTTTCACAGAATCGTCCTATTAGGTATGGTGATTTTATGTTTTTGGTCCAACAACGTAATGTGTTTGTTGAAGAGTTTGTTCGTGCGTGTAAAGATATTGGGGTTAATGTTTCAGGTATTGATAAACTAAAATTATTAGAGCAAATTGCTGTCCAAGATTTGATTTCTTTAGGTAAATTTTTATTACTTCCTTCTGATGATCTTTCACTGGCAGAGGTTTTAAAATCTCCTCTTTTTATGCTTGATGATGATGATTTATTTCATTTATGTTATCAGCGTAAAGGATCTTTATTTAACCGTCTATTAAGTGATTCTAAATATTCTGAAATAGCAGAAAATTTAAAATCTTTAACAAATATGAGTGGTTTCACGCGTCCTTTCGAATTGTTCAATCATATTTTAGTTAATCTTAAGGGACGGAAAAATTTTATTGCTCGTATGGGAAATGAAGTTGAAGATGTCTTAGATGAATTTTTAAATTTAACCTTAGCTTTTGAGCAAAAACATACGCCTTCGCTTGAAACGTTTATTAACTGGATTGCTGAAGATGAAGTTATTGTGCAAAAAGAAATGGAGCAAGGTGATAGCAATACTGTAAAAATTATGACAGTTCACGGCTCAAAAGGATTGCAGGCTCCGATTGTGATACTAGCGGATACAACTCGCATCAAAAATAGATCTTCAAAAAGTGAGTTATTATGGGATGACAATGTATTTTATTTTCCAACTGCAGCTGCTTATTATGACGAAAATTGTAAAAGAATAAAGACACAAAAACTTGAAGCTGATTTTGAAGAGTATCGCCGTCTTTTATACGTTGCACTCACACGTGCTGAAGATAGACTTTATATTGCTGGTGTCACAAAAGCTGCTGATGCTGATGATGAGTCGTGGTACAAACTTCTAAAAAATAATATAAAGTCAAACACTTGCATCAAAGATGATGACAAAAGAATAGTTTATGATATTCCACAAGAAAATCTATTTAAAACTGAAAATATTATTATTTCGAAACCTAATTCGTTTCCTGATTACTCTTATTTATTTACTCCAGCACCAATAGAAAATCCATTGGCAAAACCATATGCGCCATCACATAATCTTGATGATGAGCAAGAAATTGTTGCTTCTCCTTTGGCTGAAAATGGACATTTTTATAAACGTGGAATTGCCATCCACAAGCTTTTGCAATATATTTGTACAATTGATACAACTATACGCGAATCGGCTGCGATTGAATTTATACAAAAGCAGCTTCCTGAGCTTTCTGAATCGGCACATTCGTCTATTGTTACAGAGGTTCTAAAACTTTGTACGACTTATCCTGAGTTGTTTTCAACGTCTTCAATGGCTGAAGTTCCGATTATTGGTGAAATGGATGGTAAAATAATTTCAGCTAAAGTTGATAGATTAGTTATTTCTGAAGATAAGGTTATTGTGGTTGATTACAAAACTAATCGTCCTGCGGCTAAAACAATAGAGGACGTTCCTCAACTTTATCTAAACCAATTGCAAATATATAAAAATCTACTGCAACGAATCTATCCAAACAAAACCATTGATACATACATATTGTGGACTAATACTTGTAATATGATGAAAATATAAAACTTTTCGGTTAATATATTGGATAATCTTTAATATGTGAAAAAACATTCTTATATTATTGGCATTAACATTAAACGAAAGGAAAAGAGATGAGAGCAATAAGTGATAGTCAGTTTGAAGAAGAAGTTTTAAAATCTAAAGGATTAGTATTGGTTGACTTTTGGGCGGAATGGTGTGGTCCTTGCCGTCAACTTGGTCCTGTTCTGGAGGAAGTTAATAAAGAATATGGTGAAAAAGTCAAAATCTGTAAAATGAATGTTGATGAAGCCCCAGCAACAGCGGCTAGTTTTGAAATTAGAAGCATTCCAACAATGTTTCTTTTTAAAGATGGTGAGAAAATTGATTCTAAAGTTGGTTTTAATTCTCAATCTTCTATTGAAGCTTGGTTGAATTCACATATCTAACACATACTCATAGGGGTACCCTTTTTATGATTGGGTACCCTTTTTTATTTAAAATTTGCGACTCCATTTTGGTCAGAAAATTATGGATTAGATTGTTTAAAAAATTCACTTCAAATGATATATTTCTATTTTTAATTTATTTATCATTTTTATATTATCTATATTTGAATTTTCACTCAATTTAATCCACCCGAATCCGCACATTTCAGTTGTATCAATTTAACATATTGTTTTTACATAATTTTTATCCCTTGTCGCATAATAGCTCTTATG